>NZ_BNBS01000043.1 GCF_014656075.1 Streptomyces hydrogenans
GCCGGCACCCGACAGGAGGGAGGCGAGGCCGGCGCGGGCGGCCGCGACGGGGACTCCGGCGGCGCGGGCGGGGCGGCGGGCGGCAGCGGCGGTACGGGCGGGGCCTGCACGTTCCCCTCCACGTCCGCGTCCTTCAGCTTCCGCTTCGCCTTCGGCGGCGCCAACTTCATCGTTCCGGGGGCCTCTTCGTCCTCGGCGGGCGCGAAACCGGCGGGCAGCGGAGGGACGGCCGTGGCGCCGGGCCGCTCCGCGCTCTCCGCGACGGGGGCCGGGACGGCCGGTGCGGGGGCCCGGTCCGGGACGGGGGCAGGCTGAGGGGCGGGGGCCGGAGCCGGCTCGGAGAGCGGGACCGGGGCGGGACTCGGCGTACGGACCGGTTCCCCACCCTCGGCGGAAGGCGCGCCCGGGTCGACGGCCACGGCCATGACGGGTACAGGAGCAGGAGCACTCGCCGCAGGAGCGGAGACCACCTGCGCGGGAACCGCCACCGGAGCCGAGATCGGAGCAGAAACCGGAACCGGACCGGACACGGGCGCCGGAGTGGGGCCCGGCACCGGAGCCGTACCCGCCCCCGGCACCGACACCGCCACCGCCGCGCCCACAGACCGAGGTTCCGCCACGGCCGGGACGGCCGTCTCGCCCCCCGTCGCCAGGAACAGGCACTGGGGGGACAGGGTGCGGGCGGCCGCCTCCGCGTGGAGGGCGGCGAAGGAAGGGCGGGCGCCGGCGCGCCACTGGTCGGCCCAGGCGCGGAGGTAGTCGGGGGCGGCGAGGTCGCCGCGGCGCGGGGGCGCGCCGACCCGGGCGTAGAGGGTGGGGGCGGGGACGAGGCGGAGGAGGTCCGGGGCGGCGGCCAGGCGGGTCCACGCCTCCGGGTCGGCGACCAGGTCCGCGACCACCGTGGTCGTCCCGGCCGGGCGGGACGCCGCCGCCTCCGCGAGCCAGTGCCAGGGCAGGGCCGTGTAGCGGAGGGCCGCCGAGGTGCTGCGGGCGAGGGCGAGGTGGGGCAACTGCTGGCGGCGGTCCAGGTGCAGCTGGCCCGCGAGGTAGAGGACCAGCGGGCCCGGGCTCTGCGCGGCGGCCCGCAGCCGGGTGAGGACGGTCTGCGGGTCGACGGGGTCGGCGAGTTCGACGAGCGTCGCGGTCGCCGTCCCGGTGAGGACGCCGGGCGGCACCGCCGCGAGCGAGGGCAGCACGGAGACCGCGTCCATCGCCCGGCCGCGCCCCGCGGGCGCCGCCGCGAGCAGCACGGCCGTGCCCGCCGCCGCGGGCGCGCCCGCGCTCGCCGGGCCCGAAGTCACCGCCGCCTCCCCCGTGTCCGTACCCACCGTGCCGGCCGTACCGTTCACCTCGTCGCTCACCACACGTGCACCGTAACCCGTTGTGTCGCGGCCGATGACGGCCGGGCCTCAGGCATATGCCAGAAGCACCACCGGATCGAGTGTTGCCAAATCCCTTACGGCCACTCGGACCCTGTGCCACAGTCGTCTCCAGGCCCGTTCCGACACGGGCCCGCGCCGCGCCTGTATCGGAGTACGACATGCCGTCCCCTCTGTTCGCGGACCGTCCCGCCCAGCCTCCCGAGCCGGGTGCGGTGGACGCGCTGATCTCGCAGGCGAGTCGCCTGCGCGGTGAGGTCGACGCCGTCCGCCGGGACGCCGCCGCCCACGAGGACGATCCCCGGCAGCGCTGGCAGCGCGCCCTCTGCGATCTGGCGATGCATCAGCTCGACGACCTGCGCGCACAGTTCGGGCAGCTGCGCGACGGCGCCCCGGCGGTGACCCTCCCCGCCGGGCAGGACTCCGCGGACCCGGGCATCGCGCGCGAGGACGCCGCGCCCGAGGAGGACGGATCCTTCTTCGACGGTTCGTTCACCAGCGACGCCGGCGCGGCCTACGGCGAGGCCCCGGTCCGCACCGGATCCCTCCTCACCCGTGTCGGCAGCGCCGAGTGGAACCTGCTGACCGACGAGGTGAGCTGGTCCGAGGAGCTGTTCCAGATCTTCGGCCGCTCCCGCGAGCAGGGCCCGATGTCGCTCGACGAGATGCCGACCGTGGTCCACACCGAGGACCAGCCGCGGCTCCAGGCGATGGTGACGGACTGCCTGATCGACGGGAAGCCGATCGACGGCGAGTTCCGCATCGTCCGCACGGACGCGAAGGTCCGGGCCGTGCACATGACCGGCGAGCCGGTGCTCGACGCCGACGGCTGCACGGCCTCCATGTGGGCCGTCTTGAGGGACGTCAGCGAACTGCGCCGCAGCGAACGGGCCGTCCGCGAGAGCCGCGACCGCCTGGAGCACAGCCGCCAGGTCGAGCGCACCGAGCGCCGGGTCGCCGTCGAACTCCAGGAGGCGGTCCTGCCGCCCTGGCGCGGCTCGCTCCGCTTCGCCCACGACGGCCCGGCCCCGCTCGACGTCGCCGGCCACTACCTCCCGGCCGCCTCCACCGGCCTGATCGGCGGCGACTGGTACGACGCGCTCGCGCTGCCCGCGGGCGACGCCCTCCTCACCGTCGGCGACCTGACGGGCCACGGCGTCGCCGCGACGTCCTCGATGGCGATGCTGCTCGGCGCGCTGCGCGGCATGGCCGTCGCCGGCATCCGGCCCGGCGCCCTCATGGGCCACCTCAACCAGCTCCTGGAGAGCTCCGGCCAGCCCGCGCTCGGCAGCGCGATGTGCTGCCGCTACGACCCCGTGGCGCAGACCCTCACCTGGGCGCAGGCCGGCCACCCCGCCCCGCTGCTCTTCCGCGGCGGGACGGGCCGGCAGCTGCGCCGCCCGGAGGGCGTGCTCCTCGGGGCGACGCCGAGGATCGCGTACGAGGAGACCGAGACCCGCCTCCTCCCAGGCGACGTGCTCGTGCTGCACACCGACGGACTGACCCGGGCGGCGGGGGCACTCGACGACGAGACCGGACTCGCCCGGCTGATCGCCCTCGCCCCCCGCCTCGCGGAGGCCCGGGACGCGCAGGAGTGCCTGCGGTCCGTCCTGGAGGAGTTCGGCGAGGAGGCACGCGAGGACGACGCCTGTCTGATGGTCGTCCGCGTCGGCTCCTGAGCCGGTGCGCGTTCCCGGGGCGCCGCACGTCCCGCGGGCGGCGTGCGTCCGCCCGCCGGCGTCGGTCCGCGTGACCGCGTCGGTTCTCCGGGCTGCCCGGCCGCGCTGACCCCAGGGCGCGCGACATCCCGCGCGGGGCAGGCCGGAGCCCGGTCCCGTACGTCCTCGTGTCCGTGCGCGTGCCGCTTCCCGGGGTCGTGCCCCCGTCTCAGACCTGACCCGTTCTCGGGGCCTCCGGCGAGCGGGGCAGCTCCACCTCCAGCTCGGCGCGCAGGTCCTCGATCTTCGAGTAGCCCGCGTACTGGCCGGTGAGCCGGTACATCTCGCGCAGCCGGTGCCAGGTGCGGTGCGAGGAGGTCTCGCCCATGGAGATCAGGGCGAGCCGGGCGTAGCGGTCCGCCTGCTCAGGGTCGTCGGCAATGAAGCAGGCCGAGGCCATCGAGATGTGGTCGAAGAGCTTCGAGCGGTCGTGCCCGTCGCGCCGCAGGTCCAGGGCGAGCTTCGCGTGGTGCTGCGCGGTGGCCGCCGCCGCCGGGTCGTGGTCGGCGAGCGTGCGGTAGGCGAGGGCCTGCATGCCGTGCATGTCGGCCTCGTCGAAGCTCTGCATCCAGCTCGGCGTCTCGTCGGCCTTGTCGGAGACGAAGAGGTCCTCGGCCTCGCCCAGGGTGCGGCGCATCGCCTGGCCCCGTCCCATCGACGCCTGCGCCCACGCCTCGATGGTGTGGAACATCGCCTGGGTGCGCGGCAACAACCGCTCTCCCGCACCGGACTTGGCGAGCTCCATCAGATCGAGGGCGTCGTCGGGGCGGCCCAGGTGGACCATCTGACGGGCGGCGCGGGAGAGCGCCTCGCCGGCGCGCGGCCGGTCGCCGCTCTCGCGGGCCGCGTGCGCGGCGATGAGGAAGTAGCGCTGCGCGGTGGGTTCGAGGCCCACGTCGTGGGACATCCAGCCGGCCAGGACGGCCAGGTTGGCGGCGACGTCCCACAGCCGGCGCTGGAGGTGGTCGGCGTGGCGGTAGGCGAGCATGCCGCCGACCTCGTTGAGCTGGCCCACCACCGCCTTGCGCTGGAGGCCGCCGCCCCGGGAGGCGTCCCAGGCGCGGAAGATCTTCACCGACTGCTCCAGCGCCTCGATCTCCTCCGAGCCGATGGGGGCGGCCTCGTAGCGGTCGAAGCCGGCGGGGTCGGCGTGGTACGGATCGGTGGCGCGGGGCGCCGCGGCGGGGCGGGAGGGCTCGGTCCTGAGCCAGTCGTTCAGGGAGCTGTTGAGTGCGGAGCCGGCGGTGAGCGCGATGCCCGCGCCCATCAGGCCGCGTCGGTTGAGCATGAGGTCCATTCCCGTGAATTCGGTGAGGACCGCAGCCGTACGGTCGGGAGCCCAGGGCATTCCGTCAGGGTTCTCGTCCTTGTTCCTGACGGCCTGCCGCGTTCCGGCACGCCCGCGTCGTACGAACCCGAGGTCCTCGATGGTCACGACACGACCGAGTCGCTCGGTGAACAGGGCGGCCAGCACCCGGGGTACGGGATCGCGCGGGGTCTCTCCCCTGTCGATCCAGCGCCGCACCCGCGAGGTGTCGGTCGAGAGCTGGGGGTGGCCCATGGCCGCCGCCTGCCGGTTGACCAGTCTCGCGAGTTCGCCCTTGGACCAGCCGGCGAGGCCGAAGAGGTCCGCCAGGCGGGTGTTGGTCTGTCCTGTCACGTCTAAGCCCCCAGGTTCTCGGCTGAGTTGACAGTAGCCCGCTGTCATAGGGCTGGCGACTATTCGCCAGGGTTCGCCAGGGTGCGCTCGATGTTCCGCCACCCGCGCGCGGGTGTCAGGTAGGTATGCGCCACCCCGCCCCGTCGACCGGCCCTCATTTTCCCCAGGGTGCGGACCGGGGGCGGGCGGGGGCGACGCACGAAGTACGCCGGACCACGAAGGGATCTGTCACCTCCATGTACACAGCATCGTCCGCCGTGTCCGCCCCGCCCCGGCCGCAGACCCGCCTGGTGCAGGCCGGCGGACCGTACCTCGCCCCCGCCCCGCGGGCCGCGCGTCCGCGGTCCTGGGCGGCGGGGACCGGCACCGGATTCGGCACCCAGGTCAGCGGCCGGATCGACCTCTCCGGTCCGCAGGGGGCGCAGCTCAAGGTCGCCATCGCCGCGGTCCAGCGGATCTGCCCGGAGTTCAACCCGGTGCAGGTGCTGCGGCGCAGCGGCCGGTCCGTCCTGATCGTCGGGACGACCGGACGCACGACGGCGGTGGCGAAGTGTTTACTGGACCACTCCCCCGCGTGGGTCGAGCGGTTCCGGCACGAGATAGCTTCCTACCGCTCCTTCGTACGCCACCGCCCGCCGGTGCGCGCGCCGCGGCTGATCGCCGCGGACCCGGAGAACTGCACGCTGGTGATCGAGCGGATGCCCGGGCGGGCCGCGGCCCTCTCGCGCCACCCCGTGGAGGCCCCGCCGCGGGCCGACGTCCGGGCGGCGCTGGGTGCGATCGCCCGGCTGAACGCCTGGCGGCCGCCGGCCGGGACCTTCGACGCGCCGCTCGACTACGGCACGCGGATCGCGCGCTACCACGAGCTGGGTCTGTTCACCGACCGGGACCGCGACGACCTGCAGAAGCTCCTGCACGGCCTGGCCCACGCGGGCGGGCGGCAGGGCATGGGGCAGTTCTGTCACGGTGACGCCCTGCTCTCCAACATCCTCCTCTCCCCCGCCGGTCCCGTCCTGGTCGACTGGGAGCACGCGGGCTGGTACCTGCCCGGCTACGACCTGGCGACGCTGTGGGCGGTGCTCGGTGACGCGCCGCTGGCGCGCCGCCAGATCAGCCAGATGGCACAGCAGCAGGGGCCTGCGGCCCGTGACGCCTTCCTGGTGAACCTGATGATCGTGCTGACGCGGGAGATCCGCACGTACGAGACGGCCGTGCAGCGGACCATCAAGGAGGCCCCGCCGGCGGGTTCGGTGCCGGTGGTCTCGGGGGCACTCGCTCCCGGGGAGGAACAGCGGCTGCTGCTGAGGCGGCTGCACGACGACTGCGCCATGGCACGGCGGGCCGTGCGCGCGGCGGTGGGGACGCGCTGAGCGTCCCCACCGCGAGACGGGGGTGTGCGCCGCGCACCCGGTGCCGACACACCGGGAGTGCGGCGCTTCGCCGTGTCCGGAGCGCCCGCGGGTGCCTTCCGGGCCGGTGGCGGGCGACCGTCCCCCGCGGGTTTCCGGCGCGTGCCGGGAGCGGTGGCGGCAGGCCTCAGTGGTCGAGACCACCGACGCGTCGCCGGTGGGCGGGCCGTCACCGCGAAAGTCGCCCCGTTCGGACCGCACGACCGCGCTGACGTGGGAACTCGCCCCGATGGAGGGGTGATTGACGGATGGTCCGGGAGCGGCTACCCCTGTACGGGTTCGGTACCGCACGCCCCCGTGTCACCCCCCGTCCCTGGAGGCCGCCTTGCTCCGTACCGCGTCCCGAGGTCGTGTGCTCTCCGTCGCCGCGTCCGCCGCCCTGCTCCTCCCGCTGCTGTCGGGCGCCCCGCCGGCCGGTGCCGACGTGCCGGTGGCGGACTCGCTCCAGCGCCAGTTCGCGGCGGCGGCCGAGCGCCACGGCGTGCCCGAGAGCGTGCTGCTCGCCGTCTCGTACCTCCAGTCGCGCTGGGACGGGCACGCCGGCGCGCCCAGTGTGACCGGGGGCTACGGTCCGATGCACCTCACGGACACGGCCACGGCGCTGGCCCGTTCCGTGCCGCACCACTCGGAGGACGGCGAGGACGCGCGCGGTGACGACTCCCGGCCCGCCCGGACCGGGGCCGGGGCCGCCGTCGACCCGCCGTCGCCGGAGGAGCTGCCCGCTCGGCTGCGGACCCTGGAGCGGGCCTCGTCGCTCTCCGGGATCCCGGCGGAGGAGCTGCGGAGCTCGACGGCGGCGAACATCGAGGGCGGCGCGGCGCTGCTCGCGGCGGCCCAGCGGGAGGCCGGGCGGGCGCCGAGCGCGGACCCGGCCGACTGGTACGGGGCGGTGGCGCGCTACTCGGGCGCCGACGACACGGCCACGGCGGCGGCGTACGCCGACGACGTCTTCGCCGGCGTCCGGACCGGCGAGGCGCGGGTCACGGACAGCGGGCAGCGGGTGGCGCTGCCGGCCGCCCCGGCGGTGGCGCCGGACACCGGGCAGGTGGCGGCGCTCGGGCTGCGCGCGCCGGCGCGCGGTCCGGTGGAGTGCCCGACGACGGTGGCGTGCGAGTGGATCCCGGCGCCGTACGAGGAGTTCGGCGACGGCGACTACGGCAACCACGACAAGGCGGACCGGCCGGTCTCGCAGAAGATCGACTACATCGTGGTGCACGACACCGAGGCCACCTGGGACGTCACCCTGAAGCTGGTGCAGGACCCGACGTACGTCTCCTGGCAGTACTCGCTCCGCTCCTCGGACGGGCACGTCGCCCAGCACCTGCCGCTGAAGGACGTCGGCTGGCACGCGGGGAACTGGTACGTGAACGCCAAGTCGGTGGGCCTGGAGCACGAGGGCTTCCTGACGGCGCCGGACTCCTGGTACACGGAGGCGATGTACCGCAGCTCGGCCCGGCTCGTGCGGTACCTGGCGAAGCGGTACGACATCCCGCTGGACCGGCAGCACGTGATCGGGCACGACAACGTGCCGGGGACGGTGACCTCGTCGATCCGCGGCATGCACACCGACCCGGGGCCGTACTGGGACTGGGCGCACTACTTCCGGCTGCTGGGCCGGCCGCTGACGCCGAGCGCGGGGCCGCGGGCCGGTGTGGTGACGATCCGCCCGGAGTACGGCGGGAACCGGCCGGTGTACACCGGGTGCGCGACGGCCGGGGAGGCGTGCGCGCCGCACGGCAGCGGGGCCGTGCGCCTGCACACCGCGCCGAGCGCCGACGCGCCGCTGGTGAAGGACATCGGGCTGCGGCCCGGCGGGCAGGATTCGACGACCGGGGTCAACGACACGGGCGCGCGGGCGACGACGGGGCAGAGCTACGCGGTGGCGGAGCGCCGGGGCGACTGGACGGCGATCTGGTACCTGGGGCAGAAGGCGTGGTTCCACAACCCGGCGGCGGAGCCGACGGCGGTGGGGGCGCGGGGGCTGGTGCTCACGCCGCGGGAGGGTCTGGCGGAGGTGCCGGTCTACGGCCGGGCCTATCCGGAGGCGTCGGCGTACCCGGCGGGGGTGCCGGTGCAGGCGGTGTCGCCGCTGCCGTACCGGCTGCTCGCGGGGCAGACGTACGTGGTGGGGCACAAGACGCCCGGCGAGTACTACTACGCACCGGTGTTCGACAGTACGAACCATCGGGTCGTGCGCGGCCAGGAGGAGTACTACCAGATCCAGTTCGGCCATCGGATCGCCTTTGTGAAGGCCGCTGACGTGCGGGTTTCCCAGGGCTGAGCGGGCTTGGCCGAAAGGTGCGGGGTGGCGTCGGGGTTCCCCTCCGGCGCCACCCTTTCCTGTGCTCATACGACTATTCCTGAGCGCGGGTTCTCCCCCCGGGGCAGGGGTAAGGCTGGGCCGGAACGCCACCCCTCCACCGGAAAGGCCCGCCCGCACATGCCTCAGCCCTTCGTCATGCCGGATTTCTATGTCCCGTATCCGGCGCGCCTCAACACCCATGTGGAGGCGGCCCGGACGCACACCCGGGACTGGGCCCGCGCGATGGGGATGCTGGAGGGATCCGGGGTCTGGGAGACGGCCGACCTCGACGCGCACGACTACGCGCTGCTCTGCGCCTACACCCACCCCGACTGCGACGAGGACGCGCTGAACCTCGTCACCGACTGGTACACGTGGGTCTTCTTCTTCGACGACCACTTCCTGGAGGTCTTCAAGCGCACCCAGGACCGGGCGGGCAGCAAGGAGTACCTGGACCGGCTGCCGCACTTCATGCCGGCCGACCCCGCCGCCGGGATGCCCGAGCCGGTCAACCCCGTGGAGGCCGGCCTCGCCGACCTGTGGCGGCGCACCGTCCCCGCGATGTCCGACGGCTGGCGGCAGCGCTTCGCCGAGGCCACCGAGGCCCTGCTCAACGAGTCCCTGTGGGAGCTCGACAACATCAACGACGGCCGGATCGCCAACCCCCTCGAATACATCGAGATGCGCCGGAAGGTCGGCGGCGCGCCCTGGTCCGCCGGACTCGTCGAGTACGCCGCCGGGGCCGAGGTCCCCGACCGGGTGGCCCGCTCACGGCCGCTGCGGGTGCTGCGCGACTCCTTCTCCGACGCCGTCCACCTGCGCAACGACCTCTTCTCGTACCAGCGCGAGGTCGAGGACGAGGGCGAGAACAGCAACGGCGTGCTCGTCCTGGAGCACTTCCTCGGCTGCTCCACCCAGGAGGCCGCCGACGCCGTCAACGACCTGCTGACCTCACGGGTCCAGCAGTTCGAGAACACCGCGCTCACCGAAGTGCCCGCGCTGGCCGTGCGGGAGGGCCTCACCCCCCTGGAGATCGCGGCGATCGGCGCGTACACCAAGGGACTCCAGGACTGGCAGTCCGGCGGCCACGAGTGGCACATGCGCTCCAGCCGGTACATGAACGAGGGCATGGCCGACGCTCCCGCCGCGGCCCCGGCGCTCGGCATGTCCGTGCTCGACGTCCGGAGCCTGCTCGGCGGCCGGGCCGGCGAGGCGCGACTGCGGAGCCTCACCCACACGCCGCACCGGGCCGTCGGCCCCTCCCCCCTCCCCGACTTCGCCCTCCCCTACGCGGTCTCCCTCAGCCCGCACCACCAGGAGGCCAAGCGGCGCTCCGAGGACTGGGCCGACGCGATGGGGCTCCTCGACGGCATCTGGGACCGGCCGTTGATGGAGGGCTTCGACCTCGCCCTCTGCTCGGCCGGTCTCGACCCCGACGCCACGCTGGAGGAACTGGAGCTCAGCGCCCTCTGGCTGACCTGGGGCACCTACGCCGACGACTACTACCCGATGGTCTTCGGCCGCCCCCGCGACCTCGCCGGGGCCCGGGCGCAGACCGCCCGGCTGAAGGCGTGCCTGCCGGTGGACGACCCCGCCTCCGCCCCGCGGTTCGCCGGGAACGCGCTGGAGCGGTCGCTCGCCGACGTGTGGGCGAGGACGGCCGGCCCGATGGGCCCGGCCGCCCGTACGGAACTGTGGACCGCGCTCGACGCGATGCTGGAGAGCTGGATGTGGGAGCTGCACAACCAGGCCCAGCACCGCGTGCCCGACCCGGTCGACTACGTCGAGATGCGCCGCAGCACCTTCGGGTCCGAACTCACCCTGCTGATGGGCCGGCTGCGCCAGGACGGCGTCCTGCCGCCGGAGCTGTTCGCCTCGGGCACCGCCCGCGCGCTGGAGAACGCGGTGTCGGACTACGGCGCGCTCGTCAACGACCTCTTCTCCTACCAGAAGGAGGTCGAGGTGGAGGGCGAGCTGCACAACGGCGTGCTCGTCCTGGAGAAGTTCTTCGACGTCGACCGGGACACGGCCGTCGGCATGGTGCACGAGCTGATGAACGGACGGCTGCGCCAGTACGAGCAGCTGAAGCGGCGTGAGGTGCCGCTGATGTACGAGCACTTCGGTCTCGACGAGGCCGGGCGGGCTGCCTTCGAGACCCGGCTGAGGGAGCTGGAGGACTGGCTCGCCGGCGTCCTGCACTGGCACCGGAACGTGCGGCGGTACGGCGCGGGGGACGTCCACGCGGGCGCCGGCACCCCGCTGCTGCGCGACCGGTCCGACGCGGGGGTGCCGGAGCCGGTCGCGGTCCCGGACTGGACCGTCCCGCACGGGCTGGGCACCACGGCGGCGCGCGTCGCGAGCGCCTTCGCGGCCGTCCCGTCCTGACACGCGGAAGGGCCGCCCCGGCACCGCGGGGCGGCCCTCCGGCCGTGGTCTAGGGCGTGTCTGGCCATTCCCGTCGGATCAGGCCGGGTCGTCCGGTGCGTGCGATCGGCGTGCGGCCGGGGCGGCCTCGTAGCGGCGCTACTTGGGCGTTTCGGCCGTGCGGCGAGCGTGCGTGCCGGGCGGGCCGGACCCGGCGGGAATGGTCGGACAGGCCCTAGGTCTGGCGGCCGCGCAGCTCGTCCAGCTCGCGGCGCTCCCGCTTGGTCGGGCGGCCGGCGCCCCGGTCGCGGACGGCGGCGAGGGCGACGTGCTCGCGGGGCGGCGGGGGCGGACTGTTGTCCACGTACGCCTCGGCGGCGGCCGGCGGGCCGACCCGCTTGGTCAGGAGCTCCTTGACCTCGACGATCCGCTCGCGGCCCGCCACGTAGACGCGGACCTCGTCGCCGGGCTTCACGGACTGGGCGGGTTTGGCCCGCTCGCCGTTGACCTTCACGTGGCCCGCCCGGCAGGCCGCGGCGGCCTGCGAGCGGGTCTTGGTCAGCCGGACGGCCCAGATCCAGGCGTCGACGCGTGCGCTCATCGGCCCCCGCCTCCCGCTCAGCCCTGCTGGAACAGCTCGGCGGGCAGCGGCTTGAGCAGCGCGTACAGGTCGTCGGTGATCGGCCGGTCCCAACTGGCGATCGTCACCAGGACGTTGTCGCTGCGGTCGAACTGGACGCAGGAGATACGGCTCTCGGAGAGCTTGAGACGGCGCACGATGAGGAGGTTGTCGCCCTGCATGACGGGGACGTCCTCGGTGTCGAGCACCTCGACCGGCTCGTCGTTCTCGAGGGCGGCGAGGAGCTGGGCGACCTCGAAGGGGATCTGGCCCTCGGCGAGCTCCCGGGCCGGCGAGCCCTCCGGGAGGTTGCCGATGATCATCGCGGGGCCGCGGCCGCCGAAGAGGTCGTAGCGCAGGAAGACGCCCTGGCAGGAACCGTCGGGGGCCGGCAGCAGACCGGCGCCGAGATTGCCGGGCCAGTCGCCCGGGTCCATGGCGAGGACGTCGAAGTCCGGGCCAGCGGGAGTGGCACTGCGGCGGCGGAGGAAGGACATACGGCCATGGTACGTGCCCGGGCGCGCGGTGCGGCGCCGGGCTCGGCCCTTCCGGCGCCGGACCGGCCCCGCCGGGACTCAGCCCAGCGGGTCGGCCGCCCCGGACGTCTCCGCCGGGTCGCCCGGCTCACCGGGGTCGCCGAGGGCGAGGGCGAGACCGGAGCGGTCGGTGCCCAGCTTGCGGTAGACGGCGGAGAGCAGCCGGGAGGCCGCCGTGGCGTCGACGCCGAGGACGGCGGCCGGGTCCAGGCCCCGGACGGTGGCCCCGGCGGCGGCCCGCTCACGGGCGGTGAGCGAGTTGCCGTCGGCGGTGTGCAGGGCGCGCGGACGCAGGCCGGCCGCGGCCAGCTCGGCACGGGCCTCCTCGACCAGGCCGTCGGCCCCGCAGTCCTGGGCGGTCTCCAGGCCCCGGTACAGGTGCTCGGCGGCTTCGGCGTGGCGTTCGGTCCGGCGGAGCGCCGCGCCGAGCGCGACCAGCGAGCGGGCCAGCTCGTACGCGGCCGGGGACTGGTCCAGCCAGTCGACGGACTCCTCCAGGAGCTTGATCCGGTCGGCGCCCTCGGAGACCTCGGCGGTCACCCGGAGCGCCTGGCCGATCGCGGAGGGCGCGCCGTACTGACGGGCGCGGGCGACGGCGTCCTGGGCGGTCGCGAGGGCCTTGGCCGGGGAGGTGGTGGCGGCCTCGGCGAGGGCCAGGTGGAGCTGCCAGGGGCTGCACGACGGGTTGCGCTTGCCGCGCGGCTCCAGCCGGCGGCCGATGTCGGCCAGCGCGGCGGCGGCCTCCTCGGCGCGGCCGGTGGCGAGGAGCAGGGCGGCGTGGACGGTCTCGCAGTCGGGGATGGTGACGGTGGCCGGGAAGGGCTCGCCGAAGTCGTGGTCGCGGGCGACCCGCTCGGCCTCCGCCGTGCGGCCGCGGGCCAGGAGGACCTCGATCATGACGCCGGTGGCGTACCAGAGGGCGGGGGTGCGGGGGCCGACGCGCTCGGCGAGGCGCAGGCCCGCGCGGGCGAAGTCCTCGGCCTCCATGAGACGGCCGCGCCGGAAGCGGATGTAGCCCAGAAGGGTGTACGCGAACGAGAGGTGGGCTCCGCGCCAGCCCTGCTTCTCGAACTCGGCGGTGCCCGCGGCGAAGAGTTCCTCGGCGCGGCCGGGCCGGTCGGCGTAGAGGTGGATGAGGGCGACGAGGACCGGGACCTCGAAGCCGCGGCTCTCGTCGGCCCAGCTCAGGCCGCCTTCGAGGGCCCGCTCGGCGTGCCGGAGGGCGACGGTGGCGGGCTCGGCGCGCAGGGTGGCGTCCCAGGCGCGCAGCCCGATGATGTAGCGCTCGGTGAGGTCGCGGCCGGGAGCCGGTCGGCGAGGGTCGCGAGGCGGCGGGAGCGGGCGGGCGACTCGGGCTCGTCGGAGCGGAGCGCGTCCCACATGAAGCGCTCGGCCTGCATGCGCAGACGGCTGCGGGAGTCGGTGGTGAGCCGGCTCTCGTGCTCCAGCAGCTCGGACGCCTCGACCAGACGGTCGCTGTGGGCGAGAACCTGGGAGAGGCGGTAGACGATGCCGTGGCGCAGGGCCTGGTCGGAGATGGGCTGTTCCAGGGCGGCGCGCAGGTGGTTGACCGTGGTGGCGGGCTCGGTGAGGAGCGACGCGGAGCTGAGTTCGAAGAGGACGGCCGCCCGCTCGTCGGCGGTGGGAGGTTCGCGCAGGGCGCGGGCCAGGTGGCGGCGGGCCGCGTCGGGCGCGCCTGCGCGGAGGTTCTCGCGGGCGGCGGCGCGGAGCTGGGCGACGACGGAGGGGTCGCCCTCCGGGTGGGTCTCCAGGAGGTGGCGGGCCGCGGCGGCGGGGCCGAGCCCGGCGTCGATGACGCAGGCGGCGGCCTGGCCGTGGAAGGCGACGCGGATGCCGTCGGGGATGGCGCGGTAGACGGCACTGGCGATGAGCGGGTGGACGAATTCGAGCGGCCCGGCCGGGTCGCCGCTCTCGGCGAGGACGCGGGCCTCGCGGAGGCGTTCCGCGCAGTCGGCCACGGCCTCGTCGCCCAGGCCGGCGAGGGATCCGGCGAGCGCGGGCGAGATCTCGGTGCCGAGGACGGCGCAGGCCCAGGCGAGCCGGACGGTGGTGGGGCCGAGCCGTTCGAGGCGGCTGATGAGGCCGCTGCCCTTGAGGGCGGCGGCGAGGTCGCGCAGCTCGTGGGCGCCGTCGGCGGTGGGGTCGAGGCCGCGGTCACGGACCTTGGCGGCCAGCTCGACGGTCTCGAAGGGGTTTCCGGACGTGACGGTCCAGAAGTCGCGACAGAAGGCGTCGTCGGCGTGGGCGCCGATCCGGTCCCGGACCAGCTGGGCGACCGCGTCGGCGGTGAGCGGGGCGAGGCCGTGCGGACGCTGTCCGGACCGGTGGCCGGTGAATTCGGCTCCCTCGTCGGGGAGTTCGTCGGGCCGGTAGGCGACGACGAGCAGCATGGGGAGGTCCTCGGCGCGCGGCGCGAAGGAGGCGAGCCAGCCGAGGGACTCGGGGTCGGCCCAGTGGGCGTCGTCGAGGACGACGACGAGCGGGGCGCGCCGGACGGCCAGGTGGGTGAGGATCCAGTCGAGGCCGTCGCGCAGGCCCTGGGGGTCGGGCGAGGAGCCGGCGGTGGCGGCGCGCAGGCCGAGGGCGGGACCGACGATGTCGTACCAGGAGCCGAGCCGTTCGCGGAGTTCGGCGTCGGAGGCGTGGGCGAGCTGGGGCTGGAGGAGCTGGCGGGCGACGTGGAAGGCGACGCGCTGCTCCTGGTCGCCGCCGCGGGCCGAGAGGACCGTGCAGCCGCGGGCGCCGGCCCGGCGGCGGATCTCGGCGAGGAGGGTGGTCTTGCCGAGTCCCGCGGGTGCGGCGTAGACGAGGACTCCGCCGCGCGCGGCGGGCGGTTCGGCGGCGCGCGGGGCGTCGGAGGCGGAGCGGGCGGCGTGCAGGGGGACGACACGGGCGTCGCGCGGTGCGGGCACGCGCTCGGGCGGGGACGGGGGCTCCGGTGCGAGGCCGGTGAGCAGGTCGAGCGCCTCTTCGGCGGCGTCGAGCGCGGCCTCGCGTTCGAAGAGGCCGAAGCCCAGGCGGGCCGGCCTGCCGTCCTGTCGTGCCACGTTCCACCCCCACACAGGGGGCGCACGCCCGGCGCACGGTCGGGGCGCCGGGGCGATCACCCCACGAAAGGTCCAGCGTACGCCGGAACGAGCGCTGTGTAACGGCATTCTTCCAAGCAGTTCGGGTGGTCTTGGCGGAGGTGGGGGCACTCGGCGACCCGCAGGTCGGGGGGTGTTCGACGGACAGATGTGCGGTGCCGGGGAAGCGGCGCGGGGGGCGTGTCGTCCTTGACCGCGATGCCTGCGAATACTCCCATATGACGGACGGTCAGTTCATGATCGTCACACGGTCCTGACGAGGGGATGAGCCGACCATGAGACCTCCGTTTTCCCGTGCGCGGTCCTGGGCCGCGCGCTCGGCGTGTTCCCTCGCCCTGTGCGCCGCGGCGCTGACCGCGCTGCCCACGTCGGCGCCCGCCTCCGCCGAACCCGCCGGGCCCACCGGGCCGGCGGCCGGCGCCCCGGCGGCGGCGCCCTACTCGACGAGCGCGGCGCGTGCCGCGCTGGTGCGGCTGCGGCCGCGCCACGCGGGCCAGTTCGAGCTGGTCCTGGTCCCCCGCTCCGACGCCGCCGACCGGTTCACGGTCTCGGGGTCGACGGGCCGGATCGTGGTCACGGGCTCCACGCCGGCGGTGCTGCTGCGCGGGGTGCACTGGTACCTCAGCTACACGGTGGGCGTGGACCTCGGCTCGCCCGGCGACAGCCTCGCGGCACTGCCGGACCGGCTGCCCGGGCCGTCCGGCACGGTCACCAAGTCGGCCTCGGTGCCGCACCGGTTCGCGCTCAACGACACGGACGACGGCTATTCGGGCGCCTACCGGGACTGGGCGTCGTACGAACGGCAGATCGACCTCCTGGCCCTGCACGGGGTGAACGAGGTGTTCGTGCAGATGGGCGCCGAGGCGGCCTATCACGCGGCGTTCCAGGAGTTCGGCTACACGGGCGCGGAGCTGCGGGAGTGGATCCCCGGGCCGGCGCACCAGCCGTGGTGGCTGATGCAGAACATGGCGTCCTTCGGCGGCCCGGTCACCGACCAGCTGATCGCCCGCCGGGCGGCGCTGGGCAAGCGGATCGTGGACCGGCTGCGGGAGCTGGGCATGACGCCGGTGCTGCCGGGGTACTTCGGCACGGTGCCGCCGGGCTTCGCGGAGCGCAACCCGGAGGGCCGGGTGGTGCCGCAGGGCCGGTGGATCGGCTTCACCCGGCCGGACTGGCTGGATCCGCGCGGCCCGCTCTTCCCGCGCGTCGCCGCGGCGTTCTACCGGCACCAGGCCCGGCTGCTCGGCACCACCACGATGTACAAGATGGACCTGCTGCACGAGGGCGGGAACGCGGGCGACGTGCCGGTCGGCGAGGCCGCGGCCCGGGTGATGGAGACCCTGGACGACGCGCGGCGGGGTGCGACCTGGGTGCTGCTCGGCTGGCAGCGCAACCCGAAGGCCGAGCTGCTCGCGGGCGTCGACACCTCGCGGCTGCTCGTGGTGGACGGCCTCTCCGACCGGTACGACAACCTGGACCGGGAGACGGCCTGGTCCGGGACGCCGTACGCCTTCGGCACCATCCCCAACTTCGGCGGGCACACCACGATCGGTGCCAACACCTCGGTGTGGACGGACCGGTTCGAGGCGTGGCGGACGAAGCCGGGCAGCGCGCTGCGCGGCATCGCCTTCCTCCCGGAGGCCACCTCCGCCAACCCGGTGACCTTCTCCCTCTTCACCGAGCTGGCCTGGCGGGACACCCCGGTGGATCACGCGGGCTGGTTCACGCAGTACGCGGCCCGCCGCTACGGCGCCCCCGACCCGCACGCGGCCCAGGCGTGGGAGTGGCTGCGGAAGGGCCCGTACGGCACCCGGTCGAACGGCTGGAGCGAGTCCCAGGACAGCCTCTTCACGGCCCGGCCGAGCCTGACCGTGCGGACCTCGGCCTCCTGGGGCCCGAAGGCCATGCGGTACGACGCGGCGACCGTGGAGCGGGCGCTGACCGAGCTGTTGCAGGTGGCGCCGGCGCTGCGGAACACCGACGCGTACCGCTTCGACCTGGTGGACACCGCCCGGCAGGCGCTCACCAACCGCAGCCGGGTGCTGCTGCCCCGGATCAAGGCCGCGTACGAGGCGAAGGACCTGACGGCCTTCCGGGCGCGGGCGGCGGAGTGGCGCGGCTCCATGACGCTGCTCGACGCCGTCCTCGCCACCGACCGGAGGTTCCTGCTCGGGCCGTGGCTGGAGGGCGCCCGCTCGTGGGCGCGGTCGGACGTGGAGCGGGCCACCCTGGAGTTCGACGCCCGCTCGCTGATCACCACGTGGGGGCACCGGGCGGGCAGCGAGGCGGGGCTGCACGACTACGCCAACCGCGAGTGGTCGGGCCTCGTGTCGGGCTTCTACGCCCCCCGGTGGTCGGCGTACCTGGACTCGCTGGAGACCTCGCTGGTCACCGGGCGGGCGCCCGCCGCGATCGACTGGTTCTCCTGGGAGAACGCCTGGAACCTGCGGCGGGACTCCTACCCGGTGACCCCGAAGGGCGACCCGGTGGCGCTGGCGACCCGGGTGCGCGACAGCCTGCGCGCCTGACCGGCGGGGCCGACGGGTCGGGTCGGTCCCGGCGGGTTCAGCCGGCCGGCGGTTCGGCGCCCACCAGCCACATGGAGAAGAACTGGGCGCCGCCGCCGTAGGCGTGCCCCAGGGCCCGGCGGGCACCGTCCACCTGGTGCTCGCCGGCCTCCCCGCGCACCTGGAGGGCGGCCTCCGCGAAGCGGATCATCCCGGAGGCGCCGATCGGGTTGGTGGAGAGGACGCCTCCGGAGGGGTTCACGGGCAGGTCGCCGTCGAGTTCGGTGACGCCCGCCTCGGTGAGCTTCCACCCCTCCCCCTCGGCGGCGAACCCCAGGTTCTCCAGCCACATCGGCTCGTACCAGGAGAACGGCACGTACATCTCGACGGCGTCGATCTGCCGGCGCGGGTCGGTGATCCCGGCCTGCCGGTAGACGTCCGCGGCGCAGTCGGAGCCCGCCCGCGGCGAGACGAAGTCCTTGCCCGCGAAGAGCGTCGGTTCGCTGCGCATGGCACCGCCGTGCACCCAGGCGGCGGGGCGCGGGGCCCGGTCGGCGCCGGCCCGGTCGGTGAGGACCATGGCGCAGGCGCCGTCGGAGGACGGGCAGGTCTCGGAGTACCGGATGGGGTCCCACAGCATGGGGGACGCCTGCACCTTCTCCAGGGTGAGGTCGTGCTCGTGGAGGTGGGCGTAGGGGTTCTTGAGGGCGTTGCGGCGGTCCTTGTACGCGACGAGGGAGCCGATCGTGTCGGGGGCGCCGGTGCGGCGCATGTAGGCGCGGACGTGCGGGGCGAAGAAGCCGCCCGCGCCGGCCAGCAGGGGCTGCTGGAAGGGGACGGGCAGGGAGAGGCCCCACATCGCGTTGGACTCGGACTGCTTCTCGAAGGCGAGGGTGAGGACCGTCCGGTGGACCCGGGCGGCGACCAGGTTGGCGGCGACGAGGGCGGTGGAGCCGCCGACGGAGCCGGCGGTGTGCACGCGCAGCATGGGCTTGCCGACGGCACCGAGGGCGTCGGCGAGGTACAGCTCCGGCATCATGACGCCCTCGAAGAAGTCGGGCGCCTTGCCGATGACGACGGCGTCGATGTCCGCCCAGGTCAGCTCGGCGTCGGCGAGGGCCCGCGCGCCGGCCTCGCGGACCAGCCCGGCGAGGGAGACGTCGTGGCGGGCGGCGACGTGCTTGGTCTGGCCGATGCCGACGATCGCGACGGGCTCTTTGCTCATCGGGGGTCCCCTTCCAGGACGGCGACCAGGTTCTGCTGGAGGCAGGGCCCGGAGGTGGCGTGGGCGAGGGCGCGGTCGGAGTCGCCGCGGTGCACGGCGGCGGCGGCCTCGCCGAGCCGGAGGAGTCCGGCGGCCATGACGGGGTTGGCGGCGAGCGCGCCGCCGGAGGGGTTGATCCGGACGTCGTCGCCGAGGCCGAGGGCCTTGGCGAGGACGACCTCCTGGGAGGTGAAGGGGGCGTGCAGCTCGGCGGTGTCCACGGGCCGCTCGAAGACGCCGGCGCGTTCGGCCGCGAGCCGGGTGGACGGCGAGTCGGTGAGGTCGCGGACGCCGAGCGAGTGGGCCTCGACGCGGTGGTCCATGCCCCGGATCCAGGCGGGCCGTGCGCACAGTTCGCGGGCGCGGTCGCCGGCGGCGAGGATCACGGCGGCGGCGCCGTCCCCGATCGGCGGGCAGTCGCCGGTGCGCAGCGGGGCCACGACGTAGTCGCCCTGGGGGCGGGCGCCGGTGACCTGCGCGTGCGGGTTGGCGGCGGCGTCGGTGCGGCGGCGGGCGGCGAGCGCGGCGAGGGCCGCCTCGTCGGTGTGCCCGGCGTCGACGAGGGCCTGCGCCTGGAGGGCGGCGAGGGCGACCGAGTCGGGCCAGAGCGGGGCCACGTAGTACGGGTCGAGCTGGCGGGTCAGCACGTCGCGGACGGAGCCCGGCGAGGACTTGCCGTAGGAGTAGACGAGGGCGGTGTCGGCCTCGCCGGTGAGGAGCTTCACCCACGCCTCGTAGAGCGCCCAGGCGCCGTCCATCTCGACGTGGGACTCGGAGATCGGCGGCCAGGCGCCGACGCCGTCGAGGGCCATCGTGAAGGAGAAGGCGCGGCCCGCGAGGTAGTCGGAGGAGCCGGAGCAGGTGAAGCCGATGTCGGACGTCCTCAGGCCGGTCTGCCGCAGGACCTCGTGGAGCACCGGCATCACCATCTCGACCTCGGAGACGTCGTCGGTGCGGCGGCGGTGGTCGCTCTGGGCGAAGGCGACGATCGCCACGTCGCGGCCGGGGGCGCTCATAGCAGCTCCTTGTACGTGTCGTAGTCGGCGTCCGGTTCGCCGGTGGGCCGGTAGTGGTCGGGGTAGCGGCCGTCGTCGCTCCACACGGGCTCGACGCGCAGGCCCATCCGGACCTGGTCGTAGGGGATGCCGCCGATCCGGCCGTGGAGGGCGAGGCCGGCTCCGTCGAGGGCGATGTGGGCGTAGACGTACGGGACCTCGATGTCGAGGTTCTTCGCCTTGATGTTGACGATGCAGAAGGTGGTGACGGTGCCGCGGGGGCCGACCTCGACCCGGTCGGTGGTGGCGACGCCGCAGGTCGGGCAGGCGCCGCGGGGCGGGACGTACACCTTGGCGCAGGAGGGGCAGCGCTCGCCGACCGTGCGGCGCTCGGAGAGGGCCTGGAGGTAGCGTGTCTGGGCGCGGCCCGGGCTGTAGGTGTAGTCGAGGCGGGCGGGGGCGACGATGCCGGTGACCGGCTCGTCGAACTCCCCGGCGTGCGGCGCGGGTCCGCCCTCGGGAGCGGCGCCCTCGTACGGCTCGAAGCAGGCGATGTCCGTGATCGCGCCGGTCCGTTCGGCGGACCAGCGGATGCGGACGCGCATGCCGGTGCGGACGGCGTCCGGGCCGGGGGCGTCGAGGGCGTGCAGGAGGGCGGTGTCGGCGCCGTCGAGGCGGACCAGGGCCCAGGCGAAGGGCGTCGCGAGGGGCTGGCCGCGGCGGGGCTCGGGGTTCCAGGCCCAGGTGGTGACCGTCCCGGTGGGCGCGACCTCGACGAGTTCGCTCAGCTCGGCGGCGGTCTCGGGGTCGTACTCCACGGGCGGCACGAGCACCCCGCCGGCCTCGGTCCGCACCCCGAGCACGACCCGCTCGCGCAACCCGGTCAGGAAGGCGGACTGGACGGGGCCGAGGGACCGGGTGAAGGGGAACTCGACGATCAGGGGGGCGCGGAGGATGTCGGGGGGTGAGGGGGGTGACGGGGTGACGGTCATGCGCGGGGCCTTCCTTCGCGGGGCGGGGTGGGGCGGGGCGCTATGGGGGGGCGGTACGGAGGGGCGGTACGGAGGGGCGGGGCCGCAGCCCGGTTCGGGTCCGGGGCCGGAGCCGCAGGCCAGTCCGGGGCCGGGTCCGGGGCCGCGGGCCGGGGGCCGAAGCCGCAGGCCGGTCCGGGGCCTGGGCCGGGGGCCGAAGCCGCAGGCCAGTCCGGGGCCGGGGCCGGGGCCACAGGCCGGTCCGGGGGCTGGGCGCCGGGGCCGCAACCGGTCCGGGGTCGGGGCCGGCCTCAGTCCGGCGGCGGGTCACTCCCGTCGGTAGACCGCGGGTCGTTTCTCCGCGAAGGCCTTCGCTCCCTCCTTCGCGTCGGCCGTGTCGAAGATGGGCCAGCCTCGCTTGAGTTCCGCCGCGAGGCCCTCCGTCTCCGTGAGTTCGGCCGTCTCGTAGACGGACGCCTTGACGGCCTCGACGGCGAGCGGTCCGCAGGCGTTGACGCGTTCGGCCAGGTCGAGGGCGGTGTCGAGGGCGGTGCCGTCGGGGACGACCCGGCCGACGAGGCCGATGCGGGCCGCCTCCTCGGCGGTGTAGGCGCGGCCGGTGAGGAGCATTTCGAGGGCGTGGGTCCGCGGGATCTGGCGGGGCAGGCGGACGGTGGAGCCGCCGATGGGGAAGAGGCCGCGCCGGACCTCGAAGAGGCCGAACATGGCGGAGGCTCCGGCGACCCGGATGTCGGTGCCCTGGAGGATCTCCGTACCGCCGGCCACGCACGCGCCCTCGACGGCGGCGATGACGGGCTTGCGGGGGCGGTGGTGGCGCAGCATCGCCTTCCAGTGCAGGTCGGGGTCGGCCTTGAGCCGGTCGCGGTACGCGTCCCCGGCCATGCCCTTGCCCGCGAGGGCCTTGAGGTCCATGCCCGCGCAGAACGCGCCGCCCGCTCCGGTGAGGACGATCGAGCGGACGCCGTCGTCGGCGTCGGCCTCGATCCAGCCGTCGTGGAGGCCCACGAGCATCGGCAGGGACAGGGCGTTCTTCGCCTCGGGGCGGTTCAGGGTGAGGACGAGCGTGGCGCCTTCGCGCCGCACGGTGAGGTGTTCGGTGCCGGCCATGGGCATCTCCCGTCTCCAGTTCTGGAACAGGTTGCAGGAGCGGCGGAAGCAGTTCAATAGTTTTCTGACACTCAGTCAGATTCTTTGACGCGCCCCCTTCCCACCTCGTCCCGGCGGTGCTCTGATGACCGCCCGAGTCCGAACGCGCCGGGGTCAGGAGGAACGGTGGAGTACAACCTTGCCGACCTGTTCGAATCGGTCGTGGACGTGGTGCCCGAGCGCGAGGCGCTGGTCTACGTCGACCACCCGGGGACCGGTGCCGAGCGCCGGCTCACCTACGCCGAACTCGACGAGGCTGCCAACCGGCTGGCCCACCACCTGCTCGACGCGGGCGTCCGCCCCGGCGAGCACCTGGGACTCCACCTCTACAACGGCGTCGAGTACCTCCAGACCGTCCTCGCCTGCCTCAAGGCCAGGATCGTGCCGGTGAACGTCAACTACCGGTACGTCGAGGAGGAGTTGGTCTACCTCTACCAGGACGCCGACCTCACCGCCCTGGTGTACGACGCCGAGTTCACCGACCGCGTCGCGGCGGCCCTGCCGCGCTGCGGGAAGCTGCGGCACCTCGTGCGGGTGGGGACCCCGCCCGAGGGCGCCGCGGCCCTCGATGCCGTACCGCTGGAGGAGGCGGAGGCGGCCGCCGAGCCCGGGCGCGGCTTCGCGCCGCGGTCCGGGGACGACCTCTTCATCATCTACACCGGCGGCACCACCGGCATGCCCAAGGGCGTGCTCTGGCGCCAGGAGGACCTTTTCTTCGCCGGGCTCTTCGGCGGCGACCCCTCGGGCGAGCCGGTCAAGCGTCCCGAGGAACTGGCCGAGCGGGTGGCCGCCGGCGGCGCCGGCATCACCTTCTTCCCCGCGCCGCCGCTCATGCACGGCACCTCCACGCTCACCACCTTCATCGCCTTCAACTACGGCCAGCGGGTGGTGCTGCACCGCAAGTACGTGCCCGAGGAGGTGCTGCGGACCATCGAGAAGGAGAGGGTCTCCAGCATCTCCCTCGTCGGGGACGCGATGCTGCGACCGCTGATCGACGCGCTCGCCGGGCCTCTCCGGGGCACCGACCTGTCCGCGCTGTTCAGCCTCTCCTCCTCCGGCGCGATCATGTCGGAGACCGTGCGGGCGCAGCTGCGCGAGCTGATGCCGAACGTCATCCTGCTGAACAACTTCGGCTCCACGGAGTCCGGTTCGAACGGACGGGCCACCGACGACTCCGGTCCCGAGAAGGGCTTCCGGCTGCACGTCAACGAGCGCACCCAGGTCGTCGACCCGGCCACCCTCGCGCCGGTCGCCGCCGGGGCGATCGGCCGGCTCGCCCAGCGGGGGCACGTGCCGCTCGGCTACTACAACGACCCGGAGAAGACGGCGGAGACCTTCTTCGAGCGGGACGGCGTGCGGTGGGTCCTCCTCGGCGACATGGCCACCGTCGACGCGGACGGCGTGGTGACCGTCCTCGGCCGCGGCTCGCAGTGCATCAACACCGGTGGCGAGAAGGTCTATCCGGAAGAGGTCGAGCAGGCCCTCAAGTCGCACCCCGACGTCTACGACGCCCTGGTCGCGGGCGTCCCGGACGCCACCTGGGGCAACCACGTGGCCGCCGTCGTGCAGCAGCGCGAGGGCTCGGCGCCGCTGGACCTCGTGGCCGTCCAGGAGCACTGCCGCCGTCACCTCGCCGGCTACAAGGTCCCCCGCCAGCTGGTCCTCGCCGACCGCATCCAGCGCTCCCCGAGCGGCAAGGCGGACTACCGCTGGGCGAAGGCGGTGGCGACGGAGGCGGACGCGGAAGGGCGCGCCTAGCGCCCTCCCCCTGAACGGCGCCCGCCCGGTGCCGCCACCCGTGCTCAGCCCGTGCCGAACTCCCCGATCGCGGCGAGGAAGGCGGCGGGGCGGGTCTCGTGGACGAGGTGTCCCGCCTCGACGGTGACCAGGCGGGCGTCCGGAACGGCCACGAAGGACGGCGGTTCCTCCAGGACGAGGGGCCGCTGCCCGGCGAGCCGCGCCGGCTCCTCCGGACCGCTCCCACCGTTCGGATCCCCTCGGATCGTCCGGCTCGGCGGTCGGACAGGCCAAGGGCCGTCCCGGTCCCTCGTCCCGGACCTGGTAGGCGCGGGCGACCCCGTCGTGAGGCGTGGACGTCGGCATGATCGTGGTCCTCGCGGGGCCGGCCGGCGGGGGCGATCGGTTTTCCCGGGAGCGTGACGGCCACGGCTCCGGCCGTCCACCGGGGGCGCGATACGGTGGGGGGATCGTCTCCGAGCCGTGAAGGAACCGTTCCACCGTGCCCGACACCCGGGAATCCGCCCTGCGCGGCGACTGCGCGCAGTGCTTCGGTCTGTGCTGTGTGGCGCTGCCCTTCGCGAAGTCCGCCGACTTCGCCGCGGACAAGTCCGCCGGCGACCCCTGCCGCAACCTCCAGGACGACTTCCGGTGCGGGATCCACGCCCGGCTGCGGCCGAGCGGTTTCCAGGGCTGCACGGTGTACGACTGCTTCGGCGCCGGTCAGCGGGTCTCCCAGGTGACCTTCGGCGGGGTGTCGTGGCGGGAGGCGCCGGAGACCGCCCGGCAGATGTACGAGGTCTTCCCGGTGGTGCGGCAGCTCCACGAACTGCTGCGCTATCTGACCGAGGCGCTGGAGCGGCCCGCCGCCCGCCGGCTCCACGGCGAGCTGCGCACGGCCCTCGCCCGGGTCGAGAAGCTGGCCGCGCTGCCCGCCGCGGACCTGGAGAAGCTGGACGTCGGCCCCGTCCGCGCCGAGGTGAACCCGCTGCTGCTCCGGACCAGCGAACTCGTCCGCGCCACGGCCGGCGGCACACCGCGGGGCCGGCGCGGCGCCGACCTCATCGGCAAGCGGCTGCGCGGCGCGAAGCTGCGCGGCACCGATCTGCGCGGCGCGCTGCTGATCGCCGCCGACCTGACCGGCGCGGACCTCACGCTCACCGACCTGATCGGCGCGGACCTGCGCGACGCGGACCTGTCCGGGGCCGTCCTGACCGACGCCCTGTTCCTCACCCAGCCGCAGCTGAACGCGGCCCGCGGCGACGCCGTGACCGTCCTCCCGCACGGCTTCGAGCGCCCCTCGCACTGGGCCTCCTGAACCACCCCGGGCCGACCTCGACGGCCCGGCACCGCCGCGCTCCGGTGGTGGCCCCTTCCCGGGCGGTCACCACTCCCGGGTGGCGATCAGTTCCTCCGGGTCGGCGTCGGCGAAGCCGTAGGCGGTGGCGACGAACCAGAAGTCCTCGGCTATCTCCTCGCGGGCCACGGTCTCGATCTCGCTGCCGGCGGCCTCGAACTCGGCCTCCAGGGCGTTGAACTCCTCCGTGGCCGCGTGGGTGAGGGCGTAGAGGGCCGGGAGGTCGGCGGGGCGTTCGGCCTCGACGCGCTCGCAGAGGCGGAGCAGGATCTCGCGACCCTTGTCGACCACGTGGTCGGGGAAGTACCCGTCCTCGTACAGGCCGCGCAGGAACGCGTACTCCTCCACCTTCCGGTTCGTGACCGTCATGCCGCTTCCCCTCCCGTGCGTGTTCACCGCTCCCGATGATGCACCGGGGCACTGACAACGGCCTCAGGCGTGGAGGTACGGGGTGGTCGTGGTGAGCGGGACGAAGCCGAGGCGCTGGAGGATCGGGCGGCTGGTGGGGGCCGCGTCGACCTGGACGTAGCGGTGGCCGTGGGCGGCGGCGACGCGGGCGCGGTGGGCGACGAGCGCGCGGTAGAGGCCCCGGCCGCGCCACCCCTCGACGGTGCCGCCGCCCCACAGGCCGGCGAAGTCGGTGCCCGGGTACAGCTCCAGGCGGGCGGCGCTCACGGGGACCCCGTCGGCGACGGCGAGGACCGCGGGGACGGTGCCGGGGTCGGCGGCCAGCCGGTCGAGGAGGCGGCGGCCGAGGTCGGAGCTGTCGGTGCCGAAGGCCCGCTCGTGGACCTCGACCACCTGGCGGACGCCCTCCGCGTCGGTGACCTCGCGGAGTTCGACGCCGTCCGGCAGCGCCGCGGCCCCGGCCTGCGCGGCCGCCTCGGCGGCCAGCAGGGTCTCCGGCTCCTCGGCCTCGAAGCCGGCCGCGACGAGCCGGGCGCCGAGGTCGGCGGGCCCGTCGTGGCCGTACAGCTTCCACTCGAAGGGGACGCCCCGCGCGCGGTAGTGGTCGAGCTGCGCGGCGATGGCGGCGTCGGCGGTGCGCTCGTCGAGGCCGGACCAGAGGACGCCGTTCCAGGCGTGGGCGGGGCCGGTCTGGCGGACGACGGCGCCGGAGCGTTCGACGTGGCAGCCGGGCCCGTCGGGGCGCGCCGCCCGCCGCAGCTGCGCGTCGTACAGGTCGAGGAGGTGGTGTGCGAGGTTCATTCCGGCCATTGAACGACTGCCGCCGGGGGCCGGGCAACGCCTTTTGCGGCGGGTCGGGGCCGTTCCGGCGGGTCAGGCTCCGCTCCCGTGCCGGAGGGGGGTGATCTGGTCGATGTCGTAGCGGACGCGGAGCCGTTCGACGGCGGCGTGGTCGATCTCGCCGCCCTCGCCCGCGTCGGCCAGGATCTCCATCAGGTCCTCGAAGTACCGCTCGTGGTCCGGCGGCGGGGACGCCTGGAAGAGCATGCGGGCCGGGGCGCCCGTGGGGTTGGCGAAGGCGTGCGGGCAGCCGGGGGGCACCAGGATGAGGGTGCCGGGGGTGGCCCGCACTGCCCGTTCCCCGGAGGCGGACTCCCACGCGCGCCAGCTGTCACGGGTGCGGACGAGCGGCTCGAAGGCGAGCACGTCGAGTTCGCCTTCGAGGAGGTAGAACAGCTCCTCGCTGTGCCCGTGGGCGTGGGCGCCGACGTCGAAGCCGGGCGGGACGACGACCTCGAAGGTGGAGGCCGTACGGGAGTGTTCTCCGGTCACCTTGAAGGTGACGTGCTGGGCCTCGGTGTCCAGGACGCGGCCGTGTCCCGGCGGCACGACGAGGCCGCCGACGGCTCCGATGGCGATGGCTGTCACGGGGCGCCGCTCCTGTCACCAGGTCACGGGGAGCGTCTCGGGGCCCCGGATGAGCGCGCCGCGCTGCCAGCGCAGGGCCTCCTCGGGGACGGCGAGCCGCAGCCCGGGGAAGCGGGTCCACAGGGAGCCGAGCAGGATCTCGGACTCCAGGCGGGCGAGCGTGGCGCCGGGGCAGTAGTGCGGTCCGTGGCCGAAGGCGACGTGGGGGTTGTAGGCGCGGTCGAAGTCGAGCCGGTCGGGCTCGGGGAAGACCTCGGGGTCGCGGTTGGCCGCCAGGTAGGAGACGTAGACGGGGTCTCCGGCGGGGATGCGGACCCCGCCGACCTCGACGTCCTCCATCGCGATCCGGGAGAGGCCGACGGCGTTGCGGTGCGGGATGTACCGCAGCAGTTCGTCGACGGCCTGCGGGATCAGCTCGGGTTCGGCGCGCAGCCGGGCGAGGTGCTCGGGGTGGGTGAGCAGCGCGAAGACCATGTTGGCGCTGTTGTTGCGGACGGCGTGGGCGCCGCCGATCTGGATGAGGACGGCGAGTCCGACGGCCTCGTCCTCGGTGAGGGTGCCGTCGGCGACGGCCTCGGCGAGGACGGCGGCGAGCTGGTCGCTGTCGGGGGCGTGGTCGCCGGCGATGAGGTCGGTGAAGTACGCGCCCATCTCGTCCTTGGCCCGCTCGCTGGCCTCCCGTCCGGCGCCGGCCGAGATGATGGTGTCGGACCAGTGGGCCATCAGGGAGTGGTCGGTCTCGGGGACGCCCATGAGTTCGCTGACCATGGCGAGCGGGAAGGGCCGGTTGACCGCTTCCATGAGGTCCACGGCGGGGCCGCTCTCGGCCATCCGGTCGAGCAGCCCGTCCATGACGGCCTGGGCGTGGGCGCGCAGCGTGCGCAGGGCGCGGGCGCTGAACGCCCTGGCGACGACGCGGCGCATCCGGGTGTGGTCCGGGGGGTCGGCGAAGCCGACGGCGTCGGCCATCGGGATGAAGTGGGGGGCGAGCCGGGTGACGGGGCGGCCCCAGACGGCCTCGCGGCTGAAGCGGGGGTCGACGGTGACGAACTTGACGTCCTCGTAGCGGGTGACGAGCCAGGCGTGGCCCTCGCCGTGCGGGAGCCGGACGCGGGTGACCGGGTCCTCGTGGAGGAGCCTGGCCAGCATCGGGTCGAAGTCGAGGCCGGTGAGGTCGGGCACGGCCCAGAAGTGCACCTGGGGGGTGTCGGCGGTTCCGGGGGCGGTGGTGGTCACAGCGTCACCCCCGCGGGGGTGGGCGGATGCGGGACAGGCATGGCGTTCGCTTTCGTCCGGGCACGCGGGCGGGCCCGCCCGTCCGGGGTGCCGGGGGGGCGGGGTGCGGGGCCGCGGGGGCCCCGGATGGTCCCACGGGTCCCCTGGCCCTTCCGCCCGTATGCGTCCGGCTCCGGAACCCACCCCATGGGGTGAACGGTGACGCGCCCACTCGCCGACGACGGCCCGGGGCGGACGGAACCGCCGGGGAGCGGACGCGGCGTGGAAAGCCCGCTCCGGCCTCTTGCCAAACCCCTCCCCCGGGCGGTTTAACTGGCCCTCACACGTATCTACCGAATGATCGGTCGTCCGTTTCCCCCGGGGCGGCCGGCGAGCGCGGAGGAGTGGCGGCGCATGACGGATCTGCTGGACGGCGGCGAACGGCTCGGGCGGGAGGAGCTGGCGGCGCTCCAGCTGGAGCGGCTGCGGAGCACGCTGCGGCACGCGTACGCGCACGTGGACTTCCACCGGCGCGCCTTCGACGCGGCCGGGGTGCACCCGGACGACTGCCGGTCCCTCGCGGACCTGGCCCGCTTCCCCTTCACCACCAAGGCGGACCTGCGCGACCACTACCCCTTCGGGATGTTCGCCGTGGACCGCTCGCGGATCCGCCGCGTCCACGCCTCCAGCGGCACCACCGGGCTGCCGACCGTGGTCGGCTACACGGAGGGCGACCTGGACGTGTGGGCGGACGTGGTGGCCCGCTCGCTGCGGGCGGCCGGCGCCCGCCCCGGCGACCGGGTGCACGTGGCCTACGGCTACGGCCTGTTCACCGGCGGCCTCGGGGCGCACTACGGCGCCGAACGGCTCGGCTGCACCGTGATCCCCGCCTCCGGCGGGATGACCGCCCGGCAGGTGCGGCTGATCCAGGACTTCGAGCCCGAGATCATCATGGTGACGCCCAGTTACATGCTCACCCTGCTCGACGAGTTCGAGCGGCAGGGCGTGGACCCGCGCTCGACCTCCCTCAAGGTGGGGGTCTTCGGCGCGGAGCCGTGGACGGAGGCGATGCGCGCGGAGATCGAGGAGCGGTTCGCGATCGACGCGGTCGACATATACGGCCTGTCGGAGGTGATGGGGCCCGGGGTGGCGCAGGAGTGCGTGGAGACCAAGGACGGGCTCCACGTCTGGGAGGACCACTTCTACCCCGAGGTGGTGGACCCGATCACGGGCGAGGTGCTGCCGGACGGCGAGCGGGGCGAGCTGGTCTTCACCTCGCTCACCAAGGAGGCCATGCCGGTGATCCGCTACCGCACCCGGGACCTGACCCGGCTGCTCCCGGGGACCGCGCGGCCCGCGTTCCGGCGGATGGAGAAGGTGACGGGCCGCAGCGACGACATGGTCATCCTGCGGGGGGTGAACCTCTTCCCGACCCAGATCGAGGAGATCGTGCTGCGCACGCCGGCGGTGGCGCCGCACTTCCAGCTGCGGCTGACCCGCGAGGGCCGGCTCGACGCGCTGACGGTCCGGGCGGAGGCGCGCGCCGACGCGACGCCCGAGGACCGGGCGGAGGCGGCCCGGGCGATCGGGCGGGCCGTGAAGGACGGCATCGGCGTCTCGGTCGCGGTCGAGGTGGTGGACCCGGAGACGCTGGAGCGGTCGGTGGGCAAGATCAAGCGGATCGTGGACCTGCGGGAGAAGTAGCCCGGGGGCGTCCGGGCGCGGGCGGCGGAGTACCCACTTTTTTGTGGGTACTTGTCGCCGTCCGCGGGCCGGGAGAGGCTGAGGACGTCGACAGGGACGGCGCCTCACGGATCCGGAGGGAGTGAGTCAGGAGGCGACGGCCCGCGCCGCGGCCAGCCGGTCGAGGTGCCCGTGGCCCCAGTCGGAGAGCGGGGCCAGGACGAGCGACAGCGCGAGTCCCCGGCCGGTCAGCGAGTAGACCGTCTTGGGGGGCACCACGTCGTGCGCCTCGCGGTGCACCAGCCCGTCGGCCTCCATCTCGCGCAGGGTCTGGGTCAGCACCTTCTCGCTGATCCCCGGCACCTTCCGGCGCAGTTCGCCGGGGCGGTGCGGCCCCGATTCGAGCAGCCACAGCAGCGTGGTCTTCCACTTGCCGTCGATCACCGAGATCGCGGCGGCCACGCCGCAGACCTCGCCCTCGTCGAGGCGGATGCGCGCCATCGTCGACCTCTCTCTCCCCGTCCGCGCGGCCGGTCCGCCGCGTCGCCGTACCCACCCTAATCCGCATTCTCTGCACAGGAGTTCCCGCATGTCCGTCACCCCGCAGTCCGCCCCGTCCCCGTCCGCCGTCACCGTGCTCGGGCTCGGCCCGATGGGCCGCGCGCTGGCCGGCGCCTTCCTCGCCGCCGGGATCCGCACCACGGTCTGGAACCGCACGCCGGGGCGGGAGGGCGACCTCACCGAGCGGGGCGCCGTCACGGCGGCGAGCGCCGCCGAGGCGGTCGCGGCGAGCCCGCTGACCGTGATCTGCCTGGTCAACTACGACGCCACGGACGCGGTGCTGCGGCAGGACGCGGTGGAGGCCGCGCTCAAGGGCCGCACGCTCGTCAACCTCTCCGCCGACACGCCGGACCGCGCCCGGGACACCGGCCGGTGGGCCGGGGAGCACGGGGTGCGCTACGTGGACGGCGCGATCATGACGCCGGCCGGCACGATCGGCTCGCCGGACGGCGTGTTCCTGTACAGCGGTCCCGCCGGGACGTACGAGGAGCACCGGGCGGTGCTCGACGCGCTCGGCGGCAGCCACACCCACCTCGGCGAGGACGTGGGCCGGGCCGCCGCGTACGACATCGCGCTGCTCGACATCTTCTGGACGGCGATGGGCGGTTTCGTGCACGCGCTGGCGCTGGCGGACGCGGAGGGCGTCTCGCCGCGTGAGCTGGCGCCGTTCGCGGCGGGCATCGCGCGGATCCTGCCGCCGCTCTTCGACGAGTTCGCCGGCGACGTGGAGGACGCCACCTATTCCGGCGCCATCAACCCGCTGACCTCGGGCGTCTCGACGATGGCGCACGTGGTGCACGCGGCGGAGGCGCACGCCATCGACTCGGGCGCGATGCGCGCGATCGAGGGGCTGGCCCGCCGCACCGTGGCGCTCGGCCACGGCGCGGACGGGTTCTCCCGGGTCGCGGAGGTGCTGCGGCGGCGCTGACCGGGTCGGTCACTTCCCCGCGTACCGGTCGCGCAGTTCCCGCTTGAGGATCTTGCCGCTGGCGTTGCGGGGCAGGGCGTCGGCGAAGAGGATCCGCTTCGGTGCCTTGAAGGAGGAGAGCGACTGCCGCGCGTGGGCGAGGAGTTCGTCCTCGGTGACCTCGGCGCGCGGCACGACGACGGCGGTGACCGCCTCGATCCAGCGGTCGTCGGGGAGGCCGATGACGGCCGTCTCGGCGACCGCGGGGTGGGTGTAGAGGGCGTCCTCGACCTGGCGGGAGGCGACGAGCACCCCGCCGGAGTTGATGACGTCCTTCACCCGGTCGACGATGGTCAGATAGCCGTCGGCGTCGCGGACGGCGAGGTCGCCGGAGCGGAACCAGCCGTCGCGGAAGGCGGCCGCGGTCTCCTCGGGCTTGGCCCAGTACCCCTCGCAGAGCTGCGGGGAGCGGTAGACGATCTCGCCCGGGGTGCCGTCGGGCACGTCCTCGCCGTCCTCGTCGACGACCCGCGCCTCGACGTGCCGGACGGGCCGGCCGCAGGAGTCCATCCGGCCCTCGTGCTCGTCGGGGCCGAGGACGGTGGCGAGCGGGCCGATCTCGGACTGCCCGAAGCAGTTGTGGAAGGCGAGGCCGGGGAGGCGGGCGCGCAGCCGCTCCAGGACGGGCACGGGCATGATCGAGGCGCCGTAGTACGCCTTGCGCAGCGCGGTCAGGTCCCGGCCCTCGAAGCCGGGGTGGTTGGCGAGGGCGATCCACACGGTCGGCGGGGCGAAGAGGCTGTCCGCCCGGCCCGCCTCGACGAGCCCGAACAGCGTCTCCGGGTCCGGCCCTTCGAGGATCACGCTCTCCGCGCCGACCGCCAGGTAGGGCAGCAGGAAGACGTGCAGCTGGGCGGAGTGGTAGAGCGGCAGGGCGTGCACCGGCCGGTCGTCCTCGGCCAGGCCGAGCGCCTCGATCGCGCTGGCGTACTCGTGTGCCAGCGCCCGGTGGGTCATCATCGCGCCCTTGGGCAGGGCGGTGGTGCCGGAGGTGTAGAGCAGCTGCACGAGGTCGCGGGGGTCGCTGTCGGAGTCGTACGGCTCCGGGTCCGCGAGCGCGTCGAGGAGCGAGCCCGGCGCGTCCCGCAGGGGCCTGGTCCGCACGCCCGCGGGGATCCGGTCGGCGAGCCCCGGATCGGCGAGGACGAGGGAACTCCCCGACTGGTCGAGGAGGTAGGCGAGGTCGTCGCCGGTGAGGTGGTGGTTCACGGGGACGTGCACGAGCCCGGCTCGGGCGCAGGCCAGAAAGGCGATGAGGTACGCGTCGGAGTTGTGCCCGTAGGCGGCGACCCGGGCGCCGGGCACCAGTCCGGGCTCGCGGCGGAGCACGGCCGCGGCGGTGGAGACGGCGGCGTCCAGCTCGGCGTAGGTCCAGGCGCGGTCGGCGTACCGCAGGGCCGTCCGGCCGGGGACGCGCTCGGCGGTGGCGCGCAGCACGCCGTCGACGGTGCGGGTGAGGAGTCCTCGTTCCATGGCTGGATCCTCGGCGCGGCTCCCCGGCGGGTCAAGTACCCGGACCGGAGCGCACACCTCCCGGCCTCGGATACCGAACGGCATGTTGACAGAGCGGGCGGGTGCTGACTGGATGGCCCAACCTGCTCCGCCCGCATGCCCGTTGGGAGGCACCTTGCCCGTCCGTACCCTCGTCCCCCGCCGTTTCCGAGGACGGCTCGCCCTGGTCGGCGCCGCGCTCGCCGCCGTCACCGCGGGGCTGCTGCCCGGCGCGGCGGCCGCCGATCCGGGCGGGCGGGACCGGGAGCACCGGCCGTCCGACCGGGGGCTGAGCGCCGTCATCCGGTACACCGAGTACGGCGTGCCGCACATCCTGGCCGCGGACTACGCGAACCTGGGCTTCGGCACGGGCTGGGCGCAGGCCGCCGACCAGGTGTGCGTGCTCGCCGACGGCTTCGCGACCGTGCGGGGCGAGCGCTCGCGCCACTTCGGTGCCTCCGGAGCGCCGGACGGCTCGCTCTCCTCCGCGACCACGAACCTCGCCAGCGACCTGTACTTCCGGGGCGTCGCGGAGGCGGGCACGGTCGAGGCGCTGCTGCGCACCCCGGCCCCGGCGGGACCGAGCCGGGAGCTGAAGGAGCTGATGCGCGGGTGGGCCGCCGGGTACAACGCCTGGCTGCGGAAGAACCGGGTCACCGATCCGGCCTGCGCGGGCGCCGGCTGGGTCCGGCCGGTGACGGCCCTGGACGTGGCCCGGCGCGGCTTCGCCGTCTCCGTGCTCGGCGGCCAGGGCCGGGCGGTGGACGGGATCACGGCCGCACGGCCGCCCGCCGCCCCGGCGACGCGGGCCGAGGCGCGGGCGGCGGCGGACGCCGAGGGGGAGCCGGACCGCGATGCCGAGGCCGCCGCCGAGGCCGCACGGGCGCTGTTCGCGCCGGAGAACGCGACCATGGGCTCCAACGCGGTCGCCTTCTCGGGCACGACGACGGCGAACGGGCGGGGGCTGCTGCTCGGCAATCCGCACTACCCGTGGCAGGGCGGCCGCCGGTTCTGGCAGTCGCAGCAGACGATCCCCGGGGAGCTGAACGTCTCCGGCGCGTCGCTGCTCGGCACCACCGTCGTGAACATCGGCTTCAACGACAAGGTCGCCTGGAGCCACACGGTGGCCACGGGTGTGCCGATGAACCTGCACCAGCTGACGCTGGTGCCCGGTGATCCGACGGCCTACCTGGTGGACGGGAAGCCGGAGCGGATGACCGCGCGCGAGGTGACGGTGGCGGACCGGGACGGCGCTCCGGTGACCCGCACCCAGTGGTGGACGCGGTACGGGCCGGTGACGAGCGGGCTCGGCGCGAGCCTGCCGCTGCCGTGGACGGCGACCACCGCCTACGCGCTGAACGATCCCAACGCGGCGAACCTGCGGGGCTCCGACACGGCGCTGGGCTTCGCCCGGGCCCGCTCGACCCGGGACGTCGCCGAGGCGCTGCGCCGGACCCAGGGCCTGCCGTGGGTGAACACGGTCGCGGCCGACGCGGCCGGACACAGCTTCTTCAGCCAGGCGCAGGTGCTGCCCCGGATCACCGACGAGCTGGCGGAGCGCTGCTCCACCCCGCTCGGCCGGGTCGTCTACCCGGCCTCGGGCGTCGCCGTCCTGGACGGCTCCCGGGCGGACTGCGCGCTCGGATCGGACCCGGACGCGGTGCAGCCCGGCGTCTTCGGACCGTCCCGGATGCCGGTCCTCCGGGACGCGCCGTACGCGGTGAACTCCAACGACAGCGCGTGGCTGACCAACGCGGAGCGGCCGCTGACCGGCTACGAGCGGGTCTTCGGGACGCTCGCCACCCCGCGCTCGCTGCGGACCCGGGGCGGGATCGAGGACGTGGCGGGGATGGCCGCGCGGGGGCGGCTGACGGTGGCCGACCTCCAGCGGCAGCAGTTCGCCAACCGGGTGCCGGCCGCCGGTCTCGCGGCGGCGGACGTGGCCGCGGCCTGCCCTTCGGTGCTGCCGGCGGAGCCGGAGGCGTGCCGGGCGCTGGCTGCCTGGGACGGCACGATGGACTCGGACAGTCGGGGCGCGCTGCTCTTCGACCGGTTCTGGCGGAAGTTCACGGGCTCGGTGCCGGTGGCGCAGCAGTGGAAGGTGCCGTTCTCGGCGGCGGACCCGGTCCGCACCCCGCGCGGTGTCGACACCGGCACGGCCGGGTTCGCGAAGGCACTGGCGGACGCGGTGGCGGAGTTGCGTGCGGCGGGGATCGCACCGGGCGCGCCGCTGCGGGAGCACCAGTTCGTGGTGCGCGGCGGGGAGCGGATCCCGGTGAGCGGCGGGACGGAGTCGCTGGGCGTCTGGAACAAGACGGAGGCGGTGTGGAACGCGGCGGGCGGCGGCTACGTCGAGGTCGCGCACGGGACGAGCCACGTGCAGGCGGTCGGCTGGGACGGCGGGCGCTGCCCGGTGGCCCGCACCCTGCTCACCTACTCCCAGTCCTCGAACCCGGCCTCGGCGCACTTCGCCGACCAGACGAGGCTGTACGCGGGCGAGCGCTGGGTGACGTCCAGGTTCTGCGAGAGGGACATCCTGCGCTCGCCCGCGCTGAAGGTGGTGCGGGTCAGGGAGGACTGACGCCGGTCAGGGGCTGAACGAGAGGAACACGAAGGCGGCGAAGATCGCGAGATGGACGCCGCCCTGGAGGAGTGTGGCCCGTCCGGGCACCACGGTCAGGGCGCTCACCACTCCGGTGAGGGCGAGCAGGACCATGTGGAGGGGGCCCAGGCCGAGCACCAGGGGCCCGGACAGCCAGATGGAGGCGAGCGCGATCGCCGGGATGGTGAGGCCGATGCTGGCGATCGCGGAGCCGTAGGCGAGGTTGAGGCTGGTCTGCACGCGGTTGCGGCGGGCGGCGCGCACGGCGGCGAGCGTCTCGGGCAGCAGCACCATCAGGGCGATGACGACACCGACGACGGCCTTGGGGAGACCGGCGGACTGCACGCCGTCCTCGATGGTCGGGGAGATCACCTTGGCGTTGCCGACGACCGCGACGAGCGCGACGAGGAGCAGACCGAGGCTGGCCCAGGTGAGCGCGGTGGTGGGCGGGTCGGCGTGCTCCTCCTCCGAGGGCTCCTTGCCCTCGATGGTCACGGGGAGGAAGTAGTCGCGGTGCCGGACGGTCTGGACGGCGACGAAGACTCCGTACAGGCCGAGCGAGGCGATGGCGGCGAAGGCGAGCTGGGCGCCGGAGAACTCGGGGCCCGGGTGGCTGGTGGTGAAGGTGGGCAGCACCAGGGTCATGGTGGCGAGGGTGCAGACGGTGGCGAGCGCGCCGCCGGAGCCCTCCGCGTTGAAGACCGCGACCCGGTTGCGGAGCGCGGCGACCAGGAGGGCGAGGCCGACGATGCCGTTGCAGGTGATCATGACGGCGGCGAAGACGGTGTCCCGGGCGTAGGTGGCGGTCTTCTCGCCGCCCCCCGCCATCAGGCTGACGATCAGTCCGACCTCGATGACGGTGACGGCGACGGCCAGGACGAGCGAGCCGAAGGGTTCCCCGACCCGGTGGGCGATCACCTCGGCGTGGTGGACGGCGGCGAGGACCGCGGCGATGAGGCAGAGCGCGACGAGGGCCACGGCGACGCCCGGTAGGTCGCGCCCCCAGGCGAAGACCAGCGCAAGCAGGGCCACCACCGGCCCCCACGTGGTCCACTCCCGGGTCAACGCCTTGGTGCTCGGACTCATCATCTTCTTCCTGCCCTAGGGGACGCGGCTCCCGCCGTGGGCGGCCGCGTCCGTTTCCGTCATTCTTCTGCGTCGGCCAGACCGTGCTCGTACGCCGCGAGGGTGTCGATGAACATCCGCCGTTCGGCCGGACCCAGGGGGGCCAGGGCGGCCCGCCAGGCGCCGGCGCTGCGGCCGAGCCAGCCGTCGATGGCCCCCCGGCGCTCCTCGGCGATCGACACGATCTTCCGCCTGCGGTCGGCGGGGTCCTCGTGGCGCTCCAGGACCCCCTTCTTCGCCAGGTCCCCCACCATCAGGCTGACCGTGGTGGGCGCGACGCCCAGCCGTGCGGCCAGTTCGTTGACGCTCTGGGGGCCGTCGAAGAGGAGGTAGGCGAGCAGGGAGAGGTGACGGGGCGCCAGCGTCAGCGACGCCAGCTCCTCCGGGACCTTGATGCGCTTGGCGCGCCCCACCATCCGGGGCATGAGCAGCAGCAGCGTACGGACGGCGTCGTCGACGTCCGGTCCGGCGGCCCCGCTCCCCTCGCGCTCGGTTGACACCCTGAACCCTCCGTTTTAGCTTTGCTTTCAAAGCAAATAGATCTGTCGTGATCGATGCTACCGGAGGGCAGGACCATGTCCGCTTTCAATGAACAGGTCATCGAGGAGTTCCGGGGCAACGGCGGCCGCGTGGGCGGCATGTTCGAAGGCGCCGACCTCCTGCTGCTGACCACCCGGGGCGCGCGCAGCGGCCGCACCCGCACGACCCCCGCCGTGTACGTGCGCGACGGGGCGCGGCTGCTGGTCTTCGCGTCGAACGGCGGCGCGCCGAAGCACCCGGCCTGGTACCACAACGTGCGGGCGGAGCCGCGCGTGACCGTCGAGCTCGGCTCCGGAGAGGGCGGGGTCGAGCGGTTCGAGGCGCGGGCGGTCGTCACCGAGGGCGCGGAGCGGGACCGGCTCTACGCGGCACAGTCCCTGCGGGACCCGGCCTTCGCCGCCTACCAGGCGGGGACCGACCGGCTCATCCCCGTCGTCGCCCTGCACCGCGCCGACGGGATCGACGACCCCTCACGGCACGCGGCGATCGCCGCCCACCTGGTCGCCGTACACACGGAGCTGCGGGCCGATTTGGCCGCGCTCCGCGCGGGCCTCGACGGCCCGGAGCCGCGCCTGGGCGAGCGGCTCGCCGGGCACTGCCTCGCCTTCTGCGGCGCGCTGCGCACCCATCACGCCGGCGAGGACGGCGTCTTCGACCTCTTCCAGGAGCGTTTCCCGGAGCTGACCGAGGCGCTGGACCGGATGCGGGACGAGCACCGGACGGTCGCCCGCACCGTGACGGAGCTGGAGGCGCTGCTGGCCTCCGGCGCCGAGCCGGAGGTCCTGCGCGCCGAGGTCGACCGGCTCGCCGCCGTCCTGGAGGAGCACTTCGCCCACGAGGAGGCGCGACTGCTGCCGGTCCTCACGGGCGGCGGGCCGGCGGGGCGTCACACCGGGCGCTCGTGACCCTCCCAGTAGGGGTCGCGGAGCCGGCGCTTGTAGAGCTTGCCGTTGGGGTCACGGGGCATGACGGCGATGAAGTCGAGGGACTTCGGGCGCTTGAACGCGGCCAGGTGGTCCGCGCAGTGGGCCAGGATCTCCTCGGCCAGCGCCGGGCCGTGCTCGTGGCCCTCCGCCGTCTCGACGACCGCCTTCACCTCCTCGCCCCAGTCGGCGTGCGGGATGCCGAAGGCGGCGGCGTCGGCGACGGCGGGGTGGGCGAGCAGGGCGGCCTCGATCTCGGCGGGGTAGATGTTGACGCCGCCGGAGATGATCATGTCGATCTTGCGGTCGCGGAGGTAGAGGTAGCCGTCCTCGTCGAGGTATCCGAGGTCGCCGACGGTGAAGAAGTCGCCGACGCGGCTCTTCGCCGTCTTGGCCGCGTCCTTGTGGTACTGGAAGCCGCCGGTGTTCATCTTCAGGTAGACCGTGCCGAGTTCGCCCGGCGGGAGGGGCTCGCCGTCGTCGTCGAGCACCGCGAGCTCACTGATCGGCCACGCCTTGCCGACCGTGCCGGGACGCTTGAGCCACTCCTCGGCCGTGGCGAACGCGCCCCCGCCCTCGCTGGCCGCGTAGTACTCCTCCACGCACCCGCCCCACCAGGCGATCATCGCGCGCTTGACGTGTTCCGGGCAGGGCGCGGCGCCGTGGATGGCGTGCCGCATCGAGGTCACGTCGTACCGCGCGCGGGTCTCCTCGGGCAGGGCGAGGAGCCGGTGGAACTGGGTGGGCACCATGTGCGTGTGGGTGCAGGCGTGCGCGTCGATCAGCCGCAGCATCTCCTCGGGCGTCCACTTGTCCATGAGGACGAGCGGGTGCCCGATGTGCAGCGCGGCCGCGGCGAACTGGAGGACCGCCGTGTGGTACAGCGGCGAGCAGACCAGGTGCACGTTGCCGTCGAAGGGGCGGATGCCGAAGATGCCGAGGAAGCCGCCGAGGTGGGACTCCTCCGGGAGGCGGCCGGACAGCGGGCGGCGGATGCCCCGGGGGCGGCCGGTGGTGCCCGAGGTGTAGTTCATGACCCAGCCGAGCGTCCGGTCGCCGGGCTCCGACTCCGGTTGACCGTCGAGGAGTTCGGCGTACGGACGGAAGCCGGGAACCGCGCCGACGGCGTACCGGTGACTCGGCGCGAGGCCCGCGCCGTCGGCGGCGGCGACGGCCGCCTCGGCGAAGCGCTCGTGAGCCACGAGCACCTTGGCGCCGGAGTCGGCGACGATCCAGGCGATCTCCGCGCCCACGAAGTGGTGGTTGACCGGGACGAGGTAGAACCCGGCCTGGGTGGCGGCGAGATGGGCGGTGAAGAACTCGACGCCGTTGGGCAGGACGACGGCGAAGGCGTCGCCGCGTTCCAGGCCCGCCGCGCGCAGCCCGTGGACCATGCGGTGCGCGGCGGCGAGCAGCCGGCCGGCCGACCACTCCTCGCCGTCGGGCGCCACCAGCGCCGTGCGGTCCGGGTCGGCGGCGGCCTGCGCCCAGAAGCCGTTGGGGGTTCCGTCGCTCACGACCCGCTCCTTCCCGCGATCCGGTTGATGCGGTCGACGGCCTTCTCGAAGCCCCGGGTCAGCTCGTCGACGACCTGCTGGACGCCGCGCTCGGAGTTCATCCGGCCGACGATCTGCCCGACCGGGGTGCCGAGCAGCGGGTCGACCTCGTACTTCTGGATCCGGGAGACCGCCTCCGCGACCAGCAGCCCCTGGAGCGGCATCGGCAGCGGGCCGGGTCCGGCCGGGTCCTCCCAGGCGTCGGTCCACTCGGTCCGCAGCTGACGGGCCGGCTTGCCGGTGAGCGCGCGGGACCGGACGGTGTCGCCGGAGCCGGCGGCGAGGAGCTTCGCGGTGAGGGCCCGCGAGTGGAGTTCGGCCTCGGTGGTGGTGAGCCAGAGCGAGCCGAGCCACACGCCCTGGGCGCCGAGCGCGAGCCCTGCGGCGATCTGCTCGCCGCTGCCGATGCCACCCGCGGCGAGCACGGGCAGCGGGGAGACGGCGTCCACGACCTCGGGCGTGAGCACCATGGAGGCGATCTCGCCGGTGTGGCCGCCCGCCTCGTACCCCTGGGCGACGACGATGTCGATGCCGGCCTCGGCGTGCCGGCGGGCGTGGCGGGCGCTGCCGGCGAGCGCGGCGACGAGCACGCCGTGCGCGTGGGCGCGGGCGACGACGTCCGGCGGCGGGGAGCCGAGGGCGTTGGCGAGCAGCTTGATGGGGTAGTCGAAGGCCACGTCGAGCTGGTTGCGGGCGACCTCCTCCATCCAGCCGGTGATCCGCCACCCCGACGCCTCGCCCTCGGCGAGTTCGGGCACGCCGTGCTTGGCCAGGACCGACCGGACGTACTCCCGGTGCCCGGCGGGGATCATGGCCTCGACCTCGGCCTCGCTGACGCCCTCGACCTTCTTGGCGGGCATCACGACGTCGAGGCCGTAGGGCCGCCCGTCGGTGTGCTCCTGCATCCAGTCGAGGTCGTGGGCGAGGTCGTCAGGCGCGGTGTAGCGGACCGCGCCCAGCACGCCGAAACAGCCGGCCCGACTGAGCGCGGCGGCGACCGCGGGGAAGGGCGTGAAGCCGAAGATGGCGTGCTCGATCCCCAGTGTGCGACTCAGCTCCGTCTCCATGGGCGGCAGGATGCCGCAGCGGGGCGGTGGAGGGAAGAGGTTTTCTGATGGCTCGTCAGATTCTTTGGTGAGGGGGCGGTGGGGACGCGACGGGGGTTCGGTGCGGGCCGCCGGCCCGCGCGTCGGGGAGGGTGGGGGCGTACGGGCCGGAGCGAGGCGTGCGGAAGGCGGGCGGATGGGCGGGACGGGGAGCGGCGGAGAGGGCGGGGACCTCCGGGACGGGGGCCCGGGGGACGGCGGGCGCGCAGACGGGGCGGGAGGCGGGGTGCTGCGGTGGGGTTCGGCGGCGGAGGCCGGGCTGCTCGGGCGGGAGCTGGAGGGGATGGTCACGGACGTGAGCCGGTTCCTGGGACCCTCGCCGGTCCGTCCCTGGTGCGCGGGGGCCGTGCTGCTCGCGGGGCGGGGCCGGACGGTGGCGCTGCACCGGGCGGTCGGCTGGGCGGCGCGCTGGGCCTCGTACGACGAGGCGCGCGACGCGGCGGTCGGGCTCGCGCCGGAACAGCGGGTGCCGATGACCCCGGACACGGTCTTCGACGTGGCCTCGCTGACCAAGCTCTTCACCGCGATCCTGGCCGTGCGGCAGGTCGAGCGGGGCGCCCTGGACCTCGGCGAGCGGGTGGCGGCGTACCTTCCGGAGTTCGGCCGGGCCGGGAAGGCGGGCATCACGGTCCGGCAGCTGCTCGGGCACACCTCGGGGCTGCGGGCGGAACTGCCGCTGTACGAGGCGCCGGACCGGGAGGCGCGGCTGCGGCTGCTGTGGGACGAGGCGCCGCTCGACCCGCCCGGGACGGCATACCGCTACTCCGACCTCAACCTGATCGTGCTGCACCTGCTCCTGGAGCGGATCACCGGTCGCGGCCTGGAGACGCTGCTCCACGAGGGGATCACCGGACCGCTGGGGATGAGCCGCACGCGCTTCGTCCCGCCGCCCTCGTGGCGGGCGGGGACCGCGGCCACCGAGGACGCCCGCCGGCCGTGGGCGCGGCTCGACCGGGGCATGGTCCGGGGTGAGGTGCACGACGAGAACGCCTACGCGATGGGCGGCGTCGCCGGTCACGCGGGCGTCTTCTCCCGCGCCCGCGACCTCGCCGTGCTGGCCCGCGCCCTCCTCGACGGCGGCGCGTACGGCTCCGCCCGGATCCTCTCCCCCGAGTCCGCGCGCCTCCTCCTCACCGACGTCAACCCGGACTTCCCCGGCCACGCCCACGGCCTCGGCTTCGAGCTGGACCAGCGCTGGTACATGGGCGCGCTGTCCGGACCGCGTACCGCCGGACACACCGGCTTCACCGGCACCAGCCTGGTCCTCGACCCGGACGCCGACGCGTTCCTGGTGCTCCTCGCCAACGCGGTGCACCCCGTCCGCACCTGGCGCGCCGGCTCGGCCCCCCGGGTGGCCGCCGCCGACCGGCTGGCCCGGGCGATCCCCGTACGCCCTCCGGCCGGCGCGGGCCCCACGGCCTGGTTCTCCGGCATGGCGGCCCCCGGCGGCGCCACCCTCGCCCTCCCCGCGACGGAACCGGGCGCGGCCCGCCTCACCTGCCTCGTGTGGTGGGACACCGCGCCGGACACCGACCGCCTCGTCCTGGAGGCCACGACCGCCTCCGGCACGCGGCCCGTGCCCTTCCGCACCGCACCCCTCGACGGCCCGGCGGCCCCGCTCCCCCACCCGGACGGCACCGCCACCGGCTGGTCCGGCCGCCGCTGGCACCGCCTCACCGCCGACCTCCGACCCGGGCCGGCGGTCCGGCTCCGCTTCCGGTACGAGACCGCCTCAGCCACCGTCGGACGCGGGGCCTACGTGACCGCGCTCCGGCTCCTGGACGCCACCGGCCGGACCCTCTTCGACGAGACCCGCCCGACGGACGCCTCCCGCGTCGAGGCCGCCGGGTGGCACCGCTCGGCCGACTGAGGTCACTAGGGCAGCGTCACCACGGTGCCGGCGTAGGAGAGGCCCGCGCCGTAGCCGAGGAGGAGCGCCGTGTCGCCGCCGGCGGCCTCGCCGGAGCCGAGCAGCGCGTCCATGGCGAGCGGGATCGAGGCGCCCGAGGTGTTGCCGCTGTGGACGATGTCCTTGCCGATCACGGTGGTCGGGGGCAGGCCGATCCGGGACGCCATCGCGTCGATGATGCGGACGTTGGCCTGGTGGGGCACGAAGACGTCCAGGTCCTCGACGGCGAGGCCGGCCGCGCGCACCGCGTCCCGGGCCACCTCGGGCATCTGGTAGACGGCCCACCGGAAGACGCGCTGGCCGTCCTGGCGCAGCGAGGGGAACGGGACTCCCGGATCGTCCCGGAGCGCGGTCCACGGCGCGGACTGGGTGATGGCGTCGTCCTGGGAGCCGTCCGCGCCCCACACGACGGGGCCGATGCCGGGCGTCCGCGACGGACCGACGACCACGGCTCCGGCACCGTCGCCGAAGAGGAAGGCGGTCGCCCGGTCCCCGAGGTCCAGCACGTCGGTCATGCGTTCCGCGCCGATCACCAGGACGTGGCCGCCCCGGGCGCGGACGGTGTCGGCGGCGAGCGCCAGGCCGTGGACGAAGCCGGCGCATCCGGCGGACAGGTCGAAGGCCGCCGCCCGGGTCGCCCCGACGCGGTGGGCGATCCGGGCCGCCGCGGCGGGCGTCTGCATCAGGTGGGTGAAGGTGGCCACGATGACGCAGTCGATCCGCGCGGGGTCGGTTCCCGCCGCCGCCATCGCCTTGCTCGCCGCCTCCGCGCCCATCACCTCCAGGGTCTCGTCGGGCCCGGCCCAGCGGCGGTGCACGATGCCGGTGCGCCGGCGGATCCACTCGTCCGAGGAGTCGATGAAGCGGCACACCTCGTCGTTGTCCACGACGCGCCGGGGCCGGTAGGCGCCCACACCGAGGATGCGGGCGTGCGGTGCCCCTGCCGGGGCGGCGATCTGCGGTTTCACGGCACCTTCCAGAGGGTCGGGGGACGGGAGCGGCGGGAGGGCGCGGTCAGACCCGGCGCCACTGCGGGACCCAGGCCCCGTCCCGTACCTCGTAGTCGGCGAAGAGCGCGGGGGCCTCCTTCCGCATCAGCTCTCCGATCTTGTGGAAGACCAGCCGGATCTCCTCCTCGGCCCCGGGCGCGGTGCGTGACTCGACCGTGTGCCGCAGGGTCCGGATGTTCGCGGTCCAGACGAGGCCGGTGCCCACCCCTTCGGGGGCGAAGCGCCGCATGAACGAGGTCTTGTGCTTCTTCTCCGCGAAGGCGACGCCCTCGTCGTCGAGGCCGAAGTGCCCGGCCATCCAGGTCTGGAAGCGTTCGAGCTCGGCGAGCATCTCGTGCGCCCGCCGCATGAGTTCGGGGTCCTCCTGGGCCCAGTCGGGCATCCAGAAGGGCAGTTCCTCCAGGCGGACGAAGCGCAGCGACTCCTGGGAGACGGCCGTGCCGACCCGGTGCCGGACCAGCTCGTGGGTGAGGACCCGGCTCACGTCCTTCAGCACGAAGGTGAAGTTGACGTGCTCCAGGACCGAACCGTGCGCGCTGGCCAGGATGTTGCGCAGGTAGGCGTTCTGGTCGGTGCGGACGCGCTTGACGTTGGGGTTGAGGCCGGGCTCCCAGGAGCGGTAGCACATCCGGCCCGCGACCTCCGCGAGCGTCTGCGCGTCGTTCGGCTCCTCCTGGAGCCGCCCCTGGTCGAGCCGGGCGAGCCACTCCTCGCCTCCGATCTCACGGAGGTAGGAGGCGATCTCGTCGAGGTCGAGGGCGGGCCTCGCGATCACGGAGACCTCGGGTTCCACGGACTTCATGGTGCTGTACCGCCTTTCAGCGCGCGGGGTTCACGCGGTGCGGGTGGGGGTGTGGGTCACGTCGAGGCGCGTGGGGGCGCGGAAGGAGACCAGTTCGAGGAAGGGCGGGCGGTCGGCGGACGCGAGCCGCAGCCCGGGGAAGCGGGCGGCGGCCGCGCCGAGCACCACCCGGCCCTCGGCGCGCGCGAGTTCGGCGCCCGGGCAGCGGTGCCGGCCGAGTCCGAAGCCGAGGTGCGCGCGCCCCTCCGCGCGCATGGGGCAGATCCGCAGCGGTTCCTCGTGCGCCTCGGGGTCGGTGCCGGCGCTGGTGAACAGGAGGAGCAGTTCGGCCCCTTCGGGGAGGTCGACGCCGCCGAGGGTGACGGGCCGGCTCGTGATCCTGCGCCAGGCGGTCAGGGACGGCTCCCGGCGCAGGGTCTCCTCGGTCCACCCCTCGGCCAGGCCGGGGTCCCGGCCCAGCGCCCGCCACTGTCCTTCGGTCTCCAGGGCGCGGTGGACCGCCGTGCTGATCATCTGCGAGGTCGTCACGTGGCCGGCAACCATGAGGTTGGAGCAGACGGCGACGGCGACGTCCGGGGGCACCGGGGACCCGTCCGGCATGCGGACCTTGGCGAGGGCGCCCAGGAGGGAGTCCTCGGGGGCGTCGGGACGGGCGGCGAGCTCGCACAGCCAGGTGTAGAAGTCGGCGACCTGGACGGCGAGTTCACGCTGCCGGTCCTTGTCCGTACGCCCCCAGAAGAGGCCGATGAAGGCGTCCGTCCAGTCGGCGACCGTCGCGATGTCGGCGCGGGCCGCCTCGGGGACGCCCAGCAGCTCCAGCATGACCCGCACGGGGATGGTGCGGGCCGGGCCCCGGGCGAAGTCGTGTCGTCCGGTGGCGTCGAGTTCGGCCTCCATGAGGTCGAGTTCCTCGTGGGTGACCCGCTCGATCATGGGCAGGGCGGCCCGCACCCGCTGGGCGCCGAAGAGCCGGAGCACGGGGCCGCGCAGGACGGGGTGGCTCTCGGTGCTGTTGTTGAACAGCGCGGGCGGCAGGGTCTTGAACCCGGCCCGGTCGAGGATCCGCAGGGCGGGCAGGCGCAGCGGGAGGACCGAGCCGAGCGCGTTGTCGTTGCGGTAGGTGGTGGGGTCCAGGAGGACCCGCCGGACGTCCTCGTCCCGGCTGACCAGCCACAGCCTGGTGACCGGGTCGTGGTGGACGGGCGCGGAGCGGCGCAGCCGGTCGAAGACGGGGAACGGGTCGGCGGCGAACTCCTGGGAGAAGAGGTCGACGTCGGGGCCGGGGGCCGCCGCCGCGAGGGCGGCGGCGGCGGACGTGTCGGTGGTCATGGTGGCCGGCCCGGTCAGACCGTGGCCGCGGCGCCCACCAGGGGCAGCGTGCCGTCGGTCACCATGGTGCTGAGCGCCTGCCGGCGGACCTTCCAGGTGGAGGTCATCGGGATGGCGTTCCAGCGGCTGTGCAGCGGCGCGGCCATGGCGGGGAGGTCGGCCACCGCGCGCTCCCAGGCGCGGGTGTCGAGGGGCTCGTCGTCGTGGGTGGAGACGACCGGGATGGGGCGCCCCTTCTCGTCGCCGACGAGCACGATCTCGGTGAGCTGCGGCAGCCGCTCCATGAGGGTGTCCTCGACCCGCAGGCTGCTGGCGACGCCGTCGATGTGGTCGATCTCGCGGTCCAGCAGGTGCACACAGCCCCACTTGCTGCGGTAGCCGAGGTCGCCCATGCGCCACCAGCCGCCGGCGAAGCGCTCGGCGAACTGGTCGGCGCCGCCGATGATGCCGAGGGAGTGACCGTGGGTGCGGACCAGGATGGGGCCGACCTTCTCGGGACCGGTGGAGTCGATGAGCGGTTCGCCGATCTTCACCTCGGTGATGCCGCGGAAGGTGTGGCCGAGGCAGCGGCCGTCCGCGGTCTCGACCAGCTTGCGGGTGTAGGGCCGCAGGCAGACCGGGCCCGTCTCGGACTGGCCGTACCCCTGGATGTAGACGGGCATCCGGCGCTTGCTCGCGCCCAGCAGGATGCGCATGGTCCGCGGGTGCATGGCGTCGAAGGTGTTGATGAAGTACCGGATGCTGCCGAGGGGCGCGCGGGGGTCGTCGGCGAGCTTCTCCCACTGGATGAAGCAGTTGGGGTGCGCCTCCAGGAGGCCCGGCCGGGTCTCGGCGAAGAGGTCGGCGACCTTCTTCGGGTCCGGGTCGGTGAGCACCACGGTGTGCTGGCCGCGGGAGATCACGATGTAGAGGAGCGGCCACATCCTGGCGTGCACCAGGGAGACGCAGACGGCGCGGGTCTCCCGGGCGCGCATGATCTTGGCGGTCTTCAGCTGCGGCTTGAGGTGCCACCACAGGCTGCTCGCCGACTGCTGCACGAGCTTGGGCAGGCCGGTGGTGCCGGAGGTGTGGGTGACCAGGGCGGGCGCTCCGGCGTCGGTGCGCACGGGCGCCCGGTGCGGGGCGCCGGCGAACTCGGCCAGGGAGGTGCGGCCCTCGGCCTCGCCGCTGATCAGGAGCACCCTGCCGGCCGCCTCGGTGAGGTCGACGCCGTCGAGGGCGCCGCCCAGGGTGTCGGCGTCGGTGAGGAGCAGCGGCGGCTCGTCGAACTTGGTGAGCAGCTGGGCGACGACGTCGCCGTCCAGCCGCGGGGAGAGCAGCACCGGGACGGCGCCGGCCCGGGCCAGGGCGCAGGCGGTGAGGACGAGGTCGAAGGTGTTGGAGGCGAAGAGCACGACGTTCTCGCCGGTCCGGACGTCCGCCGCGGTGAGGCGGGCGGATATCTCGGCGACGTGCTCGGCGAGCCGGCGGTAGGTGATCTTCGTCCCGGACTCGGGGAACATGCGCAGCGTGTGGTCGAGGGTCATGTGGCTGTTCGGGTGCTGCGCGGCACCCATGTCGAACAGCTCGCCGATGCGAAGGGCCTCAGTGGAGGATGCGGACATGGGGGCGGGTCTCCAAACGGTGCGGGCGGGCGGGGCGGGCGGTGCTGACGGGCGGGCGGTACGGGCGGGGCCGCCGGGGCGTGTGGTCGCGCGGGAGTCCCCGGGCAGGCGTCGGCGGCTACGGCGTGACCTGCGGCAGTGCCGGGGACGCGGGGCGGGGCGGGGCGCCGGCGGCGGGTTTCCTCGCGACGACGACCTGGACGGCCTGGGCGGTGCAGACCTTCAGTCCGTCGTCGGTGGTGAAGACGGTGTCCACCCAGACGCGCCGGCCCTCGGTGCGGACGACGGTGGACTCGGTCCGCACCCGCCCTCCGGTGACGGGCAGCAGGAAGCGGGTGGTGAGTTCACGGGTGGCGAGCCACTGGCCGTCCTCCAGGACGGTGTACATGCAGACGCCGGAGTAGCTGTCCGCGACGGCCGCGAGGTACCCGCCGAACACCCCGCCGGGGCCGACCACGACCGGGTCCACCTCCCAGGTGCCCCAGACCCGGCCGTCCGCCGCCCAGCCGTCGATGCCGGGCAGGCGCAGGGCCTCGACGACGGCGGGCGGGTTCGCGTCGCCGGCGACGATCCGGTCCAGGAGCCGGTGGTAACTGCGCATGAGTCGTCCTTGCCGTCAGGTGCGGGCAACTGCCCAGGTCAGTACGGATCGTGAGGTGCGGACGCCGCCGGTCTCGAACCGGACGCCGCGCACGGTGAACTCCCCGGCGACGGGCAGGCCGCCGAGGAGGTCCACCGGGCAGGCCAGCTCCTTCAGCCCCCGGACCGGCTCCCCCAGCGCGCAGAGCGCCTTGTACAGCGACTCCTTCAGCGAGAACAGCGCGGTCAGGTGACGGGCCGCGCCGGGCCGTCCCGCCAGCCAGGCGCGCTCGTCCTCGGAGCAGACGAGCCGGGCCGCCGCCGGGGGCAGGGCCTCGGCCCGTTCGAGGTCGACGCCGACCGCGCGGATCCCCGGGCCGGCGCCGAGGCACACCGCCGTACCGGCGCGGTGGCTGATCGAGCCGGTGACGCCGGCGGGGAACCGCGGCAGCCTGCCGTCGGCCAGGACGGGTCCCGGCACGCCCAGCCGGATGAGACAGAGGGCGGCCGCCGTCCTGCCCAGCCGGAAGTCCTCGTGGCGGGCGGGCGGCAGCGTGCTCATCAGCCGGTGCTCCGCCTCGTGCAGGACGTGGGGCGGGGCGTGGGGCTCTGTGCGGGATGGTGTCTCCGGCGCGTGGGCGAGTCCGAGGACGGTTCCGGCGGGCGGGCCACCACCCGTCGCGACGGCGTCCGCCAGGTCCGGATCCGGGCCCGGGTCCGGATCCGCGGGCGCGGCCGGGGGCGGCACGGTGGCTACGCCGCGTCCTGGACCGGGGCGGGCGGGGCCGCCTCGCCGGTCGGCAGGAGCGCGTCGATGCTGGCGATGGTGGTGATCGAGGTGATCTCGTCGTCGTCCAGGGCCCTGCCGATGGTGTCCTCCAGGCGCATCACCGCCAGGACGATCTCGCCCGAGTTCAGCCCGGCCTCCCTGAGGTCCTCGTCGTCGGCGAGCGTGTCGAGGATCGCGGGCGCGGATATGCACTGGGCGAGGAGCGCGCGGCCGTTCATGAGGGGATCTCCTTGAGGGGGTTGACCAGCACCACGTTGCGCGTGGGGGCCGGTGACTGCTGATGGGTGTGGCGCACGGTCTCCAGGTCGGCCGGGCAGTCGCAGGGGACGAGCCGGTTGGGCACGGAACCGAGGCAGAACTCGACGAACTCCTCGGAGGCACCCTGCCGGAGGCCGAGCAGCGCGAAGACGGGGTCGACGACCTTCCACTCGCCGTCCTCGCGGACCTCCACCCAGGAGTGGTCGCTGCCGAGGATGCCCATGAGGTAGCCCTTGCGGGTGCGGGCCTCCAGGCCGGCGTCGGTGAAGACCCGCTCCAGGTGGAGGCTGACGCTGATGCAGTTGGCGGTGCCGTTGGCCCGGGCCGCCTCGGGGTCGTTGCGCAGCTCCGTGGGCATCGCCTGGTAGTACATGCGGCCGGTGCGCATCTCCTGGAGCGAGGTGTGGAAGGCGTCCCGGACGAGCGGGTCGCGCACCCTCCGCACGGCGCCGACGGTCCGTACGGTGGCGGTGAACTCGGCCAGCGGCGGGTGGCCGTCGACGGTCGCGCCGCGCGCGTCCACCGGACCGTCGGTCACCCGCTCGTCCCACGAGCGCCCGGCGAAGTCCCCGGCGGCCAGCGGAGCGAACTGCCAGGGCTCGCGGCAGCCGGGGTCGTCGGGGCAGGCGCCCAGGTTCCGGATGGCCCAGGCGCGTGCGTCGGTCCACTCGGACGGGTCGGAGACGGCGAAGCGGAACAGGTAGCGCTGCACCAGTTCCAGCACCGAGCCGCCCGACCCGGAGGCGGCGGCCACGTTGCGTATGTCGCTGTCGTCGAAGAGGACCCGGTCGCCTTCGGTGCGGTGGCGCAGCCCGGCCTCCATCAGGCGGTCCAGCACCTCGGGCGAGCAGCGCATGACGGCGAGAGCGCTGTCGCGGTCGGTGTCGAAGCGCAGGTACCGGTCGGGCGTGGGCACGATCCGGTGCAGGGCGTCGAGCCAGCCGTCCGCGCCCCGTGCCCCGGCCGGGGCCGGGGCGCCGGTGGGCCGGGTCACGTCCCGGACTCCCCCGCGGTCCCGTCCGCGGCCGGCTCGCCGCGCAGGGCGCGGACCAGGTCGTCCACGGTCTCGATGGAGAAGAGGGCGTCGTCGTCGAGGGCCACGCCGTGGGTCTCCTCCAGCGCGCTGACGATCCGCAGGAGCTTCACGGACTCCATGCCGGGGAGCGTGGAGAGTTCGGCGTCCGGGGCCACGGTGTCGGGCTCGAGGCCCAGTTCGGCGGCGAGCGCGTCGAGGACGGAGGCCGTGACGTCGGCGGGAGCGGTCGTCCCCACGTTCGGGTTCCTTTCGGTTCTCTGTTCCGCGGAGGTGGTCACGCACGACCACCGGAGCCGTCGGCGACGAGTTCGCCGAGGGAGGAGCGCAGCTTGTGGCGCTGCACCTTGCCGCTGCTGGTCTGCGGCAGGAAGCGGGTGGGGGCGAGGTGGACGGTGACCCGGTCGAGGCCCATGCGGGACCGGATCTGCCGGTGGCACTCGGCCACGAGCGCGGCGCGCTCCTCCTCGGTCTCCAGGGAGGTCTCCACGACGAGGGCGAGGTGGTCGTCGTCGGCGACGGCGGCGCACCGCTTGCGGAAGACCCCGGGGAGGTCGCGGACGACCGTCTCGGCGTCCTCCGCGTAGTAGTTGACGCCCCGGACGACGATCATGTCCTTCTTGCGGCCGAAGATGAACAGCTCGCCGTCGGCGACCACGCCGATGTCCCCGGTGCGGTACCAGCCGTCGGGCGACCACTCGTCCCCGCGCTCGCGGCGGTAGTAGCCGGCCATGACGGGAGGGCCGGTGATCTCGATCTCCCCGGCCCTGCCCTCGGGCAGGGGCCCGTCGTCGCCGCAGACGCGGACCTCGACGCCGGGCACGGGGTGGCCCACGCCGACGAGCGGGCGCGCGCCCGGTCCTTCGCCGGAAGGGACGAAGGTCCCTCCGGCGAGGGCCTCGCGGTCGACCCAGCGCACCACGGGCTCGCGGCGGGAGGGCGGGAAGGTGACGGTGAGCGTCGCCTCGGCCATGCCGTACACCGGACACATGGAGCGCGGCCGGAAGCCCCAGGAGGCGAAGGTCTTCTCGAAGGCGGCGAGCGAGTGGGCGTTGACGGTCTCGGCGCCGTTGCACCAGACCCGCCACGCGGACAGGTCGGCGGGCTCCAGCGGGGCCTCGGCCGCCTTGGCGGCTTCGACGAGCGCGTCGGCGAAGAAGTTCGGCGCGGCCGTGTGGGTGCACCCCTCGGCGGCGAACCGGCGGAGCCATTCGAGCGGTCGTCTGATGCCGCCGCGCGGCCGCCACAGCACCACGTCGGCGCCCGCGGACAGCGCGGTCAGCAGGCAGAACATGCCCATGTCGTGGAAGAGCGGCACCCACAGCCCCCAGCGGTCCTCGCTGGTGGTGCCGGAGGGGGTGGCGAGGGCGTGCAGGCCGGCGATGACGTTGGCGTGGGTGAGCGGCACGCCCTTGGGCCGGGAGGTGCTGCCGGAGGTGTACTGGATGTACGCCGGCCGGTCGGGGTCGCCGGAGCCCTCGGGCACCGCGGTCAGGTCCTGGGTGTCCAGGTCCTCGGCGGAGACGACGGTGACCTCGGGCAGTGCCTCGGCCAGGGCGCGGCGGACGCGGGCCAGGTCGGGGTCGACGACGAGGAGCCGGACGTCGGCGTCCTCCAGGATGCCGCGGACGTGCTCGATGTAGCCGTCCACCCCTCCGTAGCCGAAGGGGAGGGCGATGGACAGGGGCACCGCGTGGGCGTACTGGGCGCCGAAGAGCAGCTTCAGGAAGCCGCTGCCGTTCTGCATGATGAAGGCGACGCGGTCTCCCGGGGCGGCGCCCCGGGCTATGAGCCCGGCCGCGGTCGCGCGGGATTCGGCCAGCAGGTCGGCCAGGGAGAGGGTGCGGTCCTCCTCGACGAAGGTGAGCGAGGAGAGCGCACCTCGGCTCTCCATGAGCCGCAGTAACGTTTCGGTCATGTGGGAAGGTCCGTTCTGGCCGTGGGGGTCCACGGCCGGTCTCACGGCTTGGGGGCGGGCGCGGGGCGCGGCAGGAACCTGACGCCGAGGGCGACCAGGGCGGCGGCGGCCGCGAGCACGAAGGCGCTCACGCCGTAGGCCATCCGGTAGTCGTGGCGTCCGGCCTCCACGAGGTGCGTGGCCGCGGTGGTGTCGGTTCCGGTGACCAGGGCGTGGCACGGTCCGTCAGCGGCCGTGCCGCCCTCGCCCTGGGCGATGACGCAGGTCGTGAACTCCTGGGTGAGCCGGTCGGCCTGTTCGGGGCCCGCGGCGGCGGCGACGGAGGCGTGCACCGTGCCGGCCCGCTGCTCGGCGGAGCTCTCGGCGGCGCTGCCGAGCGTTCCGAAGAAGACGACGCCGATCAGGGCCACGCCCAGGACGGCGCCGACCTGCTGACCGGTGCTCAGCGTTCCGGAGGCGGAGCCGGCGTCCGAGCTCCGCACCGAGCCCAGGACCACTCCGAGGAGGGGGGCGAGGGCGATGCCGAGACCGAAGCCGGCGATGACGAAGGCGGGAACGAAGTACCAGCCCTTGAGGCCGTTCCCGGCGAGCAGGGTGGTGGCGCCCACGGCGACGTCGCCGACGGCCCAGATCAGTGCGCCCACGGCGACGGCCACACGGCCGCTGGTCTTCTTGGCGAAGGGGGTCGACGAGTAGTAGCCGACCATCGAGCCGATCGCGAAGGGACTCATGATCGCCGCGACGGCCAAGGCACTATACCCATAGGCGAACTGAAGCATCAACGACTGGTAGAGGAAGAACGACGCGATGCCCGAGTAGGCGAGCACGTACATGACCAGTCCCACGGTGAACGCCCGGTCCCGCCACAGGGACGGCGGCACGAGGGCCGACTGCGTCACCCGGTGCACCTGGGTGCAGCGGAGGTGGAAGGCGCCGAACAGCGGGAGGGACAGGACCATCAGGGCGACGGTCCACCACGGCCAGTCGCGCTCGTGGCCCTCGATCAGCGGGTAGATGAGGCAGCCGAGGGCGGCGGTGACGAGCAGCACCGACGGGAGGTCGAGCCTGCGGGCCTGCTCCGAGCGCGACTCGGGGAGGAACTTGACCGCGGCGAGCACGCCGAGCAGGCCGATGGGGAGGTTCAGCAGGAAGGCCGGCCGCCAGCTGCTGCCGAAGAGGTCGAGCTGGATGAGGACGCCGGAGATCATCGGGCCGGCGATGGTGGCGCCGCTGACGACCATGCCGAGGGCGGCGAACGCCTTGGGCCGGCGCTCGGGGGGCACGACCACCTGGATGACGGCGAGCGTCTGCGGGTACATGAGGGCGGCCGTGGCGCCCTGGAGGGCGCGCGCCGCGATGAGCACGGCGGGGCTGGTCGCGAAGCCGCAGGCGGCCGAGGTGACGACGAAGCCGACGAGGCCGACCACGAACAGCCGCCTGCGGCCGTAGAGGTCGCCGAGCCGGCCGCCGGTGATCAGGAGCACCGCGTAGGTGAGCTGGTAGGCGGCCACCACCCACTGGGTCTGGGCGAAGCTGGCGCCGAGGTCGCTCTGCAGGACGGGGGCCGCCACGTTCACGATCGAGGTGTCGGCGAGGACGAGGAACGCGGCCACCAGAACGATGGCCACGGCGACGCCCGGGGAGCGGGGTCGCGTTAAGTCCGAATTCAGCGGGGTGGTCGCGCTGGTGGTCATGGCACCTTCTGCCTTTTGTTGCGAATAGTGGGCATGCCAGGGTTGCCCACGGGTGAGGGGGCTCGCGTCGACACGGCGAATCACCCTACGCCGGGGGCATCCCGGAGCAAGCGAACAAGAGCGGGGGCGGGCTGGTTCAGATGGCGGAGATCCACTGCCGAGTAAGGTCCACCACACGTGGCGCACCCTTTTCGAGACGGCGGGCAAGTCCGTCAAGTGTCTGCGCCGCCAAGGCCTTTCTCCAGGCCATTTCGGCCTTCGTCATCTCGATCTGAACAATGCACGGAAGATTCACGTTGCTCAGGCCGGACTCGGCGATCACGCCGCTTTTGCGAATCTCCGCGCACTGGAAGAGGTCGGCACGGCCCTCCACGGCCGCGACGATGTCCATCAGGGTGATCTCGCTGCTGGGGCGCGCCAGCGAGAAGCCACCGCGGACCCCTGGCGTGGAGCGCATGATCCCGGACTTCACCAGGGCCTGGAGCTGCTTCGTGAGGTAGGCCTTCGGGAGTCCATGGAACTCGGCCAGGGCTCCGGCCTGCATCAATGTCCCAGGGGGGGCGCATGCCAGCGTGAGGCACACATGGACTGTCCACTCGACCGTCGACGACATCTTCACGACACTCAGGATAGCAGTTGTCCTGGTTCCGGCCCAGGCCCGGCTCCGGCCGGCCCGCCCCCGAACGCCGTTCCCCGGCATGCCACTTCGACTCCGTAATCCGTTCATATGCCGATGCGCGACGGCTCCGGCAAAGGAGCACAGACGCTCCGGAAACCGCACACACGGGGATGCGATCCACGTGACGTCGGCCACAGGGAATTACACCGGAGGGAAGCCCTGCCGGGCCGCCCGGCGCAGTTGGCCCAAGGGTTAATTCGCGTAGAGGGACCCCCCTTGGAGTCGCCTCTACATTCTTGACGCCGAAAATGACGTCCCGTAAGGTCCCGACCCGTGCTGCGCCCTGTTGACCAAGGGAGGGCGGCCAACTTCACCACCAGAGCGCGACGTTGCACTTTGGTTGTCACCGAACCGGACCGACCCGGCGGTCGCCGCCCTTGTAGGCGCGCGGATTCGACCGCCCCTTCGGGAACCACCCGCACACCGGAATTCGCCCCATCGTGCGCCCTCGGCCGAGTCGCCGTTCCAGGGCCCACCCAGCAGGACTGGAGTTCATCACGCATGGCAGCCGAGGGAGTTACCCGAGGACCCCGCGCCTATCGCGCTATGACGGAGGAGGAGCGGCGCGCGCAGTCCGAGCAGACGAACGGCGAGCCGGTCCTGGACTTCAGCGTGGGCCGTGTCAACGAGAACAGCACCCCGTACATCGACTACCACAGCGTCGACGCGCTCCTGAGCCTTCAGCACCCGCGCACCGAGGAGCCGGCGGAGCTGACCTTCTACATCACGGGTCAGGTCCAGGAGCTGCTGTTCAAGCTGCTGTTCACCGAGATCAACCGCGTCCGTGACCTGTTGTTCGACGACAGGATCGACGACGCCCTGTGGTACCTCCGCAGGATCGAGCGCACGCAGCGGGTGCTCACCGCCTGCTGGGAGCCGGTCAGCACGCTGACCCCCCGGGAGTTCGCCAACTTCAGGAACGAGCTGGGGTCGGCCTCCGGCTTCCAGTCGTACATGTACCGGCAGCTGGAGTTCTCCCTCGGCAACAAGGTCCGCCGGATGGCCGAGGCGTACCACGCCGTCCCCTGGCTGCACGAGCAGGTGACCGCCGTCCTGGAGGCGCCCAGCCTGTACGACGCGACACTCGCCGTGCTGCACCGCAGGGGCCGGATCCCCGAGAAGTGCGTGCCGGTGGAGTTCGCGGAGCCGTACGTGCCGGACGCGCTCGTGGAGGAGGCGTGGGGCGCGATCTACCGGTCACCGGAGGAGGACCCCCAGCTGCACGCCCTCGCGGAGGCGCTCTCGGAGCTGAACTACCAGTACTCCCGCTGGCGCACCACGCACCTGCTGGCCGTCGAGCGCATCATGGGCCACAAGCCCGGCACCGGCGGCACCCTGGGCGTGGAATGGCTCCGCCGGGTCGCCGAGCACCGCTTCTTCCCCGAACTCTGGTCCGTCCGCACGGAGTTCTGATGCCGACGCACGACGGACCTGACACACTCGTCTACGGCCCCTACGACCAGCGCACCCTGGACCGGCAGTATTCCCCCAGCTCCCGCGTCGACGACATCGGCGTGTTCCTGGACGAGTACGCCGCACGCAGCGCCCGGACCAGGAGCGCGCTCGCCGTCCGCGCCGGCGTCCCGTACGGCACCGAGCCGTGCGAGACGCTGGACTTCTTCCCGGCCGCCCGTCCGGACGCCCCCCTCCTGGTGTTCGTCCACGGCGGCTACTGGCAGGAGCTGAGCAAGGACGAGTCGTCCTTCCCGGCCCGGCGGACCGTGCCGGCCGGGGCCGCCTTCGCCGCCCTCGACTACGGTCTGGCTCCCGCGTACCGGCTGGAGGAGATCGTCGCCCAGGTGCGCCGGGGCCTCGACTGGCTCGTCGCCCACGCCGCCGAACTGGGCGTGGACGAGCGCCGGATCGTCCTGAGCGGCAGCTCCGCCGGGGCCCATCTGGTGCTCATGGCCCTGCTGGACGACTGGCGGCCGGCCGGCCGCCACCCGGCCGACGCCTTCGCGGGCGCCGTCCTGCTCAGCGGGGTCTACGACCTGGAACCGCTCCGGCTCACCTACGTCAACGAGCCCCTCGGCCTGACCGAGGAGACCGCCCGCCTGATGAGCCCGCTGCACCGGCTGCCCGAGCGCCTCCCGCCGCTCGTGGTGGCCCGGGGCGGCGCCGAGACGGACGAGTTCCGCCGGCAGCACGACGACCTGGTGGCGGCGGTCACCGGCCGCTCGCCCGAGGTGCGCGAGCTGGTCGTCTCCCACCGCAACCACTTCGACATCACCTTCGACCTCGACGACCCCGCCACCGCACTGGGCGGGGCCGTCCACCGCCGACTGGGGCTGACGGCCGCGTGAAGACGGCCCCGCCGCCCCTCTCCCCACCACCGACCCACTGGGGGTTACACAGCCATGACCACTGACAACCGGATCAAGAGCATCGTCGTGCTCGGCGGCGGCACCGCCGGGTGGATGTCCGCCGCCTACCTGGGGCGCGCCCTGGGCGACACCGTCAAGATCACGGTCCTGGAGGCGCCCGCGATACCCAGGATCGGCGTCGGCGAGGCCACCATCGCCAACCTCCAGAAGGTGTTCTTCGACTTCCTCGGACTGCGCGAGGAGGAGTGGATGCCGGAGTGCAACGCCAGCTTCAAGATGGGCATCCGCTTCGTCAACTGGCGCACCCCGGGCGCCGGCCAGTCCGACGGCCGCACCTTCGGCCAGGGCAAGGACCACTTCGACCACCTCTTCGGCCTGCTGCCCGAGCACGACAACCTGCCGCTCTCGCACTACTGGACGCACAAGCGCCTCAACGGCCTCACCGAGGAGCCGTTCGACCGCGCCTGCTACCCGCAGCCGGCCGTCTTCGACCAGAAGCTCTCCCCGCGCTACCTCGACGGCACCAAGTGGGCCAGCTACGCCTGGCACTTCGACGCCAACCTGGTCGCGGACTTCCTGCGCCGCTTCTCCACCCAGCGCCAGGGCGCCGTCCACATCGAGGACAAGTTCGTCAGCGCGGAGATCGACCAGCGCGGCCACATCACCTCCATCAGGACCGAGGGCGGCCTGACCCTGGAGGCCGACCTCTTCGTCGACTGCTCCGGCTTCCGCAGCCTGCTCATCAACCAGACGATGAAGGAACCGTTCCTGGACATGAGCGACCACCTGCTGAACGACCGCGCGGTCGCCACGCAGGTGCCCCACGACGACGAGGCCGAGGGCATCGAGCCCTTCACCTCCTCGATCGCGATGTCCTCCGGCTGGACCTGGAAGATCCCGATGCTCGGCCGCTTCGGCACGGGCTACGTCTACTCCAGCCGCTTCGCCACCCAGGACGAGGCCACCGAGGAGTTCTGCCGCATGTGGGGCCTCGACCCCGAGACGCAGCCCCTCAACCACGTCAAGTTCCGCGTCGGCCGCAACCGCCGCGCCTGGGTCAAGAACTGCGTGGGCATCGGTCTGGCCTCCTGCTTCCTGGAGCCGCTGGAGTCCACCGGCATCTACTTCGTGTACGCGGCCCTGTACCAGCTCGTGAAGAACTTCCCCGACAAGCGCTTCGACCCCGTCCTGACCCACCGCTTCAACAGCGAGATCGAGACGATGTTCGACGACACGCGGGACTTCATCCAGGCCCACTTCAGCTTCGCCCCGCGCAACGACACGCCGTTCTGGCGCGCCTGCAAGGAGCTGGAGCTCGCCGAGGGCTTCAAGGAGAAGGTGGCGCTCTACAAGTCCGGCCTCGGCGTGAACCTGCCGATCACGGACGAGAGCGGCTACTACGGCAACTTCGAGGCGGAGTTCCGCAACTTCTGGAGCAACGCGAACTACTACTGCATGTTCGCGGGCCTCGACTTCCTGCCCGATCACACCATGCCCGCGCTGGCCCACCGCCCCGACTCGATCGCGACCGCGGAGGCCAAGTTCGCCGAGGTGAAGAAGCGCGAGGAGGAGCTGCTGCGCACCCTGCCCAGCACCTACGACTACCTGCGCCAGCTCCACGGCAAGTAGAGAAGCCGCCGGCCGCCCGGGCTCCAACCCCCGTGCCCGGGCGGTCGGCCTCCCCCTCCCGACACCGACAGGATCTCCGTGAGCGCCCCAGAACTCCTGCTCCGAGCCGCCCATCTGCTGGCGGTCCTCAGCGTCGCGGTACTGGTCGTGCGCGCCGGTCGGCTCATGGCCCGCGCCACCCGCCAGCCCGAGGTGATCGGCGAGATCGTGGCCGGTCTGCTGATCGGCCCCGTCCTGCTCCACCTGGTCGGCCCCGGGACCTTCCGTACGCTCCTTCCGGAACCCGTGCTCGGCGACCTCAGGACGATCTCCGAGGTCGGGCTCGTGCTGTTCATGGTGGGACTGGCGGGCCACCTCGACACGGGCTCGGCCCGGTCCCGGTCCAAGCCCACCTGGTGGCTGGTCGCCGGATCGTTCCTGCCGTCGTTCGGTGCCGGACTCCTGCTCTCCGGCTGGATCCTGCTCACCGACGACCGGGCCGCCCGCGGCACCGCGCCGCTGGCCTCCTTCCTGCTCGTCGTCGCGGTCTCCATGTCGATCACGGCCGTGCCCGTCCTGGCCCGGATCCTCGACGACCGGGGGCTCGTCGACACCGACACCGGCCGCACCACGCTCCTCGCCGCCGTCGTGATCGACTGCCTGGCCTGGCTGCTCCTCCCCGTCGCCGTCGGCCTGCGCTCCGGCGACCTCGGCGGCTTCCTCAAAGCGGCCGGCGTCCTCACGGCGGGCGTCCTGGTGGCGGTGGCCGTCCGCGCGCTGCTCGGCACCCGGCCGCTCGTCCGCGGCTGCGAGCGGGCGCCCCGGACGGCCGCCGTCCTGCTCGCGCTCTTCGCCGTCGCCCTGGCCTTCGCCATGAAGGAGCACGGCATGACCGCGATCGTGGGCGCCCTGCTCGCCGGACTCGCCGTCCCCCGCCGGCACAGCCGGGCGTGGCGGCGCCCGGTGGCGGGCGTGACCGCAGTCGGGCACGGACTGGTGCCCGTCTTCTTCGTGGTCAGCGGCGTCACCGTGCTGACCGACGCGCTGGCCTCCGCGTCGTCCGTCCTGATCGCGCTCACCGTCCTGCTCGGGATCGCCGGCAAGGGGATCGGCGGGTACGCCGGTGCGCGCCTTGGACGGTACGGGCACTTCGACTCGCTGCGGGCCGGGGCGCTGATGAACACCCGCGGGCTCACCGAGCTGATCGTGCTCCAGCTCGGCTACAGCGCCGGGGTGCTGACCGGCACCCTCTACCTCGCGCTCCTCGTCATGGCCCTGGTCACCACGGCCCTGACCGGGCCCGCCCTGCTGGCCATCGACCGCGCCGAGCACCGCCGTCTGCCGGACCGGGACGCGGCGCCCGGCCTCGCACCCGCGAGAGGAAACGTTCCTTGACCGACATGTCGACCACGACTCCCCAGCCGGTGGCGCCCGGAGAGTTCCGCACCCTGATGTCGGAGTTCCCCACCGGGGTCTCCGTCGTCACCACGCACGACCGCGAAGGACGGGCGTGGGGCATGACCTGCTCCTCGCTGTGCAGCCTCAGCGTGTCGCCGCCGACGGTCCTGGTCTGCCTGCGCGCCGAGAGCCCTACGCTCGCGGCCCTCCTGGAGAGCGGGACCTTCGCCGTCAACCTGCTGCACGGCGAGGAGCGCTCCACCGCCGAGCTCTTCGCCTCCGGTGACGCCGACCGCTTCGACCGGGTGCCGTGGAAGCCCGGCCCCGGCGGCCCCCACCTCCTGGACCAGACCCACGCCATCGCCGACTGCCGGGTGAGCCGGACCGCCGACGGAGGCACCCACGTCGTGGTGTTCGGCGAGGTCCTCGGGGTCACCACCGCCCCGGACCGCCCTCCCCTGCTCTACGGACGCCGGCGCTACAGCAGCTGGCCCGAAGCCTGACCCGAGCCGCCCCGGCACCGGGCGTCCGCCGACGCCCGCGCCCGCCCGCCGGCCCCCACCCGATCGGAGAGACACCCAGATGACGAGCCGAGCCACCGCCGAGCGGCTGGACCGTGCCGACCCCCTCGCACCCGCCCGTGAACGCTTCGAGCTTCCCGCCGGCGTCGTGTACCTGGACGGCAACTCCCTCGGCGCCATGCCGGCCGGCACCCCCGCCGCCCTGGACCGCACCGTGCGGCGCCAGTGGCGCGACCACCTGATCAAGGGCTGGACCGACGACGGGTGGCTGGACGCGCCGATGCGGGTCGGCGACCGCATCGGCCGGCTGATCGGCGCCGCCCCCGGGCAGACCGTCACCGGCGACTCCACCTCCGTCCAGCTCTTCAACGCGCTGACGACGGCCGCCCGGCTCCGGCCGGACCGCCGGATCCTCCTCTCCGACGGAGACGGCTTCCCCACCGACCGCTACCTCGCCGCGTCCGTCGCCCGGATGCTCGGCCTGGAACTCCGCCAGGTGCCCATGGCCGAACTGCCCGCCGCCCTGGACGCGTACGGCGACGAGGTCGGCGTCGTCCTGGGCAGCCCGGTCGACTTCCGGACGGGCGAGACCCACGACGTCGCCGACCTGACCGCACGGACCCACCGCGCGGGCGCGGTCACCGTGTGGGACCTCTGCCACGCCGCCGGGGCACTGCCCCTCGCGCTGGACGCGGACGGGGTCGACCTCGCGGTCGGCTGCAGCTACAAGTACCTGTCCGGAGGCCCCGGCGCCCCGGCGTACCTCTACGTCGCCCGACGGCACCACGCCGCCGCCGACCAGCCCCTGACCGGATGGCTCGGCCACGCCGCGCCCTTCGCCATGACGCCCGACTACCGCCCGGCCGACTCCATGGCGCGGTTCCGCATCGGCGCCCCGCACATCCTGTCGCTGTCGGCCCTCGACGCCGCCCTGGACGTCTTCGACGACGTGTCCGTCGCCGACATCCGGGCCAAGAACACCGGGCTCGGACGGTTCTTCATCGAGTGCTTCGACGCCCGCCTCGCCGGCCTCGGCTTCGAGCTGGTCACCCCCCGCGACGACGCGCGCCGCGGCAGCCAGGTCACGCTGAGCCACCCGGACGCGGCCCGCCTCATGGACCAGCTGGCCGCCCGCGGAGTGATCGGCGACGTACGCCCGCCCACCCTGCTGCGGTTCGGCTTCAACAGCCTCTACGTCTCGTACACGGACATCCACGACGCCGTCACCGTCCTCGGCGACCTGGCGGAGGCGAACCGCCGCCCGCACGACCGGACGGCACCCGCGCAGCGACTCATCGGAGAGACCCATGTGGCTCAGTGACATCCTCGACCGCCACTGCCAGCAGCGCGGCGACGCGCACGCCGTCGTGGAGGGCGACCGCGCCCTCACCTGGCTGGAGCTCAGGTCCGCCGCGCACTCGCTCGCGGCCCACCTGGACGAGACCGGCATCCGGCACGGCGACCGGGTCGCGGTGTACTCGCGCAACCGGATCGAGGTGGTCGTGAGCTACTTCGCCCTGGCCCACCTCGGCGCGCCCTTCGTCCCGGTCAACCACGCCATGTCGCCCACCGAGTTCGCCGACGCCGCCGAGCGCATGGAGATCCGGCACGTCCTGGGCGAGCGCCGCCCGGTGGAGAGGCTCGGCCTTCCCGAGGACCGGACGACCGTGTTCGACACGGAGGAGTTCCAGAAGGTGCTCGTCGCGGGCCGGGCCGCACCGCCGCTCGCCGCCTCGCTGGACGACCCGCTCGCGGTGCTGCTCACCTCCGGCACGACCGGCAGGCCCAAGGGCGTGCTCCAGACGGCGGGCGCGCTGCGGCAGATGTCGCTCTCCTGGCTCGCCCAGGCCCGGGTGGACGACAGCGTGCGGCTGCTCAACCTCAACTCGCTCTCGCACGGCAGCATCACGGCGACCCTCCACTACGTCGCGGCCGGCGCCACCCTGCACGTGATGCGGGAGTTCCAGCCCCGGGCGGTCCTGCGGCAGATCACCGAGCGCGGCATCACGCACGTCTGGGCGGTGCCGCAGATGCTGCGCTTCCTGATGATGGCCGTCGGGAAGGACGCCACGGTCCCCAACGGGCTGCGCGAGATCATGTTCGGTGCCTCGCCGATGAGCCCCGAGCTGCTCCGCGACGCCCGCCGGGCCTTCGGCTGCGCCTTCCGGAACGTCTACGGGATGACGGAGGCGGGCGGCACGTTCTGCACCTGGCTGTCCGGGAAGACCGAGGAGGAGGACGGCGGCGTCCCGCTGGAGTCCAGCGGGCGGAGCGTGCCGGGCATCCGGGTGGAGATCCACGACGAGGAGAACCGTCCCCTGCCCCCGGGCGAGGTCGGCGAGGTGTGCGTGCTGGCCGTGGGCCGCATGTCGCACTACGTCGGCGACGCCGAGGAGACCCGCCGCACCGTCGTCGACGGCTGGGTCCGCACCGGCGACCTGGGCTGGATGGACGCGCACGGCTACGTCCACCTGAAGGACCGCAAGAAGGACGTGATCAAGCGGGGCGGCCAGAACGTCTTCCCCGCCGAGGTCGAGAACGCCGTCGCCGCCTTCGACGGGGTGGCCGACGTCGCGGTCATCGGCGTCCCCGACGACGTGTGGGGCGAGGTCCCGCTGGCGTTCGTCGTCGTCGAGGAGGGCGCCGCGTTCTCCTCCGACGCCCTCCTCGCCTTCCTGCACGGCCGCCTCTCCTCGTACAAGCTCCCGAAGGAGGCCAGGACCGTGGCCGAGATCCCCCGCAACGCGGCCGGGAAGATCCTCCGCCGGGTGCTCGCGGAACAGGCCGGCCCGGCCCGGTGACCGCCTCCCGCTCCGGCGGCGCCCGCGGATCGGTCGCCTGCATGGGGGCCGGTCCCGCCGGCCTGCTCGCCGCCACCCAGATCAAGAAGGCCCGGCCCGACTGGGACGTGGTCGTCCACGAACGGTCGCCCGAGAACGTGACGTACGGCTACGGCGTCGTCTTCTCCGACACCGCCGTCCGCACCATCGAGTTCATGACCCCGTCGCTGGGCGCGGTCCTCACCTCCCAGGTGACCTGGGACGACGTCGAGATCCGGGCGCACGGCCGCCGGTTCCGCAGCGCGGGCCACGGCTACGTGGCCCTGTCCCGGCACCGGCTGCTCTCCGAACTGGCCGGGCAGGCACGCGCGGCGGGGGTCGACCTCCGCTACGAGTCCCCCGTCGAGCTCGACGCGCTCCGTGACCGGCACGACCTCGTCGTCGCCGCCGACGGGGCGCGCAGCCGGACCCGCACGGCGCTCGCGGCCGAGCTCGGGGCGCGCGTCGGACACGGCACCTCGCGGTTCGCCTGGCTCGGCACCACCGCCGCGTTCGACGCCATGACCTTCATCTTCGAGGAGACCGAGGCGGGCCCCGTCGTCGCGCACGGCTATCCGCACGGCGACGGCGTCAGCACCTTCGTCGTCGAGGTGCCGCGCGGCAGCGGCGGGGCGCGGGAGGACACCGAGCGGGATCTGGGCCACTGGTCACGGGTCTTCGCCGCGCACCTCGACGGCCGCCCCCTCCAGGCGAAGGACCCGCGCTGGGCGCACTTCCCCACCGTGCGGCTGGACCGGTGCGTGCACGAGAACGTCGTCCTCATCGGCGACGCGGCGCACACGGCGCACTACTCGGTGGGCTCCGGGACCCGGCTGGCGCTGGAGGACGCGTTCCTCCTCGGCCAGGCCCTGGGGCGCGACGACTCCCTGGCGACCGCGCTGGCCGAGTACCAGCGGCGGCGGATGCCGGGCGTCCGCGAACTGAGGGCGGCGGGCGAGCGGAGCATGCGCTGGTTCGAGCGGGCGCCGGAGCATCTGGCCGGGCCCGCGCCGCGGTTCGCGGTGCACCTGCTCAGCCGGGCCTCGCTGCTGCCGCTGGAGCGGATCGCGGCCGACGCCCCCGCGCTGGTGGCGGAGGCCGCGGGGCTGTCGGCGGAGGAGGCGCCGTCGTCCGCCGAGGTGCTCGCCCGCCCCCTGGAGGTGGCCGGGACCCGGCTGCCCGGACGCCTCGTCCGGGAACGCGTGCCGGTCGTGCCCGGCGCCGGAGGACGGCCCGGGGAGGCGGCGTACGACTGCGACGTCGTCCCGGCCGGGGACGCGCCGGACGCGGGCGCGGCCCCCGGCGCCGCGCCGCTGCTCGTCGTCGACCTGGGGCCCTGCCCCCGGGACCCGGCCGAGGCCGAG
>NZ_BNBS01000044.1 GCF_014656075.1 Streptomyces hydrogenans
CTCCAGGGTCCAGGAGGTGATGGTGGTGGTGCCGGTGTTCTTGACGGTCCAGTTGGCGCCGAAGCCGGTGCCCCAGTCCTGGGTCTTGGTATAGGTGGCGGTCGCCGAGGTCGCGGCCTCGGCGGGGGAGGCCAGGCCGACCATGGCGGCGAGCGGGAGGGCCAGGGCGGTCAGGGCCGCGGCGGCCCGTGCTCTGAATCCTCTTCGGCGCGTCGGTGCTTGAGTGCTCAACGGTGCTCCTCAAGTTGCGGACGTTCTGGGTGGGGGTGGTCCGGAAGAGTTGCGCGCGCCCCGCGAGCGTAGGAAGGTCTGGACCAATCGTCAAGAGGTCCAGACCAACGTCAGTTCCGTTTTCTCAGACCCCCAACTCCTGTGCCAGCACGGCCGCTTGGACCCGGCTCCGCAGCCCGAGCTTCCCCAGCACCTTGCTGACGTGCGTCTTCACCGTCGCCTCCGCCATGTCCAGACGGACCGCGATCTCCGCGTTCGACAGCCCCGACCCCAGCGCCGACAGCACCTCCCGCTCCCGGGGCGTCAACGGCTCCAGGACCGAGGGATCCGCCCGCGGGGCCGGCCGGGACTCCGTCGCGAACTCCGCGATCAGCCGCCGCGTCACCGCCGGCGCGATCAGCCCCTCACCGCGCGCCACCGTCCGCACCGCCTCGATCAGCTCCCGCGCCTCCGCGTTCTTCAGCAGGAAGCCCGAAGCCCCCGCGCGCAGCGCCCCGAAGACGTACTCGTCCAGATCGAAGGTGGTCAGCACCAGCACGTCCGCGAGCCCCTCCGCCACCACCAGGCGGGTCGCCGTCACCCCGTCCATCCGGGGCATCTGCACGTCCATCAGCACCAGGTCCGGCCGCAGCTCCCGGGCCAGCTCCACCGCCCGCTCCCCGTCCTCCGCCTCCCCGACCACCTCGATGTCCGGCGCACTGCCCAGGATCAGCACCAGCCCGGCCCGTACCGCGCTCTGGTCCTCGGCCACCACCACCCGCACCGTCATGCCCGCTCCTCCTCGCTCACGTCCACGGGCAGCTCCACCCGCACCCGCCACACCTTCGCGTCCCCGTCGCCCGCCACCGCACCGGCCTCCAGCGAGCCGCGCAGCAGCGCCACCCGCTCCCGCATGCCCACCAGACCGGCGCCCGAGCCCGGCGCGCGGGGCCCCGGCCGCTCCCCGTACCGGCTCGTCACCGTCACCCGCAGCGCCCCGTCCACGCGCGCCAGCGCCACCCGCACCTCACCGGGCGCCGCGTGCTTCAGCGCGTTCGTCAGCGACTCCTGCACGATCCGGTACGCGGCCAGCTCCACCGGCGCCGGCAACCCGGGACCGTCCCGCCGGGCGTCCTCCAGGACGAAGCTCAGCCCGCTCGCCGCGCCGTTGGTCCCCGCCTGCGCCACCAGGGCGTCGAGCCCCGCCAGCGAGGCGGTCGCGGCCGGCTCGGTCTCCGCGCCGCTGTCCCGGAGCAGCCCGATCAGCCGCCGCATCTCCGCGAGCCCCGCCACGCTGTTCTCCCGGATCACGGTGAGCGCCCGGCTCGTGGTGCCGGGGTCGTCGAGGGAGAGCGCCGCGGTGGAGTGGATCGCGATCGCGGAGAGGTGGTTGGCCACCACGTCGTGCAGCTCCCGCGCCATCCGGGCCCGCTCCGCCGCCACCGCCTGCGCCCGGTCCATCTCGGCGAGCAGCGCGATCTGTTCGGTGCGCAGCCGGGCCGCCTCCGCCGCCTCCCGGTGGTTGCGCACGATCGAACCGGTGATGGCGGGCAGGAAGGAGACCATGCCGGTGATGACGCCGACGAGCAGGGCGATCGCGTTCTGCCACCACACCAGGAACGTCACCGTGGTGGCGACCGTGACCAGCGCCGTCGTGTACGGGACGCGGCGGGCCTGTGCCGGGGTGCCGTACACGACCGCCGCGTAGACGACGTCCGTGAACATCAGCACGGTGGCCAGGTTCCCGTTGGTGAACTGGTCGGCCACGATCGCCAGGGTGCCCAGGAGCAGGGCGGTCTGCGGAGCCACCCGGCGCAGCGTCTCCGCCCCGGCCATCACCGTCAGGGGGACGAGCGCCGCCCAGCGCTGGTCGAAGACCCGGTCCCCGGTGGTGTACAGCCCGTAGGACCAGAGCAGCACGCCGACGGAGAACCCGGCGACGGCGATCAGGACGTCGTGGCGGTGCGGGCGGGGGAGGCGCGGGCGGGCGTCCGGGCCGGGGCGGTCGGGGCGGGGGAGGGTCACGGACCCATCCAACACGTCCGAGGCGCCCCGGACCTCGACTGCCGGGCCGATCCGCGCCCGCCCGCGCCTCCGTCGAAGGATGTAGGCGCGATTCCTCACCGGCGACGACGAACCGGACCCACCCGCACGGGACGCTGGGAGGGACCCGCCGGGGGAAGCGAAAGGGGAACCGCTGTGATCGTCACGATGATCGTGGTCTGCGAGGTGGGCTTCTGGGTCCTGCTGGCCGCCGGGCTCACCGCCCGCTACCTGCTGCGCATGCCCAGGCTGGGCATGGGGTTGCTGCTCTGCGAGCCGCTCCTGGAGGTGCTCCTCCTCGTCGTCACCGCGATCGACCTCAAGAGCGGCGCGGAGCCCGCCTGGCGCCACGGCCTCGCGGCGATCTACATCGGCTACACCGTCGGCCACGGCCACCGCACCGTGAAGTGGCTCGACGGCCACGCCGCCCACCGCCTCGGCGGCGGCCCGCCACCGCCGAAGCCGCCCCGCTACGGCATGGCCCGCGCCCGGCACGAGGGGCGGATCTGGCTCGGCACCCTGGTGGCCGGCTCCGTCGCCTCCGCCCTCCTGCTCGCCGCGGTCTGGTACGTCGGCGGCGACGGCGACACCTCGAAGCTGGAGGCCTCGATCGCCGGGGTCTGGCGGGCCGTGGGCATCCACGGCCTGATCGCGCTCAGCTACTCGGTCTGGCCGAAGAAGGCCCCGAAGCCCGACCACGAGGCCCCCTCGGCACTCTCCGCCCAGCACCCGGAGCACACCCGGGACCCTCGGCAGGGGTCCGTGGGCCGTCCGTCCTAGCGTTCGCCGCCCGGCACCCAGAGGACGTCTCCGACCTCCTTGTTGGCCACCCTGGCCAGGATGAACAGGAGGTCGGACAGGCGGTTGAGGTAGGTGGCGGTGAGGGGGTTCATGGTCTCGCCGTGGACCTCCAGGGCCGCCCACGTCGAGCGCTCGGCGCGGCGGACCACCGTGCACGCCTGGTGCAGCAGCGCCGCGCCGGGCGTGCCGCCGGGCAGGATGAAGGAGCGCAGCTTCTCCAGCTGCTCCAGGAAGCGGTCGCAGTCCGCCTCCAGCTTGTCCACGTAGTACTGCTCCACCCGCAGCGGCGGGTACTCCGGCTCCGCCACCACCGGGGTGGCGAGGTCGGCGCCCACGTCGAAGAGGTCGTTCTGGACGCGGGTGAGGACCGTGGCCACCTCCTCCTCCAGCCGCCCGAGGGCGAGCGCGGTGCCGATGACGGCGTTGGCCTCGTTGGCGTCCGCGTAGGCCGCGATCCGGAGGTCGGTCTTGGCGGTGCGGCTCATGTCGCCCAGGGCCGTCGTGCCCTGGTCGCCGGTGCGGGTGTAGATGCGCGTCAGATTGACCATGGACCCCACCCTAGTGACACCCCCGCCCGCCGCACCTGTCGTGAGTGTGACGTCCGTCAAAGAGAGCGTGACGCGCATTACTTCGCGGTCACATGGCGCCCCCGGCCCGCTAATCTCCGCCGGAGAGCCAGAAGTGAACAGGTGTTAAGGGGTGGAATTCGTGGCCGGTAAGCTCGCCGTCATCGGGGCCGGACTCATGGGAGCCGGCATCGCTCAGGTCTCGGCCCAGGCCGGCTGGGACGTGGTCCTGCGCGACGTCACCGACGCCGCCCTGACCCGCGGCACCGACGGCATCAAGGCGTCGTACGACAAGTTCGTCGCGAAGGGCAGGCTGGACGCCGCCGAGGCGGAGGCGGCCCTCGGCCGGATCACCGCCACCACCGAGCTCGAAGCCGTCGCCGACGCCGACATCGTCGTCGAGGCCGTCTTCGAGAAGATCGAGGTCAAGCACGAGATCTTCCGCTCCCTCGACAAGATCGCCAAGGACGGCGCGGTCCTCGCCTCCAACACCTCCGCCATCCCGATCACCAAGATCGCCGCGGTGACGGAGCGCCCCGAGGCCGTCGTCGGCGTCCACTTCTTCTCGCCCGTCCCGATGATGCAGCTCGTCGAGCTGGTCCGCGGCTACAAGACGAGCGACGAGACCCTCGCCACCGCCCGCTCCTTCGCCGAGTCCGTCGGCAAGACCTGCATCGTCGTCAACCGCGACGTCGCCGGCTTCGTCACCACCCGCCTCATCTCCGCCCTCGTCGTCGAGGCCGCGAAGCTGTACGAGTCGGGCGTCGCCACCGCCGAGGACATCGACCTCGCCTGCAAGCTGGGCTTCGGCCACGCCATGGGCCCGCTCGCCACCACCGACCTCACCGGCGTCGACATCCTCGTCAACGCCACCGGCAACATCTACGCCGAGACCCAGGACGAGAAGTTCGCGCCGCCGGAGCTGATGCGCCGGATGGTGGACGCGGGTGACATCGGCCGCAAGAGCGGGCAGGGCTTTTACACGTACTGATCCCTGCCGACCACACCACCTCACTCCATGGAGTGAATTCAGGTATCGGTTCGACGACAAGGCGCAACGTATCTGCCGAGGCAGCAGTCAGTTGTTGCGAAGACGGAGCATTTCCCGGGGAGCGAATATGCACATCAGGGGCGACCATGCCGAGCTGGTCGTCGGGGGCCGCCTCGACGTCCGGAGCGCGGCGGACGCCCGTACGGTCCTGCACTCGGCCGTCGACGACGGCGTCGGCGACCTGGTGCTCGACCTGACCGGACTCCACTCCTGGGACGCCACCGGCCTCGGCGTGATCATGGGCGCGCACCGACGGGCCGGCCGCTGCGGCCGCCGGCTCGTCCTGCGCGGGGTGCCGCCGCAGATGCAGCGGCTCCTCGTCGCCACCCGCCTCCACCGCATCCTCGCCATCGAGGGCGGCCTCGCGCTGGAGTCCCTGCCCCGCGTCTGAACGGCCGGTGCCGGCGCGGACCCGTGACGAACGACGCCCCGCCGTCTGTGAAGCCCCCGTGTGAACCAGGCGTCACGCTCAATCCTCACAAGACCGTGACGTCTTGGTCTCCACGGCACCCCGCCTGTTCCCGGAGCCCCCGCGACCGTCTAGGGTTCGGTCGCCCGCACCCGACGACGGACCCACCCGGCGGGCTCCGCACCACCGCTCTTGGGGGCTTTGACCATGGACCCGATACACCGGGGGCCGGACGAGTCCGGTCACGACGCCGCGGCCGAGGACGCCCGCCCCGCACACCCCGCCGCCCTGCCCGAACGCGCCGCCCCGGCACCCGCCCGCGCCCGGGTCACCCGGATCGTCTCCGGCGGACTGCTCCTCACCGTCAACCCCGTCGACGGCAGCGAGATCGAGCCCTGCCCGCCCGGCGAGGAGCCCCCGGCCGCCCGCCGCCGCACCCCGGAGGAGCGCGCCGAGGCCACCGGTGCCGCCGCCGGGCCCCCGCCGCCCGGCCCCGCCGACCCCGAACTGCCCCTCCTGGAACGCGACGAGCAGCGCGCCCGGCTCGCCGAGACCCTGACCCGCGGCCGCTCCGCCCGCCTCACCGGACCCGACGGCTCCGGCCGCACCGCGCTCCTCGACGCCGTCGCCGACGACTGCGCCGCGCTCGCCCCCGACGGCGTCGTCCGGCTCTCCGGCCGGCACCGCACCACCCCCGGCGAACTCCTCCACGAACTGCGCGCCGCCGTCCTGCACGCCCCGCACCACCGACCCGACCGCGACGGCCTGCGGGACTCCCTCGCCGGGGTCGGCGCCGTCGTCGTCGTCGACGACCTGGAGTTCGGCGGCGCCGCCCTCGACGAACTCCTCGCCGCCGCCCCCGAGTGCGCCTTCCTCCTCGCCGCCGCCCCCGGCGTCCCCGCGCCCTCCGCCGAGGCCCAGATCGAGGAGGTCGCCCTCCCGGGCCTCGGCCGCGCCGCCTCCCTCGCCCTCCTGGAGGCCGCCGTCGGCCGCCGCCTCACCGACGAGGAGGCCAACTGGGCCGGCGACCTCTGGTTCGAGTCCGAGGGCCTGCCGCTCCGCTTCGTCCAGGCGGGCGCCCTGCTCCGGCAGCGCGACCGGCTGCGCGTCACCCCCGCCGAGTTCGACGCCTTCGGCGCCCTGGAGGAGGCGTTCGGACCGTCCGGTACGGCGCCGGCCGCGGGCCCCGCCGACGCGGCGCCCGGCCCCGACCCGTACGAGGACCCGGACATCGAGGTCCACGAGGTGCCGCTGCCCAGCCTCGGCGAGGGCGCCGCCCCCGCCGCGCTGCTCGCCTCCCGGCTCAGCCGCTCCGCCCAGACCACGCTCCGCTTCGCCGTCGCCCTCGGCGGCGAGGTCCCGCACCACGCGCACCTCCCGGCCCTCGTCGGCGACACCCACGCCGACGCCGCCCTCGGCGAGCTCCGCGCCTGCGGCCTCCTCACCCCGGCCGGCACCCGGCACCGGCTCGCCGGAGGCGTCCTCACCCAGCTCCTCGCCCACGGCTACGGCCACGACGCCGCCGACCGCGTCCACGCCGCCGCCCAGCACTACGCCTGGTGGGCCGGGCACCCCTCGGTGGGCCCCGAGCGGGCCGCCGCCGAGTCCGACGCCCTGCTCGCCGCCCTCGCCGCCCTCCTCGCGGACACCGCGGGCGGCACCGAGGCCGAGGCGGAGCGCCGTACCACCGCCGTCGCCCTCGCCAGGGCCGCCGCCCCCGCCTTCGCCGCCGGCCTCCACTGGAGTGCCTGGGAGCGCGCCCTGCGCTCCGGCCAGGAGGCCGCCCGGCTCGCCGGCGAGGTCGCCGAGGAGGCGTACTTCCACCACGAACTCGGCGTCCTCGCGATCTGCGCGGGCAACCTCGCCCGCGCCCGCGCCGAGCTGGAGGCGTCGATCGGCCTGCGCGGCGTGCTCGCCGACAAGCGCGGCACCGTCGCGGGCCGCCGGGCCCTCGCCCTCGTCGGCGACCTCGGCCGCGAGCGGGAGCCCGCGCCGGCCCCGGCCCGCGCCGACCCGGGCCGGGTGCCGACGGCCCGACCGGCCGTCGGCGGCCCTGTCGTCACTCCGCCGTGAACGAGTGCACCGTCGTGGACCGGTACGTCTCCCCGGGGCGCAGCACCGTGCTCGGAAAGGCCGGCTGGTTGGGCGAGTCGGGGTGGTGCTGGGTCTCCAGGCACAGGCCGTCGCCCGGCCCGTACGCGCGTCCGCCGCTGCCGGGCCGCGTCCCGCGCAGCGAGTTGCCCGAGTAGAACTGGACGCCGGGTTCCGTGGTGGCGATCCGGAGGACCCGCCCCGAGCCGGGGTCCCGGAGCATGGCGACCGGTTGGGGAGCGACGGTGCGGCCCTTGTCGAAGACCCAGTTGTGGTCGTACCCGCCGGCGTGCCGGAGCTGGGGATCGGCGGCCGAGATCCGCTCCCCGACGCGGCGCGGCGTGCGGAAGTCGAAGGGCGTGCCGGCCACCGGAGCCAGCCGGCCCGTCGGTATCAGCCCCGGGGTGACGGGGGTGATCCGCGACGCGGCGATCGACAGCTCGTGGTCGAGCGCGGACCCGGCGGACTCCCCGGCCAGGTTCCAGTACACGTGGTTCGTGAGGTTGACGACGGTGGGCCGGTCGGTGACGGCCTCGTAGTCGATGCGCCAGTCGCCGCACGCGGCGAGGGTGTACACGACCCGCACGCGCAGGGTGCCGGGAAAGCCCATGTCGCCGTCGGGGCTGGTCAGGGTGAGGACGAGCCCGACGTCGCCGTCCCGGGCGAAGCCGTGCGCCCGCCAGTTCCGCCGGTCGAAGCCCTGCGCCCCTCCGTGGAGGGCGTGGGGGCCGCCGTCGACGGACAGGAAGTGGCGGTCGCCGTCGAGTGCGAAGCGCCCGTGGGCGATCCGGTTGCCGTAGCGGCCCACGAGGGCGCCGAGGAAGCCGTCGGAGCCGAGGTAGCCGTCGAGGTCGCCGAAGCCGAGGGACACGTTCACGCGGTGCCCGTGGCGGTCCGGGACCTCCACGGTCTGCACGATGCCGCCGTAGCTCAGGACGGAGAGGCGCGTCCCGCCGTTCTCCAGGTGCCAGCGCCGCACCTCGGAGCCGTCCCCGAGCCGCCCGAAGGGCTCGGAGATGGGGTGGTTCGTCTGCGGGGTGAGGGGTGTCGTCATGTCAGTGCCTTGGGGGAGGGCCCGGGGAGCGGGTGGTGGTCGAGGGGGTGCGGGTGCGGGTGCCCGCCGAGTCGGCACGCAGCCTTGGTCAATCTAGATGTTCGACGTTCTTCACGAAAGAGTTTCGATCAGCTGCTCGCCCCACCCGAGGAGGGAATCCACCGAAGGTCCGGGCGCCGGCGGAGAGAAGCCCGGACCCGTGAGTCCCGGGATCGATCCCCCGTCCGTCGCCCCCCACCCCCGCCCCCACCACCCCACCAGCCCTCCCGTCCGAGCGGGAACGGGGGGCCTGCGAGAGACTGGACACAGGCGGGCGCCATCGGACAAGGCCGTCACCGAGCAGGGCTCTCCGCACGGCCCTGCCCCGGATCCCCGCGGAGGACTGCGATGACGCTCTTCGGCTCCGCCTCCCCGGCCGGAGATCCCCCCGGCGCGACCGACGTCATCACGGCCACCGTCGACGAGCGGGGCATCGTCACGGGATGGAGCGAGGGCGCCACCCGCCGCTTCGGCCACCGCGGCGAGGACATCGTGGGGCGGCCCCTCGACGCGCTCCTCGCCGACGACGCGAAGGCGCTCATGGAGCGGACGGCCGGTGTGCAGACCTGGAAGGGCGAGGTCACCGCCCGCCACCGGGACGGCCGCCCGGTGACCGGCGCCCTGCTCGTACACCGCCGTCGGATGGCGACCGGAACCGACCGCCTCCTCGTCTGGGGCGCCACCGACGCCCCGCCCACCCCGCGGGATCGCCTGCCGGTCGACTGGTGCTTCGAGCAGGCCCCCTGCATCATGGCGGTCTTCGACACGGACCTGCGCTACGTCCACGTCAACGCCGACGAGGAACGGGCCATCGGCCTCTCGGAGACCCAGCTCCGCGGACTGCGCATCACGCAGGCGGTTCCTGACCCGGAGAGCGCGAGGATCGAGAGCGCCATGCGCCGCGCGATGGAGACCGGCGAGCGGCAGTACCTCGAAGTGCACCTCCAGGTCGCCGGTGCGCGGGGCGCGCACGCGTGGGCGATCCACCTCGCTCCGCTGACCGACCCGGCCGGCCGCCTGCGCGGGGTGTGCTTCGCCGCGCAGGACACCACCGAGCGGTACGAGGCCAGGCAGCGCCTGCTGCTCCTCAACGAGGCGGGCACCCGTATCGGCACCAGCCTCGACGTGGCCCACACGGCACGCCAACTCGTCGAACTGGCCGTACCCCGGCTCGCCGACGCCGCCGTGGTGGACCTCCTCCCCGTCCTGGACAACGCGACCGAACCGCCCGACGCCCCGCTCGCCGACCCGGTCGCCCTCCAGCGCGTCGCCGGGCGGCCCGACCTCCAGGACACCGCCGGCGCCGCGGCCGCGCCGTGCGACACCTCGCTTCCCGTCGAGTGGCTGACCGTCAGGGAACCGACGGTGTACGGGACGGGCGCCCCCGCCCTCGCCCGGTGGGCGCGGCTCGACCCGCAGGCCGACCGGTTCGTCGAGGCCGGCGCCCACGAGGTGATGACGGTGCCGCTACGGGTCCGCGGAACCACCCTCGGGACCGCGCTCTTCATCCGCCACCGCCCCTCCGCCCCGTTCGCGCGCGAGGACCTGCTGCTCGCCGGAGAACTCACCGCCCGGGCCGCCACCAGCATCGAGAACGCCCGCTACTACGCCCGCGAACGTGCCATCGCCGTCACCCTCCAGCACAGCCTCATGCCCCGCCGGCTGGCCGACCAGACCGCGGTCCAGGTGGCCTCGCACTACCTTCCCGCCAGCACCCGGGCCGGGGTCGGCGGCGACTGGTTCGACGTCATCCCCCTCTCCGGCGCCCGGGTCGCCCTCGTCATCGGGGACGTCGTCGGCCACGGAATCCAGGCATCGGCCACCATGGGACGGCTGCGCACCGCCGTCCGCACCCTGGCCGACATCGACCTGCCACCCGACGAACTGCTCACCCACCTCGACGACCTCATCGTGCGCCTGGCCGCCGACGAACACGGCGACAGCCCCCACGTCCAAGGAGAGATCGGCGCCACCTGCCTCTACGCCGTCTACGACCCGATCACCCGCGCCTGCGCCCTCGCCAGCGCCGGACACCTGCCGCCCGCGCTGCTCCGGCCCCACGGCACCGTGGAGTTCCTCGACCTGCCCGCCGGGCCACCCCTCGGCCTGGGCGGCCTGCCGTTCGAGACGACCGAGCTCGAACTGCCCGAGGGCTCCCTGCTGGCGCTGTACACCAACGGACTCGTCGAATGCCGGGCCCGCGACTTCGGCAAGGGACTCGAAACCCTGCGGCACGCCCTCGCCCAGCCCGCCGACTCCCTCCAGGCGGTCTGCGACGCCACGGTCCACGCGGTGCGGCCCGCCCGCCAGGACGACGACGCCGCCCTGCTCCTCGCCCGCACCCGTACCCTGCGGCCCGACCACGTCGTCACCTGGGACGTGCCCCCCGACCCGACGGCCGTCGCACCGGCCCGCCGTGACGTCCGGGACCGGCTCGCCGCCTGGGACCTCGAAGAACTCTCCTTCGTCACCGAGCTGATCGCCAGCGAACTCGTCACCAACGCCATCCGCTACGGCCAACCGCCCATCCGGCTCCGGCTGATCCGCGACCGCAGCCTCATCTGCGAGGTCAGCGACAGCAGCGTCACGGCCCCACGCCTCAAGCGCGCCAGGACCTTCGACGAAGGCGGCCGGGGCCTCCTCCTGGTCGCCCAGCTCACCCAGCGCTGGGGCACCCGCTACGCCCAGGGCAAGACCATCTGGGCGGAGCAGGACCTCCCCGGCGGCGCACCGGCCGCCTGACGGCGGGCCCGCCCCCCGCGAGGCGGCTCGCCCCGCGGGGGGCGGTACGCCGGGCGTGAGGCGGCCCGCCCCGTGCGCCTCACGGCCGCGGCGCCATCCCGGCGAAGAGGGCGTCGAGGACGCGGTCGACGTACTCCGGGGTCAACGGTTCCCCCGTGATCAGCAGACGGAAGTACAACGGCCCGGAGAGGATCGCCATCGCCAGGTCCAGGTCGAAGTCGGGCGACAGCTGGCCCTGGTCGCGCGCCGCCTCCAGACGGGCGACGGTCTTCGCGGCCTGCGGGGCGATGAAGCGCTCGTTCAGGGCCTCGGCGACACCGGGGTCGTGCTGGGCCTCGCCGACCAGGGACTTGAAGAGCGGGCTGAGCGGTCCCCCCGCCAACAGCCCGACCGCCTCGTGGATCTGCCGGCGCAGATCGGCGCGGAGGTCGCCGGAGTCGGGATAGTCCAGGGCCGACGCGCTGCGCGAGAGCAGCGAGTCGAGCAGCAGGGCGCCCTTGGACGGCCACCGGCGGTAGACGGTGTGCTTGCCGACGCCGGCCCGGGCGGCGATCGCCTCGATGCTGAGCTTGGCGTAACCCAGCTCCTGCCCGAGTTCCAGTGTGGTGCGCATGATGGCCTCGGTGAGATCGGGGCCGCTACGACGGACGGGGGTCATGCCTCCACAGTAACGGCACGGCACGTGCCGTTCTTGACAGGCTCCCGTGATCTGGGCACGCTGGGCGGAGAACGGCACGGCACGTGCCGTGCCGCAGTGGGGGCGTGCGTCAGCCTCGGGGGCGGGCTGCGCCGCACCCCTCCGCCCACGACCCGTACCCGACCTCGCCCCCGCCCCGGACCCCACCCCCCCACGTCCTGACCCGCCACCCCTCACCCGACACCTGTCACGCGCCACCAGGGAGCCCGCCATGCCCGTCCCCGACGAACCCGCCGTTCAGGCCGTCCCCGCCGACCCCACCGTGCTCCACCCGATGCCCGACCAGCCTCGGGTGGTACTGCTCAAGCCGCTGGTCACCTCCCCGCTGATCGAGGTCGGGGAGTACTCGTACTACGACGACCCGGACGACGCGACCGCGTTCGAGACGCGCAACGTGCTGTACCACTACGGACCGGAACGGCTCGTCATCGGCAAGTTCTGCGCGATCGGCACGGGCGTCCGGTTCCTCATGAACGGCGCCAACCACCGCATGGACGGCCCCTCGACCTTCCCCTTCCCCACCATGGGCGGCTCCTGGGCGGCCCACTTCGACCTGCTCACCGGCCTGCCCGACCGCGGGGACACCGTCGTCGGGAACGACGTCTGGTTCGGCCACGGCACGACCGTCATGCCCGGCGTGCGCATCGGGCACGGCGCGATCGTCGCCAGCGGCTCGGTGGTCACCAAGGACGTCCCCGACTACGGCGTCGTCGGCGGCAACCCGGCCCGCCTCCTCCGCACCCGCTACAGCGACGAGGACGTCGCCCGGTTGCTCGCCCTCGCCTGGTGGGACTGGCCCGCGGACCACCTCACCCGGCACGTGCGCACCCTCATGTCCGGCAGCGTCGACGAGCTGGAGAAGGCCGCACCGACCGCCCCCGGCCGGTAGTCCACCCGACCCACAGGCCCCGTCGCCCCTCGTCCTCCCCACCCCCTCGCGGAAGAGCCCGCCGGCATGCCCCCTGAATCAACCCCGACCCCCTTCGACGACTGGCTCCGCGCCCACGCCACCCCGCTCGACCACCTCGACCCGGCGGCGCCCCTGGACGACCTGGAGCCGCTGCGGGACCTCGTCGACGGTGCCCGCGTGGTCGCCGTGGGCGAACACTCCCACTTCATCGACGAGTTCGCCGCGATGCGCCTGCGCCTCCTGCGCTTCCTCGTCGAACGCTGCGGCTTCACCGTCCTGGCCTTCGAGTACGGCTTCTGCGAAGCCATCCCCCTCGACGCCTGGGTCCGAGGCGAGGGAACGGACGGCGACCTCGCCGCGCTCCTGGCGACCGCGGTCCCCATCGGGCTCCAGGACCCGGCGCGCTACCTCCGCGGCCACAACCGTACGGCCGCGACACCGGTCCGCTTCGTGGGGACCGACATCCCGGCGGCCGGCGGATCGCTGCTCCCCGCGCTGGCGCCCGTCGCCGACTACCTGCGCCGGACCGACCCGGAATCCCTCCCCATGGTCCGGTCCGCGCTCACGATCGCCGCGTCGTTCGCCGGAGACTCGGCGGCCGTGGCCGCACCCGCCTGGGCACGTCTGCCCGCCACCGACCAGGACGCCCTCACCGCACTCCTGGCGCGCCTGACCATCCGCTTCCGAGCCCTGCGGGCGCTGTACGTCACCCGGGGCGACGCGCGCGGGTACGACACGGCCCTGCGCTGCCTGGAGGCCGCCTGCCACGGCGACTACACCTTCCGCGCCATGGCCGGACTCTTCGCCGGCAACGGCCTCACCGCCGACACCACCGCCCGCGACCACTACATGGCCGAGTCGCTCCTGTGGCACCTGGACCGGCTCGACCCCACGGACCGGGTCGTCCTGATGGCCCACAACGCCCACATCCAAAGGACGCCGATCTCCTTCGACGGCCACCTCGCGGGCCTGCCGATGGGGCAGCACCTGCACGACGCGCTCGGGGACGCGTACGTCGCCCTCGGCCTGACCAGCACCGCCGGCCACACGGCCGAGATGCGCCGCGACGAGGCGGCCCCCTTCGGATTCACCCTCCACGACACCCCGCTGGAGCCCCCCGCGCCCGGCAGTGTCGAAGCGGCCTTCGCCGGCAGCGCCCCGGGCCTCGCCGTCGCCGACCTCCGCCGGGCCAGGACCGAACGCCTCACCGGTCCCGACCGCATCCGGATGCAGAGCGTCCACCTGCACACCCCGGTCGTCGACGCCTTCGACGCCATCCTCCACACCCCCACCTCCACAGCCACCTCCGCCACCCACCTGGAGAAGCCATGACGAGCAGGTTCACCGAACTGGTCATCGACTGCCGCGATCCGGAGCGCCTCGCGGACTTCTGGTGCGCGGTCCTGGACTTCAAGGTGATCGACCGCGCCGAGGGCCAGGTCGAGATCGCCTCCTGGGAGCCGACCGTCGAGGCGGTCCGCGCCCGCCAGACGCCGCCCACGATCATGTTCATCCGGGTCCCCGAGGGAAAGACCGTCAAGAACCGCCTCCACCTCGACGTCAGCCCCGTCGACATCGGCACCGAAGCCGAGGCGACGCGACTGATGGCCCTCGGCGCGACCAAGGTGGACGTCGGCCAGGGTCCCGCCCGCAGCTGGATCGTCATGGCCGACCCCGAAGGCAACGAGTTCGACGTCGTCAGGTCCCTGGCCCCCACCGCGAAGTAGCCGGACCGCCCGAAGCGCCGTCCCCGCGTGCCCACCGGCGACGGCGCCCAGGCCCGGCACCCTCACCGCCCCCGCCGTCTCCTCAACTCGCCCAGCCAGGCCCGCACCTGCTCGTCGTCATGCAGGTACCCGGCGCCGTCCCCCGCGGGCAGATCGACCCCGTACAGACGATTCAGCGCCCACCAGGACACCTCGTCCCAGCCGACCCCGTCCTCCCGCACCCACCGCTCCGCCCACCGATCGGCCGCGTCCCGCGAAACCCGCCCCTCGACCAGAGAGACGAAGCACTCCTCGATCTCGTCGGGAGCGGGCGGGCGGTCGGCGTCCATGCTCCGACCGTACCGCCAGGGCGAACGCCACCGTGGAAGGGGTGCGAGGCGAAAGGCGCCGCGCTGTGCGAGTGGCCGTGGCGTACCTCGCGGTGCGACCATGCGGCGGGTGAACGACGGACTCCCCGACGGCTGGACCATATACGGCACCGACTTGGGCGCAGTCATCCGGGGCATGTGAGCGGCCCACCCCCGACGGCGAACGATTCCACAGGCGTGCCGCGCCTCGCCCGTCGGGCAGGATGCCCGTCATGGCACAGCAGATCATGTCCCCCTCCGCGTCCTGGCGTCGGATCGACGCCTGGCTGACCGCCCACGCGCCGGCCGAGGCGACCCTCCTCAATCCGCCCGCGACCCGGGACGACCTCCAGGAGGCGGAGCGGCTCCTCGGCGTCACGCTGCCCGACGGACTCGTCGAGTCGCTGCGATGCCACGACGGGGCGAGCACCTGGGTGTCCTTCCTGCCGGAGCAGTCACCTCTCACGGTCGTCGGCATCGTGGAACGCCGGCGGACCCGCATGGACGTCGCGGCGGAGAACGACGGCCTCGCCCCCCGCCCCTGGGACGACGAACCCTGGTGGCACCCGCTCTGGATTCCGTGGGCCGAGGGTGCCGACGGCGGGTCCCAGGTGATCGACCTGCGCCCCGGCCCGGACGCGGGCCGCCTCGGCTGGGCCGGGCACAGCGGTGGCGGCGACTTCACCGATTCCTGGCCCGACCTGCCGAGCCTTCTCCACGCGGTCGCTCACGCGCTGACCGAAGGCGGCGGCGTCCGGGAGCTGCACCCGTACCTCACCGCACGGGGCGAACTCTGGTGGGACGAGGAGGGCTGCGAGCGGCTCAACGGCGACCCGCTGACACCCGCACCCGTCGGGCTTCCGTAGCTCCGGTCTCGCGTCCCTGCCCCGGGCTCCCTGGCACGCGGGCCCCTGAGTTCCCGCACCCGCCCGGCAGGGTCCCTCCCTGCCGCGGCGCGAAGGCACCTTCGCCGTCCTTTTCGTACGGCGCCGGGCTCACCGACCGGTGGCACTCCGACCGGCCGACCGGGCAACGCCGTGCCCCGGCGGCCCGCACGCGTGCGCCCGCCGGCGCCGACCCGCACACCCGAGCGGGAACCGGCACGCGGCTCGACACGCTCCGCGCGAGCCCGGAATCCGTTCGTCCGCGCGGGGGGAGGTAGGGCAGGGTTGCGCCATGACCACCGAGGGACTGGACGACGACGGCCACATCGCCCGGGAGGGTTCGCTGGACCGCGTCCCGGCGGAGTTCACCCCCGTGGTCGCCACCGCCCGCGCCCTGATCGCCGAGACCTTCGGCGACGACCGGCTGCACAGCGCCTACCTCTACGGCAGCATCCCGCGCGGCACGGCGATCCCCACCGTCTCCGACCTCGACCTGCTGCTCGCCCTGCGCCGCGAGCCGACCGGCGCCGACCGGACGGACGCCGACGCCCTGGAAACCCGGCTCGACGCCTCCTTCCGGCAGATCGACGGCGCCGGCGTCCTCCTCTTCAGCACCGACACGCTGCTCAGCGACCTGGAACGCCACGACCTCGGATGGTTCGTCGCCTGCCTGTGCACCCCGCTGCTCGGCGACGACCTCGCCACCGTCCTGCCCCGCTACCGCCCCACACCCCTGCTGGCCCGCGAGACGAACGGAGACCTCGGCCTGGCCCTGCCGCGCTGGCGCGAGCAGTACGCCGCCGCCGTGACGGACGACCGGCTCAGGGCGCTCAGCCGCGTCGTCGCCCGCCGCGTCGTCCGCAGCGGCTTCACCCTGGTCATGCCCCGCTGGGGCGGCTGGACCAGCGACCTCACCCGATCCGCCGAGGTGTTCGCCCGCTACTACCCCGACCGAGCCGGGCAGATGGCCCTGGCCGCGACCACCGCCCGCACCCCGACGACCGACCGGACGGTCCTCACCCTCCTGATCGACGAACTCGCCCCCTGGCTGGCCGCCGAGTACACCTCCGTCCACGGCCCCAAGACCCCCCGGCCCTGACACCGACGCCGTTCCCCGTCGACCCCATCCGGAGCGAGTACGTCCAGGGCCCGGGACCGACGGCTCCCGCTCACCCGAGGGCTCGGACGAGGTGCTGCCCGAAGAAGGCGGCGGCTTCCTCGCCCACCCTCGTACGGACGGCGGGGTCGGAAGGGGTCGGCAGGAAGAAGTCGTCGTGGCGGACGCGGGGGCCGGCGGAGCGGCCGGCCGCTCCGGGGATGTGCTCCAGGTACGGCCTGGTGTCCACCTCGTAGGGGTTGACCGTGTCCGCTCCACCCCAGCGGATCCCCACGGGCACGCGCACGGTGGCGAGGCTCGCGCGGGTGACGAGACCGCCGACGCCGGGAGCCACTTGGAAGACCGCCCGGACACGGGGGTCCGTGAAGTCGGCCTCCGCGCCCTCCAGTGCCTGCCGCAGCTGCTCCTCCAGCGGGTACTTCTTCCGCAGCGCCTCCAGCACGTCGGGGAACTCGGGAATCTCCGGCAGGGGAACCGCCCTCGTCAGCACCGCCCGGAGCAGCGCCGGATCGAGACGGACGCCGGCGAGCGCCACCGCCGTGTAGCCGCCCAGGGAGAATCCCGCCGCGCCGACCGGCCCGAGCGGCTCCTCGCGAGCGAGCACGTCGAGGACGAAGGAAGCGTCGCGAGGCCGGTCCCACACGTGCAGAAAGCCCTCGGGCTCGTAGCCGTCGATGAAGTTGTTGCCGTGGTGGTCCAGGGCCACGACGCGGAACCCTGCCCGGCGCAGCGGCTCCACCAGCCACTCCATACGGCTGCCGGAGCCTCCGGTGCCGTGCGAGACGACGACCAGCGGAGCCCGTCCGGTCGACAGGTGCTCCGGTTCCCACTGGTAGACGCGGACGGGGCGCGGACGCGACGGATCCCGCAGGTCGGGGCGGGACTCGTCGTGGAGGAGGCGTATCAGCGGCTGCTGCCCGGAGGTCGTCATGGCGACATCGTAGGTTCGAGCCGCGCGGAGGGATCGGGGTGGTCCTCGCGGCAAGGAGGGACCACGTACACGTCACCTGATGCCCCCCGGACGCGTTGGACGGGCATGAAGATCACCACCGCTCTGGCCGGCGTCGCGCTCGCGGCTCTGGCCCTCTCCGGCACCGCTGCCGCCGCCCCTTCGCCGTCCACGGACGGCCACCTCTGGCTCACCGTCACCCGCACCACCGCCGAAGGCACCTCCGCCACCGGGAACCTGTGGCTGGAGTGCCCCGGCCGGGAAGGCGACGCCGGTCATCCCCACCGCGCCTCCGCGTGCGCGGACCTGGCCACGGCGGGAGGAGACCTCGACGCCCTGCCGGGCCGTGAGACGGCCCTCTGCTCGAACGACGCCGTCCATGTCGTCGCGACCGCCCACGGCAGGTACGGCAGCCGCGCGGTCCACTGGGAGCACGCGTACGCGTCCGACTGCCATCTCACGCTCGCCACGGGCGAGATCTTCGACTTCTAGCCCGTCCGGCGGGCGACCGACGAGGATCCTCGCCATGACCCATGTGATCGAGCCCGCCCTCCCCGACGACGCCTCCCGGCTGGGGCCGTTGCTGTTGCGGGCCTGGCTGCAGACCTACCCCCACCGAGGGGCGGGGATCGACGAGGAGTGGATCCGTGAGCACCGCGGCTCGTCGGCCACGGCGGAGGGCATCGCCCGATGGCGCGACTTCATCGAGGCGGCCCTCCGGGATCCGGACCTGTTGTTCTGCCGGGTGGTCCGTTCGGAGGCGGAGGCGGAGGCCGGTGCGTCCGCGGAGACCGTGCGGGAGATCGTCGGGGTCCTGTGCGGGCGCCGTGGCGAGGAGGTCACCCTCGGGCCGATGTACCTGTTGAACCACGTCCGGGGGCGGGGACTCGGCGACCGTCTGATGGCCGAGTTCCTCGACTGGGCCGGCGGCGCGCGCATGCGGCTGTGGGTCACCGAGTACAACGAGGGCGCGGTCCGTTTCTACCGACGCCACGGCTTCGAGACGACCGGCGACCGAGAGCTGTGGCAAGGAAGGCTGCCCAATGTGCGCATGACCCGCGAGGCCGCCTCCCCTGCCGGGGGCAGGGACGGTTGAGCCTCGCGGGACGTGTGGGCGGGGGCTGAGGGAGGCGCCTGGCGTTCGCGAAGGTCACGCGGGGCGGTCGTCGTCCTTGGGCCCCTGCTTGACGGACTCCGCGATCTGGTGTGCGGCTTGCGCGGGCGTGAGGTGGGTCGTGTCGACGACCTCGGCCTCGGCGTGCAGCCACGTGCGGGCCGCCTCGGCGTAGGGCTCCAGGTGGCGGAGCCGGAACGGCGAGTCGGGGCCGATCACGGTGTCGCCCGCGATGCGGCCGCGCAGGGTGTCCTGGTCCGCGTGGAGCACGAAGTGCCGGACCGGGACGGAGTGCCGGGCAAGACCCGAGCTGATCTCGCGCCAGTACTCCTCGACCAGGACGGTCATGGGCATCACCAGGATGCCGCCGGTGTAGTCGAGTACGCGCCGGGCGGTCTCGACCACGAGGGGCCGCCACGGCGGCCAGTGCTGGAAGTTGTCCGTGACGGGCAACCCCGGCGTGATGTCCATGAGCGTCTCGCCGACCTTCTCCGCGTCGAACACCCGGGAGTCCGGAATCAGCCGCTGCACGAGCGCGCTGGTCGTCGTCTTGCCCGCGCCGTGGGTGCCGTTGAGCCATACGATCATGACACCCGACGCTAGCGCGGTACGGCCCGCGGGAACAGACACGACGGAAGCGGGCCACCGACCCACTCCGCGTGCGTCCACTCCGCGTGCGTCCCGCTCCGGGAACCGTTTCCACGCGTCCCCGCTCCGGCCGTGCGGTCACAGGCCCGAGCCCGGGTCACAGACCGGGGATTCCGGCGCGCCTCGTGTGCAGCTCGGAGCGGACGAGTTCGAGGAGTCGGCCGCTCCAGTTGCGGCCGCTGCCAGCGTTCTCGCCCCAGTAGGCCGAGTTGACGTCGTCGTAGACCAGGATGGCGTCGTCCGTGGCCAGCAGGATCTCGGCCAGACGGGGGTGCTGGTCGTACTTGGCGCGCAGCAGGCTGGTCATGACGGCGGTGCGGAGGTGCTCCCAGCCCTCGCGGCGGGCCGCCGCGGCGGCGAGTCCGCGTGCGGTGGCGGCGGTGTCCGCTGCCGCGATCGCGTCGTGAACCTCCGGCCGGGTGACCGACAGGGCCCAGTAGGCGTGCGTGACGGAGGGGTACGGGATCCCGCCGATGGTGACGGGGGCCGGATAGTCGTCGCGCAGCGCGACGGGGCCGGGGTCGGCCACCGGCTCGTCCGGGCACAGGGGGAAGAGGTGGACCGTCGGGGTGTGCGGGGTCGCCGGCCCGTCGGTGGGAATCCCCGCGTCGTGCTCCGCGAGGCGGCGGGCGCGCTCCTCGAAGTACGCGAGGGCCCGGTCGTAGCTCTCCTGTGAGACCGGCGGGTCCTGCGGCAGGTAGGTCCGGCCCCCGGGGCCCGCCACCAGGGTCCGCAGCGGCCAGTCCTTGCTGTCCATGTCGCCGAGGGCCCGGCGACGGCGCGAGGCCGGGATGGCGAGGAAGGCCGCGCGTGCCGCCGCACGGTTCTCCTCCGTCCGGTCCGCGAGGAAGGCGGAGACGGCGGCCATGCAGCGGCCGATCGAGTCGGGCCGCCGGTTCAACCGGTCGATGGCGTCACGGACTTCCGCGACCAGCAGCTCGGGGGTGAGCCGGTTCCGCGGCTCACCGAACTTCCAGGTGGCCATGGCGTGCGCGGACGCCCCCGCGCCGTCCGGGAGGGTGGTGGCCACCCAGCCGGACCTGACCTTCTCCTCGAACTCCTCGACGGTGATCAGACCCCAGCAGTCGACGAGCCCGTCGGCGTAGATCAGGAGGTCGGTCAGGAAGTACCTGCCGTTGCGGATGAAGATGTGCCGCCACGTCCCGGGTATCCGGACGCCGTCCGCGGTGCGGTAGGTGACGCGTCTGCCGATCATCCGGTGATCGTAGTGGGCCGAGGGTGTGGCGCAGGCCCGGCCTCGGCGTCGGTCCCGACGGCCCTCGGCGCCGTTCGCTCCGGCCCTCGTCACCGCCCGCCTCGGCGCCCGCACGCGGTGGTCGGCGCGTGCCACGGGCCGGGGCGGGGGCGGATCCGCGGGTCGTCAGCGCGTCTCGCTTCCCGTGGGAACGACCGCCTTCGGCTGTCCGGCCGCGGGCAGCGGCACCGGGTTCGCGGCGGGCGTCGCCGCGCCGGCGGGTTCCGGCGCGGTGGTCACGCGGTGCGTGCGCGTCGGCAGGCCGAAGGTCGGGTGGGAGGTGGTCCACAGCGCCGTCCGGAGGATGCCCGCCTTGACGCGTGCGGCGTTCCGGCCGCCCATGAACTTCGTGCGGGCCCGCGCCTCGCGATCGACCGGCTGCAGGATCCCGTCGCGCCGCCCGAGGCTGATGTGGTTGCCGACGTAGTCCAGACCGGTGTGCGCGACCTGGCGACCGGTCAGGCGCGCGATGATCGCCGTCGTGGCCTGCCGGCCGGTGAAACCGGCGGAAGCGCAGGACATGGGCAGGGGGAGACCGTTGTCGGCGATCGCGCGGGCGCAGTCGCCGACGGCGTAGACGTTCGGGTGCGAGACCGAACGCATGGTGCGGTCGACGACGACGCGGCCGCCGTCCGCGACCTCCAGCCCGGCGGCGCCGGCGATCGGGGCGACCGCGAACCCGGCCGCCCACACGGTCGCGTCGGACGGCAGGACCGTGCCGTCCGCGCACCGCACCCCTGCGGCTTCGACCGCCTCGACCTCGGTGTGCTCGCGCACGGTGATGCCCAGCCGGTCGCAGGCGCCGCGCAGATGGGCGCGGGCCCCGTCCGAGAGCGGGGCGCCCAGCCGGCGCCGCGCGATCAGGGTCACCGAGAGACCGGGCCGTGCCTCGGCGATCTCGGTGGCGGTCTCGATGCCCGTCAGCCCGTCGCCGACGACGCACACGTTTCCGCCCGCACCTCCCGCCTCCAGACCGTCCAGCCGCTCACGCAGTCGCAAGGCGGAGGGCCGGGCCGCCACGTCGAAGGCGTGCTCGGCCGCGCCCGGCACGCCGTGGTCGGCGCCGTGACTTCCGAGCGCGTACACGAGCGTGTCGTAGTCGACCTGGCCGACGCCGTGGGCGTCCGTCACGTCGACGACCCGGCGCTCGGGGTCGAGGGCGGTGACCCGGGCCAGCCGCAGCCGGACCCCGGTGCCCGTGAAGACGTCGGCGAGCGGCGGGGCGTCGACGTCCTGGCCGGCCGCGAGCTGGTGCAGCCGCAGTCGCTGGACGAAGTCCGGCTCGGCGTTCACGACGGTGACCTCGGCGTCCTGGGAGGACAGCCGACGGGCCAGCGTCCCGGCGACGTAGGCCCCGGCGTAGCCGGCGCCGAGGACGACGATGCGGTGCTTCATGACGCTCCTGTCGGACATGGCTTCCTCCGCTGTCTCGTGTCTCGATGTGTCTCGTGCTTCGATGCGTTCGTCCTCAAGACACCGCGCCCCCGGCCGCTGTGACATGAGGTGACGCAGGTCACGATCGCCCCCGCCGTCGCCGCTGCTGCCGTGTCGGAGGGAAGGGGAAAGGGCGACACCTCTCCGATGCATGCGAATTTCGCATCCCTGATGCTAATTTGGCATGCATGTTGGGTACGGAAGAGGTTCTGAGGCTGACCGTGGCGGCCCTCATGTCACGGGCGGGGGAGCGGCAGGGCGACCTGGCCGCCGCCATCGGGCTCTCCCAGGCGCAGGTGTCGCGCAAGCAGAGCGGCGCCGCGCACTGGTCCCTGGACGACGTCGACCTGCTCGCCGCTCACTACGGCCTGCCCGTCCTCGACCTGCTCGCCGGGCCGACTCACGCCGTGGGCGTCCTGCACGGTGCCGCCCCCCGGCTCCCGTCCGCGGCGCCCGCCCCGACCGGCCCCACCTCGGAGTCGACCCCCGAGCCGGTCGCCGCACCCGTCCCCGCACCCGTCCCCGCACCCGTCCCCGTGCCGGTCCCCGTGCCGGTCCCCGTGCCGGTCCCCGTGCCGGTCCCCGAGGCGGTTCCCGTGCCGGTTCCCGAGGACGGCCCGGTAGGCGCGCTGCCCGCGCCGGGACTTCCCCTGGGGCCGTGCGTGCTGTGCGGGGAGACGGCCTTCGACGAGGTCGACGGCTTCCCCCAGCACCTCAGCGCCGAGGCGTGCGCCGCCGCCGCGGCGGCTTCGGCCCCGTCCGCCCCTTCGCCCGCCCCGTCCGCCCCGGAACCGCCCTTGCCGGCGGACGAGCCCGGACCTGGACCCGTACCCGTACCCGACCCTGAATCCGAACTCGGACCCAAGCCCGAATCCGTACCGGTCGCCCCACCAACCCCACCAACTCCTCCGACCCCGCCCGCCGCACCCGCGACGTCACCTCGACGCACCGCCCCCGCGTACGTCTCCGCCCTCCTCGTGGAGCAGATCACCGACCGCGTCCGGGAGGCCCTCACCGACCACGACGGTGACGCGGACGCCGCACAGGCCGCTCTGATCAAGTCGGCGATCCCGGACGTCATGGCCCTGTTCAAGGCGTCCCGCGCGAGCGGTCGTTACGAGCACTCCGACTTCCCTCCCACCGCCGACATCCTGCGGAAGAAGTCCCAGAAGGGCGCGGACGAGATCTGGGAGGGCCGCCCCAAGTGGCGCAACCCGGCGGTCTTCGCGGCGGCCAAGCAGGGCACCCGGTTCGAAGTGACCGCCCTCGACATGAACGCCGCCTACCTGAGCGCCCTGAAGTGCTGGCTGCCCATCGGACAGCTCCGTGAGGACACCAGTGGCGTCCACGACCCGAAGCGGTCCGGCGTCCACCTGATCACCCCGGCGGACTGGGAGCAGCCCGACCTGCCCAACCCCCTGGGCAACCGCATCGAGCCGGGGCCGCTGTGGGTGACCGAGTCCACGCTGCGCCAGCTCCTCGCCTGCTCCCGCAACGGCCTCGCGGGTCCCCCCGTCCTCCACCGCTCCCTCGTCTCCGGCGCGTCCGAAGCCCTCCTGGAACGGCTCCGCCGCGCCCTCGCCGACGTCCGCAGGACGGCGCTGGCCGAAGGCGACACGCTCACCGTCGAGTACGTCAAGGCGATGTACGCGAAGTTCGTCTCCACCATCGGGGAGTCGAGCGCCAACCGTGAGATCCGCCGGCCGGACTGGATGCACATCATCCGCGCGAAGGCGTTCGCGAACCTGTGGATGAAGGCCGAGAAGGCGCGGCTCGCCGGGCTGACGGTCGTGGAGATGTCCGGTACCGACGAACTCCACGTCATCGGCGACTGGCGCTCCGTCTTCAGCGAAGGCCGCGACCTCCATGAGGTCAAGGCGAAGAAGGTCTACACCCTCGGAGGCAAGTGATGAACGGATCCCCGGACCTGTGGGCCCGCTGGGGCAGCTTCGGCGCGTACGACGCCCGCGGCATGAAGGGCGGCGAGGCGCTCATCCTGGAGCTCAACCGCATCGTCCACTCCTCCGGCATCGCCTCGCCCGTCACCTCCAGGCGCGGCCTCACCGCCCGACTGCGCTACCTCGACAGCGGCGCCGGCCGCGCGGCCCTCAAGGAGCAGGGCGTCACGCCGCGCACCATCCGCGCCTGGATGAGCAACAAGGGCAAGACCGCGCCGACTTCGGCGAGCCGGGAGAAGATCGATGCCGCCTACTGGCACCGCCGCCGCGACAACCTCATCCGCTCGGGCTGGCTGACCCGCCACCTCGACAACGAGGGCCGCGGCAGCAGCATGGAGATCTACCCCGTCGACACCGCCCGGACGGCCCCCGAACACGTCCGCCCGGGCATCAGCCAACGCACCGTCACCGTCCGCTACATCTGGGGCGACCTCGTCGACGCCTGGGCCCGCAAGGACGCCGTCACCGTCGACGAGATCTGGGACGACGTCATCACCGACCTCGACTCCGACTACAACGCCTACGCCTACGTCTCCGCCGTGGGCATCAGCGCCTGACCCCGCCGCCCCCGCTCCCGCCCCCGGCTCCGCGCCGGTGTCGCCGGGGTGGCGGGGGCTCCCGTGGGCCCACCCCGACGACGACCAGGGCTCCTGACTACTTCACCTCGACGCCGTACCCGCGGACCAGGCCCTCAAGGCCCTGGTCGTAGCCCTGTCCGACCGCGCGGAAGCGCCACAGCGGTCCCCGGCGGTAGAGCTCGGCGAGGAGCAGAGTGCGCTCGCTGGTGGCGGCGTCGAGGGTGGCCTGCGCCGTGACCGGCGCGTCGCTGCCGGGCGCGAGGGTGATCTGTACGGCCCCGATGTCGCCGAAGACGGCGGCACCGTCGATGGCGGCGGCGATCGCGACCCGCCGGACCGCCGGCGGCAGGACGGTCAGGTCGACGGTGACGGACTGCTCGGTAGGGCCGTCGCAGAGGAGCCGGACGGCTCCGTCGGGGCTTTCGGGAGCTCCGTAGAAGACGAAGTCCCCGTCGCAGGAGACCTGCTCGTCCTCGTCCAGGACGAAGGCCACGACGTCGATCTCGCAGTCCGACTGCCGTGCCCAGGAGGCGCCCAGGTGCCAGCGGCCGTTCGAGGGGAGCGTGGGCAGGTCGACGACGCCGCCGCGGGGCAGGACGGCCCCCGCCGTGCCCGTCCGGGCAGGGGCGGCGACCGTCTCGGGAGCGGGGGGCGCGCCCAGCCAGTCCGGCGCGTGGACCGGCAGCTCCAGCGCCGTGACCCGGGCCATCCGGCGGTCGGTCTCGCCCCCGGGGAGGAGGATGACGTCCGTGACGCTCGCCGAGAGGTTGAGCGCGGCGGCCCAGCCCCGTTCCACGATCCGCACGCGCGCCGCGGACGCCGCCTCGTGGGTGCCGCCCAGCACCAGGACCCGCCGACGGCGGGGTGCGGCGACGGCGGGGTGCGTCGGCGCGGACGGGGGCGTGGTGACGGCGGCGGGCGCCGGTTCGGTCCGTGCCGGTACGGGGAACGGCTCGGGTGCCGGTACCTCCGCCGGAGCTGCCGCGGGCGGTGCGGTCGGCGCGGGGGACTGCTTCACGTGCGGGGTCCCGGGGCGGACGTCTTCCAGGAGCCTGAGGAACGTGTCTTCGTCCAGGACCGGTACGCCCTCGGCGGCGGCGCGCCTGGCCTTGGCCGACGCGGAGGCAGCCTCGTTGGTGACGAGGACGCTGGTGTGGCGGCTGACCGACGCCATCATGTTCAGTCCCGCGCCGACGGACCGACCGACCAGCTCGGCCCGGGCGGTGGTCGTCTCGCCCGTGATGGCGATCTTCATGCCCTGGACGAGCGGGCCGCCCGGTTCGAGCCGGCCCGGATTGCGGAAGGCGCACGGGGTCTTCGGCGGGTTCGGCGCGAACTGGGGATCCTGCCGGGGCGGGCAGGGCACCAGGGGGAGCGGCAGGTCGAGCCGCGCGGCCTCGGCGAGGGAGGCGCGGAAGATCCCGGCCAGGACGCGCGTGTCGTCGAGGGCGTCGTGGGCCCTGGTCTGCGGAACCCCGTAGTGGGCGGCGAGCGACGCCAGGCTCAGATCGTCGGTGGGCGGTTCGACGCGACGGTTCAGGGCGAGGGTGCACAGGCGCTGGGTGACGGGGAGGCGCAGCCGCGCGCGGGCGAACTCGTGGGCCAGGAAGTCGTAGTCGAACTGCGCGTTGTGGGCCACCAGGACGCGGTCGCGCAGCAGCGCGCCGACGCGCTCCGCCACCTGGTCGAAGGTGGGGGCGCCCGCCAGGCGCTCCGGAGTCAGGCCGTGGACGTGGACGGGACCGGGATCGCATCCGGGGTTCACGAGCGTGCTGAACTCCCCGGTCTGCGTTCCGTCGGGACCGAAGGTCAGCACCGCGACCGAGAGGATCCGGTCGCGCCGGGGGACCAGCCCGGAGGTCTCCACGTCGACGAGCGCCCAGTCGTGGGCGTAGTCGGGGCGTGGAACGTCGAGTGCGGGGGCTACGGAAAGCATGACGGTAAGGATGATCCGGACGTGATCACCAGTTCAACCCGAAGGGCGATTTACATAGATATGCCGTCGCAGAGGCTCGCCCCGGACGGCAGCGCCGGCGAAGGTCCGCCGGGCAGAGCGCGCTCCGGGCAAAGGGGGCCTCGGACAAGGGGGATCTGGTCAGGGCGGCCTCCAGGGAGGGCGGGCTCCAGGCGAGGCGGGCTCCGGGAGGGTGAAACATTTCCGCGGACTCGGGACGTCGGAGGTACGAGAGCAAGCGCACCACCTCCCGCACCGCGATCCGAGGATGTCCCTTCATGTTCCTTTCGCTCCCCAGGTCGGCCACGGCCCTCGCCCTCGGCCTCGCGGCGGTCGTCGCCACCGCCGCGTCGCCCGCCGCCGCCCAGACCGGCACCTGGCGCGACGTCAGCCCGCCGGGCAGTGACGGCAGCGTGCTGTTCGACGTCGAGACCACGCGCGGGACGACCTGGGCGGTCGGCCTCCGCAGCGACGACACCACCCGCCCGTTCGCGCCGGTGGCCATGCGCTGGACCGGTACCGGCTGGCAGGCGCCGCCGCAGCCCGCCGACCACGGGCGCCTCGACGAACTCGCGGCCGGCGCGCCGGACGAGGTGTGGGCGGTCGGCACGCGCTACGACGCCGTGGACGACACGGACTGGGGGCGGGGGAGCGCCCTGCTCCAGCACTGGAACGGCACCGCGTGGACCGAGGTCGCCCTGCCCTTCCCCGAGGGCGCGACCGATACGTCGCTGTCCGCCGTCGCCGTGGACGAGGGCGGCTCGGTCTGGGTGTACGGCGGCTACACCGACGCGGCCGGACAGTACGTACAGGCCCTGTTCCGAGGGGACGCTGACGGTGAGGCGGACGCGGACGGGGACGGCGGCTGGACCCGGCTGCCCGGGGACACCGGGCTCAACTGGGTCTCCCAGCTGGAGGCCGGCCCCGGCGGCGTCCTCCACGCCGTCGGCGACGGCGTCTCCCGCTTCGACGGCACGTCATGGACCAAGCAGAGCCTGCCGCCCACCCTCGACGGGGCGCTCTTCGACGGCATCCAGACGCGGACGGCCGACGACATCTGGGCCGTCGGCCACATCCGGGACGAGAAGCTGTGGCGCCGCCCGGTCGTCGTTCGCTTCGACGGTCGGGCGTGGCGCACCGTCCGCACCCCCGCGGAGACCGGCCAGCTGTACGACATCGCCTTCGACGGCTCCGGCCGCCCCGTGGTGGTGGGCGAGACCATGAACCCCGAGGTCGACCCGGACGGCAACTACGTCCTCACCCCCGGGCCCCGGGGCTTCCTCACCCGCACCGAGGAACCGCCGGGAGCGGGCTTCCTGTACGGCGCCGCGACCGACGCGGCGGGCCGGGTCTGGACCGTCGGCGGCACGGCCGGCGCGGAGGGCGGCATCTCCCCGGGGGCGTACGCGGGCATCCGCCGCTGAACCGCCGGAACCCTGAACGGACCGACGCCGTCCGTGCCACGGCACGACGAGGCCCCTGGGCAGCCGCCGCCGGTGTCCCCGGGGCCCGCGGGGCGGGTGTCGTGAGCGCGATGACAGCCGGCAGCACCGCGCTCGCCGGCGTGAGCGGCCTCAACGCCGCCATGCGCCGGAGTATGCTCGCTCGCCGGCCCGACCTGCGGCCCGTACCGACGCGGCGACCGTGATGTGGGGGCGGCATCCCTTCCGTTCGCCCCAGGGGGCAGTATGGGGCCGATGTCGTCTCGCGCGGTGGGTGGAGGTCGGTGTGACGGAGGGCGAACGCGACGCGGTGCGTTTCCAGCACGTCCTGGAGCGCAGCCGGAGGGCCGAGCGCGTGGGGTGGTCGGCCATCGGCGTGGTCGTGGGACTGGGGGTCCTGGCAGCTCTCGCGGTACTCGTGGTGGTCGTGCTGTTCGTCGTCGCGGCGGTCAGTGTGAACTGAGTGCCGTCGGATTCCGGAGCCAGACGTAGTCGACCGGCTGTGCCGTGTTCCAGCTCGCGGCGAGGCCGGCGTCGACGGTGACGAATCCGGCGCCCCGATAGCAGGCCAGAGCGGGCTCGTTGTCGGGGCGCACGCGCAGGAAGACGTCGCGGAATCCCGCCGCGAGCGCCCGCCCGAGGAGCTCTCGCACCAGAATCCGGCCGATGCCCCTTCCGCGTGCGCCGGGGGCCACGATGATCCGGGCGAGCTCGGCCTCGTCCTCCTCGTCGTCGAGCCACACCTCCCCGTATCCGAGGACGGTCCCGTCCTCGACGAGCACGTGCGCCCGGACGTCGTCGTCCTCCTGCCAGGCGGCGACCGTGCGCGCGGTGACGGGGAACTCCCGCCGCCCGCACCACCGGACGACTTCGTCGGCATGGGCGGGCCACTCCGCCACGAGGGAGGCGTGAGCGGCCGTGAAGGGGAGGAGGTCCATGCGTGTCGGTCCGTCCGTGAGCGTGAGGCGAGCGGGAGAGCGCCCTTCAGCATCCCGGGAGTCCGGCGCTCGACGCACCTCCGTTTTCACCGGCGCTTTCGCGTACCTGGTGCGACAGGCGCTCGACGTATCCCCGTTTCGGCCGGCGCCTCCCGGCGCTCGTCCCTCAGGCGGTGCGCTTCACGTGGTGGACCAGCCACGTCATCAGGGCGTCCAGGTCGGCCGTGGCGGCGAGGACCCGGTCGACCGCCTCGGGGGTGTGCAGCCACTCCTCGCAGCCCAGGGTGCGGGCGGCGACGAGTGAGCGGTGGCGCAGCAGGGCCGCGCGGGGGTGGTCGGCAGGGTAGCCGCGCGGGGGGCGTTTCATGACGTCCCCGGAGATGTCGTAGCCCTTCCCGCGTACGTCCTCGACGAGGGCGGTCAGTTCGCGGCCGCTGCGCTCGGAGGCCACGGCTCTGCGGAACGAGTCCACCTGGCCGGGATCGGGGTACCACCAGGCGCCCTGGATCCGCAGGCCGTCCAGGGAGAACCGGAGACCGATCTCGATCTTGCGGCCGAGCCGGATCACCGCGCTCTGGTTCTGCCACCACCAGGAGCCGGTGCGGTAGTGCCACACGGAGAAGTCCTCGTACCGGGGGTCGGCGTCCGCGATGTCGCCGAGCAGGGCGATCATGGGCTGCCGGACGAGTCGTTCGCGGTCCGCGCGGCAGTGCTCGCGGACCGCGCGGGGCGGTTCGCCCTGGAGCTGCCACAGGACGTCCATGGCCTGCTCGGGCCAGCCGGTGAACTGTCCTCGCATGCGCGCAGGATAGCCCGTGCGGGGGAGCGGCCGGACCCCTGCCGTCCGCTCCCCGCGTGCGCGGGTGGTTTCCCTCGGCGGCCGCCGCCGTCCCCGGGGCGTCGACGGCCCGCCACCGTGGTCCAAGGCGTTCAGGAGGGCTGGACGTGGTCGAAGACGGCGAGGGCTTCGGCGGGGTCCGGGCTGACGAGGCGTTCCAGGCCGGCCGCCGTGATGCTCGCCCATCTGCCGGCCCGTTCCCACATCCGTACCTCGAAGGCGCGGACGGCCCCGTCGAGGTCTCCGTCGCCGGTGGCGATGGCCTCGGCGAGTTCGGCGCCCTCCAGCATCGCGAGGTTCGCGCCGGCCCCCAACGGAGGCATCAGGTGGGCGGCGTCGCCCAGGAGCGTCACGCCGGGGACGTGGCTCCAGGTGTGGGACACCGGCAGGACGTACAGGGGGCGGTGGACGAAGGCGGTGGTGTGGCGGAGGAGGTCGAGGACGGGGTCGGCCCAGCCGTCGAACCGCTTCAGGAGGCTCGACCGCACGGCTTCGGCGTCGGCCAGGTCCAGGCCCGCGTGCCAGTCCAGCGGTGCGCGGAACTGGGCGTACACCTTCACGTGGCCGCCGCTGTTGCGCTGCGCGACGAGGGCGCGGTTCACCCCGTACACCGCCACGGAGCCGTCGCCGATCAGCCGGGCGAGGCCGGGGTGGCGGTCGTCGACGTCGTCGAGGGAGGACTCGACGTAGGTGACGCCGGTGTAGTGCGGCGTCGCCGAGGAGACGCTCGGGCGGGTCCGGGACCAGGCGCCGTCCGCGCCGACCACGAGGTCGAACGTCTCCTGCCGTCCGTCCGCGCAGTGGACGACGGCGCCCTCCCGGGCGCCCGGTACCACCCGCGTCACGTTCCGCCCCCACCGGACGTCGAGGGGGCCGAGCAGCAGGTCGCGGAGGTGCCCGCGGTCGATCTCGGGGTTGGCCCGGTCGTCCGGGCGGGGGCGCCAGTCGCGCAGGACGGTGCCGTCCGGGTCCAGGATGCGCATGGCCTGGCCCTCGGGGCGGGACAGCGCCCGGAACCCGGGCAGCAGTCCCGCCTTGTCCAGGGCGAGCTGGCCCATGCCCTCCTGAAGGTCCAGCGTGCCGCCCGGGGGACGGGCGTCGGGGCCGGGATCGCGTTCGAGGACGGTGACGGGGTGGCCGTGGCGGTGCAGGACGCGGGCGAAGGCGAGGCCCCCCGGCCCGCTCCCCACCACAGCGATACGATGTCTCATGGCGATACACTGTATTGCCTCCCTACGGTGTATCGCGGCAGAACGGTGAGAGACGACCATGACTGTGTGGGACCGGCCCGAGCCCCCGCCTTCCCCCGCCCCGCTCGACCGGGAGCGGATCGTCGCCGCGGCCGTCGCGCTGGCCGACGAGAGCGGACTGGACGGGGTGTCGCTGCGCAAGGTCGCCGGCCGGCTGAACGCGGGCCCGATGCGGCTCTACGGCTACATCGCCACCAAACAGGAGCTGTTCGACCTCATGGTGGACGAGGTCTACGCAGAGATCCTCCCCGAGGAGCGGCCCGACGACTGGCGTGAGGCGCTGAGCACCCTCGCCCACCGCACCCGGCACGCCGCCCTCCGGCACCCATGGCTGGCCGACCTGCTGGGCGGCCGCCCGGCCTTGGGGCCGAACGCCCTCTCCGTGGGCGAGGCCACGCTGGCCGCCCTCGACGGCCTCGCCGACATCGACACCGCCCTGCGCGCGGTGGAGACCGTCAGCGCCTACTTCACCGGCGCGATCCGACGCGAGATCGCGAACCTGCGGGCCGAGCGCGCCACGGGCCTGTCCCGGCACGACTGGCAGCGCGCCCACGGCCCGCAGCTGACGAAGACGCTCGCCACCGGCCGCTTCCCGGCACTGACCAAGGCCGTGTACGGCGGCACCGACGTGGACCCCGAGACGACCTTCACGACCGGCCTGGAGTGGGTCCTCGACGCCGTGGCCACCAAGCTGACCCCGCCACCGGAATGACCCACCGGTCGGCACGGAGCACGAACGAGGCCGGCGCCGACACGTAAGCAGCCCGCGCCGGACGGAGCACGAACGAGGCCGACGTCGCACGTAAGCAGCCCGCGTCGGCCGAAGCCCGCGTCGGCCGAAGCCCGCGTCGGCCGAAGCCCGCGCCGGCCGGGGCACGACCGTCTCCGACCGGCCGGTCGAGATGACGCGGAGGGCTCTCCATGCCGGTGTTCCCTCGCCCTCTCGCCGCAACAGGCATGCCGTTAAGGTCTCGTGGGGTGAACAAGGACGATTCTGGGCTGACCGAGACAGTGGCCGCGGCGCTGGGCGGCGAACGGGCTGCCGCCCTGACGGCACTCGCCGGGCGCGTGGCCGAACTCCGCGACATGAGCGAGGACGCGGCGACCACCGACGTGCTGCTGGTGCCTCTTGACGGCCGGGCCGCACAGCGGTGGGAGCGGATGGCTCAGCCCGACGAGCGCTGGGTCTACCTGCGTTCCGGCGACGGCACGAGCGTCCTCGCGGTGGACGAGGCGTCCGAAGCCGGGTTGCGGGAGCCGGCGGCGGCCGTCGTCTACCCCGAGCTGCACATGCGCATGGTCAGCTGGTGGCTCGTCCACGCCTGGCGCAGCGCCGATCTGCTCGAGGACACCCTGGAGAGCCTGACCCGGTGGCGCATCACCTCGGGCGCCGTCACGGCCCGGGCGGTCATCGAGGAGGCGGGCTCACTCGTCGACGAGGGGAACGCCCTGACCCAGGCGTGGCGGACCGGCAAGGCAGCAGCCGTCGACGACGACGTGAAACGTCCCGTGCTGGTCCGCGAGGCCCTCGGTCCGGTCCTGCTGAAAGCCGCGCTCGGCTCCCGGATGAAGGGCAGCCACGACAAGCTCCAGGCCACCAACGTCCTGACCCTCCTCAAGAAGCTGACCAGGGCGACGGGCGAGGCGAGGTTCCCGGAGTGGTACGACCTGCTCTCGGACGCCGCGCACCCCGCCTTCGGCGCGAGGATCGCCCTCGCCGCACCTCCGCTGGCGCACCCCTCGGAAGCCGTCACGGTGCGCACCTACGCCCGAGCCCCCATGGCCCTCGACGACGGACGCTCCCGTCGGCCCCTGGAACCGACCGTCGCCCTCGCGGTGGCCGACGCCGTGATCGCCGCGGGGACGCACCTGCTGGACGCTCTTGAGGACGGTCTGGCCGTCGTGGACGACTTCGGCCTGACGACAGCCGCGGCCACCCTCACGCGCCGGACCTACTGGCGCGACTTCCAGCCCGTACGGGGAAGCCGCGCCTGCCCCTGCGGCCGGGGCAAGTGGTCCGCCTGCGGTCACCGCTGGGGGCAGGAGACTCCCGCACGCGCCCTCTCCTGACCGCGTCTCAGCCCGCCGTCAGCTCGGCGAGTCGCTCGCGTGCGGCCGGATCGCGGACGGTCGCCAGACGCTCTCCGTCCTTGCTCCTGAGCAGGAGACCGGGCGCGGCCCGGCCCCACGGCGGGACGGCTCCGGTGTGCACTCCCTGCTCGGTGTCCACTTGCGACCACGGGTACGCGTCCTGCCGCCCGTCGGCCCGGCGCAGGACCATGCCGTCCTGGAAGCCGTACAGGACGGGAAGCCCGCGCCGGACGTTGCGCCGGCGCAGGGCGCCGATGCCGGCGGCGGCGACGGCGAGCAGCACGGCGAGGAGGGCGGTCGTGCGGCGGCCGTCGGCCCAGAGGCCCGCGGCGGGTGGGAGGAGGAGGGCGGCGGCGAGGAACCAGCCGCCGGCGGTCGCACGCGGGCGGTGCGTCACGACGAGCGGTCCGAGTCCTCGCCGGAGAGCCAGGGCGGTGACCTCCGCAGGTGGTGCCTCCATGCCGCCGCCCCCACTCGTCTCTCGACGCCCGTCCTTCCGGGGTCTCTTCCCGCGCGTGATGGCCCGCAACCCGTCACGGGAACGCCGCCGTCCTCCCTCGGCCGGGCCGGTCCGTCGCTCGGCGGGCCCGCGCCGAGACGGGTGAATCCCCGTGCGGGCGGACGCTCGGGGCGGGGCGTTCCGCGGGCGCCGCCCGCGTTGCGCCGGATCCTTTCTGCACCGTGGCCAGGTGCCGCCGGCGGACGCGGAACGCCTGTCGACCAGGTGGCCGCAGGACCGTCAAGTCCTCCGGCTCCGGGGACCGATGTAGCGGGGAGCCGTACCGGCGGGCGGCACTCCGGCCGTGTCGCCGACGGCACCATCACCTTCCCCGTGTCCCCGTTCGAGGGAGTTGTCCATGCGTACGCCCGTCCGACTGGCCGTCGCCGCCGTCCTCGCGGCCACCCCGGCCCTGGCCGCAGGCCCCGCCACCGCCATCGCGGAACCCGCACCGGCGCCGCTCCACACCGCCGGCGCCAACGCCCTGCCCGGCCAGTACATCGTCACGCTGAAGAAGGGAACCGACGCGTCCGGCGTGACGCGCAAGCTGAAACTGAAGCCGTCCCACGTGTACGGCGCGGCCCTCAACGGCTTCGCCGCGCCGCTGAGCGGCCTCCAGCTCGACGCCCTCCGCGCCACCCCGGGCGTCGCCTCGGTCGAGGAGGACGCGACGGCCGACGCGCTGCCCGTCCCGGCCGCTCCGGCCGGGCGCGCTCCGTCCGGCGTCTGGGGCCTGGACCGGATCGATCAGCGGGATCTGCCGCTCGACAACGACTTCGCCGTCCGGGGCAGCGGCGCCGGCGTGACCGCCTACATCCTCGACACCGGCATCGACTACCAGCACGCCGAGTTCGGCGGCCGGGCCGTCTTCGGCTTCGACGCGATGGGCGACGGCCGCGCGGGCCAGGACTGCAACGGCCACGGCACGCACGTGGCGGGCACGGTCGGCGGCATGACGTACGGCGTCGCGACCAAGGTCGACCTGGTCAGCGTCCGCGTCCTCGGCTGCGACAGCAGGGGCTCGTGGTCCGGGATCATCGCCGGACTCGACTGGGTCGCGAAGAACGCCAAGCAGCCCGCCGTGCTGAACGCCTCGCTGGGCGGCAGCCGCTCGCAGGCGGTGAACGACGCCGCGACCAACCTGTCGCTCGCCGGCGTCCTGCCGGTCGTCGCGGCGGGCAACGACAAGCGCGACGCCTGCCAGGTCTCCCCGGCCTCGGCGAACCGCGTTCTCACCGTCGGGGCCAGCGACCGCTACGACCGGGAGACCAACTTCTCCAACTACGGTTCCTGCGTCCACCTCTACGCCCCCGGCCAGGACATCCTCTCGGCCCGCCTCGGCGGCGGCTCGATCGCCGAGAACGGTACGTCGATGGCCGCGCCGCACGTCGCGGGCGCCGCCGCCCTGTACAAGCAGGCCCACCCGAGCGCCCAGCCGGAGGAGATCTACTCCGCCCTCCTCACCCACTCCACCAAGGACCACCTGACCTCCCTCAGCGCCGGCAGCCCCAACCGCCTCCTGAACACCGGCGGCCTCTGAGCCCCGCGCCGGGAGCGCCCGGACCGAGCGCTCCCGGCCCGGCTCCACGACGCGGCACGGTCACCCGATCGGAGGGCCAGGTGTGGTCCGGCCCGGGTGGTGACGGAAGGCTGGGCCGGACGGAAGCCGCCGACGACCCGTGGGAGCACCTGTGATCAGCCGCCTGGAGAACCTGCCGAACGGCGTCATCGGATTCGAGGCGTCGGGGAAGATCTCCGCCGAGGACTACCGTGACGCGGTCCTGCCCGCCCTCACGCACGCAGCCGAGGCGGGCGAGGTCCGCTTCCTGCTCGTCGTGCGCGACTTCGACGGCATGAGCGGCGGCGCCCTCTGGGAGGACCTCAAGGTGGGAGCCGAGCACCTGCGGAAGTGGAAGCGCATCGCCCTGGTGACCGACATCGAATGGATGGCCCATGTCACCTCGCTCTTCGGCTGGATGACCCCGGGGGAGACGAAGACCTTCCCCCTCGCGGACCGCGACCGGGCACTCGCCTGGGCCGCCGGCTGAGCCGGCCGACCGAGGTTCGGCGGGTGTTCACCGCGAAGACGCGTGACGGCTCCCCGAGGGCCGCGTGTGCTCGGGAGCGTGGCCGCGCCTCCCACGCTCCCGCGATCCCGTCAGGAACCGCCACCGCATGTTCTCGCTGAAGCCCACCCGCCGCCCCCTGGCGAGCACCCTCGCCGTGCTCGCCGCCACCGCCGTGGCCGGCAACGTCCTCTCGGCCGCGGGCCCCGCCTCGGCCGCGCCCGGCGCACCCGGGCTCCGGCCCTCGCTCTGCGGTCACGACCAGCGGCCGACTCCCCAGGAGTACCTCTGCGCCCGGCCCGGCGACCTCGTCGAGGTCCGCATCGGGGACGTGCGCCCCACGCAGCCCTCGCTGGGCCATGACGAGGTCTACTACAAGCTCGGGCGCTACACCCTGGGCAAGGACGAGATCAACAAGAAGTTCGACGACTGGTGCGAGACGAACGGTCAGGTCGAGGCCGCGAGCGCCGACCCGGACGCCCGGCTCGACGACCCGGACTCCTTCCGCTGCGAACTGCCCGTCGGGCAGGAGACGCCCGAGAGCGTGGCGGCCATGAAGACCGTGGTCATCGGCCCCGGCGGGAGCCTCTTCCTGACCGACGGCCACCACACCCTCACGTCCTTCTACGAACTCCCCGACGGAGGGGCGGACCTGCGGATCCGGCTGCGGGTCGTGGAGAACCTCAGCCGGCTGCCCCGGCCCAGGTTCTGGGACCGCATGAAGGCCGAGAAGTGGGTGTGGCTGCGCGACGCGCGGGGGAACGCCGTCGACGTCGGCGAACTGCCCAGGAACGTCGGCCTCGCCGAGTTCGACGACGACCCCTACCGCAGCCTGCTCTACTTCGGCCGCGACATCGGCTACACGGCCGGGACGATCCCGTTCCAGGAGTTCTTCTGGGGCGCGTGGCTGCGCGACACCCGCCCCGCCGGCCTCGCCAAGTGGGACACGAACGACCTCGCCGGATACCTCGGGGCCGTCGAGGCCCTGACGAAGGCGCAGACCGCCCTGTCGCCCGACGCGGTGGTCGACGGCGGCCGCACCGCCCGCGAACTCGGTGTCCTGGCCGCGTGGAACGACGGCAAGGCCCGGGACAAGGGAGAGTTCGGCAAGCTCTCCAAGCCGTACGCCGACGCGAAGCCGGGCAAGCTCGCGTACGCCCTGGCCTACAAGGCGCAGCTGGCCGACGACTGAGCGGGACCCGCGCCCGACCCCGTTCCGGAGCGGGACCCGCGCCTGACCCCGTCCCCGAGCAGGACCCCGCGCCTGACCTCTTCCCCTCCCCGCGTGACCGGGGGACGGGACGAGGTCAGGCGTCTTTCTCCATGCCGGGGCGCAGCCGTGCGAGCAGTGAGTACAGTGTCGCGCTGTCGTCGGCGTCGAGCGTGTCGAGGGCGCCGTGGGTCGTCTGCATCTCTTCGCGGACGCGCCGGATGACGTCCCGGCCCTCGTCCGTCGCGATCACGTTCTTGACCCGGCGGTCGGCGGGGTCGGGCTCGCGGCGGACCAGCCCTCGGGCCTCCAGACGGTCGACGATCCCGGTCACGTTCGACGCGTCGCAGACCAGCAGGGTGGCGAGGGCGCGCATCGGCAGCGGGCCGTTCAGCTGCGCGAGGACCTTGGCCTGGGTGGACGTGAGGCCGTGGTGGGCCGCGGCCGCGGCGAAGTCGCGCCACTGGGCGGTGCCGATGGCGGCGAGGAGTTCGAGCAGCTGGAGCTTGGTGGGCGTCTCGGGGGTGGTCGCGCGCATCCTTCGAGCGTACTCGCGATACTTGACATTATCAATTGTTTACTTGACCCCCTCAAGTATCCGGGCCTACCTTCGATGTATTACTTGATGACATCAACGATCTATGTCCTGAAGCACCGAGAAGGCCCCCACTCACTCATGAACCACGTGACTTCCGCGCCCGCCGGCGAGCGGCGCCGCGAGACGCTCGTCGTCCTCGCCCTGAGCCTCGCCGCCATGGTCGTGTCGATGATGCAGACCCTGCCGGTCCCGATCCTCGGCCTCATCCGCTCCGACCTCGGCACGACGACCGCCGGCGTCAGCTGGGTGACCACCGCCACCCTGCTCTCCGCCGCCGTCTTCACCCCGCTGCTCGGCCGCTTCGGCGACCAGCACGGCAAGAAGCCGACCCTGGTCGCCGTCCTCGGCGTCATGGTCGCCGGCTCCGTCGTCGCGGCCCTGGCGACCTCGCTCCCCGTGCTGATCATCGGCCGTGTCCTCCAGGGCGCCGCCACCGCGATCTTCCCGCTCGCCCTCTCCGTGCTGCGCGAGGAGGTCCGCCCGCAGAAGCTGCCCGGCGCGATGTCCCTGGTCAGCGGCACCCTCGCGTTCGGCAGCGGTCTCGCGCTGGTCGCGACCGGCCTGCTGACGTCCGGGTCCGACGCCGACTACCGCAGCGCCTTCTGGATGGCGACCGTCTTCGCCGTCCTCGCCCTGCTCGCGGTCGTCCTCCTGGTCCCCGCGACCCGTCACAAGACCGGCGGCCGCACCGACGTCCTCGGGGCGCTGACCCTCGGCGCCACCCTGCTGCTCCTCCTGCTGCCCATCTCGCAGGGGCACGAATGGGGCTGGACCTCCGGCCGCACCCTGGGCAGCTTCGCCGGCGCCGCCGTCATGACCGTCGTCTGGGTGTTCACCGAACTCAAGGTCCGCGAGCCCCTCGTCGACATGCGCATGTTCGTCCACCGGCCGGTCCTCATGGCCAACCTGGCGGGCGTCCTGGTCGGCTTCGGGATGTTCGCGAACTTCCTCGGCGTCTCCTACCTCGTCCAGATGCCCGAGGCCGTCACCGGCTACGGCTTCGACGCGTCCATCCTGCGCGCATCCGTCGAGTTCCTGCTGCCGGGCGCGATCGTCTCCCTGCTCGCCTCGCCGGTCGGCGGCCAGTTGGTCCGCCACCGCGGTCCCCGTACGGCTCTGGGCCTGGCGGCGGGCCTCGGCGCCCTCGGCTTCGCCTGGCTCGCCCTCGACCACGCCCACACCGCCTCGGTGATCGGTGCCGGTGTCGTCGTCGGCGCGGCCGTCAGCTTCGGATACGCGGCGATGCCCGCCGTCATCATGGCGAGCGTCCCGCACCACCAGAGCGGCATCGCCAACGGCATCAACTCCATCTCCCGCTCCACCGGCAGCGCGATCGGCAGCGCGGTCGTCACCACGATCCTGGCCTCGCAGACCCTGGAGCACCTGCCCGCCGGTGTCCCGCCCCTGCCCGCCGAGTCCGGCTTCACCCTCACCTTCTGGATCGGGGCCGCCGCCTTCGCCCTGGTCGCGGTCATCGCCCGCGTCGGCCTGCGCGGCGGCCACGGGCCCCGCGCGGAGGAGACGGACGGCCGGGCCACCGCCTCGGCCGAGACCGCCGGGACCGCCGGGACCGCCGGGACCGCCGGGGGTGCGGGGAAGGGGAAGGAGCCGGCGCTCGGGGGCTGAGGTGCGCCCCTCGCGCCCCTTGCACCCCTCGCGTCACTCGTAGAGTTCGGTGGCCGAAGGTGTCCGGTGCGGCCGGGCGACCGGTGTCGTGTAGGCGAAGTTCAGCACGGTGCGACGCAGGCCCGGCCGGACGAGGGGGGTGACGCGGTGCGCGGTGGTGTCGCTGCGGAGCAGGTACGCGTCCCCGGCGCGGTGGTGGGCGGTGCGGGCGCGCCCGGAGTCCAGGGTCCGTAGGGACGCGGCCCGGGGCAGGTACCGCACCAGTCCGCCGTCGGCCGGGTCGTCCGGCGCCTCCAGGAACAGGACGAGGGCGTACGGGTGGTCGTCCGTGTGCGCGCCGTGGGTGTCGCCGGCGCGGTGCAGGATGTTCAGCACGTGGCGCTCGACGGGGTCGTCCACCTCGATGACCGGCTCGCCCGCCACCTCCCGCACCAGCCCCATGAGGCTCCGGTCCCGGTACAGGGCGGGAATCAGTGTGGACGCCCGGCCGATGACGTGGCCGCCGAGGGTCGTCATGTGGCGGGGTGAATCGTCCATGCAGGCCATGGCGAAGTCACGGCGCCGCGCCACGGCCTCCAGACCGGTGGCCTCCCGGCCCAGCACGGCGAGCCCCTCGCCGGTCAGGAGTCCGGGCAGGGCGAGGTAGCCGTCCCGGGCGAACCGGTCGGCACCGTCGGGCCCGAGGCGCGTGAGGACGTCGGCATCGAGGAGCGAGGGCACGGAGGACTCCGGGGGAGGGGAGCGATACGTCGGGGTCTGCCTCCCCGTTCATGGCCCCGGCCACGCCCGGCTGGGGCCGAACGGTCCAACGAGCCGGATGATGGTGCGGCGGCCGTGGGGGCACCTGCGGAGGCGCCCCCCGTGTGGGTTCGGGCCGCCCCGAAGCGAGCCCGTGTCGGAACCGCGCCTCCGGAGCGCAGGAGCGCAGAAGCGGCGGAGGGGCAGGATCCGGTGATGGACACCGGCACGCCACGGGCAGCCGCGCTTCGGCGGCATCGGTGCTATAGGCCGCCGCCCGGCCCCGCCGCCCCGCACCGCTCGTGTACGCGATCCCGCCGCACGAGCAGACCGCGTTCCGGCGGGCCGCCGCCGCGCGGGGCCCGCCGGACGACGAGACCGGACAGTCGCGGGCGGTGCTCGACCTGTGCTGCTCGTACGGAATCACCGCCGCCCTCCACGACCAAGATGTCGCCCTCGTCGATCCGTGCGCCCGACGCGTGCGAGCCGGGCCCGCAGCGGTCCGCAGCGGCAGTTCACCGACGAGCGGGAACGGACGGAGGCCGTCGAGACGGTGTGCGCCCTGGGGCTCGAACCCGCCGCTCGCGATCCGTCCGGCTGCGAGGCGACCGGGTGCGATCCGTCCGGCCATGAGGTGACCGGGTGCTTCCGTGCGCTGTATGGGCACCGCAACTGCTGAGGCGGGGACGAAGCGCGGGCGCAAGGGCGGGGGCCCTCGCGTACCGCCCCTGCCTTCCGGCCCCCGGCCCGTCGGTTGCCCTGCCTTCCGGCCCCCGGCCCGTCGGTTGCCCTGCCCTCCGGCCCCCGGCCCGTCGGTTGCCCTGCCTTCTAACCCCCCGGCCCGTCGCTCGCTCTGCCCTCCGGCCCCCGGCCCGTCGGTCGCCCCGCCCCCCCCGGCCGCACCAGCCTTCCGGCCGGCCGACCGTCCCCGTGCACCCTCCCCGACGCGTCGGAGATTCTTGACGCGTCGGAATTCTCCGACCTATCGTGGAGCCATGCCCACCGACGTGTTCGGCGTGCTGGCCAATCCAGTGCGCCGCAGACTGCTCGAAAGCCTGCGGGAGGGGCCGCGCTCCACCGGCGAGCTGGCCGGGATGTTCGAGCTCGGCAGGCCCGCGGTCTCCGAGCATCTCGCGGTGCTGCGGACCGCCGGACTGGTGCGCGAGGAGCCGCGCGGCCGACACCGCTACTACCACCTCCAGGCCGCCCGGCTGGCCGAGGTGAGCGAGTGGCTGCACCCCTTCGAGCACTACTGGAAGCAGCGCCTGGACGCGCTGTCCGACCTTCTGGACGAGGAAGCCGACACATGACCGACAGCGCCGGAGACAGCGGCACGATCACCTGCGAGAAGTTCCTGCCCCACCCGCCCGCGGCGGTCTGGCGGGCCCTGACCGACCCCGGTCTGCACGCCCGCTGGTGGGCCGCCGGTGACATCAAGCCGGTGGTCGGCCACCGCTTCACCCTCGACATGGGCAACTTCGGCAGCCAGCCCTGCGAGGTGACCGCCGTGGAGGACCAGCGCCTGCTGGCCTACCGCTTCGCCGAGGGCACCCTCGACACCACCCTCACCTGGTCGCTCCGGCCGGAGGGCGAGGGCACGCTCCTCGTCCTCACCCATGCCGGCTTCGACCTCGACTCCCCGATGGGACGGCAGGCGTACGAGGGCATGGGCAAGGGCTGGCCCCACGTCCTGAACCGCCTCCCCGGAGCGCTAGACGAGGCTGCCTGACCCGAGGTCTCACCGGCTCACCGGCCGGTCGGGAAGACGGGATCCGTATCGGGGCCTGACCTCTGGTCAGGCCCCTCGGCGTGGGGCCGTCGACGACTCGCGGCGGCTTCGGGGTGCTCCGGGCCGCCGCCTCGTTCGTCGATCGCATGGTGAACAGGCCTTGCGTCGCGTCGCCCTGGGCCACTACGGTCCCCGTCATTCCCCGATCATCTACGCGCGTCAACACGGCCGGGGTCTCGTATGCCATCACGGAGTCGAGAGGTCCACATGCGGCGAACAGCCCGTCTTCGAACCGCCCTTGTCCGCACGGCGGCCGCCGCGGGCGCGGCCCTGGCCGTGGTCGCGGTCGCCTTGACCGCCCAGGGGACGCAGCGCCAGGACCCGGGCCCGGGCGACGCCGCGGCGACCGCCCCGGGCATCAGCGGGATCACCGTGACCCGGCGCACCGGGGGCGGTTTCGAGGCCCTGGTCGTGCACGACAGCAAGAAGCCCGGAGAGCCCCGGATCTCCCGGTACGCCCACCGCCCCGGCAAGGCTCCTCGCGTCGTGCCGCTCGACTGGCGGGGCGCGGGCGAACCCGTCGACCTGGAGGCCGTCGACCGGGTGCCCGGCAGGCCGGGCGAGTACATCGCGCTCGCCTCCGAAGGCATCGGCTACCGGGTGCGGGACGCCGGGGACGCCGGGGTGGAGGTCCTGGACCTGTTCCCGCTCCCGGCGATCTCGGAGGGCGACAACTTCGAGGGTTTCGCGCTCGCGCCGACCACGCGGCCCGGCGTCATGGTCGCGGTGTGGGCGGACCGGGGCCAGGACGACCGTCCGGCCACGCTGTACGCCGCCCGGATGGTCCTCAACCAGTACGGCGAGCCCCGGTTCGGCCCCGTACGGACCGCCGAACTCCGTGCCCCGTACCCCGCGCTGGACGTCCGGCACGCCTCCGACCTCACGATCACGGCCACCGGCGAACTGCTCGTGAGCTCCGCGTCGGACCCGGGCGACGAGGGCCCGTTCGACTCGGCCGTCTACCGGGCCGGTCACGTCGGCCTCGACGCCGCGGGCACGGTACGCCTCACCCTCGCCGAGGCCCCCCGGACGAGGGCGACGTTCGAGGGTCACAAGGTCGAGGCCCTCGCCTGCGTGCCCGGCACCCGCCAGGCCGCGATCGGCACGGACGACGAGGCGAACGGGGGCGCGCTCCTGACCGCGGCCCTCTGCGGGTAGGGCCTGAGGCCGAGGCGTACGGCGCCTACGGCGCCTACGCCGAGATGCCCACACGTCCTGAGCCGGAGCGCTTCTTCTTCCTGGATGACGCGGACCGGGACCTGATCGCGTTGCGCCGCTCGGACGGGCACCGGAGGCGCTGGGCTCAACGCGGCAGATGACCAGGTCGCGGGGATCGGCGCGATGGTCGTACGCGGGACCCCGCGCGACAGCCTGTTCACCCTGGACACCCTGCTGAACCTCGACGGCGGGGTGCGCCCGGAGATGGCGGCGGCCGACAACGCCTCGTACTCCGACATGGCCTTCGGCCCGTACAAGATGCTCGGTTTCCGCTTCGCCCCGCGCTTCCGAGACCTGTCGGACCAGCGGTTCTGGCGGGCCGACCTGCCCGGCGGCCAGGCGCCGGCCGCTGGAGGCGGTCGCCCGCAACAATGTGAACCTCAAGCGGATCGCCACGCACTGGCCGGACATGCTCCGCGTAGCCGGGTCGCTCATCACGAACCAGGTCCGTGCCTACGACCTGCTGCGGATGTTCGGCCGCGAGGGTCACCCAGACTCCGCTCGGCGCCGCGTTCGCCGAGTACGGCCGGATCGACAAGACCATGCATCTGCTCGCCTTGGTCGACCCGGTCGACGACACCTACCGCCGGTTGATGAACCGGCAGCTCACCGTCCAGGAGTCCCGCCACCGCCTGGCCCGCTCGATCTGCCACGGCGGCCGCGGCCAGATCCGCCAGGCATACCGCGAGGGCCAGGAGGACCAGCTCGCCGCCCTCGGCCTGGTCCTCAACGCCGTGGTCCTGTGGAACACCCGTTACCTGGACGCGGCCATCGCCCAGCTCCGCGCCGAGGGCCAGGGGATCAAGGGGGAGGACGTCGCCCGCCTCTCCCCGCTCATGGACCTGCACATCAACTTCCTGGGCCGCTGCCTGTTCACCATCAAGGCCAGCGGTCCCGGCCAGGGCCTGCTGCTTTTCAGGGACCCGGACGCCGTCGCGGACGACGAAGACGAGGAGCGACGGGCGGCGCACCCGACCTGTCGGACCGTTCGTGGTGGAATCCGTCCTGTCAGGTCAGGACGATGCACCCCTGCCGAAGTCGCCAGCGGAGACGCTGCGCCCTACGCTGGGGATGTAGGAACTGTGGGCCATTCCGGGCGACCGCCAGGCGCGAGAGAGGCAGGCCCGAAGACGAGCCAGGCTCCTTTCCTTTCGCGTCGGCGTTTTCGACAGTCCCATCCATGTGTAGAGACGTCCTACGGACGCAAAGAACATCTGCGCCGCGGAGTATCTCCGCGCTGCTCCACCGCGCGGTGGCCCCGGCCGGCGCGAAATGAGAGTTCTGGCGCTGTTTCCTTTGCCGCACTGCGGCGTGCCGTGTCGCACAGCCCCATTGACCCGACCTCGAATATGTCGGCCTCGCATCACTTTGATGTGCCATCGACAAGGAGGAAAAATGAGCGGGTTCAGGGACATCGTAGGTCCCATTAAATTCCGGTTCACGAAGGAGGGATGGACGAGGGGAGTGGAGATCCGCGGCCTTCCGACGTTGAGTCTGCGGATCACGTTGGCGTCCCCACTCGGTCCGGGAGGGGACGTCCAAGCGCAGTTGCACCGCCTGGGCGGCCCGGTGGGCGGCCCCGTGAGCCTGCCGGCGGACGGAGCATCGCATGACCACACCTGGGCCAACCTGAGTCCAGGCATGTACAAGGTGGCTTTGACCAGCGGTACGCCGCTCCAGGGCCAGGCGAAGACCGGCACCTACACGCTCAGCAGTGACGCCCCGGAAGCCGACGAGGCCTTGGCCTCCTTCGGCGGGCCCGAGCTCGAAGAGTCTTGAACCCGCGTGGGTGTTGTCGCCTGCGAGCGCGGACCGACCTCGATCCTGGTCGAGGTCGGCCCAGGGTCGGCGCGGTGGGCCCGAAACCTTCGGCTGATGAGGAGCGATCATGAGACGCGGCGGGCAGATTGACATCATCCCGAGCTGGACCCCCCAGACCGCTCAGATAGAGATCGAATGGGAGGACAGCGGGATCTCAGGTCCTCACCCGACCGACAAATGGTTCGGCACCATGGCATTCATCGGCGGAGCCATCAGTCAAGAAGGGGTCTGGGAGTGGGATCCCGCCGCAAAGACCCTTCGCCTATGGGTGCTGGTGCCAGGCGGGGAGGGGCACCGGCATCTGATCGCAACGCTCCAGCAGTTCACATTGCCCCTGACGTCGGGCATGACGGGGACCGGAACCCTGGCCCCCACTCTCGGGCTTCCTGTTCTCGGGGAACTGACGTTGTCCTGGCGTGGGCACGTCCATGGCACTTGACGCAGGCGACCGCCCCGGACGCACCGGACCGGGCTCGGAGAGCACCGGTGCAGCGCCGATACGCCCCCAGCGGCCGCCGCCTGCGATGAAGCACGGTGTTTACGCTGGGTCCGTTGAGTCTCATTTTTCCTCAACGGGGACGGATCAGGCGTCCGAGTAGGAACGGCCCGGAGAACCGGTGTTGCTGTCAGGAGTTTTGACGCCTCGAACCGGCCGCGCCCGGCCTCTTCGCCGCCCTGGCCGAGTTCATCCGCGAACTCATCGTCATCGGCACCGACGAGGGCCCGGCCGCCGCCCACGAGCGCGGCCGGGTCGGCGGACGTCCGGGAGTCGCCACCGAGGAAGTCATCCGCGCCGGCTGCGACCTGCTGCCCGGCCCCGGCCGCTCCATCGCCTCGATCGCCAAGCTGCTGGGCGTCTTCCCGGGCACCCTCTACAACCACATCCCGGACCTGCGCGAGCTGCGCGTCGCGCCGTGCCCCGCCGGATCGAAGCGCCGACGGAACACGAGTACAGCAGGATCGATCCCAGCGGCACTTTCCGTACGCCGACCACGCACACCCGAGGCCCCTTGCGGGGCACCCGCGGGCAATGGTCAGTTCCGGGCGGTGCGGGCCGCGTGCCGGGCGAGGAGACGGTCGCGTTGGGCCGGGTCGGTCGCCAGGTCGATCGCGGTCCAGGCCATGGCCAGGCCGCCGTCGAGGACGGCGCGGTCGGCGGCGGGAGTGGTGCCGTACCGGGTGAAGTCCGGGTGGTGCATGATCGTGTCGCCGCAGTCGTAGCCGATGGACGGGTGGATCGTCGGGACGACGTGCGAGACGTTGCCCATGTCGGTCGAACCGCCGCGCAGGCCGGGGCCGTTGGCGAGGACCGTGCGGCCCAGGGCCTCGGCGGCGGCCTGGTAGCTGCGGCCCATCGCGAGGTCCTGGCGGAGGTCGGCGTAGTCGTTGCCGACGGTCTCCAGGAGGAGGTCGGCGCCGGTGGCGAGCGCTCCGGCCTCGAAGCAGGCCCGCACCCGCGCCTGGAGCTCGGCGAGCTCCTCGCTGGTGCCGGCGCGGACGTCGTACGTCGCGGTGGCGTGGTCCGGGATGACGTTCGCCGCGTCGCCGGCCGAGGTGACGACGCCGGAGACGACCGCGCCGGGAACCATCTGCTGGCGGTGGGCGGCGATCGCGACCTGGGCGATCATCATCGCGTCGGCGGCGTTCACCCCGCGGTGCGGCATCGCGGCGGCGTGCGCGGGGACCCCGGAGTACGCGACGGAGAGGCTGCTGATGGCGAGCGTGGTGAGGCCCACGGCGTCCTGCGGTGCCGCGTGCACCATCATGGCGGCCGCCACGTCGTCGAACGCCCCGGCGCGGAGCATGTCGACCTTGCCGCCGCCCGACTCCTCGGCCGGGGTGCCCAGGAGTGCCACGGTCAGGCCCAGGTCGTCGGCGAGCGGCGCCAGGGCCAGAGCGGCGGCCACGGACGCCGAGCCGTTGACGTTGTGGCCGCAGGCGTGGCCGATGCCGGGGAGCGCGTCGTACTCCGCGCAGATCGCGACGACCAGGTCGCCGGTGCCGACGGTCGCGCGGAACGCGGTGGGCAGACCGTACGCTCCGCGGGTCACGTCGAAGCCGGCGCGTTCGACGAGGTCGGTGATGCGGCGGGCCGCGCGGTGCTCCTCGTACGCCAGCTCGGGGTCGGCGTGCAGGGCGTGGCTGAGGCCGAGGACCTCGTCCTGGCGGCGGGCCAGGGTGGCCCGGCTGTGGTCGCGGGCTGCGGTGATCGTCATCGGAGGTCCTTGGACGGGGTGCGGTAGAGGAACGAGGCGGCGCCGCCGGCGATCGCGATCACGGCGCACATCACCCAGGACGTGGTGTAGGCGCCGAGGTCCGGCAGGGTGTGGCCGACGGCGGTGTGGCCGGTGAAGACGGTGAGGACCGCGGCGGCGCCCAGCGAGCCGCCGACGTTGATGATCAGCTCGTTGATGCCGGAACCGACCGAGGTCCGGTCGTGCGGCACGGATTCGACGGCGAGGGTGCGCGTCGAGTGCTGGAGGAAACCGTTGCCGAGTCCGGCGAGCGCCGTGCCCAGGAGGAAGGGCGGGGCCGAGGAGTGCGCGGCGAGGACGATCCCGTACCCGACGGCCATGAGCGCGGAGCCGGTGACGAGCGTCAGCCGGTCGGTGACGCGGGCGGCGACCGCCGGGGCGGCGAGCGCGCCGAGGGCCATCGCGAGGAGGTTGGGGAGCAGCCCCAGGCCGATCGCGACGGGCCCGTAGCCGAAGCCGTACCCGGTCTCGGCGGGGCTCGTGCCGAGGAAGACGGAGTGGGCGACCTGGAGGCCCAGCATGCAGAAGCTGAAGGCGAGCGTCACGACGGAGACGACGACCACGTTGCGCCGGGCGAACATCCGGACGTCGATCATGGGCTCGGCCGTCCGCAGCTCCACGAGCACCCACAGGGCCGTGACGAGCACGCCGCCGACCAGGGTGGCGAGCGTCCGGGTGGACGTCCACTCCCAGCCGGGGGTGCCGCCGAGGCCGAGCGCGAGCATCAGGGCGACGAGGCCGACGGAGAGCAGGACCGCCCCGGCCCAGTCGACGGAGCCGCCGGGCCGGTCCTCGGACTCGGGGAGCAGCGGCCAGGTCACCACCAGCGCGAAGCTCGCGCCGATCGCGGGCACCCAGAGGGCGGCCGTGGGGCTGTCCACGGTGGCGGCGATGACGCCGCTGGACAGCAGACCGAGGGTGAGGCCGCCGATCAGCGCCGCGACCATGAGGCTGATGCCGCGGCGGCTCTCGGCGTCGCCGCCGTCGGGACGGTTGCGGAGGATGCCGACGAGCAGCGGGAAGAAGCCCGCGATGGCGCCCTGGAGGATCTGGCCGGCGAGCAGCATCGGGAACGAGCGGCTCAGACCGACGAGCACGGAGCCGGCGATGACGATCGCGAGGTTCCAGCGGAGCAGCCGGCGGTGGCCGTAGAGGTCTCCCATGCGGGAGAGGACCGGCGTGAACGCGACGCTCGCGAGCAGGTTCGCGATGCTGATCCAGTTCAGGTCCGCCGCCGTGACCCGGAGGGTGTCCGTGAGGCCCTTGAGCAGCGGGGAGAGGAAGCCCTGGGTGAGGCCGCTGGTGAGCTCGACCAGCGCGACGGAGGCGATGACCGCGCCCGCGGGGACGGGGCGTACGGCTCTTCTTCGTACGGGGGCGGTGCGGGTGCCGAGGTCCGTCATACGTACTACCTCTTCGGGAGGGCCGCGTGGGCTCGATGGGAAGGAAGGCCGCCCGGCAGGTGGGGGAGCGGGGGCGGAAGACGCACCACAATGTGGCGAGCGCGTGGCACTTCGGGCAAGACTTGGCCGTGAAGACGGCCGATTGCGGCGGAGAGGTGGGGGTCCACGGCGGATTCGGGCATGAAGGGGTTTCGCGAGGCGCCTTCGGGCGGGCTCGCGACCGGCGGGAGACGAGACGGAATGACGACGGAACGAACGGCGCGGTACGGAGGCGGCGGCGCCGCGGCGCGGGGCGACGGTGCCGGCGGTGCGGCGCGTGGCGAGGGTGCCGGCGGAGGAGCGCGGGGCGAGGGCGCGGGGGCAGCCGTGCGGGGTGCGGGTGTCGGCGGTGGCGCGCGGGGCGAGGGCCCCGGTGGTGCCGCGCGGGCCGAGGGCCCGGCCGGTGCCGCCCGGGGCGAGGGCGTCGGGCGCGCCGTGCCGGGCGCCGGTCTGGACGCGCTGGACCACGGGATCCTGAAGGTCCTGCACCGCGACCCCCGCGCCCCCTTCGCGGAGGTCGCCGCGGCCGTCGGAGCACACGAGCGGACCGTCGCGCGGCGCCTGGAGCGGATGACCGCGGACGGGCGGGTCGCGTTCGTGGCGGCGCTCGTCCCCGAGTACCAGCACGAGGGGGTGACGGCGGAGATCGCCGTACGGTGCGCGCCGGGCCGCGTCCACGAGGTGGCGCTGACGCTCGCCGCCCTGGACGAGACGCGTTCCGTGGAGGTCGCCACCGGGGCCCTCGACGTGTTCGTCGAGCTCCAGGCCGCCGGGCACGACGCCCTCCTCACCCTCGTCGACACGGTGATCGGCCGGCTCGACGGGGTCGTGGACCTCCACTCGGCGGTGGTGCTGCGGCTGCTGCTGACGGCCAGCGACTGGGCGCCCTACGACGACGAGCCCACGGACGTGCGGCGGCACGCCATCGAGGGCACCCCGCTTCCGGAGCCCCCGCTCGTCGACGAGCTCGACCGGCGGCTCGTCGAACTGCTCCGGCGCGACGCCCGCATGTCGACGACCCGGCTGGCCCGGGAACTGAGCGTCGGCGAGACCACGGCGCGGCGGCGGCTGGCCCGGCTGACGGCCTCGCACGTGCTGCACCTGCGCCTGCACGCCGACCCGGCGGTCCTCGGATACCCGGTCGAGGCGCGCTTCCGGCTCGGAGTGCCGCACCGGGAGCTCGACGCCGCCATCCGGCTCCTCGCACGGGAACCGGCCCTCCGCCACCTGGTGGTCACGAGCGGCGGGACGAGCCTGCTCGGCTACTCCAGCCACCGCGACACCCGGGACTTCCAGGAGTTCACGGCCCGGGTCCTGGCCCGCCTGGAGGGCGTGACGTCGACGGAGACGGCGCTGCTGATGCGTACCTACAAGCGGGCCGGAGTCGCGGCGGTCCACGGCTGAGGGGCGACCGCCCGCCGCCCCGGACGTCCGCGCCCCGGGGGATCAGCCCCGCAGCGTGGCGATGACCTTCTCGACGCGCCGCTGCCGTGTCTCGGGCTTCTTCGCGCTCTCGACGGCCCGTGCGTGCTCGCGCCTGCGGCTGTGGGAGAGGCTGTCGTAGGCGGCGCGGGCGACCGGGTCGTCGTCCAGGGCCCGGGTCAGCTCCGGGGGCTCGACGACGACGCGCGGCTCGGTGTCGAGCTCCACCTCGACGTCGACCTCCTCGCCGATCGCGACGTCCGCGGCCTGCCGGTTGGCGTTGCTGAGGCCGATCAGGTGGCGGCCGCGCAGCAGGGCGATCCGGCTCCTCCACACATGGCCGTGGACCGTGATCGTCACCGGCGGCCGCGCGCCCCCGCCGAGCGCGGCCACCACCTCGGCCGGCACCTCCAGCCCCCGCATGGGCTCGGGCGGCTCGACCCGGGCGCGAAACTTCATGGTCTTCCTCCTGTCGCTCCGCCGGCTCACCGCGGATCCGGCCCGCCCGGCACACGAGAAACGCTACGGGCCGTGCGGCGGCGGGGCTTCTCGAATCCTGACCGGGGCCGGGTCGGGCCCGGGCGGATGCGGGGTCGGGCGCGCCCCGCGGCGACGGCCCCGCCCCCTTCACCGCGACCAGGCTGTCCATCCCCCGCACGGCGACCAGGCCTGCGGCCCTTCCCGTGGCACCCGCCGCCACGTCGAGGGCGAGCCGTCGTCAGGCGTCCGGGGGCGCCCCCTCGGCGAGGCCCGCCGCGGCTCTCGCCCGGACGCGCGCGAGGCGCTTGTCCCAGGCGGCCGCGCGCCGGGAGAGGAACGGACCCCGGGAGGGGCGGGCGCCGTGGTACATCGCGTAGCCGAGGTCGCGGGCGTCGTAGTCGGCGAGCTCCCCCGCCGGGGTGACCCAGTACGCGACGCCGTCCGAGAGGGCGATGCCGCACCGGGAGCCGACGGCCGTCGGGAGGGTGTCGGTGTTCCTGTCGTGCGGGTGCCGTTGCCGGAGCGGAGTGCCGTCGGCCGCGTCGAGCACCAGGAACGAGGCCGGGGCGATGTCGCGGTGCCCCGTGGTGACCACGGCGAGACGGTCCTCGTCGACGCTCGGCGGGGTGCGGACCGGGGTGTCCGTCCGCAGGTGCCACGACGGCCTGCCGGTCGCCGCGTCGAGGGCGGCGACCGCGCCTCCCCGGTGCCCGCCGTCGCCGTCGCGCCACCACCCGGCCGCGTACACCCGGCCGCCGTGGACCACGGGGCTCCCTTCCAGGGTGGCGAGCGCGCCCAGGCCGGTGTTCCACACGGTGCGGCCGTCCCGGACGTCGAGGGCGTGGACGCCTCCGGGGAGCGTGAGGACGTGGACGACGCCGTCCTCGCCGACGGCGACCGACGTGTCGCCCGAACAGGGCAGCGCCCGCCACCACAAGGGGGCTCCGGTGCGCAGCGCGAAGGCCCCGACGCCGGTGTCGGTCGCCACGACGACCTTGCCGTCGTGGATCGCCGGTGACTGCCCCTGTCCCGGAGCCTCCCGGACCCGGGCGAGCAGCCCCGCGACCGGAAGGAGGTGGGAGGGAGGAGGTCCGTCCGAGGGTCCCGCGCCGTCGGCGAGATCCGTGTGCCACAGCGGCGCGGTCGGGTTCCGGGCGAGGTCCGGATCGGCGGACGTCACGGCCAGCCGGCGCCTCGGCCCGAGGGGATCGGAGAAGAGGCCGGACCCGGGGAGGCGCCCGCAGGCCGCGACGAACCCCTCCGCCACGGCGGGCGCGCCGCCTCCCGCGCAGCCGAGCGCCGGACCGGGCGCGCGCACGTCGCCGGTCGCGGCGTCCACGGAGTGCAGGATCCCGTCCCCGCGCAGGAGATGGACGAGGCCGTCGTGGACCGTGGGCCCGGCGACGTACGGCACCGGGGACCTGCCGTGACGTCCCGGCGCGGTCTCCGGGTCCGGCAGGGCGCGGGCCTGGACGCTCCACAGGAACGTCCGCGTGAGGGGCTCGCACGCGTACGCGACGCCGTGGTCGGTCGTCCCGTAGACGACGCCGTCGACGACGGCCGGCGTCGCGAGCGTCCGCCCGCGCAGGACCACGCGCAGCCGCGAGGGCGGTCGCCGTTCCCCGCTGTCGACGGAGCGGTGGCATCCGGTCCGTGCCATGTTCGCCTGGTACACCCGTCTCCCCGCCGCCCAGTCGCGTCCGCCCGACACCCTGACGAACTCCGGGCGTTGGGGCGGGCGTTCGGGCCAAGCTACAGCCCTTCGGCCCGGAACCGAAGGTTCGGGCCGGGGCCCGGAAGCCCCGGCCCGTCCCGCGTCCCCGCCGCTCCCTCGCCCCGGCCGCGACCCGGCGAGCGCGTCCTTCGTTCGGGTGATGCGGGTGACGCGGCGTCGAGGGCCCGCGGGGACGGTTCCGCCGTTGTGCGCCGTGGTCGGTCGGGCCTGGTGGTCCGGATCCGGCGGCCGTGCCCGGTGGGCCGGTGTCAGGGCGCGCGTCGCCTACGGTGAACGGGCTCCGGACCCAGCGGGATCCGGGGGCGAGCGGGCTCCGGACCGAGCTGTCTCCGGGCCGAGCGGGATCCGGGGACCGAGCTGTCTCCGGGCCGAGCGGGATCCGGGGACCGAGCGGGATCCGGACTCGGCGGGATCCGGCGACCGAGCGGGATCCGGACTCGGCGGGATCCGGCGACCGAGCGGGATCCGGACCGCTCACGCTGAACGGCGAGGAAGGGGCGGGGCATGATCGGCACCCCATGGAGTGACCGGTCCGTCGTGGTGACGGGCGGGACGCGCGGTATCGGGCGGGGCATCGCCGAACTCTTCGCACGGCGGGGTGCGGCGGTGCTGCTGACCGGTCGGGACGAGGCGGTGGCGCGTGCGGTCGCCGCGGAGCTGGTCCGGGCCACCGGCGGGCGGGTCGACGGCGTGGGGGTGGACCTGCGGACTCCGGCCTCGGTCGAGACGATGGCGGCCGAGGCGGAACGCCGCCACGGGCACATCGACGTCCTGTGCGCGAACGCGGGCATCTTTCCCGAGAGGCCCCTGCGCGAGATGACCGCGGCCGACATCGACGAGGTCCTGGCCGTGAACCTGCGCGGGTCGATCCTTTCGGTACGGGCCTGCCTGCCCGCGATGGAACGAGCCGGGCGCGGACGCGTCGTCCTCACCTCCTCCATCACCGGCCCCACCACGGGGTACACCGGCTGGTCCCACTACGGGGCGAGCAAGGCGGGGCAGCTCGGGTTCCTGCGGGGCGCGGCCCTGGAGCTGGCGCCCCTGGGCATCACCGTCAACGCCGTGCTGCCGGGCAACGTCCGCACCGAGGGGCTGGACGCGCTAGGCGAGGACTACCTGCGCCGGATGGCGGCGTCGATCCCGCTGGGCAGGCTCGGGGAGACCACGGACGTCGCCCACGCGGTCGCGTTCCTCGCCTCGGACGAGGCCGCCTTCATCACCGGCCAGACCCTCACCGTCGACGGTGGGCAGACCGTTCCCGAGTCCCTCGACGCCCTCGCCCTCCCGCTCGTCCCGGCCGCCGTCTCCGGCTGAGGCCGAGGCCGGGGGAGCGCGCCGAGCAGGGTCAGTAGGGCAGTCCCTCGGTCGCCGCGCGCAGGGCGGCGTCGAGACAGGCGGCGAGTTCCTCGTCCGCGGCGTCCGGACGGTCCGCGTAGCGGTGGGCGAAGCTCTCCACCGCCGCGCGCAGGGCGCCGTTGAGGGTGGCGGCGTGCACGGTCACCCGCAGGGCGTCGTCGGCGGTGCCGGTGTCCGCCCCGGCCGTCGAGCGCTGCGCGAGGAGCGTGGCGAGGACGGGCAGGGCGTCGTCGTGGGCCTGGAGCCAGACGGCGCGCAGCGCGGGCTCGGTGGAGGTCATGCGGATCAGGTCGAGGATGGCGGGGGTGAAGGCGGGCAGCTCGCCCTCGCGGCAGGTCTCGGCGAAGAAGTCCCGCAGGCTCACATCCGCCGGCCAGTGCCGGAGGCGGTCGACGGCGAAGTCGAGCCCGGCCGCCAGCAGGGGCAGCACGCAGCTCTCCTTCGTGGGGAAGTGGCGCCACAGGGTGCGCGCGGACACGCCCACCTCCTGGGCGATGTGCTCTCCCGTCGTGGCGGCGATCCCTCGCGTGGTGAAGAGGCGCACCGCCGCGCAGGCGATGTCGAGGCGCAGGGCCGTCTTGCGGCGGTCGAGGAGCGACGGCCGCTCCCCGTCCGGCGGCACCGCCCCCTGGCGCGGTGCCTCGATCGGCGTCTGGTGCACCCTGGCCACCGTCCTCGCGTGCGGAGATCGCCGCAGCATACCGAGGAGCGGGCGACCGGCGGCACCCTCGTGCCCGCCGGACCGTCACCTGGGCGATCCGAGCCGGTCGCTCGATGCCCACGGGCCCCAGAAGACGCGTGCAGACATCTTGTCAGTGAGTGACACCCGTCCTTACTCTCCAGTAAATGACTGGCGAGTAACCCCCTTTCCACCCCCTGAGGTGACATGGCCGCGCCAATTTCACCCGTCGGCGCGGTCGCCCGACCGGGTTCCGCCGGACCCCGACGAACAAGGAGTGCCCCTTGAGCCGCAAGCGACTCCGCCCCCTCTCCGCCGACGCGGGAGCCCGTCTCCTCGCGGCGGCCGTCGCGGGCGCCGTCTGCGCCTGCCTGGCCGCCGCCCCGGCCTCCGCCACCGACACGGAACCCGTCGTCTCGCGCGGGGTCACCATCCCCGCGTTCTACAACCCGCCCACCGAACTCCCCGCCGCCGACGGCGCGTTGATACGGACCGAGCCGATGTCGCTGGGGCTGAGCATCCCCGGCCTCGACGGCCGGCCCCTGCCGGGCACGGCGACCCGCCTGATGTACAAGTCCACCGACTCCTCGGGGCGGCCCGTCGCCGTCACCGGCACCTACATCGAGCCCTCCGCCGCCTGGAAGCGGTCCGGACCGCGACCGCTGGTCGCGATGGCCTCGGGCACCATGGGACAGGGGGACCAGTGCGCGCCCTCGTTCGCCCTGGAGCACCCGCTCACCCTGACCGGCGACACGATGTCCGTGGGCTACGAAGCCCTCGCCGTCTACCGGATCCTGGCCTCCGGCGCGGCCGTCGTCCTCACCGACTACGTCGGCCTCGGCGCCACCGACCGGCTGCACACCTACGTCAACCGCCTCGACCAGGGCCACGCCCTGCTGGACGCCGCCCGCGCGGCCCGCGCCGTGCCCGGCGCTTCCGTCACCGCCGGCTCGCGCACCGGCCTGTACGGCTACAGCCAGGGCGGCGCGGCGGCCGCGTCGGCCGCCGAACTCCAGCCCTCCTACGCGCCGGACGTCCCGCTCAGCGGTACGTACGCCGGCGCCCCGCCCGCCGATCTCACCTCCACCATGAAGGGCATCGACGGCAGTGCGCTGGCCGGCGCGCTGGCCTGGTCGATCAGCGGCTTCGCCCAGGCGGACCCGGATCTGCGCGCCGTCGTCGAGGAGCACGTCAGCGACAGCGGGAAGGCGGTGCTCCGGGACGCCTCGACCATGTGCGTCGGCGACGCGCTCTTCGGCTACGGCTTCGCGAAGAGCAGCCGGTGGACGAAGGACGGCCGGTCCATCGGCGACATCATCGCCGCCGAGCCGGCGGCGCGGGCCGCTCTGAACAGGCAGCGGATCGGCACGCTCCGGCCGGCCGGCCCGGTGCGGGTGGCCACCGGCGTCCACGACGACATCGTGCCCCACGGCCAGGCCCGGCAGCTGGCCGTGGACTGGTGCCGCAAGGGCGCCGACGTCACGTACGAGGCGGTGGTCCTGCCGAACCTGGGCGACAAGATCCTCACCAACCACCTCGTGCCCCTCCTCACCGACCAGGGCGACGCCATCGCCTGGCTGACGGACCGGCTCGCCGGGCAGCCCGCGGGCTCCAACTGCTGGACCATGCCCCTCCAGCCCTGACCCGCGCCGCGCGCCGCCGGCCACCCGCCGGCGGTGCGCCGCGCAGGGACCCGGCGCACCGCGCCGCCTCCTCCGGTCCCGCCCCGATCCCGAGCCGTCGAGCCCCCTCCCTGCCCCGACGCCCGCCCGCCGTGAAGACGCCACGCCCTTCGTCACGCCCATTGCCGAGCACTGCACGCCTCGCTATGTTAATCGAAAATCACATGGGCGGAGCGGTGCCGCAGCCCGCTCCCCGCCCGTGAACGGCAAGTCTGCGCAGGCTCCGGACCCTCCGGGTCCCTCTGGGAAGCAGGTACGTCAATGGACCACCTCAGCAGGCGAAAGCTCCTCTCACTCGGCGCGGCGCTCGGTCTCGCGGGCGTCGCGAACCCCGTCCCCGCGTGGGCCTCCACGGGGGCGGCGGCCGGGACGGCCGCGACCACCGGTCCCGAGTGGATCTGGGACGACCTGGCCGACCCCCTGATGGCCAGGATGCTCACCGGCGGCCACGTGCCGGCGATCAACACGGCGTGGGCGTCGTGGGTGGACAACAACGACCCCCTGCCCAGCGGCCTCCCGGCCGAGTTCTCCGCCTACCTGGGCCGGGTCAACCGGCTGCCGTCCTGGGCCGACCCCGCCAAGCTCGCCCGCGCGGCCGACTTCAACCGACGCCGGGACACGTACCTCTTCATGCTGTACGGCCTCGGCAGCGGCATCATGAGCACCGTCATCCCGCGCGAGGCGAAGAGCGTGTACTGGTCGGCGGGCGGCGCGGACATGCAGGACCGCGCGGCCAAGACGTTCACCTTCGGCTACGACCTGTCCGAGCTCAAGGCGTTCGAACCCACCGGGCAGTTCGTCGTCACGGCCAACAAGACGCGCGTGGTGCACGCGGCCGTACGCCACCTGCTGCCGCAGTCCCCGCACTGGCGGGCGGTCGCCGACGAGACCATCCCGATCAGCGCCGCCGACATCCTGGTCACCTTCCACAGCCTCGGCACCTTCGTGTACCGGAAGCTGCTCGACTGGAGGATCCCGTTCCCGGCCGCGGACCAGGAGGCCTTCCTGCACTCGTGGCAGGTCGCCATCCACCTGCTGGGCGTCCCGGACGAGCACATCCCCCAGACCTGGGCGGAAGCCGAACGCCAGGCGGCGCGGGTGCTCACCCCGATCCTCACGCCGTCCACCGAGGGCATCGCCCTGGCCGAGGAACTGCTCGGCCTGACGGCGCAGGTCGACCTCGGGGTCACCCGCGGGTTCCTGAACGAGTTCGTGCGCTACGTCCTGAGCGACGAGGTCGGCGACTGGCTGGGCCTCCGGCGCGACTACGCCGCCGCGGCCCTGGTCCGTACCGCCTGGCCCGCGTTCATCCTGTTCCGCGAGGGGCTGTCGCCGATCATGCCCGGCACGTTCTACATGTTCGACCAGTTCGTACGGGCGCTGGCCATGCTGTTCCTCAACAAGGGCGGCTCGGGGAAGACGACCCCCATCACCATCCCCACCGGGAACAGGGCGGGCTGAGCCGCCGACGGCGGGACCCGGGGAGCCGCGACCGCCCCGCCGCGCGACGCCCGGCCGCTCAGAGGCCGAGGGCGCCCACGACCAGGCGGGTCACGGTCCGCCGGGCGGCGGGTCCGTCGCGCCACCGCAGCCTGCGGCCCGCCTCGACCACCACGCCGAACCCCGCGTGGGCCAGCGCCCGGGCCTGGCGGGAGTCCAGTTCCGGACGGGCCAGGCGCAGCCAGTGCTCCCAGACGGCGATGTGCTTCCGCTGCGCGAGGACCAGGGGACGGCGCGGGTCCGCGGGCAGGCCGGGGAGTTCGGCCTCGGCGACGCTGTTGAGATCGGTGTACTCGAAGCAGTACGCCACGTGGGTCGCCGCCAGCGCGACGACGGCGTCGTACGGGGCCGTCACCCCGCGCAGGCTCCGCTCGGTCCCCCGGGCCAGCAGGTCCGCCGCCTGGAGGCACGCCGCGGCCAGGACGTCGATCTTGCCGGGGTAGTGGCGGTACAGCGCGGACGGGGTCAGCCCCACGGCCCGGGCGATCTGCCCGTTGGTGACGCTGGCGAAGCCGTCCCGGGCGAACAGCGGGACGGCCGCCGCGAGGATCTCGTCGCGCCGCGTCCGGGGCACCGGCCGGGCCGGCAGCTCGACGGGGGCCGGGGCGGAGCCCTCCGCCCCCGGGTCGCTCGCGGCGACGCCGAGCGCGGACTTCACCAGCAGGTCCTCGGCCCGGCGCTGGGCGATCGAGGTGCGGTGCATCGTGATCGACCCGATCGCGCCGAGGGCCGCCGTGGCGCGCAGTCGCCCGTCAGGAAAGGGGTGTTCCCGCCGCACCGCGTCGTCGACCCGGTCGACGACGCGGTCGTACTTCGTCTTGAGGCGCCGGCGGTCCTCGCGCTCCAGGTAGCGCGCCTCCCACCGGTACACGCCGCCGGAGGCGCGATGGGCCACGGTGATCCGGGCGACGGCCGTCAGCACCTCCGTCAGGGGCGCGTCGGAGGGCACCTCGTCGAGCGCGGCGACCAGGCCGTCCACCATGACGCCGGCGCACTCGGCGAACAGCGCGTACTTGTTCGGGAAGTGCCGGTACAGCGCGGTCGCGGTGATGTCCACGCGGGCGGCGACGTCCTCCATGGAGGCCGCGTGGTAGCCCCGCTCGCTGAAGACCCGTCCGGCCGCGTCCACGATGAGCTGCCGGCGGTTGCGCGGCCGGGTGGCGGGGACCGGCCGCGCGGTCTCTGCCGGTCGGGCGGACGGGGAGACGGAGGGCATGCGGATCAGTCAATCACAGGCCCTCCGGGAAGAGGACGGCTTCCTGGCGGTGCGGGCGGGGAGCGGCGGACGGGGCCTGCGGGGGCTGCGCGACAGCCGGCGCGGGCCGGTCGCCCGCCCGTCCGCCCCACGCCTTGCCCGCCCGCTCGACCGCCTGACTTCCGCCCGGCCCGCCCCCCGCCCGATCAGGCGAAGGTGAGGACGGGCTTGACCACGCTGCCGTCCCGCATGGCGGCCACGGCCGTCTCGATGGCCTCGAAGGGGAACGTGGTGACCAGCCTGTCGAGCGGGAAGAGGCCCCGGGCGCGCAGGTCGAGCAGTTCGGGGAGGAAGCGGTCCGGGTCGGAGTCGCCCTCGATCACGCCGTGGACGCGGATGCCCTTGCCGAGCAGTTCCCTCACGTCGAAGGCGACCTCGCGGCCGATGCCCAGCAGGGCCAGCTCGCCCCGGGGACGGAGGGCGGCGACGGCCGTCCGGGCCGACTCGGGGCGGCCGGTGGTCTCGACGACGTGGTGCGCCCCGCCGCGGGTCAGCTCGCGCAGGGCCCCCACCAGGCCGTCCCCGGGTTCCAGGGCCGCCGTGGCGCCGAGCGCGAGGGCCAGGGAACGGCGGAAGGCGACCGGATCGACGGCCACCACGGGGGCGCAGCCGGCGGCCACCGCGGCCATCACCGCGCTCAGGCCGACTCCTCCCGCGCCCAGGACGACCAGGGAGGAACCCGGCCGGGGGCGAAGCCGGTTGAGGACCGTTCCCGCCCCCGTCTGGCCGCTGCAGCCCAGCGGCGCCGCGACCTCGGGCGGCAGGTCGGACGGCACCTTGACCACGCCGCTCGCGCGGACCACGACGTGCGTGGCGAAGCTGGACTGGCCGAAGAAGCCGCCGTGGAGGGGCCGGCCGCCGAGGGAGAGGGGGCTGGTGCCGTCGGGGCGGCCGCCGGAGAAGTTGTGGGCCGCGGCGGCGGGGCAGTACGCGGGATGGCCCGTCGCGCACTGCTCGCATCCGCCGCACCGGGCGAAGGTCAGACAGACGGGGTCGCCGGGCGCGAGGCCGGTCACGTCCGCGCCCGTCGCCTCGACCACTCCCGCGCCCTCGTGCCCGAAGACCATGGGGGTGAGCCGGCGGGGCCAGGCGTCCCGCATCCCCAGGTCGGTGTGGCAGATCCCGACGGCGGTCGTCCGCACCAGCACCTCGTCGGGACGCGGGTCCGCCAGCTCCGCGTCCCGGACGGTGAACGGGGCGCCGGGCGCGGCGACGACCGCGGCGCGGACCCGCCTCACGAGGACTGCCCGGCGCGAGGAGCGCCGTCCCGGACCTCGTACGGGCTGTCAGGGGTGCGTTCCAGGAAGAAGTAGTAGAACGGCCCCTCGGGGGGCACGCCCTTGGCGTTCATGATCCCCATGAGCGTGTCGCCGTCGACCCGTTTGAAGTGGTCGAGGACCGGCTGCCCGTCGTAGATCATGGTGGCCGTCGTCTCGCCCCGGAACTCGACGGCCCACAGGCCGGCCGCCCCTTTGCCGAGCGCGCGGTCGGCGTACAGCCCGCCCTGCGCGTCCCGGCAGATCAGCGGCTCGACGTCGTGCGCGGAGCGGAACGTCTTGCCGTACCAGCCGGCCTTCGCCAGCATGCCGTTGAGGGGGTGGCCGGTCGGGAACTCCCCGCCCTTCCAGGAGCCGAGCATCTCCTCGGGGCGGACGGTGCTCAACGCCGCCCAGATCGCGTCGAGTTCGGCGGCGTCGACGGTGCCTTCCCCCTCCCTGACCTCCTGGAGTTCCCGGAACCGGGTGCGGGCCTCGTGCGCGTCCATGCGGATGTCCTCTCGTCGGTGTCGGCGTCGGTGTCGACGCCAGGGAAATGGAACCGGGGAGGGAGCGGGTGCGGGGTGTGCTTGCGGGGGCCGGAACGGCGCGCGGATCAGGGGCGCGTCATCGCGGGGATCGGGACGCCGGCCCCCGCGAGGATCCGTCGCGACCGGGCACGGCGGCGTTCCCGTGCCGGGACGGTGCGGTGCCGTCGAGCGCGCCGGGATGGCCGACGGTGCACAGGCCGAGCAGCACGTGGCGTTCGGCCACCTCCTCCGCGCTGAGCGGGCCGTCCTCGCGGAACCAGTTGGCCACGCCCTGGCACATGACGAGGACCGCCCGGACCGCGTCGGCCGGGATCGGCGTGGTGAACACGCCCTGCGCGCGGCCCGCCTCGACGGTGTCCAGCAGCATGTGCTCCAGATAGTCGCGCAGGGCGACGTAGCGCGCCCTGTTCTCCGGCTCCAGGCTTCGGATCTCCGTGTCGAGGAAGGCGAGTTGGCGGCGGTGCGTCATGTAGAGCACGATCGACTCGACCATGCCGCAGAAGCGGGCGAGGGGGTCGTCGCCCGCCTCGCCGGCCGCCGCCCGGCAGCGGTCCAGGACGTCCTTGATGGAGGTCTCGAGCAGGGTGGCCAGCAGCGCCTGCTTGTTCGCGTAGTGGTAGTAGAGCGCCGGCACGGTGACGCCGACCCGCTGGGCGATGTCCCGTACCGAAGTGCCGTGGTAACCCTGCTCGTTGAACGCCTCCATGGCGCGCATCAGGATCGCGTGCAGGTCGAGCGGGTGATAGGTGCGCCAGTGCTCGGCCGGGGGCGTTTCGCCCTGGCCCGGCGCGGCGCCCGGAGGGCCGCCGCGGGCGGGGCGTCGATCGGCGACTTCGTACGGCTGTGACACCGTGACACTTCCTTCCGGGTCCTTAGCGTTCGCTCAGCATAGCCCGTCCGATGATGCCGAGTCTGCTGTCCGGCCCCTCTTCCTGTTCCGGAAAAACTGCTGCCGCACGGGGAGTTGACCCGTTCGCCGCCCAGCTCCTACGTTCTTAGCGATCGCTCAGTAGGTCCTCGATCGAAGACGGCCCGCCCGCCTCGAACCGAGAAAGGAACACATGAGCCGGCACCCCACCGACACCCCTCCCGGCCGTGACGTCACCGGCCCCCTGCACGGCGTGCGCGTGGTCGAACTGGCGGGGATAGGCCCCGGCCCGTTCGCCGCGATGCTCCTCGCCGACCTGGGGGCCGACGTGGTGCGCGTGGACCGTCCCGAACCCTCGCCGCTCGGCGGGGATCCCGCCCTCGACCTCACCAACCGCAACAAGCGCTCCGTCCTCGTCGACCTCAAGACGCCCGAAGGGCCGCACGCGGTACGCGCCCTCGCGGCGCGCGCCGACATCCTGCTGGAGGGCTACCGCCCCGGCGTCGCCGAACGCCTCGGCGTCGGCCCCGAGGACTGCATGGGCGTCAACCCCGCGCTGGTGTACGGCCGGATCACCGGCTGGGGCCAGCACGGACCGCTCGCCGCCCGGGCCGGCCACGACATCGGCTACGTCGCCACCGCCGGCCCGCTCTCCATGGTCGGCCCGCCGGACGGCCCGCCCGTGCCGCCCGTCAACCTCCTCGGCGACTACGCGGGCGGCTCCCTCTACCTGACCACCGGCGTCCTCGCCGCGCTGCTCACCGCCCGCGCCACCGGCCGCGGCCAGGTGGTGGACGCGGCGATCGTCGACGGCGCCGCCCACCTGACCACCCTGTTCTGGGGCATGCTCGCCGAGGGCACCTGGCGCGAGTCCCGCGGCCGCAACCTGCTCGACGGCGGATGCCCGTACTACGCCATCTACGCCACGGCCGACGACGGCTGGATGGCGGTCGGCGCCCTGGAACCGCGGTTCTACACGACGTTCGTCACCCTGCTGGGCCTGGATCCCGGGAAGCTGCCGGACCGCGCCGACCCGCACAACTGGCCAGAGCTACGGGCCGTGTTCACCGCCCGGTTCGCATCCGCCACGCGCGCGGAGTGGACGGCCGCCTTCGAGGAAACCGACGCCTGTGTCGCCCCCGTCCTCTCCCTGCGCGAGGCGGCGGACCACCCGCACCTGACCGAACGCGGCACGTACACACCGGCGTTCGGCGCCGTCCAGCCCGCTCCCGCACCCCGCTTCTCCGCCACCCCCGGCACCCTCCGCAGGCCCCCGGCCGTCCCCGGCGCCCACACCCCCGACGTGGCCCGCGACTGGGACGTGCCCGAACTCCTGAAGGACCACCGCTGATGGAACTCTCCACACCCCTGGCGTACGCGGGCGACCCGCGCGCCGCCGCGGACCGGGCCGCCGCCCTGGAGGCCGCGGGACTCGACGCCGTCTGGGTGGCCGAGGCGTACGGCTACGACTCCCCGACGATCATGGGATACCTCGCCGCCAGAACCGAGCGGATGCGGATCGGCTCGGCCATCCTCAACGTCTACTCCCGCACCCCCGCCCTGATCGCCCAGACCGCGGCCGGACTCGACGCCCTCACCGGAGGCCGCGCCCTGCTCGGCATCGGCGCCTCCGGCCCCCAGGTCGTCGAGGGCTGGCACGGGCGCCGCTACGACCGCCCGCTCGGCCGCACCCGCGAGGTGATCGAGCTGTCCCGGCGGATCTGGCGGCGCGAGGTCATCGAGCACCACGGCATCACCGACCTGCCCCTGCCGCCCGAGAAGGGCGGCACCCTCGGCAAGCCCCTCAAGCTCCTGAACCACCCGGTCCGCGACACCGTCCCCGTGTACGTCGCGGCCCTGGGCCCGGCCAACGTCCGGATGACCGCCGAGATCGCCGACGGATGGCTGCCGTTCCTGTACGTCCCCGAGCGCGCGGCCGACGTATGGGGCCCGTCCCTGGCCGAGGGCGCGGCCCGGCGCGACCCCGCTCTCGGTCCGCTCGCCGTCGTGGCCGGCGGTCTGCTGGCCCTCGGCGACGGCGCCGAGGCCGCCCGCGACCTGATGCGCCCCACCGTCGCCCTCTACGTCGGCGGCATGGGCGCGCCCGGCCGGAACTTCTACCACGACCTGATCTGCTCCTACGGCTACGAGGCCGCCGCGGCGGCCATCCAGGAGCACTACCTCGCGGGCCGCAAGAAGGACGCGGAGGCCGCCGTACCGGACGAGCTGCTGGAACGCCTCAGCCTCGCCGGCCCCGAGGGATACGTCCGCGACCGGGTGGAGGTCTTCCGCGAGGCGGGCGTGACCATGCTCAACGTCACCCCGGTGGGACCCGACCCGGCCCGGCTGATCGAGCGCGTGAGGAGCTGGCTGTGACCTTCGGACGCGACCTGTACGGCCCCGATCACGACGCCTTCCGCGCGACGGTGCGGACCTTCCTGGCCAAGGAGGTGACCCCGCACCACGCGCGCTGGGAGGAGACCGGCGTCGTCGACCGGGAGGCGTGGCGCGCGGCGGGCCGCCGGGGCCTGCTGGGCATGGCCGTCGCCGAGGAGTACGGCGGGGGCGGCACCGACGACTTCCGCCACAGCGCCGTCCTCATCGAGGAGTTCGCCCGCGCGGGCGCGTCCGGCCTCGCCCTCAGTCTGCACAACGACATCATCGGCCCGTACCTCACCAAGCTGGCCACCGAGGAGCAGC
>NZ_BNBS01000045.1 GCF_014656075.1 Streptomyces hydrogenans
CCGCCACCGGGGGCACCGCGGCCCCCGCCCCCGCGCCGGCCCCGGAGCCGCCGGGCGCCCGATCCCGCCGCCGGGTCCTGACGGCCGCGCTCGCGGCCGACGCCGTCGCGGCCGAGGCGGGCGTCGGCTACGCCTTCTGGCCGCTCGGCGGCTCCGGCACCCCCGGCGGGGACGGCAAGCCCGCCGGCTCGTCCTCCGCCGGCTCGTCCTCCGCGGCCTCCCGGCCCGCCGGGGCGGTTCCCGCCGCCTTCCTCGGCGCCTGGGAGGGCGTCCTCCAGGGCACCCCCGAGCACCCCCGCGAGACCGTCCGCATCGAGCTGTCCCAGGGCCCGGCCGGCTCCAAGGCCGCCGTCTACACCCACGTCGGCGACGGCCGCCTGTGCATGGGCCGCTCGCGCCTGGTCTCCGCCGACGAGGACAAGGTCGTCCTGGGCGAGTCGACCGTCACCACGAGCGTGCCCGCCCAGCGGTGCATGGCCGCCGCGCACCAGACCCTCACCCTGCGCTCCCCCGAGGTCCTCGAATGGACCTCGGGCGCCGCGAAGGCCACCTTCCACAAGGCCCGCACCGGGTCGGAGATCCTCCCCGCCGAGTACCTCGGCCGCTGGAAGATGGCGCCCCTGGTCGAGGGCCCGGAGGCCGACCGCTACACCGACGAGGTGACGGTCGCGCAGGGCGCGGTCGGCGCCGCCGTCCTGCGCACCCTCAGCGTCTATCCGCGCACCGACGAGCAGGGCAACACCCTCCTGGACGCCGTCAACTGCACCTGGACCGCCATCCTCGCCACCACCACCCCGCCCTACGTCACGGGCCCCATGACCCTCGAACCCGGTGCCGACCCGGACTGCGTCCGCGACGACCTGGGCAGCTACCTGGTGCTCACCACGTACAAGGGCGAGAAGGTCTTCCAGGTCTATCCCATGACGGACACGGAACCGGCGGAGTACCGCCGGGCCGACTGACGGGCCCCGTGGCACGCCGAAGGGCCCGCACCCCCCCCGGGGGGGTGCGGGCCCTTCGGTCGACCGCCTACAGGAAGGAGTTGATCTCGATGGTCTCGGTGCGGCCGGGGCCGACGCCGATGGCGGAGATCGGGGCGCCGGACATCTCCTCCAGCGCCTTCACGTAGTTCTGCGCGTTCTTCGGGAGGTCCGCGAAGGTCTTGGCCTTCGTGATGTCCTCCGACCAGCCGGGCAGGGTCTCGTAGATCGGCTTCGCGTGGTGGAAGTCGGTCTGGGAGTACGGGAGTTCCTCGACGCGCTTGCCGTCGATCTCGTACGCGACGCAGACCGGGATCTCCTCCCAGCCGGTCAGGACGTCCAGCTTGGTGAGGAAGAAGTCGGTCAGGCCGTTGACGCGGGTGGCGTAGCGGGCGATGACCGCGTCGAACCAGCCGCAGCGGCGGTCGCGGCCGGTGGTGACGCCGCGCTCGCCGCCGATGCGGCGCAGGGCCTCGCCGTCCGCGTCGAAGAGCTCGGTCGGGAACGGACCGGCGCCGACACGGGTGGTGTACGCCTTGAGGATGCCGATGACCCGGTTGATCTTCGTCGGGCCGACGCCCGCGCCGGTGCAGGCACCGCCGGCGGTCGGGTTCGAGGAGGTGACGAAGGGGTACGTGCCGTGGTCCACGTCCAGGAGGGTGCCCTGGCCGCCCTCGAAGAGGACGACCTTGCCCTCGTCGATGGCGTTGTTGAGGATCAGGGTCGTGTCGGCCACGAAGGGCTTGATCTGCTCCGCGTACTGGAGCATCTCCTCGACGATCCGGCCGGACTCGATGGCGCGGCGGTTGAAGACCTTGGCGAGGAGCTGGTTCTTCTGCTCCAGGGCCGCCTCGACCTTCTGCTCCAGGATCGACTCGTCGTAGAGGTCCTGGACCCGGATGCCGGTGCGGTTGATCTTGTCGGCGTAGGTGGGGCCGATGCCGCGACCGGTGGTGCCGATCTTGCGCTTGCCGAGGAACCGTTCCGTCACCTTGTCGAGGGTGACGTTGTACGGGGTGATCAGATGGGCGTTGCCACTGATCAGGAGCTTCGACGTGTCCACGCCTCGCTCGTTCAGCCCGCTCAGCTCGGAGAGCAGGACCGCCGGGTCGACGACGACACCGTTTCCGATCACCGGGGTGCACCCCGGGGAGAGGATTCCGGAAGGGAGGAGGTGGAGCGCGTACTTCTGGTCGCCGACGACGACCGTGTGGCCGGCATTGTTGCCGCCCTGGTAACGCACCACGTAGTCCACGGATCCACCGAGCAGGTCGGTGGCCTTTCCCTTGCCCTCGTCACCCCACTGAGCACCGAGCAGCACAAGTGCGGGCACAGGCGTACACCCCTTCCGGGTGGGGCATGTCCAAGGTCAGGGGGCGTACGCCGCCTCACCGGTGTGCCCCGGAATAGACGAAGCCCCTGGCGCAATAGCGCAAGGGGCTCTTGCACAAAGATGCTACCCGAGGAAGGACCGAGGTGTCGGATCACGACCAGCTGCTGGTCATCGTCGACCCGGTCGCCCGCCGAAGTGACGGCGAGTCCGTGCGGATCGCGAAGGATGTCCTGTCCGCGGGCGCGGAGGCGAAGATCTGCCTGCCGGACTCCCCCGAGGAATTCTCCCGTGCCCTGTCCCGGCGCGGTTCCCGGTGCCCCGTCGTCCTCGGTGACGACCGGGCGCTGCTCCGCGCGGTGACCCTGCTGCACCGGGACCGGGCGCCGCTCGCGCTCGTCCCGATCGGCCCGCCGGACGCCCTGGAGGTCGCGTACGGCCTCGGCGTGCCGCGCACCGCGGTGGCGGCCGCCCGGACGGTCCTGGACGGGGCGGTACGGAGCATGGACCTGCTGGTCGACGACAGCGACGGGGTGGTCCTGGGCGACCTGCGGGTGCCCGCCGTGCCGGTGCCCGCCGCCGGCACCGCCCCCTCCGTCTGGGGGACCTGCCGCTCCCTGGTCCGCACCCTGGTGCGGCCCGCGCCGACGTACCCCGGCGTCCTGGTGCACCGGCTGCGGGTGGAGGCCGACGGGGTGCTGCTCGCCGACGTGGACGCGCCGGTGACGGCGGTGACGGCCCGCCCGGACGGCGGCGCCGGCACGGCGGAGGTGACCGTCCACCCGGCCGGCCCGGCGGACGCCCCGCGCCGCGCCTACCGCGGCGTCCTGACCGTCTCCGGCCCCGACTTCCGCTACCGCGCCGACGGCCGCGTCACCGGCCCGGTCCGCCGCCGCACCTGGACGGTCCACCCGGAGGGCTGGGGCCTGACGCTGCCGCGCGACGGCGCCTGACCCTGGCCGGGAGCGGGCGCCGGAGCCAGCGGCGCCGCTCAACCGGCCGACCCCGCCCTCGGAGGCGCCTTCGGAGCCTCAGGAGGCGGACGGTTCCTGAGCGGCTTCGTCGGCCGCCCGCTGGGCCTTCCGTTCGCGCCAGCGGTCCATCAGGGTGAGCATCTCCTCCTGCATGAAGGCGAAGAAGTCGGCGGTCTCGGTGGTGCGGGCTCCGGCGGCCGTGTCGGCGCCGAGGGAGGCGGCGCCGTCGCGGAGGACCTTCTCCCAGCGGAGCAGGATCTGGTCGCGGCGGGTGAAGGTCTCGTACCAGATCTCGTTGTGGAGCACGTAGCGCTCGCGGCGGGTGCCCGGTTCGCGTTCGCGGGCGACCATGCCGACCTGGGTGAGGTAGCGGACCGCGCCGGAGACGGCGGCGGGGCTGATCTTGAGCTGTGCGGCGAGATCGGCCGAGGTCAGCGAGGCGGTCTCGGAGGCGAGCAGGGCGGCGAAGACCCGGGAGGCCATGCGCTGCATGCCGGCCTCGGTCAGCTCGCCGGCGAAGCGCTCCACGAAACGGGAGACGGCGTCCTCCTGCGCGGGGGTGCCTTCGGTGCTGGTCATGGGGACGACTCTATACCGTGTCTTTTTACGTTTCCTTAACTTCACAAATTTGTGAAATGAGCGTACGTTCCGAAGCATGACGAACGCCATCAGCGTCACCGGCCTCCACAAGTCCTTCGGCCGCACCCACGCCCTCGACGGACTCGACCTCACCGTCGCCACCGGCGAGGTCCACGGCTTCCTCGGCCCCAACGGCGCCGGGAAGTCCACCACCATCCGCGTCCTCCTCGGACTGCTGCGCGCCGACTCCGGCGCCGTGGAGCTGCTCGGCGGCGACCCGTGGGCCGACGCCGTCGCCCTCCACCGGCGCCTGGCGTACGTCCCCGGCGACGTCACCCTCTGGCGGAACCTCTCCGGCGGCGAGGTCATCGACCTGTACGGGCGACTGCGCGGCACCGGCCTCGACCGGGCCCGCCGCGCGGAGCTGATCGAGCGCTTCGAGCTCGACCCCACCAAGAAGGGCCGCACCTACTCCAAGGGCAACCGGCAGAAGGTCGCCCTGGTCGCCGCCTTCGCCTCCGACGCCGAGCTCCTCGTCCTCGACGAGCCCACCAGCGGCCTCGACCCGCTGATGGAGGAGGTCTTCCAGGACTGCGTCCGCGAGGCCCGCGACCGGGGCCGGACCGTCCTCCTCTCCAGCCACATCCTCAGCGAGGTCGAGACCCTCTGCGACCGGGTCAGCATCGTCCGCAAGGGCCGCACGGTGGAGACGGGTTCGCTCGCCCAGCTGCGCCACCTGACCCGCACCAGCGTCACCGCCGAGCTCGCCGGACCGCCCGGGGACCTGGACCGGCTCGCCGGCGTCCACGACCTGCGCGTGGAGGGCCGCAGGGTCCGCCTCCAGGTCGACACCGACAAGCTCGACCCGGTCCTCGCCGCGCTCCTGACCGCCGGCGTCCGCTCGCTCACCAGCACCCCGCCCACCCTGGAGGAGCTCTTCCTCCGTCACTACGCGGACACCGAGGTGGCGTCATGACCGCCCTCGCCGGCACCGGCACCCTCACCCGGCTCGCGCTCCGCCGCGACCGGCTGACCCTCCCCGTCTGGGCCCTGGTCACCGGCGGCCTCGTCGCCTCCGGCCCCGGCTCCCTCGGCGGCCTGTACGACACCGCCGCCGCGCGCGCCGAACTCGCCGCCTCGATGACCGCCAACAGCTCGATGCGCTCGCTCTACGGACCGGTCTTCTCCGACTCCCTCGGCGGGCTCGTCGCCTGGCGCTTCGGCACCTTCGGCGCCGTCCTCGCGGCCGTCGCGAGCCTGATCGTGGTCGTCCGGCACACCCGCGAGGAGGAGGAGACGGGCCGTCAGGAACTGCTCTCCGCCGGGGCGGTCGGCCGCCGCGCACCGCTCACCTCCGCCCTGCTCGCCGCCCTGGTCCTCAACACCGCCGTCGCCCTGCTCGTCTTCGCCGGACTCGCCGGCCAGGGCGCGGCCGGGGCGCTCGCCCTCGCCCTCGCCATCGGCGGCACCGGCATGGTCTTCGCGACCGTCGCCGCGCTCGCCGCGCAGTTCACCGAGAGCGCCCGGCTCGCCAAGGGCATCGCGGGCGGCGCCCTCGGCCTCGCGTTCGTGCTGCGCGCGGCGGGCGACTCCGGGGACGCCTCCGGGGGCTCCGCGCTCACCTGGCTCTCGCCCGTCGGCTGGGCCGAGAGCGTCCGCGCGTACGGCGACGAGCGGTGGTGGGTGCTGCCGCTGATCGCCGCCGCCGTCGCCGCGCAGACCGCGCTCGCGTACGGGCTCGCCGCCCGCCGCGACGTCGGCGCCTCCTTCCTCGCCACCCGGCCGGGCCCGGCCGCCGGACGGCTCGCCACCGCCGGGGCCCTCGCCCTGCGGCTCCAGCGCGGCGCGCTCCTCGGCTGGGGGGCCGGCTTCCTGCTCGGCGGGCTCGTCTTCGGCGGCATGGCCGAGGGGGCGGCGGACCTGGTCGGCGACAACGAGAAGGCCCGCGAGATCTTCGAGCGGATGGGCGGCCAGACCGCGCTCACCGACGCCTTCCTCGCCACGATGGTCTCCCTCTTCGGGATGCTCGCCGCGCTGTACGCGGTCGGCGCGGTGCTCCGGGCGCACACCGAGGAGACCTCCGGGCGCGCGGAACCACTGCTGGCGGGCTCCCTCGGCCGGCTCCGCTGGGCGGCCGGCCACCTGGTCCCCGCCTTCGGCGGCGCGGCGCTGATCCTCCTCGCGGCGGGCCTCGGCCTCGCCCTCGGCTTCGGCGGCTCGTACGGCCCCGTCCTCGGCGCCGCCCTCGCCCAGCTCCCCGCCGTCTGGACGCTCGCGGGCGTCGCCACCCTGCTGTGGGGCGCGCTGCCCCGGGCGGCGGGCGCCGGGTGGGCGGCCGCCGGGCTCTGCCTGGCGCTCGGCTGGATCGGCCCGGCCCTGAACCTCCCCCGGGCGGTCCTGAACGTCTCCCCCTTCGCCCACCTGCCGAAGCTGCCGGGCCCGGAGCCGACGTGGACGCCGCTCCTCGCCCTCACCGCGCTGGCGGCGGCCCTCACCGCGGCCGGCCTGGCGGGGCTGCGCCGCCGCGACCTCCAGGTCTGACGCGGGTCAGACCTCCACGAGGAGCGACTCGAAGCCGCGGATCACGTAACCGGGTCTCCGGACGGGGTCCGCGGCGAGCCGCAGCCCGGGCGCCCGCCGCAGCAGCGCGTCGAAGACGGCGGCGAGTTCGAGGCGGGCCAGCGGGGCGCCCAGGCAGTAGTGGATGCCCGCGCCGAAGGTGACGTGGGGGTTGTCGGCGCGGGTCAGGTCCAGCACGTCCGCCGTGCGGCCGAAGCGGGCCGGGTCGCGGTTGGCGGAGCCGAGGAGGAGGGCGACCTCCGAGCCCCGGGGGATGACGGTCCCGCCGACCTCGATGTCGTCGAGGACCCAGCGCTCGAACAGGTGCAGCGGGGTGTCGTACCGCAGGAGTTCGTCCACGGCCGTGGACAGCCCGGGCGCGGGGAGCGCCTCCCAGGCCCCGTGCCGCAGCAGCGTCCACACCCCGCCCACCGTCGTGTTGACCGTCGCCTCGTGGCCGGCGTTCAGCAGCAGCACGCAGGTGGAGACCATCTCCTGCTCGGTCAGCTCCTCCACCCCGATCAACGCCGAGACCAGGTCCTCGCCGGGCTCGGCCCGCCGCCGCGCGATCAGCTCCCGCAGATAGCCGGAGAACTCGATCGAGGCCCGCACGGCCGCCCGCGCCGTCTCCTCCGACGGGTTCAGCTCGAACATCCCGCAGATCGCCGCCGACCAGGGCCGCAGCATGGCCCGCTCCTCGTCCTCCTCCGGGACGCCCAGCATCGCGGCGATGACCGCGACCGGCAGCGGTTCGGCGACCGCCGCCTGGAGGTCGCCGCCGCCCGCCGCGACCAGCTCCCCCACCAGACCGTCCGCCAGCCCCCGTACCGTCGGCGCCAGCCGCTCCACCGTCCTCGGGGTGAACGCCTTCGACACCAGCCGCCGGATGCGGGTGTGGTCGGCGCCCTCCAGGTCGAGCAGCCCGTGGTCGTTGAGGGTGTGGAAGGGCTCGTGGCGGGGGTCCGGCGCCTCGCGGCCGAACTCCTCGTGGGTGAAGCGGTGGGTGTACGTACGCCCCAGGCGCCGGTCCCGCAGCAGCGCCGACACGTCCTCGTGACGCGGGATCAGCCACTGCCTGGTGGGCCCGTACCAGTGGGCGGGCCCGGCGGCGCGCAGCTCCGCGTACACCGGGTAGGGGTCGGCGACGAACTCCGGGGACCAGGGGTCGAAAGCGGCGGCGGCGTCCATGCCTGGACGCTACCCCCGCTCCCCCGGCTCAGCGACCGACCTGCACCAGCCGTGCCTCGTACGCGAAGACCGCCGCCTGCGTCCGGTCGCGCAGGCCCAGCTTCACCAGGATCCGGCTGACGTGGGTCTTGATGGTGGACTCGGCGACGACGAGGTGGCCGGCGATCTCCTGGTTGGACAGGCCCTGGGCGATGAGGACCAGGACCTCGGTCTCGCGCTCGGTCAGCTCGCCGATCTGGGCGACGGCGGGCGCCTTCGGCGCGGTGTCGGCGGACTTCGCGAACTCGGTGATGAGTCGTTTCGTCACGGTCGGCGCGAGCAGCGCCTCGCCGGCGGCGACGACCCGGACGCCCTCGGCGAGCTGCCGGGCCGAGGCGTCCTTGAGGAGGAAGCCGGAGGCCCCGGCCCGCAGCGCCTGGTAGACGTACTCGTCGAGGTCGAAGGTGGTGAGGACGAGCACCTTGGCGTCCGCGTCGGCGGCCACGATCTCGCGGGTGGCGTCGATGCCGTTCAGCTCGGGCATCCGGATGTCCATGAGGACGACGTCCGGTCGGAGGGCGGCGACCTGGGCGACCGCCTCCCGGCCGTTGACGGCCTCGCCGACGACCTCGATGTCCGGCATCGCGCCGAGCAGCACCGAGAAGCCCTCGCGGACCATGATCTGGTCGTCGACGATCAGTACCTTGATCACTGGTCGGCCCCTTCGCGCTGGACGGGGACGAAGACGGCGACCTCGTAGCCGCCGTCGTCGGTCGGTCCGTCGGTCATCTCCCCGCCGAGCATCGTGACACGTTCGCGCATGCCGGTGATGCCGTGGCCGGCGCCGGTCGAGAGGGGTGGGCGCAGCCCTCCTTCAGGGGCGGTGGCCGGGTGACGGGTGGGCTTGACGAGGCCCCGCGCGGGTCCGTTGGCGATCCGCAGCCCGAGGCCGCCGAGCACATGGCTGACCTCCACCTTCGCGTCGGCCCCGGGCGCGTGCCGCAGCACGTTGGACAGGGCCTCCTGGACGATCCGGTACGCGGAGAGCTCCACGCCCTGCGGCAGCTCGCGCACCGCGCCGGTCACCGCCATGGAGACGTCGAGCCCGGCCTCCCGGACGTTGCCGACCAGCCCGTGCAGGTCGGCGAGGGTCGGCTGCGGCGCGTCGGGCGCCTCGTAGTCCTCGGCGCGGACGACACCGAGGATGCGGCGCAGCTCGGTGAGGGCGGCCACCGCGTTCTCCCGGATGGTGAGGAACGCCTGCTCCAGCTCCGGCGGCGGGTTCTCCACCCGGTAGGGCGCGGCCTCGGCCTGGATGGCGACCACCGACATGTGGTGGGCGACGACGTCGTGCAGCTCGCGGGCGATGGTGGTCCGCTCCTCCAGGAGGGTCCGCTTCGAGCGCTCGACGGCGGTGACGGTCTGCTGGGCGGTGACCTCGCGGTCCGCCTGGCGGCGGATCTGGACGACGGCGATGACCAGCAGGAAGAGCGCGGAGAAGAAGAGCATCTCGGCGCCGTTGGAGCCGTACCCCGCGGACATGCCGAGGAAGAAGGAGGTGAAGGTGGCGTACCCGGCGGTGATCACCCACATCCAGGCGGCGGCCCGGGGTCCGGTCCGCAGGGCGACGACCACCAGCACGAAGAGGTGGGCGGCGAAGGAGTTCGGCGCCCAGGGCCAGCCGTCGTACCCGCTGAGGTAGGCGACGAAGGGCGTCGAGGCGATCGAGAGCCAGAAGGCGGACGCCGGCCGGATCAGGGTGAGGAGCACGGCGGCGGTCGGCACCCCGCAGGCGACGAGGGCGACCGGTCCGACGGAGCCGGTCAGCTGGTCGAAGCCGAGGAGGAAGGTCACCAGGGCGAGGAAGCCGACCGCCGCGTGCGGGAGCCGCACGGCGTGCGGGCGTATCCGCCGGGGCAGGAAGCGCAGGGCGGGGCTGTCCGGCGCGAGCGGGGGCAGCGGGCGGTAGGAGAGGGCGTCGCCGGCGAGGTCCGCGCGCAGACCGCCGAGCGCGTCCAGCGTCATGCGGAGCTCGGGGCTGCGGCTGCCCGTGTCGGGGGTCTGTGTCGGGTTCACGCAGCCCACGGTACGGAACGGCCCGGGACGGCCGCGTCCCGCTGGATACGGATCCCGGGCCGTCCCCCTTGAGTACTACGCGCCCCCGGGCGCCCCCGTCAGGACGCCTCGGGCCAGACGTAGAGGGTGCCGCTGGCGGTGGCCTCCCCGCCGATGCCGCCGTCGCTGATGTGGTCGATCGTCGCCATGGCGACGGAGCCCTCGGTCGTCACGGAGCAGATGGCGGCGCCGACGACGAAGCCGGCCTGTTCGATCGTCTCGGAGTCGTTGAGGTTCAGCGGGGGCAGCCCGGTGTTCGAGACCTTCCGGCACTGCTCCGCGGTGTGCGGGTCGTCGGCCCGCAGGAGGCCCACCCGGGTGTTGGGGACGCCCCGCAGGCGGTAGTCGGCGCCGCCCGTGCACGTGTCCGGCCAGTAGTGGAGCTCGGCCCCGCCGGGCTCTCCGATCCTGCCGTTGTCCTCCTTCTCGACCCGGCTCAGGCCGGTGTCGAGGTCGATCAGCTGCTGCTCGTAGTTGGTGCAGGGCGCGGGGGTCAGGCCCCAGGAGGACTCGCGCGCCGGGCCGTGCCCCCGGGGAGGGGCCAGGTCCACCCGGGTCGTCGAGGCGCCGGACCCGCTCGGGAGGGGGCTGTCGGGCGGGTCGAGGGGCGGCGCCGCGCTCTTGTCGTCGGAGGCGGGGGTGGTCGTGGTCGCGGTCGGTTCCGGTTCCTCGGACGAGGCCGGATCCACCGAGTCCGAGGAGGCGGAGGAGGACGGGGGCGAGGCGACCGTCGGGGACGCGTCGCCGCGGTCCATGCCCACGACCAGGCTGGCCACGATGCCCAGCAGGGGCAGGGCGATCCCCGCCACCCACCACGCCCACCGGGGCTGCTCCGACCGGGGCGGGCCCGGCGGGGGCGGGGGCGGGGGCGAGTACCGCGGGGACGGGGAGGAAGGCGGGTGCTGCGGAGGAGGCGGAGGTGCCGCGCCCACCTGATCGTCGGTCCCCATGAGCCTCTGTTCCCCCTGTCGTCACGGAAGTTGAAGTGTCCGGAGAATATCGGCAGCCGCCGACGGCCGCCGAGGGAAAAACCGGCGGCACCCGCCGGACCCCGTCAGAAGGCGAGCTGCGCGAGCTCCTCCGCGACCACCGCGCAGGCGTCGGCCGCCGGGTCGATCAGCGGGAAGTGGCCGACGTCCTCCAGGAGCGTGAGGCCGACCGTCTCGCCCGCCTTGGCCGCCGCCTCCACGAAGGCGTCGGCGACCTCGGCCGGGACGGTGAGGTCCGCACGGCCCTGGACGAGGGCGGTGGCGATGCCGGTGGGCAGCAGCCGCGCCGGGTCGGTGGCCGCGGCCCGCTCCTCGTACGCCTCCTCCCCGCCGAGCAGTTGGGTCACCGCGCCGCCGCACACGTCGAGCTCCCGGGCCCGGTCGAAGTGCCCGATCGGGGCCAGGGCGACGACGCCGCGCAGCGCGGGCGGGGCGGGCAGCCGCCAGGGGGAGCCGGCGGGCAGCACGTGCCGGGCGGCGGCCCACAGGGCGAGCTGGCCGCCGGCCGAGTGCCCGGTGAGGACCGTGCGGTGCGGGTCGGCCTGCGGCAGGTCGGCGGCGGCCTGCTCGCGCAGGGCGTCGAGGGCGGCGGCCACGTCGTCGAAGGTCTCCGGCCAGCGGCCGGCGACGGGCGCCGCGCCGCCCTGGTGGGGCAGGCCGGGGCCGCGCCGGTACTCGACGCTGGCGACGGCGAAGCCGCGGCGGGCCAGGAAGTCCGCGAAGGGGCTGATGTGCAGCCGGTCGTACGGGGCCCGCCACGCGCCGCCGTGCAGGACGACGACGAGCGGGGCGCGCCCCTCGCCGGTCCTGGGGGCGTAGAGGTCGACGACCTGGTCGGGGTGGTCGCCGTACGCGGCGGTGGCGTCGGGGGGGACGGCCGGGTGCGAGAAGGCCGATGCCTCTTCGGCGGCGTCGCGCGCGGCGGGGTCCGGCATGGGGGGTTCCAACCTCTCGGTGACGGGGCCGAATCGGCCTGACCTGCGGGGACCGTATCAGGGTCCCGGGCCCCGCAGATCAGGTGAAGATCCGACCTGACGACCGGTCACCGGCCGTCCACCGTCGGTGAGTCGGCTACTCCCCGGCGGGCGTCCCGGCCAGCACGTCGGCGAGGACGCGGGCCGCCCGCTCGGCGTCGGCGAAGCCGACGTACAGCGGGGTGAAGCCGAAGCGGAGCAGGCCGGGACGCAGGTCGCCGACGACCCCCCGCCGGATCAGCTCGGGCATCACGGCGGGCGCGTCCGCGCAGGCCAGCGCCACCTGGCTGCCGCGCTCGCCGTGCGCCTCCGGGGTGATCGGGGTGACCCGGCCCTCGGGGACGTAGGCCCGCACGCACTCCAGGAAGAAGTCCGTGAGGGCGAGGGACTTGGCGCGGACGGACTCGATCGCGACCCCGTCCCACACGTCGAGCGCCGCCTCCAGGGCCAGCATGGACAGGATGTCCGGGGTGCCGACACGGCCCCGGACGGCGCCGTCGGCGGCCCGGTAGCCGGGCTCCATGCCGAAGGGGTCGGCGTGCGAGGTCCAGCCCGGCAGCGGCGAGTCGAAGCGGCTCTGGTGGCGCTCGGCGACGTACACGTACGCGGGCGAACCGGGCCCGCCGTTCAGGTACTTGTAGGTGCAGCCGATGGCCAGGTCGACGCCGTGCGCGTCGAGGCCGACGGGCAGGGCGCCGGCGCTGTGGCACAGGTCCCAGACGGCCAGCGCGCCCGCCGCGTGGAGGGCGGCGGTGGTGCCGGGCAGGTCGTGCAGCCGGCCGGTGCGGTAGTCGACGTGGTTGACGAGCGCGAGCGCCGTCCGGTCGTTCGCCGCGGCGGGGATGTCGGCCGGGTCGAGGGGCACGATCCGGTGACCGGTCATCCGGGCGGCGGACTCGGCGATGTACCCGTCCGTGGGAAAGGTCGACGCGTCCACCAGGATCTCGTCGCGTCCCTCCCCGGCGATCCGGGCCGCCGCGACGACCGCCTTGAAGACGTTCACGCTGGTCGAGTCGCCGACGACGATCCGGCCCGCGGCGGCGCCGACGAGCGGGGCGATCCGGTCGCCGATCCGCTCGGGGGCGGTCCACCAGCCCGACTCGTCCCAGGAACGGATCCGCAGCTCGCCCCACTCGCGGCCGATGACGTCGGCCATCCGGGCGGGGACGTGCGCGGGCAGCGCGCCGAGCGAGTTGCCGTCGAGGTAGACGGTGGCGTCGTCGAGGGCGAACTTGGCGCGGTGGCCGGCGAGCGGGTCGGCGGCGTCGAGGCGCTTCGCCTCCTGCTGGAGATCAGACATGGCTGCGCGCCGTCCACAGCTCGGGGAAGACGTTCTTCTGGGCGCGCTTCTCCAGCCAGGCGACGCCGGCGGAGCCGCCGGTGCCGGTCTTGGAGCCCATCGCGCGGCGGGTGGCGACCAGGTGGTCGTTGCGCCAGCGCCAGACCAGTTCGGCGACGTCGCTGAGGGCCTCGCCGAGGCGGACCAGCTCGGCGTTGCCGTCGGCCTCGGGCTCGGCGTAGAGCGCCGCCCAGACGGCCTCGACCTGCGGCGAGGGCTCGTACCGCTGCGCCAGGTCGCGGCCGAGGACGGAGGCGGGCACGGGCAGGCCGCGGCGGGCGAGGAAGCCGAGCACCTCGTCGTACAGGCTCGGCTCGTGCAGCGCCTTCTCCAGCTCGGCGTGGACGCGGGGCGCGCCCCGGTGCGGGACGAGCATGGACGCCGACTTCTCGCCGAGCAGGAACTCCATGCGCCGGTACATCGCCGACTGGAAGCCGGAGCCCTCGCCGAGCGCGCCGCGGTAGGCGTTGAACTGGGCGGGGGTGAGCTGCGCGAGCGGGCGCCAGGAGTGGTTGAGCGCCTCCAGCTCGCGCACCGAGCGCTTGAGCGCGTCGACGGCGACCGGCAGGCGGTCCTCGCGCAGGGCGCGGCTCGCGGTCTCCCACTCGTGCACGATGACCGTGAACCACAGCTCCATGACCTGGGTGGTGACCAGGAAGACCATCTCGCCGGGATCGTCCGAGCGGAGGTGCTGGAGGTGGGTGAGGACGTCCGCCTGGACGTAGTCCTCGTAGGGCGTCGTCCCCGCGAAGTCGAGGTTCGGGGCGTCGACGGCCGATCCGGATCCGGATCCGGTGGCGTCCGGAGGGGGGGTGGATGACATTGCTGTCTCCTCGGTACGGGCTACCGGGTAGCGGTCCGCTCCACCGCGCGCACGCTGCGGTGCGCCGCGGGAGCTCCGGTCCCCTCGGGAGGCGTGCTTCTTCGCGCGCGTCCCACGCGCATCATGACACGATCGGACCGGTGATGTAGCTCCCGTCTTCGCTGTACGGAAATTCGTTCGAACGGCAGCCGTTGAGCCCCTTGATCTGCTGCATCATCGCCGGCGCGGGCTTCCCCGGGCCGCCGCAGCCCATGTGCTGCCGGATGCCGATCTCGTGCCCGACCTCGTGGTTGATGATCAGGTGACGGTACTGCTCCGGCGACCCGGAGAAGGTCGGCGAGCCCAGCATCCAGCGCTTGAGGTTCACCACGACGCCTTCGGTGGTCTCGCAGTTCAACTCGCCGTGGGTGTTGAGGCCCTGCCGGGCGCAGAGCGCGTCGGCGGTGTCGGGGGTGGCGATCCGGATCACGAAGTCGGCGTTCGACGCGACCAGCTGGAAGCGGCCCCGGCCGTGCGCGGCCCAGCTGCGCGGATGGGCGAGGATCGCCTCGATCTCCTCGGCGGTCCCGCGCGCCGACAGGTCGACGCCCTCCTCGATCTGCACCCGGTAGCGGCGCAGCGTGCCGCTCGTGCCGGTGATCTTCCCGGAGGCGGTGGCGGTGGTGAAGGTGCCCGGCCCGGACCGCGGCACGGTCGGGGGCTTCTTCTTCGTCGCGGTCGGCTTCGGCTTCGGCGTGGGCTTCGGCTTCGGCTTCTTGCTCGCGGTCGGCTTCGGCGTGGGCGGGGCCGTGGTCGGCGCGGCCGACGGGGGCTCGGCGGAGAGCGGGGCGCGGGCGGCGGGGCCGGCGGGGTCCTGACGGCCCTGGAAGTGCGCGAGCGCCACGCCCGCGCCGAGCGAGACGCCCATCAGCACGAGGGTCGAGAGGACGAGCCGCCCACGGCGCGTGACGCGCGTCCCCCCGCGGCGGCTCCGCCCGCTATGTCGATTCTGTCGGCGCCGGTCGGACGCCCCCCGCTTGCCCATGACAGTTCCCCCCTGTTCAGGCCGGTCCGGGGGATCGTACCGGCCGGGGGTGACGGGGAACGGGGAGCGGGGGGGCGGCCCGGGGCGTCGTGCGCCCGGGGCTCCGGTCAGCCCAGGGTCTCGGCGGCCGTCTCCGAGGAGTCCCGCAGGAAGGTCGTGCACCGCTCGTACTCGGCCTGCTCGCCGATCTCGCCGGCGGCCCGCGCCAGCGCGTGCAGGGCCCGCAGGAAGCCGCGGTTCGGCTCGTGCTCCCACGGCACCGGGCCGTGGCCCTTCCACCCGTTGCGGCGCAGCGCGTCGAGCGCCCGGTGGTAGCCGGTGCGGGCGTAGGCGTACGACTCCACCACGCGGCCGGCCTCGAAGGCGTCGTCCGCGAGCTGCGCCCAGGCGAGCGAGGACGTCGGGTACTTCGCGGCGACTTCGGTGGGGGCGGTGCCCTGCGCGAGCGCCTCGCGGGGACCGGGGTCGTCGGGCAGCAGGGTGGGCGCGGGCCCGCCCAGCAGATTCTCATGCGTAACCATCCCCCCAGTCTGCCCCAGAGCCCCGCGGGGCGGGCGCCACGGGGCGGGCCGGCTGCGGGACCGGGCGCTCACGGGCTCCCGGGCCCCGGGGGCGGACGCCGGCCTACGACGTGCCCGGGTCCAGGGGCGGGGCGGTGACGGCGCAGTGGGTCCTGCAGGTGGGGTGGCAGGCGGCCGGCCCGGGGGTGCGCATGGTCGTCCAGGCGAGGACGGCGCCCAGGAGCAGCACCGCCGCGCAGATCGGCATCGCCTTCCCGAAGGTCTCGTCGAACTCCTCCGGCGAGCGGTACGCCTCCGGGCCCATCCCGGTCAGCAGCGGCAGCGCCGCCACCGCGACCAGCCCCGCCGCCCGGGCCGCCGCGTTGTTGACGCCGCTGGCGAGCCCGGCGCGCGAGACGTCGACGGAGGCGAGCACGGTCGCGGTCAGGGGCGCGACCAGCACCGTCATGCCGAGGCCCAGCACCACCAGGGCCGGCAGCACGTCGCGCACGTACGAGGCGTCCGCCCCGACCCGCAGCATCAGCAGCATCCCGGCCGCGCACAGCAGCGGCCCGACGGTCAGCGGGATGCGCGGCCCGATCCGTTCGCCCAGCTCGCCGGCCCTCGCGGAGAGCAGCAGCATCAGCACGGTGGTGGGCAGCAGCGCCGTCCCGGCGGCGAGGGCGGAGTAGCCGGAGACGACCTGGAGCTGGAGCGCGGCGAGGAAGAAGAAGCCGCCGAAGGCCGCGTACACGCAGAGCGTCACGAGGTTCACCGCCGTGAAGAGGCGGGACCGGAAGATCGACGGCGGCACCATCGCCCGCTCGCCGCGCCGCCGCTCCACCACCACGAAGGCGGCCCCGGTGAGCACGCCCGCCGCCCCCGCCCACCACACCGCGTCGATCAGCGCGTACGTCACGAGGGCGAGGCCGGCCGCGCCGAGCACCGCCCCGAGCACGTCGAAGCGGCGGCCGCGCGCCGCCTCGTCGCGGGACTCGGGGACGTGCCGCAGCGCGACCGGCACGCAGACCGCGGCGAGCGGCACGTTCAGGAGGAAGACCCACCGCCAGCCGGGCCCGTCGACGAGCCAGCCGCCGACGAACGGCCCGATCGCCGCCCCGACGCCGCCGAAGCCGGACCACAGGCCGACCGCCCGCGCCCGGTCGTCGGGGTGGAAGCTCGCCTGGATCAGCGCGAGCGACCCGGGGGTGAGCAGCGCGCCGCCGACGCCCTGGAGGGCGCGGGCGGCGATGAGCACGCCGGCGTTCGGGGCGAGCCCGCACAGCAGCGAGGCGAGGGCGAACCAGACCACGCCGACGACGAAGACCCGCCGGCGCCCGTACCGGTCGCCGAGCGAGCCGCCGAGCAGGATGAGCCCGGCCAGCGTCAGCATGTACGCGTTGACGGTCCACTGGAGGACGGCGAGGTCGGCGCCGAGGTCCTCGCCGATGTGCGGCAGGGCGACGTTGACGACGGTCGAGTCGAGCAGCGCCATCCCGGAGCCGAGGACCGTCGTGAGGACGATCCACCGCCCGCTCCGGGAAGCCATCCGCACCTCGGGACCGGCCACGCTCATGCCTGCATGGTCCCCCGATCCGGGCACGACCGCCTCCCCGGAACCGGCCGGTCCCCGGCGTCCCCCGTCGGTTCACGCTCCCCTGTCGGGTCCGCGGATTCCCCCGCCGATCCGCACTCCCCCGCCGGTCTCCTCGGACCGGCGGGGGCCGGGGCGGAGCCGGAGCCCGAGCCGGGCCCGAGCCGGAGCGGGGCCGGAGCCGGGCCCGCGGAATCCGTCCGGGGCCTCAGCGGGTCCGCAGCCGTCCCGCCGCCCTGACCAGCGCGTCCACGCCCCGCTCGGCCTTGGCCCGCGGGCAGCCGACGTTGAGCCGGACGAAGCCGGGGGTGCCGTACGTCCCGCCGGGCATGATGGCGACCCGCTCCGTCCGGATCAGCTCCTCCTGGAGCCGGTCCTCGTCGATGCCGAGCGGCCGGAGGTCGATCCAGGCGAGGTAGCCGGCCTGCGGCGGGGTCCAGTCGACTCCCGGGAGGCCCGCGCGGAGCCGTTCCCCGACCATCGCCATCGTGCCGGCGACGTAGTCGCGCAGTCCGTCGAGCCAGGGCGCGCCGTGCCGGTAGGCGGCGATGTGCGCGGTGAGCGAGAGGACGGCCGGGGAGGCGAGGCCCTCGCCGGTCTCCATCCGCCGCACGAACTCCGCCCGCTCGCCGGGGTCGCCGATGATGCCGTACGAGCCGGAGAGCGCCGGGAAGTTGAACGCCTTGGTGCCCGAGGTGATCACGGCCCAGCCGCGGCCGGGGCCGGGCTCCGCGATCCGGCTGAACGGCACGTGGCGGTGGCCGTCGGTGGTCAGGTCGGCGTGGATCTCGTCGCTGACGACGGTCGCGCCGTGCCGCTCGGCCAGCTCGTGGAAGTCGGTGAGCTCCTTCTCGGTCCAGACCCGGCCGGTCGGGTTGTGCGGGGAGCAGAGCAGCAGCATCCGGCTGTCCGGACGGGCCAGCTCCCGCTCCAGCGCCGCGGTGTCCCCGACCGGCACCCCGCGCAGTTCGCGCCCGAGCCCGGTGACGGCCTTGCGGAAGCCGTCGTAGGTGGGGGTGTGGACGACGACGCCGTCGCCGGGCTCCGTCCACATCCGGAGCAGCTGGGAGAGCTGGGAGAGCACCGAGGGCGCGTACACGAGGGCGTCGGTGTCGATCGCGGTGTCGTAGCGGCTCGCGTACCAGTGGCGTATCGCCTCCCGGAAGCCGTCGTCGCCGCCGAGCCGCCAGTCGGTGTAGCCGAAGACGCCGTGGCCGACGCGCTCGCGCAGCGCGTCGAGGACCACCGGCGGGGAGGCGAAGTCCATGTCGGAGATGGTGAACGGCAGCAGGTCGGGGACGCCGAAGCGGTCCGCGACGCCGTCCCACTGGACCGACCAGGTGCCCGTCCGGTCCCGTGCCTCGTCGAAGTCGTACATCGATCCCTACCTCCAGGTACGCGAGGGGCCCGGCACCCTTCCGCGGATGCCGGGCCCCTCGGTCACGGCTTACTTCAGCTTGGTGCCGGTCGAGCGCAGCGCCTCGCACGCCTCGGTGACGCGCTTGGCCATGCCGGCCTCGGCGAGCTTGCCCCAGGTCCGCGGGTCGTAGGTGGACTTGGTGCCGACCTCGCCGTCGACCTTCAGGACGCCGTCGTAGTTGCGGAACACGTGGTCCACGACCGGGCGGGTGAAGGCGTACTGGGTGTCGGTGTCGAGGTTCATCTTCACGACGCCGTTCTCCAGCGCGGTGGCGATCTCCTCGGCGGTCGAGCCCGAGCCGCCGTGGAAGACGAAGTCGAACGGGGACGCCTGGCCGAACTTCTCGGCGACGCCGGCCTGGAGGTCCTTGAGGAGCTCCGGGCGCAGGACGACGTTGCCCGGCTTGTAGACGCCGTGCACGTTGCCGAAGGAGGCGGCGAGCAGGTAGCGGCCCTTCTCGCCCAGGCCCAGGGCCTCGGCGGTGCGGATCGCGTCGTCGACGGTGGTGTACAGCTCGTCGTTGATCTCGTGGCTGACGCCGTCCTCCTCGCCGCCGGTCGGGGTGATCTCGACCTCAAGGATGATCTTGGCGGCGTGGGCCTTCGCGAGCAGCTCCTGCGCGATGGACAGGTTGTCGGCGAGGGTCTCGGCGGAGCCGTCCCACATGTGCGACTGGAACAGCGGGTTCTCGCCGCGCGCGACGCGCTCGGCGGAGACCTCCAGCAGCGGGCGGACGTAGCCGTCCAGCTTGTCCTTCGGGCAGTGGTCCGTGTGCAGCGCGACCGTGATGTCGTACTTCGCGGCGACGATGTGGGCGAACTCGGCCAGGGCGACGGCGCCCGTGACCATGTCCTTGTTGTACTGGCCGCCCAGGAACTCGGCGCCACCGGTCGAGATCTGGATGATGCCGTCGCTCTGGGCCTCGGCGAACCCGCGCAGCGCCGCGTGGAGGGTCTGGGAGGAGGTCACGTTGATGGCCGGGTAGGCGAACTTGCCAGCCTTCGCCCGGTCGAGCATCTCGGCGTAGACCTCGGGGGTTGCGATGGGCATTCGTCCGCTCCTTGTGATGTGCGGGTGTGCGTTGCTGTATCCCTGACCTAGGGCGACGTCATCGTCGGTGCCATCTTTCCAGACTCTCGTACGGGCTCCCACGGGCGCCGCGTGCCGAAGGGCGGGGTGTTTCACGTGAAACACCCCGCCCTCGGGGAAAAGCGCAGGTCAGAACCGTATGTGCCGGGGTCCGGGACCTAAGTCACGACTTCGCGGCGGTTACGCTGGGCCCCTCCGGTCTCAGGCGAGGCCGAGGTCCGTCAGCTGGTAGCCGGTCAGGTACGGCAGGCCCGCGTCGGCGATCGCGCCGGCCGCGCCCCGGTCCACGATCGTGGCGACGGCGACGACCTCGCCGCCGGCCTCGCGGACGGCCTCGACGGCCGTCAGCGGGGAACCGCCGGTGGTCGAGGTGTCCTCGACCACCAGGCAGCGGCGGCCCTTCACGTCCGTGCCCTCGATCCGGCGCTGCATGCCGTGCGCCTTCTGCGCCTTGCGCACGACGAAGGCGTCGAGGCGCTGCCCGCGCGCGGCGGAGGCGTGCAGCATCGAGGTGGCGACCGGGTCGGCGCCCAGGGTGAGGCCGCCGACGCAGTCGAAGTCGAGGTCCGCGGTCAGGTCGAGCATGACCTGGCCCACGAGCGGCGCGGCCTCGCCGTCCAGCGTGATCCGGCGAAGGTCGATGTAGTAGTCGGCTTCCAGACCCGAGGAGAGGGTCACCTTGCCGTGCACCACGGCCTTGTCCTTGATCTGCTGGAGCAGTTCAGCGCGTACGTCAGTCATGCCCCGAGCTTAAGGGCGCCGCGCTCAGAGGCGCTGCCAGGCCCAGACGCTCTCGACCTCCAGGGGGTCGATGGGGGTGACCAGGCGCGGGTGGGTGTTGAGGCCGTTCGGCGGACCGGACTGCGGCTCGACGCAGACGGCGTCCTCGGGCTCGTCGTAGATCACCACCCACTCGGCGCGGCTGGTCACCTTGAGCTCCAGCTCGCCCGGCCAGGTGAGGGTGACGTCGACGCCGTCGGGCATGCCGAAGCAGTCGTCCCAGGGGCCGGGGAGGGGGGCGATGCGCCGGCCGGTGGGGAGGTGGTCCTCGCCGCGCTCCTCCTGCCATTCCGGGGTGAAGCCGAGGGTCACGTCCTCGCCGCCGTGCCCGAGGTTCCGCAGGAACCAGGGGTGCCAGCCGGCCTGCGCCGGGAAGGAGGCGTCGAACGCCTCCACGCCGAACCGCAGCGTCAGCCGGTCCTCGGCCAGTTCGAGGACCTGGGTGACCCGGCCCTTGTACGGCCACGGGTCGTCGAGCTCGCAGGTGAGGACGGCCTCGGTGGCGGAGGTCCGGGCCACCGTCCAGGCCCGGTCGCGGACGGTGCCGTGGATGGCGTGCGGGGCGGCGTTGACGGGCAGCTGGTGGGTGGTGGCCCCGTCGCGGAACCGGCCGTTCTCGGTCCGGCCGCACCAGGGCACCATCGGGAAGCTGCCGTAGCGCTCGCCCTGCTTCAGGACCTCGGTGCCGGCGATGCGCAGGCTCTCGATCCGGCCGCCGTGCTCGGGGTTGATGGTCAGCTCGGCGTCGCCCGCCGTCAGTCGCGTCAGGTTGCTCACGCCCCGACCCTAAGTCCTGGGACCCGCTGGATTGGACCGTTTCAACGCGGACTTTCGGCGGGCCCCGCGACCGGGCCGCGGGCGGGCCTCGCGCGGGCCCTCGCGGGCGGCCCCGCGCCCGGGCTTCCGGCCGGGGTTTCCGGCCGGCCCGCGGCGCCGTCGTCCGGGCGCGCCCTCAGCGGCGCCGGCGCAGCGCCCGGGTGACGATGACCGCGGAGGCGAGGGCGAGGGCGGCGGCGAGGGCGACCCAGCGGAGGGTGGCGCCGGCGCCGCCCTGTTCGGGTGCGGGCACGGGGGCGTACCGCCCGCGCGGCGGCGCGTGGTCGACCTCCTCGGCGCTCCGGCCGATCATCGTCCGGCGGGCGTGGGCGGCCTCGGCGGCGGGCCTCGCGGCGGGGAACTCCGGGGGCGCGGCGGGCTCGGGGAGCACGTCCTCCTCGAAGCCCGGGCCGCCGTCGAAGGCTCCGGTCCCGAAGGCGGTCCGCCCCTCCGGACCGGCCTCGTCGTCGGCCTCGGCCCGCGTCCCGGCGGAGTCCGCCGGCTCCGCCGACTCCGCCGCCAGGTCCGCGGCGGCCTCCACGAACGCGTCGAGGAGGCGGTCGCGGGCGGCGTCCCGGGCCTCCTCGGGCTCCTCGGCGAGCCGGCCGGTGGCGGTGAGGGCGCCGGTGAAGCTGAGTCCGGTGCCTTCGGCCGCGGGAGTGAGGACGACGGTCAGGGAGATCTCGGCGACGCCCTTGCCGCGGGCCTCGGCGCCCTCGCCCTCGTAGGTGATGGCGCCGTCCCGTTCGACGATCCGCAGACCGCCCCGGTAGGTGATGGTGTGGCCGCCGACCCGGAGCCGGAAGCGTCCGACGAGGTCCTCGCCCGCCCCGGTGGCCGCCTCGGAGACGTCGCGCTGGAAGCCGGGGACGCAGCGCGCCACCCGCGCCGGGTCGGTGAGGGCGGCCCGCAGGGCCTCGGCCGGGACCGGGACGAACACCTCATGCTCCATGGGAGCCGAGCCTACTCAGCGGGGCGCCCCGCGTCGCCCGTTCGCCCCCGGAGCCCTCTCCCGGGTCCCCCGCTCAGTGGCCGTAGCGGGGGTGCACCAGCGTCGACGGCGGCAGCCCGGTGAGCCGGGTGCGCTCCGCGCGGCGGGCGGCGGCGGCCAGGTCGCCGGGGGTGAGGGAGCGGAGCCGGGGCGCGGCGGCGGCGAGCCCGAGGCCGGGCGGCCGGTGGCCGCGGACGGCGAGCAGGAAGCCCCAGTCGTCGGGCTCGTGGCGGCCGGCGCCGGCCCGCCCGGCGCGGTCGGGTCCCGCGGCGAAGCCGGGGGTGCGGCCCTCGGTGCTGTACGGCCGGGTGGCGTAGCCGGCGGCGCGCAGGGTGGCGTCGGCGGTCCAGTAGGTGCGGGGCCGGTCGGTGGTGGTCCCGGCGTGCACGACGAGCCGGCCGCCGTCGGCGAGGACACCGGCGGCGAGGCCGTAGAACTCCTGGGCGTAGAGCTTGGCGCTGGGGGTGATCCCGGGGTCGGGCAGATCGGAGATCACCACGTCGTACCGTTCCTGCACGTGCCCGGAGGCGCGCCTCAGCCAGTCGAAGGCGTCGGCGTGGACGACGCCCACGCGCGGGTCGCGGAAGGACTGTCCGTTGAGCGCGGCGAGCGCGGGGTCGGTGCGGGCCAGCTGGACGACGCCCGCGTCGAGTTCGACGACGGTGACGGAGCGGACGCCGGGGTAGCGGAGCACCTCGCGGGCGGCGAGGCCGTCGCCGCCGCCGACGATGAGGACGCGCGCGTGCGGGCCCTTCATCGCGGGGTGGACGAGCGCCTCGTGGTAGCGGTACTCGTCCGCTCCGGCGACCCGCAGCCGGCCGTCGAGGTAGAGGTCGGGCGGGCCCTCGCGGCCGCCGGTCACCACCACCTCCTGGAGGTCGGTGTGGACGGCGACCCGCACCCGCTCCCCGTACACGGCCCGGCGGGCGGCCTCCTCGAAGTCGTCGACGAGGACCGTCGCGGTCGCGAGGACGCCGAGCACGGCGAGGTTGACGCCGACGACGAGCGCGCGGGTGCGGGCCGTGAGGTCGCGGCGGAAGAACCAGAGGACGAGGGCGGCGCCCGCGACCGCGTTGACCGCCCCGGTGACGAGCGCGCCGGTGAGCTGACCGAGCCAGGGCAGCAGCAGGAACGGGAAGGCGAGGCCGCCGACGAGCGCGCCCACGTAGTCGGCGGCGAAGAGGTCGGCCACCGTGCCCGCCGCGTCGTCGGGGTCGCCGGGCGGGGCGGGGCGGTCCGCGCGGCGGGGCCGTCCGCCGGCGCCGGTCCGCTCCGGCGCCCGCTGTATGAGCGACATGAGCAGCGGGATCTCCGCGCCGATCAGCACCCCGATGCCGAGCGAGAAGGCCACCAGGACCCAGCGCGCCTCGCCGAGCCAGGCGAAGCACGCGTACAGCACCAGCGCCGAGGTGCCGCCGAAGAGCGCGAGCGCGCCCTCGACGAGGCCGAAGCCGACGGCGGCGCGGCAGCGCAGCCGCTTGGCGAGCAGCGAGCCCAGGCCCATCGCGAAGACCATCACGGAGAGCACGACGGACGCCTGGGTGACCGAGTCCCCGATCAGGTACGAGGCGAGGGCGACGAGTTCGAGTTCGTAGACGAGGCCGCAGGCGGCGCAGACGAAGACCACCATGAGGACCGGCCACCGCACCGTGTCGCGCGGCCGCGGCGGCGGTCGGCGTCGCACCCTCGTGGGTGGCAGGGTCACGGTCGGCTCGATCATGTTCGTAACGCTACGTCACGACCCCCTCGCCCCTTGTCACCCACACGAGTGCACCTGGGGCAAGGGGGAGGCGCGTCAGAGCGTCGCGGGCATACGGACGCCGATCCTGGTGCGGGTGACCACGAGCTGGCCTTCCTGCGGGTAGGCGTGCCAGGTCCGCCAGCGCACCTGCCCCTCGTGACGCTGCGCCAGCATCGCGGTGAAGGCGTGCGGCGAGCCGGGGAACGTCCCGGCCAGGCCGTGGGGATGGTCGGCGACCAGCGCGAGCAGCTCCTGCGCCCGGCCCGCGAAGGAGCCCTGGGTGAGCGTCTCGACGCGGGCCGCGAATTCGTACTCCCATTCGCCGAAGCGCTTGGAGACGCCGAGCGGCAGCGGGGTGCTGCTGCCCGGCATGCAGGCGACGGTCTCGGAACAGGTCCGGCCCTCCTCCTCCAGGAGGACCTGGTGGGAGGCGCCGAGCAGGCGCAACTGCAGTTTCGCGCCGGAGAGTTCGAGGTTGAGCACGGCGAGCGCGGGCAGCGGTTCGCGGCCCAGCGCCCAGGCCAGGTCGGCCGCGCGGGTGTCGGTGTAGGAGGTCTTCAGGGTGGTGAGCATGGGTCGGCTCCGCAAACACGGTTTGACGGGTGGGCCGGGGGCGCCCCGGAGAGGGATTCAACGGGAGTGGGGGAGCGCCGGCTCGGGTCCACACACGGTCCGAGGGCTGTCTCTGACAGGAGCGAGAGAACCACGGACGCCGGACGACTCGCAGCGTTTTTACCCAACTTGCCGTGGTTTCCATCCCCTTCGGGGACCCCACAGTTCAATTGTTCAAACAGATTCGATCGATGAGCGACCGGAAGAGCCCCTCGGAACGCCAATCCCGCCCCGCCCCGGGGCCGTTGTCCCACCCGTCCCGTCAGTCGCCCCCGCCACCACCGCCACAGCCGCCGCCCCCGCAGCTGGATCCGCACGAGCTGGAGCCGCAGCCGCCACCCCCGCCGTCGGACCAGCCGCCGCGCCGCTTCCGCTTCCGGCCGCCCCCGGCACCCGACACGACCAGGCCGGCCACCACCAGGACCACGAACACCGTGATCAGGAATTCCATCGTCATCGCCCCCGTCCGGCGGCTCCCTGCCGCCTCTGCCCGGGGGATTCCCGCCCCCCGCGACACCCAAAGCGCACTTGAGCAAGTCCAGAGCTTCGGCCCAGGATGACCGCCATGACACGACCGCTGCTCAACCGCCGGCTCGCGGAGTTCGGGACGACGATCTTCGCCGAGATGTCCGCGCTCGCCGCCAGGACGGGTTCGATCAACCTCGGTCAGGGCTTCCCCGACACCGACGGCCCCGAGGAGGTGCGCGAGGCCGCCGTGCGCGCCCTGCGCGACGGCCACGGCAACCAGTACCCGCCCGGCCCCGGCGTCCCCGAGCTGCGCACCGCGATCGCCGACCACCAGCGCGCCCGCTACGGCCTGGAGTACGACCCCGACCGGGAGGTCCTGGTCACGGCCGGCGCCACCGAGGCGATCGCCGCGGCCCTGCTCGCCCTGGTCGAGCCCGGCGACGAGGTCATCGCCCTGGAGCCGTACTACGACTCGTACGCGGCCTGCGTGGCCATGGCCGGCGGCACCCGCGTCCCGGTCACCCTCCGCCCCCACGAGGGCCGCTACGTCCTCGACCTCGACGAACTGCGGGCCGCCGTCACCCCGCGCACCCGGCTGATCCTCCTCAACACCCCGCACAACCCCACCGGCACCGTCCTCACCCGCGCCGAGCTGACCGCCGTCGCCGAGCTGGCCGTCGAGCGGGACCTGCTCGTCGTCACCGACGAGGTCTACGAGCACCTGGTCTTCGACGACGCCGAGCACCTGCCGCTCGCGACCTTCCCCGGCATGCGGGACCGCACCGTCACCATCGGCTCGGCCGGCAAGACGTACTCCTTCACCGGCTGGAAGGTCGGCTGGACCACCGCGAGCCCGGAGCTGACCGCGGCCGTCCGCTCGGCGAAGCAGTTCCTGACCTACGTGTCGTCCGGGCCATTCCAGTACGCCGTCGCCGAGGCCCTGCGCCTGCCCGACTCCTACTACGACGGACTGCGCGCCGACCTCCAGGCCAAGCGGGACCTGCTGAGCGACGGGCTCGCCCGGGCGGGCTTCACGGTCTACCGCCCGCGGGGCACGTACTTCGTCACCACCGACATCCGCCCCCTCGGCGCCGACGACGGCTTCGCCTTCTGCCGCTCGCTGCCCGAGCGGGCCGGCGTCGTCGCCATCCCGAACGCCGTCTTCTACGACCACCGCGAGGCCGGGGCGCCCTTCGTCCGCTTCGCCTTCTGCAAGCGCGCCGACGTCCTCCAGGAGGCGGTGGACCGGCTCGGGCGGCTGGGCTGAGCACGACGGAAGCCGGGCCCCCGCACAGGGGGGCCCGGCTTCCGCGCGCGGTGCGGGACGGGGCTCAGGCCTCGTCGGCCTCGCCCTCGGCCTTGTCCTCGGGGGACTGGAGGCCGAACTGCTCGACGATCCACTTGTCGAACTCGATGGAGGCGCGGACCCAGCTCACCGTGGAGGAGACGAAGTGCTCCAGGGCGACGCCGGTGCCGATCAGCATCTGCGCCTCACCGATGAGACGGAGGGTGGCGGAGCCGTCCTCCTCCTCGTGCAGGTGGGTGTAGACCTTCGGCCACAGGGTCCGGCGGTTCCAGTCGTCGATCGCGTCGAGGATCTTGGCGCGGTCGTCGGCCGAGTGCGGCCGGTCGTAGAACGTGCGCACCGAGAACACCTGCTGCTCGTTCTCGCCGCGGAACATGAAGTACGTGCGGAAGTCCTCCCACGGCGCCGCGAGGTCACCCTCGTCGTCGACGACGTACTTGAGCTCCATCTGCTCCAGGAGCTGCTTCACCAGGTCCTGGTCGGGGACGACGGGGCCCGCCGGTCCTGCCTGAGGCTGGGGCTGTCCCCCGAAATTCGGAATCGAGGACGGGTCGATGCTCACCGTGAATTTCCCTTCGTACGGATGTTGCCATCCTCCCCCATCCCGGCCGGTCCGTGGCAAGCCCCGCCGGGGCGGATCCGCTGCGGGCTGACAGGATGCGGTTCCCCACGGGGGCACGACGGGACGAGGACGGCGGCGCCGCCCTCGTCCACCTCGGCTTCTTCGGCGTCTTCGGCGTCCGGGCCCGTCACTCCGCCCGGCCGACGATCAGGCCGTCCTCGAAGCGGTCCACGCGGACGGTGTCGCCGTCGCGGACCTCTCCGGCCAGGATCTCCCGGGCGAGCCGGTCGCCGATGGCCGTCTGGATGAGGCGGCGCAGCGGCCGGGCGCCGTACGCCGGGTCGTTGCCCTCCTCCGCCAGCCACTCCAGGGCCTCCGGGGTGACGTCCAGGGTGAGCCGGCGGTCGGCGAGGCGCTTGGCGAGCCGGTCGATCTGGAGCCGCGCGATCCGGCCCAGCTCGGCCCGGTCGAGCGCGGAGAAGACCACCAGGTCGTCGAGCCGGTTCAGGAACTCGGGCTTGAAGCTGGCCCGCACGACCTCCAGGACCTGCTGCTTCTTCTCCTCGTCGCTGGTCAGCGGCTCCACCAGGTACGAGCTGCCCAGGTTCGAGGTGAGGATCAGGATGGTGTTGCGGAAGTCGACCGTCCGGCCCTGGCCGTCGGTGAGCCGGCCGTCGTCGAGGACCTGGAGCAGGATGTCGAAGACCTCCGGGTGCGCCTTCTCCACCTCGTCGAGCAGCACGACGCTGTACGGACGGCGGCGGACGGCCTCGGTGAGCTGACCGCCCTCCTCGTAGCCGACGTAGCCGGGGGGCGCGCCGACCAGCCGGGCCACCGAGTGCTTCTCGGAGTACTCCGACATGTCGATGCGGACCATGGCCCGCTCGTCGTCGAAGAGGAAGTCGGCGAGCGCCTTCGCCAGCTCGGTCTTGCCGACGCCGGTGGGGCCGAGGAAGAGGAAGGAGCCGGTGGGCCGGTCGGGGTCGGCGATCCCGGCGCGGGTGCGGCGCACGGCGTCGGAGACGGCCCGGACGGCCTCGGACTGGCCGATGAGCCGGCGGCCCAGCTCGTCCTCCATGCGGAGCAGCTTCTGCGTCTCGCCCTCCAGGAGGCGGCCGGCGGGGATGCCGGTCCAGGCGCCGACGACGTCGGCGATGTCGTCCGGTCCGACCTCCTCCTTGACCATGGTGTCCTTCTGGACCTCGCGCTCGGCCTCGGTGGCCTCCTCCAGCTCCCGCTCCAGGGTCGGGATCTCGCCGTAGAGCAGCTTGGAGGCGGTGTCGAAGTCGCCGTCGCGCTGGGCGCGCTCGGCGCGGCCGCGGGTCTCGTCGAGCCGTTCCTTGAGCTCGCCGACCCGGTTGAGGGACTGCTTCTCCTTCTCCCAGCGGGCGGTGAGGCCGCGCAGTTCCTCCTCGCGGTCGGCGAGGTCGCGGCGGAGCTTCTCCAGGCGCTGCACGCTGGCCGGGTCGGTCTCCTTGGCGAGGGCCAGCTCCTCCATGCGGAGCCGGTCGACGGAGCGCTGGAGCTCGTCGATCTCGACCGGGGAGGAGTCGATCTCCATGCGGAGCCGGGAGGCCGCCTCGTCGACGAGGTCGATGGCCTTGTCGGGGAGGAAGCGGGAGGTGATGTACCGGTCGGAGAGGGTCGCGGCGGCCACCAGCGCGGAGTCGTTGATCTGCACCTTGTGGTGGGCCTCGTACCGGCCCTTGAGGCCGCGGAGGATGGCGACGGTGTCCTCGACGGACGGCTCGGCGACCAGGACCTGCTGGAAGCGGCGCTCCAGGGCGGGGTCCTTCTCGATCCGCTCGCGGTACTCGTCGAGGGTGGTGGCGCCGACCATGCGGAGCTCGCCGCGGGCCAGCATGGGCTTGAGCATGTTGCCGGCGTCCATGGCGGAGTCGCCGCCCGCGCCCGCGCCGACGACGGTGTGCAGCTCGTCGATGAAGGTGATGACCTGGCCGTCGCTCTCCTTGATCTCGGAGAGGACGGTCTTGAGCCGCTCCTCGAACTCGCCGCGGTACTTCGCGCCGGCGACCATCGCGCCGAGGTCCAGGGAGACCAGCCGCTTGTTCCGCAGCGACTCCGGGACGTCGCCCTTCACGATCCGCTGGGCGAGGCCCTCGACGACGGCGGTCTTGCCGACGCCGGGCTCGCCGATGAGGACCGGGTTGTTCTTGGTGCGCCGGGACAGGACCTGCACCACGCGCCGGATCTCGTGGTCGCGGCCGATCACCGGGTCGAGCTTGCCCTCGCGGGCGGCGGCGGTGAAGTCCGTGCCGAACTTCTCCAGGGCCTTGTACGAGCCCTCGGGGTCGGCGGTGGTCACGCGGCGGCCTCCCCGGGCCTTCTCGAAGGCGTCCTGGAGCCGGCGGGCGGTCGCGCCCTGCCGGTCCAGGACCTGGCCGGCCTGCCCGCCCTTGGCGGCGAGGCCGATGAGCAGGTGCTCCGTGGACAGGAACTCGTCGCCGAGCTTCTTCGCGCGCGCGTCGGCGTCGGCGATGACGGCGAGCAGGTCCCGGTTGGGCTGCGGGGGCGCGACGGTGGAGCCGGTGACGCTGGGCAGGGCGGCGAGCAGCCGCTCCGCGCCCGCGCGGACGGCGGCCTGGTCGGCCTCGACGGCGGCGAGCAGGTCGGTGATGTTCTCGTTGTCCTGACCGGCCAGCAGTGCGAGCAGAAGATGGGCGGGGGTCAGGTCGGCGTGCCCCTGGGACACGGCGCGGCTGCTCGCCGCGTTCAGCGCGTCCCGGCTCCTGTTGGTCAGTTCGGCGTCCACGTGCGGGGTCTCCTCCTGGGTGTGGTCCTCTGGGTCCTGTCTGTACTGACTCATACAGCGTACATAAAGTTGAGTCTATTCCGCTCAAGGTATCGGAGCCGGTGGCGGCGGCGGTAGTTTCCGGGCATGGCGACTGACCCGAGGAACCCCACGGACTCGTATCTCAGCTTCTGGCGCGAGTACCACATGTGCACGCTGACCACCCCGCGCCCGGACGGCACCCCGCACGTGGTGGCCGTCGGCGTCACGTACGACCCCGAGAACGGCCTGGCGCGGGTCATCACCAACAAGCACAGCCGGAAGGTCGCGAACGTGCTGGCGGCCGGCGCGGCGGGCGCCCGGGTCGCGGTCTGCCAGGTCGACAAGGGCCGCTGGGCCACCCTGGAGGGCGTCGCCCGGATCCGTACGGAGGAGGAGGAGGTCGCCGACGCGGTGGCGCGCTACGCGGACCGCTACGGCCGCACCCCGACACCCAACCCCGACCGGGTCGTCATCGAGATCGCCCTCACCCGCGCGATGGGCCGCGCGTAGCCGGAGCGAGCCGCCCGGGGCCCGGCCCCGGGTCCCGGCGGACGGAAACGGAAAAGCACAACGGCGCCATCGCGTTTCAGGTCCGCGATGGCGCCGTTGTGTGGGGGAAGCACCTGAGCGATCTACAACGACGGGGGAATCGCTCAGGCACTGCGGGGGGTGGCGGAGAGGGTCTCGGGGTCGAACCGCGCCTCGACCGGCTGGTGGTCGCGCTGGTCCAAGTTGACGAAGATCATGCCGTACCTGATGGCACAGCGGACGGGCTGCGGGGCGCCGCGGGGGCGACGGAGGCACCGGTAGGCGCGGACGTCCTCGTCCTGCTCCCGTGCCACGATCACGGGCTCCCCGAAGAGGGTGATCCTCAGCGAGTCGCCACGGTGGGGGATGGCCGTGACGAGATCGACGAAGTGCCACCCGGACCGGTAGGCCGAAGCCATCTCCCGTCGGAATCTGGGATCGTCAGGAACATTCATGGGCCGGCTAGTTCCAGCCCGGGTCCAGTGCGGGAAGGGCGTGCCAGCCCGGGTCCTGGGCGGGAGCGGCGTGCCAGCCCGGGTCGTTGACCGCGGCCCGCACCTGCGCCGGCTCCGAGTGCCAGCCCGGGTCGGCCACGCCCACGACACCAAGCGCCGCCGCCGCGATGAAGGCGACTCCGGCCACCGTGCGTATGAGCTTCTTCATCATCACCGTGCAACCTCACTTGAAGGCAACGTCTCTCCGACCCCCGTGGGAAAACGATGACTCACTCCCTGCGCTCACACCACCAAACCCAGGCATCATGTTCCTGAGATGCAGGAGCCTGGGGGTGTACATATGCGGAAACAAGCAGACGAAACCGGGCACTCCCATTCCCATACGGAGCTCTGCACGGCGGGCTCCGAGCTGTACGCGTCCGCCCTTCGGACAGGACGAATACCCCGGTCAGACGCCATCGAGGCGCCCTGCCTGCTCGATCTGTCGCTGCTTCACCCCGACCCCGACGACGCCCAGTGGCTGCGTCCGGTGCCGCCGTCCGCCGCGCTGGCCCAGCTCCTCCAGCCCATCGAGCGGGAGATCCTCGAACACCGGCGGATGACCGTCGCGCTGTCCGACGCCTTCGAACCCTTCATGGCGATCACCGCCTTCGACTCGGCGAACACCAGCGCCATCACGGTCCTGGAGGGCATCGACCGCATCAACACCACGCTGGACCGCACGGTCGCCAACTGCCAGAAGGAACTGCTGACCGTCCAGCCCGGCGGCGGCCGCCCCGCCCACGCCCTGAGCGAGGCCCTGCGCCGGGTCTCCCCGCTCCTCGGGCGCGGCATCGACATGCGGACGCTCTACCAGCACACCGCCCGGCACACCGAACTCACGCTGAACTACCTCGAACACGTCGGGCCGGAGGTCCAGGTCCGCACCCTTGAGGAGATCATCGACCGGCTCATCATCATCGACCGCGAGGTCGCCTTCATCCCCGCCCGCAGCGACCGCCAGGTGGCCCTGGAGCTCCGCCACCCCGGGCTGGTCGCCTATCTCGGCGGCGTGTTCGACCAGTTCTGGCACCTGGCCGTCCCGATCCGCGACGAGATCCCCTACGACGCCAAGACCGACGCCATCAGCGGCGTCCAGCGCTCCATCGCGCGGCTCCTCGTCGAGGGGCACGTCGACGAGGCGATCGCGCGGCGGCTCGGGATGAACGTGCGGACCTGCCGGGCGCACATCGCCAAGCTCGCCACCGCGCTGGGCAGCGGGAGCCGGGCCCAGCTCGGGTACCTCATCGCCCGGTCCGGCCTCCTCGAACGGGGAGACTGACCACCATGCACGCGGACATCGCGCTCGACGGCCCCGCCGGCACCCTCCGGATCACCGGGCCCGGCCTCCCGGACGTGGAACTCGTCCGGGCCCCGGGGACGCCCCCCGACGCCCACACGCCCATCGGCACCCGCAGGGCCGCCCTGCTGACGCTCACCGTCGACGGCGCCCCCGCCGTGATCCGGCCGTCCCGCGGGCGGCTGCTGCGGCGCTCGTACCGGGTGGACGTCCGCGCCGGCGGCCACCGCTACCGGCTCGTGCCCTGCTCGTACGCGGAGAGCCGGCTGAGCCGGGACGGACGGCGGCTCGGCACCCTGGACTCCACCGGCGACGGACGCGTGACCGACGACTGGGCCGTCGAGCCGACCCCGCTCGACCTGGCCGTCGGCACCGCGCTGGCCGCCGCGTTCGGCACCGGCGCCGCGCCCTGGTGGGAGACGGCCGGGGACATCGTCGGCGAGCTCATCGCCCCCTGAGACGCCGCGAGCCGGGTCGGCCCCCTTCCGGTGGAAGGGGGCCGACCCGGCTCGTACGGGGTCGTGCGAGGCCTCACGGGGTCGTGCGGACTCGTACGTCGTGCCGGAGGCTACTCGCCGCGCTTCGGCGCCGGGCGCCACACGACCAGCGCGCTCGCCTGCTGCACGTCCTGGTACGGCACCAGGTCGCGCCGGTAGGAGGCGTGCACCTGGGCCTCGCGCTGCCGCATCGCGGCGGCCGCGCCCTCGACGGCCGAGGAGAGCTCGGCGACGCGGGCCTGGAGCGCGGCGACCTGGTTCTCCAGCTCGATGATGCGCTTGATGCCGGCCAGGTTGATGCCCTCGTCCTGCGACAACTGCTGCACCTGGCGGAGCAGTTCGATGTCGCGGGCCGAGTAGCGCCGGCCGCGGCCGGCCGTGCGGTCCGGGGAGACCAGACCCAGGCGGTCGTACTGGCGCAGGGTCTGCGGGTGCAGACCCGACAGCTGGGCCGCCACCGAGATGACGTACACCGGGGTCTCGTCGGTCAGTTCGTACGCCCTGCCGCCGAAGCCCGGCTGCCGTCGTCGTCCGTCCACCGCGTCACGCTCCCTTCGCCGCCTGGAACAGCTCCGCCCTGGGGTCCGTCGAGGCGGTCGCCTCGCGGTAGGTCTCCAGGGCCTCGCGGGCCTTGTCGTCCAGCTCCGTCGGCACCGCGACCTCGACCGTCACCAGCAGGTCGCCGCGCGTGCCGTCCTTGCGGACCGCGCCCTTGCCGCGGGCGCGCATGGTCCGGCCGTTCGGCGTGCCCGCGGGCAGCTTGAGGGTGACCGCGGGGCCGCCGAGGGTCGGGACCTTGATCTCGCCGCCGAGCGCGGCCTCCGTGAAGGAGACCGGCACGGTGACGGTGAGGTTGTCGTCCTTGCGGCCGAAGACCGGGTGGGCGTCGACGTGCACGACGACGAACAGGTCGCCGTTGGGCCCGCCGCGCTCGCCCGGGGCGCCCTTGCCGCGCAGCCGGATCTTCTGGCCGTCGGAGACGCCCGCCGGGATCCGGACCTGCATGGTCCGCGAGGACTTGGCCCGGCCGGACCCCTTGCAGACCTCGCAGGGGTTCTCAGCGATGAGGCCGCGGCCCTTGCAGTCCACGCACGGGTCGGTCAGCGAGAAGCCGCCGCCGCTGCCGCGCGAGACCTGGCCGGTGCCGACGCAGGTCGGGCACACCCGGGGGGTGCCGTTCTTGTCGCCGGTTCCGGAACAGGCCGTACAGGGCTGCTGGCTGGACATCCGCAGGGGCACGGTGGCGCCCTCGATGGCCTCGGTGAAGCTGAGCGTCACCTCGGACTCGATGTCCTGGCCGCGGCGGGGCTGGGTGCGGGCACCCGCGCCGCCGCCGCGGTTGAACAGGCCTCCGAAGACGTCCCCGATGCCGCCACCGCCGCCGCCGAAGCCGCCGGCACCGCCCTGGGCGCCGCCTCCGAAGAGGTCGCCCAGGTCGAAGTTGAACGAGCCGCCGCCCCCGGGGCCGCCGGCCCGGAAGCCGCCGTTCCCGAAGAGCGCGCGCGCCTCGTCGTACTCCTTGCGCTTCTTGGGGTCACCGAGGACGTCGTTCGCCTCGGAGATCTCCTTGAAGCGCTCCTCGGCCTTGGTGTCGCCCTTGTTGGCGTCCGGATGGTTCTCGCGGGCGAGCTTCCGGTACGCCTTCTTGATCTCTGCCTCGGTGGCGTCCTTGGGGACGCCGAGGACCTTGTAGTAGTCCTTCTCGACGAAGTCCTTCGTGCTCATCGACGTCCCTCCTCCCGCGTGCGGGTGTGGCTGCTTACTCGCTGTCCTTCTCGGAGGAGTCGTCCGACTCCTCCGCCTTCGCCTGCGCGCCCGGCTGGGGCTCGGCGACGGCCACGCGGGCGGGCCGGACGGTCCGCTCGCCGATCCGGTACCCGGGCTGCAGGATCGCGACGCAGGTCGTCTCGGTGACGTCCGGCGCGTACGAGTGCATCAGGGCCTCGTGGATCGTCGGGTCGAAGGGCTCGCCCTCCTTGCCGAACTGCTGGAGCCCCATCTTGGCGACGACGGTCTCCAGCGACTCGGCGACCGACTTGAAGCCGCCGACGACCTCGCCGTGCTCCCGGGCCCGGCCGATGTCGTCGAGGACCGGGAGCAGCTCGGTCAGGAGGCTCGCCACGGCGATCTCCTTGACCGTGACCCGGTCCCGCTCGACCCGGCGCCGGTAGTTCTGGTACTCGGCCTGGAGCCGCTGGAGGTCCGCGGTGCGCTCGGAGAGCGCCGTACGGGCCTGGTCCAGCTGGGCCAGGAGAGCAGTGTCCGCCACGTCCCCGGCCGGGGCCGCCGTGTCCTCGGTGGACTCGGCGGCCTCGGCGGCGTCGCCGGAGGGGACGTCGGGCTTCTCCTCGAAGCCCGGAGTCTCCTCGCTCACGCCTGGCCGTCCTTCTTGGGCTCGTCGTCGACGATCTCGGCGTCGACGACGTCGTCGTCGGCCTTGGCCTCGCCGGCCGGGGCACCGGCCTGGGCGGCCTGCGCGTCGGCGTACATGGCCTGGCCGAGCTTCTGGGAGACGGCCGCGACCTTCTCGGTGGCGGTGCGGATCTCGGCGGAGTCCTCGCCCTTGAGCTTCTCCTTCAGCTCGGCGAGAGCGGCCTCGACCTCGGACTTCACGTCGCCCGGGACCTTGTCCTCGTTGTCCTTGAGGAACTTCTCGGTCTGGTAGACGAGCTGCTCGCCCTGGTTGCGGGACTCGGCGGCCTCGCGGCGGCGGTGGTCCTCCTCCGCGTACTGCTCGGCCTCCTGGCGCATCCGGTCGACCTCGTCCTTCGGCAGCGAGGAGCCGCCGGTGACGGTCATCTTCTGCTCCTTGCCCGTGCCCAGGTCCTTCGCGGTCACGTGCATGATGCCGTTGGCGTCGATGTCGAAGGCGACCTCGATCTGCGGGACGCCGCGCGGGGCCGGCGGGAGGCCGGTCAGCTCGAACATGCCGAGCTTCTTGTTGTACGCCGCGATCTCGCGCTCGCCCTGGTAGACCTGGATCTGCACGGACGGCTGGTTGTCCTCGGCCGTCGTGAAGATCTCGGACCGCTTGGTCGGGATCGTGGTGTTGCGCTCGATGAGCTTGGTCATGATGCCGCCCTTGGTCTCGATGCCGAGGGACAGCGGGGTCACGTCGAGGAGCAGGACGTCCTTGACCTCGCCCTTGAGGACACCGGCCTGCAGGACGGCGCCGATGGCGACGACCTCGTCCGGGTTCACGCCCTTGTTGGCCTCGTTGCCACCGGTCAGCTCCTTGACGAGCTCGGCGACGGCCGGCATGCGGGTCGAGCCGCCGACCAGGACCACGTGGTCGATCTCGGAGAGGGCGATGCCCGCGTCCTTGATGACGTTGTGGAACGGGACCTTGCAGCGCTCCAGGAGGTCCGAGGTGAGCTGCTGGAACTGGGCGCGCGTGAGCTTCTCGTCCAGGTGCAGCGGGCCCTCGGCGGAGGCCGTGATGTAGGGCAGGTTGATGGAGGTCTCGGTCGAGGAGGAGAGCTCGATCTTCGCCTTCTCGGCCGCCTCGCGCAGACGCTGGAGCGCCATCTTGTCGAGGGCCAGGTCGACGCCGTGACCGTTCTTGAACTGGGTCACCAGGTAGTCGACGACGCGCTGGTCCCAGTCGTCGCCACCGAGGTGGTTGTCACCGTTGGTGGCCTTCACCTCGACGACGCCGTCGCCGATCTCCAGGAGGGACACGTCGAAGGTGCCGCCACCGAGGTCGAAGACGAGGATCGTCTGGTCGTCCTTGTCGAGGCCGTAGGCCAGGGCGGCCGCGGTCGGCTCGTTGACGATGCGCAGGACGTTGAGGCCCGCGATCTCACCGGCCTCCTTGGTGGCCTGGCGCTCGGAGTCGTTGAAGTACGCCGGGACGGTGATGACCGCGTCGGTCACCTTCTCGCCCAGGTAGGCCTCGGCGTCGCGCTTCAGCTTCTGGAGGATGAAGGCGGACATCTGCTGCGGGTTGAAGTTCTTCCCGTCCAGCTCGATCTTCCAGTCGGTGCCCATGTGACGCTTCACGGACCGGATGGTCCGGTCGACGTTGGTGACCGCCTGACGCTTGGCGACCTCGCCGACGAGCACCTCGCCGTTCTTGGCGAAGGCGACGACGGACGGCGTGGTCCTGGCGCCCTCGGCGTTGGTGATGACGGTGGGCTCGCCGCCTTCCAGAACGCTGACGACGGAGTTAGTCGTACCCAGGTCGATGCCGACCGCACGTGCCATTTCGATTCCTCCAGCTGACTGACTTGAGTGGAACTGGCTCAAGGATGCATGACGGAGCGCGGGGCGTCAACAGACCTGAGTCGAGGGCACTCAACTCTTCGCCGCTTCTGTCGCTCAAAGAGACGCACAGGGCGCGTCGTTACCTGACCCGCGGCGCGGAAAGTGGCAGAGTCCTGGTGCCCCTTGTCGGGCAAAGCAGGCATATCCCACGAACATCCCATGATCTCAGCCGAAGGGGTCCGGGGCATGACGGCGAACCACCGCAGGGTCGACCTCAAGCGCGGCCTCGACCTCCTGGGGGGTACGGCACTGCTGCTGCTCCTCTCGCCGCTGCTCGGCGCGGCGGCCCTCTCGCTCGCGCTCGGCCAGGAGGGCCCCGCCCTGCGCCGCCGCACCGTGGCGGGGCGGGGCGGCCGGCCCTTCACCATGCTGACGCTGCGCACCCGGAGCCCGCTGGCCGCGCTGCCGCTGCTGCTGCACGTCGTACGGGGCCAGATGTCGCTCGTCGGGCCGTGCCCGCTCTCCCCCACCCACCGGGAGTGCACAGGCGAGGCGCGGCGCCGGCTCACGGTCCGGCCGGGGCTGACCGGGCCGTGGCAGATCAGCGACCGCTCCGACCTGCCGTGGGAGGAGCGCGAGCTGCTGGACCTCCACTATGTGGACCACCACTGGCTCGGCATGGATCTGTCCGTTCTGGCGCGTACGCTTCCAGCAGTCCGCCGACGTCGTCTCCGTCGCGCCTCCGCCCGCGCGGCAAGGCTTGCCTGAGCGACACAGATCACCGCGAGGGCCGCTACAGCGCGGCGCCGGGAACCGGTAATCTCAGCACGGACTAATTAAGTTACCGCTTAGTAGGCTCAGGGCGAGGGCGAGGCGAGCACAGGCCGCGCCGACCGCGCCCCATGGGCCCGCCCGAGGAGCCCGTCATGCAACTCGCCGCGATCATCGTGTCGCTGACGCTGACCGTGGTCGGCGTTGCCCTGCTCGCTCGCGCCATCGGCCAGTTCGTCCGCTACTTCAAGCTGGGCCAGCCGGTCCCGGCCGGAGCCCGGACCGACAACCCCTATCAGCGCAGCGTCACCCTGGTCCGGGAGTTCCTGGGCCACACCCGGATGAACCGCTGGGGCATCGTCGGCTTCGCGCACTGGTTCGTCGCGGTCGGCTTCCTGACCCTGCCGCCGACCCTCGCGCAGGCCTTCGGCCAGCTCTTCCAGGCCGACTGGACGCTGCCGGTCATCGGCGGCTTCCTGCCCTTCGAGCTCTACATCGAGTTCATCGGCGTCATGACCATCCTCGGCATCGCCGTGCTGATGGTCATCCGCCTGCTGAGCCTGCCCTCGCGGGCCGGCCGCAAGTCCCGCTTCGCCGGCTCCAAGGCCGGCCAGGCGTACTTCGTCGAGTACGTGATCCTCACCATCGGCCTCGCGATCTACGTGCTCCGCGGCCTGGAGGGCGCGATCCACCACGTCGAGGGCTACGAGGCCGCGTACTTCGCCTCGTACCCGCTCGTGCTGGCCTTCAAGGGCCTGTCGGTCACCACCCTCCAGACGCTCATCTACTTCACCGCCATGGTGAAGATCAGCACCTCGTTCATCTGGATGATCGTGGTCTCGCTGAACACCAACATGGGCGTCGCCTGGCACCGCTTCCTCGGCTTCCCGAACATCTGGTTCAAGCGCAACGCCGACGGCGCCACCGCGCTCGGCGCGCTCCAGCCGATGACGACCGGCGGCAAGCCCGTCGACTTCGAGGACCCGGGCGAGGACGACGTCTACGGCGTCTCCCAGGTCGAGCAGTTCTCCTGGAAGGGCCTGCTCGACTTCTCCACCTGCACCGAGTGCGGCCGCTGCCAGTCGCAGTGCCCCGCCTGGAACACCGGCAAGCCCCTCTCCCCCAAGCTCCTCATCATGTCGCTGCGCGACCACGCGCACGCCAAGGCGCCGTACCTGCTCGCGGGCGGCGGCAAGGACATGGAGGGCAACGAGAAGGCGACCGCCGAGCAGCTCAAGGACGTCCCCGCCGCGGCCCTCGCCGAGGCCGAGCGCCCCCTCATCGGCACCGCCGAGGAGAACGGCGTCATCGACCCCGACGTCCTGTGGTCCTGCACCACCTGCGGCGCATGCGTCGAGCAGTGCCCGGTCGACATCGAGCACATCGACCACATCGTCGACATGCGCCGCTACCAGGTCATGATCGAGTCCGCCTTCCCGTCGGAGGCCGGCACGATGCTGAAGAACCTGGAGAAGAAGGGCAACCCCTGGGGCCTCGCCAAGAAGGCGCGCGTCGAGTGGACCAAGGAGGTCGACTTCGAGGTCCCGATCGTCGGCAAGGACATCGAGGACCTCTCCGAGGTCGACTACCTCTACTGGGTCGGCTGCGCCGGCGCCCTGGAGGACCGCGCCAAGAAGACCACCAAGGCCTTCGCCGAGCTGCTGCACATCGCGGGCGTCAAGTTCGCGATCATGGGCGGCGACGAGAAGTGCACCGGTGACTCCCCCCGCCGCCTGGGCAACGAGCCGCTGTTCCAGCAGCTCGGCCAGGAGAACGTCGCGATGCTGAACATGGCGTTCGGCGAGGACGACGAGGACGAGTCGACGAAGAAGCCGAAGTCGGCGAAGAAGATCGTCTCGACCTGCCCGCACTGCTTCAACACCATCGCCAACGAGTACCCGCAGCTCGGCGGCGAGTACGAGGTCATCCACCACACCCAGCTGCTCCAGCACCTCATCGACGAGGGCAGGCTGATCCCGGTGACGCCGGTGGACGGCCTCATCACCTACCACGACCCGTGCTACCTGGGCCGTCACAACAAGGTCTACACGCCGCCGCGCGAGATCATGTCGGCCGTCCCGGGCCTGCGCCAGCAGGAGATGCACCGCCACAAGGAGCGCGGCTTCTGCTGCGGCGCCGGCGGCGCGCGGATGTGGATGGAGGAGCGGATCGGCAAGCGCATCAACACCGAGCGCGTCGACGAGGCCCTGTCCCTCAACCCGGACATCGTCTCCACCGCCTGCCCGTTCTGCCTCGTCATGCTCACGGACTCCGTGAACGGCAAGAAGAACGACGGCAAGGCGAAGGAGTCGCTCCAGGTCGTCGACGTGGCCCAGCTGCTGCTCGACTCGGTGAAGACCCCGGCCGACCCCGAGCCGGAGGCCCCGGCCGAGGCGCCGGAGCCCGAGCCGGCCGCGTAGGGCACACGCGTGTGAAGGGCCGCCCCGTCTCGGACGGGGCGGCCCTTCGTCATGCCGGGAGGGTCACCGCTTCCGGGCGTGGTACTCCGCGACGAGCTTGCCGTTCAGGTCGTAGACCCAGCTGTCGCCGCCCTGCTTCGGGGTGTCGACGACGACGAAGCGGTACGCGTGCTTGCCGGGCTGCACGGCGAGCTTGTAGGTCCAGCCGCGGTGCTGGGCCGTGAGGTGCCGGGCGTCGACGGTGGCGATCCGCCTGCCGTTCGTGGAGGACACCTGGACGCGCGGCCCGTCCTTGACGTGCCGGGCGAAGGTGGCGACGGTCCCGTCGGGCAGCTTGGCCTGGACGCTCCGGTGGTGGGACGCGGGCTTGGGCTGCGGCGCGGGCTTGGGCGCGGGCTTGGGCGCGGGCTCGGGGGTCGGTACGGGCGCCGGGACGTCCTCCCTCCAGGAGCTCACGGTGCCGTCGGGCTGGAGGACGATGTGGAGCCCGTTGTTCTCCCCGTACCCGGGCTGTCCCCCCGTACTGGTCAGACTGCCGATCAGCACGCCGTCCCGCCCCACGATGTCGGCGCTGTACGAGCCCTCCCCGGTCTGCCGCACCTGCGCGGTGGACCCGTCGGCCAGCGGCCAACTGGACACCTGCCCCTGGTCCTGACTCCGTTCCCGTCCCTGGTCCTGGTCCTGGCCCTGGTTCTGGCCCGTCACCGGCCGGGGCGCGTCGGCGGCGAAGGCGGCGGCGGCCGGGAGGAGGAGGGCGACGGAGGTGCCGGTGGCGACGGCGGCGGTGCGCAGGACACGGGTACGACGGTTGAGAAGCATGGAGAACTCCAGAGGGGTTTCGCTGCTGACCCCACCGAAGCTACGGAGCCCACATTGAGGCGATACGTCCGTTTCGTAACAGCGGCCCCACGACCGCCGCACGACCCTGTGACCCCCTAGGGGATGTCACAGCTCCGCACCGAAGGAGCGGGGCCGCCGCGGAAACGGGTACGTTCATTGACGTGGCTGGATTCAGGAACGGACGCGGCCGGGACAACCGCCCCCCGCAGCAACAGCATCGACCGCAGCAGGCGCCGTACGGGTACGAGGCGCCTCCGCAGGCGTACCCGCAGCAGCAGTGGCAGCAACAGCCGCCACGGCACCAGCAGCAGCCGTACGGCGAGCCGGAGTACTTCGGCGACCCGCACGGACAGCACCCGCAGCAGCACGCGGCGGCGAACAACCCGGGCCACACCCAGATGTTCAGCGTCGACGACCCGTACGGCCAGGCCGGCGGCTACCAGGCCCCGCCCGTCCCGACCGGTCCCCGGCTGCCCTGGAAGGCCCTCCTGAGCGGCATCGTGCTCCGCCCGGCGGACACCTTCCTCCGGATGCGCGACCACGCGGTCTGGGCCCCGGCGCTGACCGTCACCTTCCTCTACGGCCTGCTGGCGATCTTCGGCTTCGACCAGGCCCGCGAGGAGGTGCTGAACGCGACGCTGTCGAACACGATCCCGTACGTCCTGATGACGGGCGTCGGCTTCGTCGTCGCCGGCCTGATCCTCGGCGCCGTCACCCACACCCTCGCCCGCCAGCTCGGCGGCGACGGCGCCTGGCAGCCCACGGTCGGCCTCTCCATGCTGATCATGTCCCTGACGGACGCCCCCCGCCTCCTCTTCGCCCTCTTCCTCGGCGGCGAGAACGCCCTCGTCCAGATCATCGGCTGGCTCACCTGGCTCGCCGCCGGCGCCCTCTTCACCCTGATGGTCAGCCGCTCCCACGACCTCCCCTGGCCCAAGGCCCTCGGCGCCTCCGCCATCCAGCTGGTCGCCCTCCTGAGCCTCATCAAGCTCGGCACGCTGTAGAACACGGCACCCGCACACGAGAAGGCCCCCGCCGGTCACGGCGGGGGCCTTCTCGCGTGCGTCGGGGGGCCTCAGGCGTCGAGGACCTGGCCCTCGCGCTTGACGACGGGCGGCTCGACCGACCAGGGGAAGTTGATCCACTCGTCCGTCTTCTTCCAGACGTACTCGCACTTCACGAGGGAGTGGGACTTCTCGTAGATGACGGCGGAGCGGACCTCGGCGACGTGGTCGACGCAGAAGTCGTGGACGAGCTTCAGCGTCTTGCCGGTGTCGGCGACGTCGTCGGTGATCAGGACCTTCTTGTCGGAGAAGTCGATCGCGTCCGGCACGGGCGCCAGCATGACCGGCATCTCCAGCGTGGTCCCCACACCCGTGTAGAACTCCACGTTCACGAGGTGGATGTTCTTGCAGTCGAGCGCGTAGGCCAGACCGCCGGCGACGAACACGCCGCCGCGGGCGATGGAGAGGACGATGTCGGGCTCGTAGCCGTCGTCGGCGATGGTCTGCGCCAGCTCGCGGACGGCCGTCCCGAAGCCCTCGTACGTCAGGTTCTCGCGTACTTCACTCATGTCCGGTCCGCCTCACACCTGGGTCCGATGGAAGTTCATGAACGAGCGGGAGGCCGTCGGGCCCCGCTGCCCCTGGTACCGGGAGCCGTACCGCTCGCTGCCGTACGGGAACTCGGCGGGCGAGCTCAGCCGGAACATGCACAGCTGCCCGATCTTCATCCCCGGCCACAGCTTGATCGGCAGGGTCGCGAGGTTCGACAGCTCCAGGGTCACGTGACCGGAGAACCCGGGGTCGATGAACCCGGCGGTCGAGTGCGTGACGAGCCCGAGCCGCCCCAGGGAGCTCTTCCCCTCCAGGCGCGACGCGATGTCGTCCGGCAGGGTGATGACCTCGTAGGTCGACGCGAGCACGAACTCGCCCGGGTGCAGGATGAACGCCTCGTCGCCCTCCGGCTCCACCTCGCGCGTCAGGTCGAGCTGCTCGACGGCGGGGTCGATGTGCGGGTAGCGGTGGTTCTCGAACACCCGGAAGAAGCGGTCGAGGCGCACGTCGATGCTGGACGGCTGCACCATGGATTCGTCGTACGGGTCGATGCGCACCCGCCCGGCATCGATCTCGGCCCGGATGTCCTTGTCTGAGAGAAGCACGCCCCCACGATACGCAGAGGGCGCGGACCTCCCCAATCGGGACCGCCCACGCCCTTCACCCGGCCGCCCAGGTCAGCGCTGCTGGACCTCCACCGGCACCGCCTGCCTCAACCGCGCACACCGCGGACACCGGATGAGCCGCCCGGGCCCGATCCGCCCGGCACCGAGCTGCTGAAGCGGAAACGAGGCGGTACTGAACACGTGCCCTTCGGCACAGCGGACGACGGTGCGCTCCACGGAACCCATCAAGTCCCTTCCCCTACACACATGCTGGACGAGAGGCCACATTAGGGGATCAACAGGGCGCCCTCTACGCGGCACTCCGACCCGCACGGGAGGGGCGATCCACGCCGACCGTGGCGCATGGGGTACAGTGTGCAACGATGCGGCCGGTTCATCCGGCCACTGTCGCGGATGTAGTTTAATGGTAGAACATGAGCTTCCCAAGCTTATAGCGCGGGTTCGATTCCCGTCATCCGCTCTTTCGCGGAGCCCCAGGTCAGAGACCTGGGGCTTTGTTGCTTTCTGGACGCGCTGTGGACGCGAACGGCCGCAGAAGAGACGCGTGGACGCATACTGGTAGCGATGACGAAGCCCAGTGCACCGAAGCGCTTTCTGCCCACCAGCCCCTTCAAAGCCCCGGTCGCGCCGCCTCCCAAGCAGTTCGCCGTGGGCGACCAGGTCACCCACGACGTGCACGGCCTCGGTCGGGTCACCGGCGTCGAGGACGGGATAGCGGCTGTCGTGGATTTCGGCTCGACGCAACAGCGGATCCTGAGTCCGTACGCCAAGATGAGCAAGCTGTAGGACCGTCGTGCCCGGTCAGGGCACGCCGGACCGTTCATGGCCCCGCAAGGAAGAGGACCCCTGCCATCGACCTGAACTCGCCGTTCTCCGCTCCGGCAGAGGCGTCCCCCCGCGCCGCCGCGGCATCGCCGCGGCCCACCGCGCATCCCTTCCAGGCCCCCGACTTCGGGGATGCCGACACCTTCCCGCTCGACTTCCCGCTCGACGAGGACGCGCACGGGTCCGCCTCCGGCGCGAGTGCGGCGCGACGCGACGCGGGCTAGCCCCCCTCCGACGGACGGGAAGCTCGGCCGCGGGCCGGCCGGACCGGTCCCACCGTCCAGGCGCACGAACACCGCCGCGCCCTTCGGACCACATTTCCGGAACACGAATAACTGCGTTCGCGGAGCGAGACTTTGACCGATGCCACCGTGAGAGTTTTTATCGGTGGCACACGCAAAAAGGAAAACCCGCACGGAATGCTCCGGCGTGCTACGGTCGAATCAGTTGCAGTTTTGGTACCCGAAAAGTTTCAGACGCCCCGTCCGGCCGCACGCCGAGCGGCGGCGTCTTGCATTCCGGTCTTCTTCCGGGCAGGGAATCATCGCGGCGACACGGAATCCGCAGATCGCGGGTTCCGCTGCACTGCCCGAAGGAGAAATGACATGGCTGCCGGTACCGTGAAGTGGTTCAACGCGGAAAAGGGCTTCGGCTTCATCGAGCAGGACGGTGGCGGCCCTGACGTGTTCGCCCACTACTCGAACATCGCCACCCAGGGCTTCCGCGAGCTCCAGGAGGGCCAGAAGGTCTCCTTCGACATCGCGCAGGGCCAGAAGGGCCCGACGGCGGAGAACATCGTTCCCGCCTGACGCTGACGCGCCCTGTGCAGCTGGGGCCCGCATCCTTCGGGGTGCGGGCCCCAGCTCTTCGCATTTCCCAGGACTTTCGGGCCCGTTCGAACCGGCCCCGCCGCTCCTTCCACCCGCGCGCGGAATTCACCGCCCCCCATTCCTTCCGGAATTCTCTCCTTCTTCCCGGAACCGCTCGCCCCGTGCGGTGACTCCTCGATCCGTGCCGGACCGCGAAAGGTTCTCCGGCGCGAACCGGCCGGGTGGAAGCGCGCGATGCCCCCGCCCGTACGGCGGGGGCATCGGAGAAGGGTGGGGCCGGCTCACCACCGCCCCTGACTCCCGCGGCGGGCTCAGTGTTCGGAGTAGCTGACGTCGCCCATCGTCCAGGCGCTGACGTCCGCGATCGAGACGCGGTACATGCCGCCCGTCTCCGGGATCCCCACCGTGCCCTGAAGGATCCGCGCCAGGTGGAAGTGCAGATGGGTGGGCGACTCGGCCTTCGACGCGGCGGCGAAGACCGCGGAGAAGTCGGCCAGGTGGTCGGAGTCCGCCAGGACCTCCGAGACCCGCTGCCGCCACACCGCCTCGGGTGCCAGCCGGCCTGTGATGACCGCGCCCCCGGTGACGACGGTCAGGGACATCTGGTTGCTCCGCCCGGACTCCACCAGCCGGGCGACGTCAACGAGCAGCTCGTCAATCTTCGACATGGAAGCCGATCCTACGGGGCGGCCCGCCTCCTCCCCCAGGTCTCTCTCGCGGGCGGGGCCGACGGCCCGGACGCGTGCGCGGAGGGGCCGCAGCGCTTCCGCACTCCTTCCGCACCCCGCCGAGAGCCGATTGTCTCCTCGACGGAGGACCAAAAATCTATCGTGGCCGTAGTAGACATAGAGGGGTAGGTGGGTTACGTTTTCTCTCGTAACCCAGAGAGACAAGGAAGCCGGGCAGAGACGAACTGCCGGCGAGCAGCACGAACGGCATCAGTGAGCAGGACGGTGCGGCGGCGGAGTTTCGAAGCCAGGGCTTGGGCATGACGGCGACGGGACTGGCGGCCGGACCGGGAGGCCCGCGGTGATCAGGGGCCTCCGAGAGCGGGACCGCGGTCATGGCGAAGCGGTACCCGCGGAAGCAGTGGAGCGGTACCCCCGGTGAAAGGCGTCGGGCTGCGGACGCGCGCACCGGGGGCGCGACAGCGGCGCCCTCCCGGGCCGCAGAGCGGTACGCACCACCAGCAGGGCAAGAGGTCGATCAGCGAGGAAGAACGGAGGAGTGCGGCGCCATCAGGATCGCCCGGGCCGACGTCTTGGGCCCGGGTACCGCAGGACATCGTCAGCGAGGTGGTCTTCGGTCGAGCAACCGCGATCCCCGCGCCCCCGGCAGCGACCAGGCCGGGCGGGCGGACACAGAAGGCCGGCGCTTCGTCAGGGCCGGCAGGTGGTGTAGTAGTTCCTTCAGGGCCCTGGTGCCAGCACTGGCACCAGGGCCCCTCTATGCGTTTCACGGAGAGGTGCAAATGACAGCAGACGACTCGTACGACCGTCTCGACGACGACGACTATCCCGCCTACACCATGGGAAGGGCCGCCGAGATGATCGGCGCCACCCAGGGCTTCCTCCGCGCCCTCGGCGAAGCCCGCCTGATCACTCCGCTGCGCTCCGGAGGCGGCCACCGCCGCTACTCCCGCTACCAGCTCCGCATCGCCGCCCGGGCCCGTGAACTCGTCGACCAGGGCACCCCGATCGAGGCCGCCTGCCGGATCATCATCCTCGAGGACCAGCTCGAGGAGGCCCAGCGCATCAACGCCGAGTACCGCCGCGCCGCCGAATCCGGCCCGCCCTCGGAACAGGCCTGAGACGACCACACCCCGCCCCGGCCCCGGCCGTCCGTCCGCGTGCGCGCGAGCGACGGCGGCGAGCGGGACGCGGCCCTCTTCGCGAGGGCCGCGCAGCAGCAACCGGCACGGCCGGCAGCCGGTCAGAACTCCAGCACCTCGCGGTCGAGCGGGTAGCGGGCGCGGTGGGGGCCGTCGTACGGCGAGGGGCTGATCGGGAGGACGCCGGTGGGCTGGAGGCCCAGGTTGTCGTCCCAGATGCGGGGTTCCACGTGGCCGACGACGCGGAACTCGCGGAAGGTGAACGGCGGGCTGTCGGTCGGGAAGAACTCGGGCGTGGTCATCACCTGGAAGTGCAGGTGCGGCGTGGTCGAGTTGCCGCTGTTGCCGATCCGCCCGAGGACCCGGCCGGGTTCGACGTGGTCGCCCTCCCGGACCTTGAGCGAGCCGGGCTCCAGGTGGGCGTAGAGCAGGTAGCGGCCCGGCGCGACCTCCACGGTGACGTGGTTGCCGACGGTCTCGTCGATCGGCGGGATCGGCGGTGAGACGGGCGGCGTGTTGTCCGGGATCCCGTCCCGGACCTCCACCACCCTGCCGCCGGCCGCGGCGACGACCGGCTGCCGGTAGCTCAGGTAGCTGGTGAGCAGCGCGGGGTCGCCCTCCCAGGTCCGGCCCCGCTCGCCGACCCGGTACCAGTCGATGGCGAAGCGCTGCGGCACGTCGAAGCGGCCGTTGATCGGGGCGAGGCCGCGCCGGTGGTGGGTGTTGCCGCAGCACGACTCGCTGGAGTACCAGGTGCCGGGGCGGACCGGGGCGTTCAGGTTCAGCGGCGCGGTGCGGCCGGTCGGGGTGACCTGGACGGTCTCCTCGAACGGGGAGGGGCCGGAGGCGGTGAGAACGGCGCCCGAGAGGTGGTGTTCGAGGACCTTGGGCACCCGCCGGTCGCGGTCGAGGGCCAGGTCGATCCAGATGACCCACTGCTGGGAGCCCGGGATGACGGTCGGCGTGGGCCCCGGGGGCGCCGGGGTGTACCCGTCCGCACCCGGCAGCGGGTCGCCCACGGGATTGGCGGCGTCGGCCAGCGCCCGGCCGCTCAGCGAGCCCACCACCCGGTGGGTGCGGGCGTCCCGGACCTCGACCCGGTCGAGGCGCACCCGCGTGCTGCTGGGCAGCGCGCTCGTGGTGAGCAGTTCGTAGGAGAGGTGCGTCCTGCCGTCCGTGGCGGGGAACGGCGTCGGTTCGGTCATCACCGCCGCCGTCAGCGGCGTGAACTGCGGGCCGGACGCGGGACCGGCCGTGTCGGTCCCGTACCCGGATGCCGTCGAGGCGGTCAGCATGCCGACCGCGAGCACGGCGGTCACGAGCCCGCGACGTAGCGGGCTCCGGCCGGTGCGGTTGCGAGGGTCGTGCTCTGCCATGGTGCTCTTCCAGTCGTGTGGCCCGGGCCGTGAGGGCACCGGCACGCCCCGCGCCGAGACGCAGGCCCCTGTGTAACCCGGCGGGGCACCGCTCCGGGCCCGGGGCGCCGGAGCCGCATCCGAACTCCACCCGTCCAGCCGCATGACGATCAGCGGAAGGCCGGCGCCGCTCGGCGGGGTCAGGTGGCGGGCGAGGCCCACCAGGTGGAGGGGGCCGCGACGGTGTAGCCCAGGGACTCGTACAGCGGGCGGCCCAGCTTCGAGGCGGTGAGCGTGACCGGGAGGTGCGCCAGGGGGGCGAGGGAGCCGAGCATGACGGCGCGGCCCACACCGCGCGAGCGGAAGGCCGCGGAGGTGCCGACCCAGTAGTGGCTGCCGACCCCGGCGTCCACGACGCTGAGGGCGGCTCCCGCCGGGACGCCGTCGTGCAGGGCGAGGTGGACGTCCACGCCGGGCTGCTCGATCAGGGCCTGCGGGAACAGCTCGCCGGGGTGGTGGGGCGTGAAACCGGTCAGGTCGAAGCCCTCGATCACGATCCGTTCGGCCGCCTGGAGGTCCTCGGGCCGGCGGACCCGGATCACGTCGAGCGCCGGTGCGCCGACGGGCCCGGGCGGGCGGGTCATGACCGGCATCTGCCAGCTGCGCAGGCCCAGGTGGCTCAGGTCGGTCGAGCTGAACGGGTCCTCGACGAGCGCCGGGCCCGCGGCCCGGCGCACCAGCTCGCTCGCCTCGGCCACCTCGTCCGGCCCGAGGTCGGGCTCCTGGACCAGGACGCGCAGGCCGGCGCGCTCGTCGCCGTCGATCGCGACGAAGCCGCGGCGCCGGACGACCTGGTGCCCCCGGCTCCGGCCGGTCGCGGTCCAGAGCGCGGCGGAGTTCCGGGCCTGGAGCCTCAGGGCGTCGGGCAGCGGGGCGGGGGTGGACGCGGGGGCGGGACCAGGTGCGGATCCGGGGGCGGCCGCGGGTTCCGGCCGGACCTCGTCCGATGAAGTGGATCTTGTCGTCATGACGCCTACGGTAGTGCGCAACTCCCGTTCACCCGAGGGAGATTCGCGGCGCCGTCGAGTCGCCGGTCAGTTCTTCCCGTCGTCGTCGGGCGTCTCCGTCGCCTCGGCCCCGCGGGCCTTCTCGCGCATCTTGCGCACCAGTTCCGCCTTGCGGTCGGCGGCGTCCTGGCGGTCGAGGTTGCGGTGCGGGCCGTTGTTCTGGCGCTCGGCGCGGGACAGCTTCTTGCGCTGGCCGCCGCCCTGGCCGACGGGGTTGTTGATGTTCTTGCTGTCGGTCACGGGGGCTCCCGGGTGGTGGGGGGATGGGATCGCGACGTTACCCGGTCCCCTCCCCGGCCGGGTCGACGAGGCGGGGCAGGACGGCCCCGCGCCGATCCGGACCGAAGCCCCCGGCCTTCCCGTCGGCACCCGCGCCGCCGGCGCGCCGCGCTCCGGGCGGCTCCTCGCGCGCCCGCGCCTCACCGGCGACCGCGGCCCGCCCCCGTGCGCCCGGGTCCGTGCGCCCGGGCCCGCCCGCCCCGCGTCGACCGGTCCGCCGCACGGACGGACTGAGGGGCCGTCAGTAGTAGCTGTGCATGATCTCGGTGGCCCAGGCGGGCTGGGTGGTGGCGCCGCGCGGGCCGAACTCGTCCATGTAGGGCTTGATGTCGAGGACCGGGGTGCCGTCGACCGCGTCCAGGCCCTCCACGTGGAGCTCGCGTCCGTCGACCCGCAGCAGCCGGCAGCGGGACACCCCGAGGCGGTTGGGGCGGTTCTTGCCGCGCTGGGCGAAGATGCCGACCAGCGGCCAGTCGGGGTTGCCGCGCGGGTGCCGGGCCCCCGTCTCCACCTTCTCCTCCGGCACCCGGTCGAAGTGGTAGACGACCTCCACGTGCGAGAAGGCGTCCAGTCCGGCGAGCGCGTCCGCGCCGAACCGTCCGTCGAGGCGGATCACCGCCGCCACCCCGCCCCACTCGTCGTCCCGGACCTCGGCCCGGCCTCCGACCACCCGGCCGACCGGGACGGTGACGATGTCCATGGGGGCGGGTCCGTGCTCCGTCATGCGCTGCGCCTTTCGCGAGGGGTGGGAAGCGGGCGGGGCCGGGGACTCCGCCTCGTGGGCGGTGGTCTCCGGCGCCGGGCGGGTGCGGCGTCCATGGTGTCCGGCCGGGAGGACGCGGGCAAGGGGCCGGGGCGGCGTGCGGGGCCGGTCAGGATCGGAGAAGCGGGGGTGCGGGGGCCGGACCTAGCGTGTTCGTCATGACCTCACTGACGCAGATCACGCTGGAAGTCACCGACCTCGCCGCCGCCGAGAGCTTCTACGCCGCCTCCGGGCTCGGCGCCCACGTGCGGCTGCGGGCCGCCGCCGCGGACGTGCCCTCGGAGGGGTTCCGCGGCTTCACGGTCTCCCTCACGGTGCCGCGGCCGGCCGACGTCCGGGCCCTCGTCGAGGCGGCGACCGCCGCCGGGGGCACGGCCCTGAAGCCCGCCGCGAAGTCCTTCTGGGGTTACGGCGGCGTCGTGTCCGCCCCGGACGGGACGATCTGGAAGTTCGCCTCCTCCGAGAAGAAGGAGAGCGGGCCCGCCACCGGGCTGGTCGAGCGGGTCGTGGTGCTGCTGGGCACCTCGGACATGACCGCCACCAAGGAGTTCTACGTCGCCCACGGCCTCACCGTCGCCCGGAGCTTCGGCCGCAAGTACGTCGAGTTCGCCGCGCCCGAGGGCGCCGTGACGCTCGCGCTGTACCCGCGCCGGGCCCTCGCCAAGGACGCCGGCGTCCCGGCCGACGGCGGCGGGGCGCACCGGGTCGCGCTCGGCGGCGGCACGGCCCGCTTCACCGACCCGGACGGCTTCTCGTGGGAGCCGGAGACGGAGGTCCGGGCGCGGGCCCGGGCGCGGACCGCGGGCGTCTGACGGGCGCGGTCGACAGGGGGCGGGCGACGGGGCTCGACCGCCGAGGCGCGGGCGACGGGCGACGGGGCGGCACGGGCGGCGGGGGGTGACGGAGGGGGCGGGTGACCCGGATCACTCCCCCCGCCCCCGGCCGGGTGTCACATCCGGAGGCCCTGTCCGGTCTTCCCTGGTGGAGACACCTGGAGGTTGACCATGAGGATCCTGATCGCCGGCGCGACCGGCGCCATCGGACGTCCGCTGACCCGTGCCCTGATCCGGGACGGGCACGAGGTGCTGGCCCTGGCCCGTTCGGAGGGCTCGGCGGGGACGGTACGCGCCCTGGGCGCGACGCCCGTCCGGGCGGACGCGCTCGACCGGGAGGGCCTGCTGCGGGCCCTGGACGGGCTGTCCGCCGACGCGGTGGTGCACCAGCTGACGGCGCTCAAGGCGCCCCGGCTCCGGCTCACGGCGGACGACCCGAGCAACGTGCTGCGGGAGCGCGGCACCGCGCACCTCCTGGAGGCGGCGGGGGTGCTGGGGGCGGGCCGTTTCGTCACGCAGTCGCTGGTCCTGGGCTACGGCTACCACGACCACGGGGAGCGGCCCGTCACCGAGGAGGACCGCTTCGGCGTCCTCGGCGGCACCGTCGCCGACCACGTCGTGACGGGTCTCGTCGAGGCGGAGGGCAGGCTCTTCGCCGCCGGGCACGTGGCGGGCACGGCGCTGCGGTACGGCGTCTTCTACGGCCCCGGCACCTGGTTCGACCCGACGCCCGGCAGCCGGCCGTTCCCCGTCCCCCGGGGCGGCGGCGGCACGATGTCGTGGGTGCACGTCGAGGACGCGGCCGAGGCGACGGTCGCCGCGCTGGCCCGGGGGCGGGCGGGGGAGGCGTACAACATCGTCGACGACCGGCCCTCCACCTGGGGCGAGCTCGCCGAGGCCCGCGGCGGGCGCGGTCTCCGCCTGCCCGGCCGTCTTCTCCGCCTGGCCGTCCCCTACCTGGGCTCCCTCATGCTCGACACCCGTCTGCGGGTCTCGCACGCGAAGGCCACCCGGGAGCTCGGCTGGACCCCCCGCCACCCGGACCACCGGGCGGGCATGGCGGCCGCGGCGGCCCGCTGACCCGCGGGCGCGGGTGCGCCGCGGGTCGGAACGGGGCCGGGCGGGTGTGCTGCGGGGCCGGGCGGTGGCGGTCAGGCGGTGGCGCGCTCGATGAGGGCCTCGATGCGGGCCTCGACCTCGGGGGTGAGGACGGTGAGGGCGAAGGCGGTGGGCCACATGTCGCCGTCGTCGAGGGTGGCGGGGTCGTTGAAGCCGAGGGTGGCGTAGCGGGCCTTGAACTTGGCGGCGCTCTGGAAGAAGAAGAGGACCTTGCCGTCCCGGGCGTAGGCGGGCATGCCGTACCAGGTCTTGGGGGTCAGGCCGGGCGCGACCCGCTTGACCAGGGCGTGGATGCCCTCGGCGAGGACGCGGTCCTCGTCGGCCATCTCGGCGACCTTCGCGAGGAGGTCGGCCTCGCCGTCGGCGGCCTTGGCGCGGCCGCCGCGGGCCGTGCCGGCCTTCAGCTCCTTCGCCCGCTCCTTCATCGCCTCGCGCTCGTCCTCGTCGAAGCCGTCGTAGGACTTGGCGCTCCCGGTCGCCCCCGCGCCCTTGGTGGTCCGTGTGCTCCTGGTGGTCATGGCCGGTCCCCTCGTCGATGTGCCGCTCGGCTTGCTCGGTGCTGTTCCAGGCTAGGTTTCGCCGGTCCCGGGTGCTTCTCCGAAACCGACCGGCGGCTCAGGCGAGCCAGGCGCCGTCGCGCATCAGGGTGCGCCCGTCGAGTTCGTCGGCCTCGCGCCAGGCGTGCACGCGCCGCGGCCGGATGTGGAAGTACTGGTAAGGCCGGGTGAGTTCGCGCGGGTCGAAGCCGGTCTTCTCGGCGAACGCGTCGCCCGTGCCGGCCGGGAGGTCGGCGAGGTCCACGGGCTCGGCGGTGCCGTCGATCATCACCACGTCGCGGGTGGGCCCGAGGGCCAGCCGGACCCGGCCGTCGGCCAGCAGGTTGCGGCCGGTGAGGGAGGCGCGCGGGGTGGAGACCAGGACGGCGGCGCCGTCCCAGAGGAAGGAGAGCGGGATCAGGTGGCCCTGACTGGCCACCCACAGGTCCACGTCGGTCTCCAGGCGGGCCAGGGTGTCCTTGAGGCGTTCCTCGCGGGACCTCGGCGCGGGCGTGGTGGTCATGGCGTCTCCCCCCGGGTGGCGCGCAGTGCGGTGACGAAGGCGTACGGCGTCGTCTCGTACGCCCGGGTGAACGTGCGGTGCAGCGTCTCCGCGGTCAGGCCCGCCTCCCGGGCGAGGCCCGGGACGTCCAGCGGGCGGGTGTACTCGCGGTCGATGCGGTCGCGGATCCTGCGCAGCTCCCTCAGCTCCTGGAGCCGTACCGTCCGGGTGCGGGCTTCGGCCCACGCGGGCTGGCACATGTCGGTCCCCCCTGCCGGATCAGCGCACTTCCTGGATGCGGATCAGATTGCCCGCCGGGTCGCGGAAGGCGCAGTCGCGGACGCCGTAGGGCTGCTGGGTGGGCTCCTGGACGACCTCGGTGTCGCCGGCGGCGACCTTCGCGAAGACGGCGTCGAGGTCGGGGGTGGCGAGGAGGATCCAGCCGTACGTCCCCTTGGCCATCATCTCCGTGATGGTGCGGCGCTCGTCCTCCGTGATGCCCGGATCGACGGCCGGCGGGGCGAGCAGGATCGAGGTGCCGGACTGTCCGGCGGGGCCGACGGTGATCCAGCGCGTCCTGCCCTGGCCGACGTCGCTGCGCACCTCGAAGCCGAGGACGTCGCGGAAGAAGACGAGGGAGGCGTCGGGGTCCTCGTGCGGGAGGACGGTGGTGTGGATGGTGAGGTCCATGCGGATCAAGGTAGTTGGCGGCGCGGGCGCGCGCTTCTCGAATCCTGACCGTGTTCGGGCGGGCGGGTCCCGGAGGAGCGTCACCGCCGTCACCGCGGGCGCCGGGCCGGCGAGGACGAGGACGTGCCGGGCGTTCTGGAGGACCCGGGTCCCCCCTCCTAGCCGACCCCGTGAACCGGCCCCGGCCCGTCACCCGGCCCCGGACCCGCACCGGGACCCGCGCCGGGGCCCGGACCCGGACCCGCGCCGGGGCCCGGACCCGACTTCGACGTCGGCTCCAACCCCGGCTCCGGCTCCGGCTCCGCCAGGAAGTCCATCACCGCCAGGGCGAAGAGGAGGGCCAGGGCCAGGCCGAACACAACCCAGCCGGTCGGGTGCGGCCAGAGGACGAAGGCGAGGGCCGCGGCCGCCACCAGGATCCACACGATCCAGGTGCGGAAGCGGCGCACGAAGCCGCCGACCGGGCCGAGCCGCATCCCCGCCCGGTCCGCCGTCGACCGGGTCGCGGTGATGCCCGAGTGCCACAGCCCGCGGACCAGGACCGCCGGGCGGCTCGGGCCCGACAGCCAGGCGACCAGGGCGACGAGCACGCCGAGCACCGCGCAGACCCGGACCGAGGTGCGCAGGAAGCGGATCAGGGTGTCGTAGACCGTGCCCGCGGCGGCCGGGGAGACCGAGGAGGGCAGCGCGTTGAGGTAGACCGTGCGGAAGACGGTGAGCGCGATCCCGAGGACCACGGCCGCGAAGGCGAAGCCGAGGGCGGCGGCGACCAGCGCCCGGCGCCGGCGCACCGCGAGCAGCACGCCGCCCGCCACCAGCAGCACCGCGATGACCGGCAGCCACACGCCCATGGTCTGGAGCAGCGCGAAGCCGGTCTTCGCCTTCCCGATGTCGTCGGACCTGAGGACCGTGAAGTCCGTGTGGATCTCGGGGATCTTGCCGGCGACGGTGAGCCCGGAGTCGACCAGGCGTTCCTTCACCCGCTCGATGACGGGGGCCAGGTCGATCGTCACCGTGTCGGTCTCGATCTTCACCGCCCCGTCCTGGTCGCCCGTCAGAGCGCGGTCGAGGGAGGTGTGGATGGCGCGGTTGGCGTCGGTCCAGATGGTCTCGAAGGCCGGGGAGGCGACGACGTCCTGCGCGCGGTCGTGGACGAAGCTGGAGACCGCGCTCTCCAGGGAGTCGCCGAGCTTCCCGAGCGCCTTCTCCGCCAGCGGCCGCTGGTCGGGCGCGACGCCTTCGAGGAGCGCCGGGAGGTCGATGTGCTCCATGACGGCGCCGGTGACCCGGTTCGCCACGGCCGCCTGGATGTCCGGGTCGGAGGCGAGCGGGCTCACCGTCTGCACGTAGCGGTCGGTGTCGCCCAGGAGGTCGGCCGTCCAGGCGGCCACCAGGCCCAGCGGCACGAGGACGCAGCCGATGACGACGAGGAGCCCGGAGAAGAAGGAGCGCAGCCGGTGGTGCTCGCGCTTCGGGGCGCCCTGCCCGGTGCCGGCCTCCAGGGCGGCCACCCGGGCACGGAGCAGGGTGAGTTCGTCGTCGGTCCCGCCGTCAGGTGCTCCCATGGGGCCACTGTGCGGGCGGGGCCCGGAACCGGCTTCCCGGACGCCCCCGATCGGGTGAGCCCCGCCCCTGTCCCCGCCCCTGCCCCTTCCCTGTCCCTTCCCTCGCCCGGGCGCTCCCCACGGCCGCGGGGCGGTGCGCGATCATGCCGGTATGACTTCGCTGCCGCGCTGTGCCGTGCTCGACGACCACCAGGGTGCCGCCCTCGCCTCCGCCGACTGGAGCCCGCTCCACGGCCGGGTGGAGGTGCGGGTGCTCCGCGAGCACCTGGCGGACCGGGACGCGCTGGTGGCGGCCGTCGGGGACTGCGAGATCCTGGTGGTGATGCGGGAGCGGACGCCGCTCGACGCCGCCCTGCTCGACCGGCTGCCCCGGCTGCGGCTGGTCGTCACCTCGGGGATGCGCAACGCCTCGATCGACCTGGCCGCCTGCCGGGAGCGCGGGATCACCGTCTGCGGCACGGCCAGCGGCTCCGAGCCGCCCACCGAGCTCACCTGGGCGCTGATCCTGGGGCTCGTCCGGCACGTGACGACGGAGGCCGCGGCGCTGCGCGCGGGCGGCCCCTGGCAGTCGACGGTCGGCGGGGACCTGGCCGGCCGCACGCTGGGGCTGCTCGGTCTGGGGAAGATCGGCGGCCGGGTCGCGGCCGTCGGCCGCGCCTTCGGCATGGACGTCCTCGCCTGGAGCCCGCACCTGACGGAGGAGCGGGTCGCCGCGCACGGGGACGGCGTACGGCTGGCGCGCGGCAAGGCCGACCTGTTCGAGCGGAGCGACGTCGTCTCGCTGCACCTGGTGCTCTCCGACCGCACCCGGGGCATCGTCGGCGAGCCGGAGCTGCGGGCGATGCGGCCGGGGGCGTATCTGGTGAACACCGCGCGGGCGGGGCTGGTGGACGGCGCCGCGCTGCTGCGGGCGCTGCGCGAGCGCTGGATCGCCGGGGCGGGGCTCGACGTGTACGAGACGGAGCCGCTGCCGGCCGGCGATCCGCTGCGCACCCTCCCGAACGTCCTCGCCCTGCCCCACCTCGGGTACGTCTCCGAGGCCAACTACGCCCGGTACTTCGGGCAGGCGGTGGAGGACATCGAGGCGTTTCTGGCGGGCGCGCCGGTCCGCGTCCTGGAGGGTCCCGCGCCCGGCGCCTAGTCGAGGGCGGTACGGGCCAGGTCGAGGAACTCCGCCTCGGTGAGGCCCAGCTCGCGGGCCTCGCCGGCGGCCTCGCGGAGGCGGGTGACGAGCCGGGCGCGGTCGGGGGCGGTGGCGCCGGGGACGATGAGGGCGCCGCGGCCGCGCCGGAGTTCGATGAGGCCCTCCTCGCGGAGCCGCTGGTAGCCGCGCAGGACGGTGTGGACGTTGACGCCGAGGGAGTCGGCGAGCTCGCGGGCGGCGGGGAGCCGCTCGCCGGGGGCGGCGGTGCCGTCGGCGAGGGCGCCGCGGACGCAGCCGGCGATCTGGTCGCCGAGCGGGACGGAGGAGGCGGGGTCGACACGGAAGAGCACGGTCAGAGCCTTCCACGACGTTCGACGAGGGTGTTGAGGAGGGCCGCCGCGGTCCGGGCGTCGGGCACGGTGACGGCGAACTCGCGGCCGTTCCCGCGCCGGACGACCAGGGCCTCGCCGGAGCGCAGGACGACGCCGCTGCGGTGGGCGCGGACCCGGTAGCCCCAGCCGCCGAACTCGCGCAGCGCGTCGACGGGCCGGACGTCGGCGGCGGTGATGTCGTCGAGCGGCACGTGGACGCGGGGCCGGGGGGTCAGCGTGGAGCGGACGGTGAGGCCGTGCCGGTCGACGCTGACGCGGATCCGGGCGAGGGCGAGTCCCGGGACGGCGACGGCGAGGGCGATGAGCAGCAGCGGCCACGGGCCGAGGAGCACGGCGACGGCGCCGCCCGCGAGGAAGAGCAGGCCGAGGGCGGTGAGCGGGGCGGAGGCGGTGGCGCGGGACCAGCCGGCCAGCTCGCCGGCTCCGAGGTCGAGCCGGGGCGCGTCCGGGTGGACGGCGGGTCCGGCGCCCTCGTGCTCCTCCGGCGGGACGAGCCGGGAGAGGGCGTGCCCGGCGAGGGCGAGGGCAGCTCCGGCGGCGGCCGCGACGGCGAGGTGGGAGAGCGGCGAGACGACGTCCGCGGGGTCGGCCGCGTCCAGGTTGTCGTGGACGACGAGGACGAGGAGCGTGCCGGTGAGCCCGGCGGTGAGCCAGGCGCCCCAGAGGGCGCCGCGCCGCACGAGGACCGTCCAGCCGGCGCCGAGGGTGAGCAGCAGCGCGGCGCCGACGGCGGTGAAGGCGGCCCGGCCGGTGAAGCCGTCGGCCTCGCCGCCGTACGAGAAGTGGGTGGCGAGCGGGTCGGGGAGCCGGTCGGACCAGACGGCGAGGAGCGCGACGTAGGTGACGGCGGCGAGGGCGAACGGGAGCGCCGCGAGGGCGCGGAGGCGGAACGGGACGCGGAGTGCGGCGGTGTGCGGAGCAGTGGTCATGAAAACCTCCCTTGTTCGCACTCTACTAGAACAATGGGGGTTGAGGTCGAGGGCCTGGGGCCTCCTTTCCGGATGCGGGCCCGCACGGCCGGTTATTGACTGGTCCAAATGCGTCCAGATGCCGCCAATCGGGGAGAATTCATGCGCCGACGGTCCGCCGCCGCCCTCACCGCCCTCGCCACCCTGACCGCCGTCGCCGCGACCGGCTGCGGCAGCGACGACGAGCCCGATCCGCTCCGCGGCCAGCAGTGGGCCGTGAACTCCCTGAAGCTCCCCGACGCCTGGTCCACGGCCAAGGGCGACGACACGGTCATCGCCGTCGTCGACACCGGCGTGGACCCGGACCATCCCGACCTCGAGGGGCGGCTGGTCGACGGCTACGACTTCGTGGACGGCGACGACGACCCGAAGGACCTCAACGGCCACGGCACCCACGTCGCCGGCATCGCCGCCGCGCACACCGACAACGGCGTCGGGATCGCGGGCGGCGCGCCCGGCGCCAAGATCATGCCGGTGCGGGTGCTGGGCGCGGACGGCAGCGGCAGCGACGCGAACATCACCAAGGGGATCGTCTGGGCCGCCCAGCACGGCGCCGACGTCATCAACCTCTCCCTCGGCGAGTCCGGTCTGATGGCCCGGCTCCTCAAGGGCGGCGTCCTCAACGACGCCATCTCCGTCGCCAACAGCAAGGGGGCGGTGGTGGTGGCCGCCGCCGGCAACGACGCGACCCTGCTCCAGCCGTACGAGCTGGACACCCCGGTCCTCGTGGTCAACGCCGCCGACGAGAACGGGCAGCCCGCCGAGTTCACCAACTTCGGCGCGCAGGACGCGGTGGCGGCGCCCGGCGTCGACATCCTCTCGACCCTGCCGACCTACACGGCCAAGGAGACCCTCAGGAACACCACGGGGTACGGCAGGCTCTCCGGCACCTCGATGGCCTCGCCGTACGTGGCCGCCGTGGCCGCGCTCCTGCACCAGCAGGGCCTGAGCCCGACGGAGATCATGGGGGCGATCCGGAACACGGCGAAGAACCCGGCGCAGAGCCCGAAGCTGGGCCTCGGGAACGTCGACGCGGCCGCCGCCGTGCGGGCGGCGGCCGGCGGGAACTGACCCGGGCCCCGGACGGTCAGGCCTCCAGGACCGCGCGCAGCGTCTTCGCGAACTCCTCCGGCGCGCCCTGCTGGCCGAACTCGCCGCCCAGGAAGCCGCCGTGGTTGCTGGGGAAGACGGCGAGCGGGGTGCCGAGGCGGTCGGCGAGCGCGGCCGCGGCGCGGGCCGCGAGCTCGTTGCGGGACTCCTCGCCCGCGGCCACGACGATCCGGGTGGCGGCGCCCTTCAGGGCCTCGACGTCCGGGTCGTAGCCGGTGCAGCCCCGCATGTTCCGGCCGAGCAGCGGGTCGTCGCGGCGGCCGTCGTCCCCGGTCGGCAGGCCGAAGGTGTCGGGCGACGGGACCGGGAGCGCCGCCCAGTCGGCCGGGATCGGGCCCTGGTGGCCGACGAGGGAGATGAACTTGGCCATGCCCGCGCCCCAGCCGTCCCTCAGGTAGGTGGCGTGCACGTCGGCGCAGGCGGCCAGGGCCTCGGCGCCGTCGGGGACGAGCCCGGCGGCGGGCGGCTCGTGGGCGACGAGGGTGTGCACGAGGCCGGGGTGACGGGCGACCAGCGCCAGGGAGTTGACGGCGCCGCCGCTGCTGGCGAAGAGGTCCACCGGGCCCGCGGCCAGCTCCTCGATCAGCCGGGCCAGGTCGTCGGCGTGCTCCTCGGGAAGGATCTCGACCGGGGCGCCCTCGGCGGTCACGCTGCGGCCGACGCCGCGCGGGTCGTAGGTGACGACGGTGCGGTCGGTGAAGTGGGAGGCGAGCGTGGTGAATCCGGTCGCGTCCATCGGGGAGCCGACCAGGAGCAGCGGGCGCGGGTCCGTGCCGGTGCCGGGGCGGACGTCGTAGCGCAGGGTGGCGCCGGCGGTCTCCAGGGTGCGGGTGGTGAACTCGGCCATCGTTCTCTCCTCCGTGGGGTGCTTTCAGAGGGGTAGACGGGGGCCGGGCGGAAAAGTCATCGGCCGGGGCCGGATCTTTTTCTACTCGCCGCACTCGTGTGCGGCCGGGTCGACGACGACCCGGTCCAGGAGCCCCCGCAGCAGGGTCTGTTCGGCCTCGGTGAGGTCGGCGAAGAGTTCGCGCTCGGCCTCGCCGACGGCCTGGTCGACGCGGTCCAGGACGGCCGCGCCGGCCTCGGTGATCTCGACGATGTGGCGGCGCCGGTCGGCCGGGTCGCGGCGGCGCTCGGCGAGGCCGGCGTCCTCCAGCTCGTTGAGGATCGCGACCAGTTGGCTGGGGTCGACCTCCATCGCGGCGGCCAGTTCGCGCTGGCTCATCGGCGCGGGCGCGAGCCGCATCAGCGTCATCGCGTTGCGCGGGTGCAGCCCGGCGACACCGAGGGCGGAGCGGATGCGCGCGCTCGTCAGCTCTCCGCGGAAGGAGAGGAGGAATCCGAGCCGGTCGGTCGGGAGGGCTGCCATGCCGTCCACCGTAACAACAAGCACATTGTGGAGCGAGAGAAATCGTTGTTACGCTTCAACGGTTTCCGTCCCCAGATCGTTGGAGCACCCCCATGTTCATCGGCTACGCCGTCCTCGCCGTCCTGCTCGCCCTCGGCCTGTCCGCCTCCGCCGCCATGACCTTCACCCGCAATCCGGCGGTGGCCGGGAACATGACGAAGCTGGGGGTGCCGGACACCTGGCTGCCCTGGCTGGGCACGGCGAAGGCGGCGGGCGCGCTCGGCCTGCTCGCCGGACTCGCGGTCCCGGCGCTCGGCACGGCCGCCGCGATCGGCCTGGTCCTCTACTTCGTCGGCGCGGTCGTCACCCACCTGCGGGCGAAGGACTACGAGCTGGCGCCGGCCCTGGTCCTCACCGTCCTCCCGGCGGCCGCGCTGGTGCTGCGCATGGCCAGCTCCTGATCCCGCCCCTGATCCGGCTCCCGAGCCGAACGAAGCGAGACGAGACGATTCGTCTTGCCAGAGACTCCGCCATGCCGTACGGTCGAGACATCGAGAACGAGACGAACCGTCTCGTCACTCGTCCCGTGTCGCCCACCACAGGAGTCCGCCCTTGTTCCGTGCCAGGCTCACCGAGGTCACCAAGCGCTACGACGACCGGTACGCGCACCACCGGACCGTCCTCGACCGCGCCTCCCTCACCGTCCGTCCCGGCGAGCGCCTCGGCGTCGTCGGCGACAACGGCTCCGGGAAGTCCACCCTCCTCCGGCTGCTCGCCGGCCTCGAAACCGCCGACAACGGCACCGTGGACGTCCACGCCCCCGGCGGCCTCGGCCACCTCGCCCAGACCCTCGACCTCCCCCCGACCGCGACCGTCGGCGACGCCGTCGACCACGCGCTCGCGGAGATCCGGGAGCTGGAGCGGGAGATCCGGAAGGCCGAGGCGGCCCTCACCCCCGCCGGACTCGACCGGTACGCCGCACTCCTCGCCGCCTTCGAGGCGCGCGGCGGCGCCGGGGCAGAGCGGCGGATGGCGACCGTGCTGCGCCGGCTCGGCGAGACCGCGCCGCTCGACCGGGACCGGCCGCTGGCCACCCTCTCCGGCGGGCAGCGGGCCCGGCTCGCACTGGCCGGCGTGCTCGCCGCCGACCCGGAACTGCTGCTGCTCGACGAGCCGACCAACGACCTCGACGACGAGGCCGTCGGCTGGCTGGAGGAGCGGCTGCGCACCCACCGGGGCACGGTCGTGGCCGTCTCCCACGACCGCGTCTTCCTCGACCGGGTCGCCACCGCCGTCCTGGAGGTCGACGAGGACCGGCACACCCTGCGCCGCTACGGCGACGGCTACGCGGGCCACCTCGCCGGACGGGCCGCCGAACGGGCCCGCAGGGCGCGGGAGCACACGGAGTGGAAGGAGGAGCTGGCCCGCCACCGGGCCCTCGCGGACAGCGCCGTCGACCGCTTCTCCGCCATCCCCCGCAAGGCCCCCGCCGCGTTCAGCGGCGCCGGCGCCTTCCGGGCCCGGTCCCGGGCGCACGGGGCGATGAGCCGGATCCGCGCCGCCCGCGAGCGGGTGGCGCGACTCACCGGGAACCCGGTGCCGCCACCGCCCGAACCCCTGCGCTTCCGGGGGGAGTTCGAGGGCGATGGCACGTCCGTCGACCTGGCGGGCGTACGGGTCGACGGCCGGCTGCGGCTCGACGCCCTCCACCTCGCACCCGGCGAGCGGCTGCTCGTCACCGGCCCCAACGGCGCGGGAAAGACCACCCTCCTCCGGGTCCTGGCGGGCGAACTCGCCCCGGACGCGGGCACGGTGACCGTGCCCGGCCGGGCCGGGCTGCTCCGCCAGGACACGACCTCACCCCACGACCCCCGTACGGTGGGCGAGGTCTTCGGAGAGGGCCGCGAGGACGAACTGCTCGCCCTCGGGCTCTTCACGGCCCGGGATCTGACGACCCCGGTCCGACTTCTGTCGACGGGCCGGCGGCGCAAGCTGGAACTGGCCCGGCTGGTGACCGCGCCGGCCGCCCTGCTGCTCCTCGACGAGCCGACCAACCACCTGGCGCCCGCCCTCGTGGAGGAGATCGAGGCCGCGCTCGCGGCCTACCGGGGCACCCTGGTGGTCGTCAGCCACGACCGCCGGCTGCGGGCGGGCTTCCGGGGCCGGCACCTGGAACTGGCCCCGGCCCGGACCCCGGCGAGGGCCTAGGGCCTGTCTGACCATTGGCGTCGGATCAGGCCGGGTCGTCCGGCGCGTGCGATCGGCG
>NZ_BNBS01000046.1 GCF_014656075.1 Streptomyces hydrogenans
GACGCGCCTCCCCGGCGACCGCCGGCCGGGGCTGAGGCCAAGGCCGGGGGCGGGGGCGGGCCGGGGCCGGGGCCGGGCGCCCTACCCGGCCGACGGCGGTGCCGTGCTGTTCCTGACCACGAGGCTCGTCGCGAGTTCGAGGCGGGTCACCGAGGGTTCGCCGGCGCGCAGCCGGAGCAGCATCTGGACGGCTTCCTCGCCCATCGCGCGCAGCGGCTGGTGGACGGTGGTGAGGGCCGGGCTCGACCAGCGGGCGATCATCACGTCGTCGTATCCGACGACCGAGAGGTCCTCGGGGACGCGCAGGCCGCGGACCCGGGCCGCTTCGAGGACGCCGAGGGCCTGGAGGTCGCTGCCCGCGAAGATCGCGGTGGGGCGGTCGGGCGATTCGAGGAGGTCCAGGGCGTGCCGGTAGCCGCCTTCGACGTGGAAGTCGCCGTAGCGGACGAGGGTGGCGTCGGGGGTGATGCCGGCCATGTTCAGGGCCGAGCGGTAGCCGTCGAGGCGGGCGAGGGAGCAGAGCATGTCCTCGGGCCCGGTGATGATGCCGATGCGGCGGTGGCCGAGTTCGACGAGGTGGCGGGTCGCGGCGACGCCGCCGGACCAGTTCGCCGAGCCGACGGACGGCACGTCCGGTTCGGGGTCGCCGGCCGGGTCGACGATGACGAAGGGGATGGACCGGGCGCCGAGCTGGCGTTTGACGGCGTCGGGGAGGGCGGAGAAGACCAGGACCACGCCGATGGGGCGGCGTTGGAGGACTCCCTCGATCCAGTCGGCTGCCGGGGCGTGGCGGGTGCCGCTCTCGGTCAGGACCACGCTCGCCTGGTGCGCCTTGGCGAGGTTCTCGACCCCTCGGATCAGCTCCATCGACCAGACGCTGTCGAGCTCGTGGAAGACGAGCTCGATGAGCGGCGCCTCGCCGGCCGCGCGGGTGGTCCGCCGGTAGGAGTGGGCCTCCAGGAGGCGCTCCACCTTGCCGCGGGTGACCGGTGAGACGTCCTGCCGTCCGTTGAGGACTTTCGAAACTGTCGAAAGCGACACGCCGGCTTCCTGGGCGACCTCCGCGAGCGTGATCCGCCGCATGTCCTCGTCCTCTCGCATCGCAGCAGCATAAGGCACGGCCCCGGGTCTCCCCCGGGGTCACGCTTCGGTAAATCGCCTCCGGAGGGTTGACCCGTTCGCGACCCCGACCCTACCGTCCCGGGCATGAAGTTTCGGAAACACTTCCGAAACTCTTTCGAAAGGTGAGAGTCGATGAAGCGACCCGTCCAGCTGCTGAGAACCGCGGTCGTCGGTGGAGCGTCGCTGGCCATGACCCTGTTCCTGACCGCCTGCGGCGGCTCGGAAGACGCGGCCGGCGGCTCCGGCACGATCCACGTGCTGGTGTACGGCGACGCGACGAACAAGGTGGAGAAGCAGCTCGTCGACACCTTCAACAAGACCTCGAAGGTCAAGGCGGTCCTCGACACCATCCCCGGCGCCGACTACCAGTCGAAGCTGCAGACGATCATCAGCGGCAAGCAGGCCCCGGACGTGTTCTTCAACTGGGGCGGCGGCAGCATCAAGCCCTACGTCGACGCCGGCCTCCTGATGCCGCTCGACGACTTCGTCTCCAAGGACCCGGAGCTCAAGTCCGCCTTCCTGCCGTCGGTCTTCAACACCGCGGTCGTCGACGGCAAGCCGTACGGCGTCCCCATGCGCGGCACCCAGCCCGTGCTGCTGTTCAGCAACGACAAGGTGCTGAAGGACGCGGGCGTGAGCGCCCCGCGCACCTGGGACGAGCTGCTGACCGCCGTCAAGGCCCTCAAGGCCAAGGGCGTCACGCCGATCGCCCTGGGCGGCGGCGACAAGTGGCCGACCCAGATGTGGTTCCAGTACCTCTACGACCGGGTGGCCGGTCCCGAGCTCTTCCAGAAGGCCGTCGACGGCGACAAGGAGGTGTGGGCGAGCGAGGACAGCAGGAAGGCGCTGGGCAAGCTCAAGGAGCTGATCGACGCCGGTGCCTTCGGCAGCAACTACGACTCGGTGAAGTTCACCGACGGCGGCTCCCCCGCCCTCCTCGCCACCGGCAAGGCCGCGTTCGAGCTCATGGGCTCGTGGGAGTACTCCACCCTCCAGGACGCCCACCCGGACTTCGTGAAGAGCGACCTGGGCTACGGCGCCTTCCCGACCGTCGAGGGCGGCAAGGGCGACCCGGCCAACATCGCGGGCAACACCAACAACTTCTACTCGGTGGTGAAGACCACCAAGCACCCCGAGGCCGTCGCCGAGTTCCTGAAGCTCATGTACTCCGACGAGTTCGTCAAGGCGCAGCTCGCCGTCGGCAACCTGCCGACCACCGCCAACACCCCGAAGTTCCTCGACACCGCCGCGAACCCCGCCTACTCCACCTTCCAGTACGACCTGGTGAAGAAGGCCCCCGCCTTCCAGCTCTCCTGGGACCAGGCGTTCCCGCCGGCCGCCACGACCACGATCCACCAGGCCGTCCAGCAGTTCTTCAACGGACAGATGGACACCGACGCCTTCATCGCCGCCATGCAGAGCCTGCCCGCGGCCTGACCACCGGAACGTCTGACATGACCACTGCCACAGCCCCCGCCGTGGACAGCGTCGAGAAGCCCGGGACACGGAGGCGGCCGAGCCGCACCGGCACCGGAGTGGGCCGCCCGGGCTTCGCCTGGGCGGCGCCCGCCGCCCTCTTCTTCGGCCTGTTCGCCATCGTCCCGCTCGCCCTGGTCCTCGTGCTCTCCTTCACCCGCTGGAACGGCCTCGGCTCCCCCGAGTTCGCCGGCCTGGAGAACTGGAGCAAGCTCCTCGACGACCCCGTGATGGTCAAGAGCCTCTGGCTGAGCCTGCTCCTCACCGTCCTCGGCGTCCTCGTGCAAACCCCCCTCAGCATCCTGCTCGGCGTCTGGGCCGCCGGCCACCAGCGCAACCGGGCCGTCCTCTCCGCGATCTACTTCGTCCCGCTGCTGCTCTCCATCACCGCCGTGTCCGTCCTGTGGCGGGCCGTGCTCGACCCCAACTTCGGCGTCCCCTCACAGGCGACGTGGCTGTTCGGCGACGGCAACCTCTTCGGCGTACAGGCCGGCGCCCTCGGCGTCCTGGTCTTCGTCAGCACGTGGCAGTTCACCCCGCTGCACACCCTGCTCTACCAGGGCGCCGCGCGGGCGATCCCCCAGGTCCTCTACCAGGCCGCGCAGATCGACGGCGCGGGCCGGTACCGCCAGTTCTTCCACATCACCCTGCCGCAGCTGCGGAACACCGTCATCACGTCGACGATCCTGATGGTGGTCGGCGGACTCACGACCTTCGACACCGTGCTGATCCTCACCCAGGGCGGTCCGGGCACCGACACCACGAACAGCGCCTACTACATGTACCAGAAGGCGTTCAAGAGCTTCGACTTCGGAGCGGCCTCCGCGATCGCGCTCCTCCTCGTCCTCGTCGCCACCCTCGTCTCCCTCGTCATGGTCCGGCTGAGCGGCTACGACAAGATGCGCAGCACCATGGAAGGCGTCTGATGCGGAAGCGCCCCCACTACCTCGCCGGATTCGGCTCGGTCGTCTGGCTGTTCGTCGTCGGCCTGCCGCTGTACGTGATGCTGGTCGCCACGTTCCAGAGCAGGGCGGACTACGCCGCCAACGGGCCGCTCGGACTGCCGGGGAACCTCACGCTCGACAACTACGTCAACGACCTCGACAACGGCTTCGCCCAGTACTTCCTCAACACCGTCGTCGTCACCGTCGCCGTGGTGGCCATCGTCCTGGTCCTCGTCCCACCGCTCGCGTACGCCATCGTCCGCGGCGACGGCAAGGCCACCGGGAGGGTCTTCCGGCTCTTCCTCCTCGGCCTGGCCATCCCGTCCCAGGCCGTGATCGTGCCGATGTTCTACCTCATCAACGAGGCCGGCCTGTACGACAACCTGCTCGGCGTCATCCTGCCGACGGCCGCCTTCGCCATGCCCGTCTGCACCCTCATCCTCTCCGGCGTGATGCGGGACATCACCCCCGAGCTGTACGAGGCGATGACCGTCGACGGCGCCTCCCCCCGGAGGATCTTCCGCGACCTGGTGCTGCCCCTGTCGAAGAGCGGCCTGTCGACGATCGTCGTCTTCTCCTCGCTCCAGGCGTGGAACGGCTTCCTCTTCCCGCTCGTGCTCACCCAGTCCTCGGAGAACAAGGTCATCACCATGGGCCTGTACGACTTCCAGACCGAGCACGGCGTCGACATCCCGGGCCTCCTGGCGGCCGTCGTCCTGTCCATGCTCCCCATCCTGCTCGTCTATCTGTTCGCCCGTCGTGCCCTGGTGCAGGGTCTGATGGGGGTCGGAGGAAAGTGACCGCCACCGTGGCACCAGAGCCCCAGTCCCCGCTCCCCGCCTGGAACGACCCCCGGCTCGGCACCGAGGCGCGCGTCGACGCCCTGCTCGGGGAGATGACGCTCCGGGAGAAGATCGCCCAGCTCTTCGGCGTCTGGGTCGGCGCGTCCGACGAGGGCGCCGAAGTCGCCCCGCACCAGCACGACATGGAGGAGACGGTCGACCTCGACGCGCTCCTCCCCGACGGCCTCGGGCAGCTCACCCGCCCCTTCGGCACCGTCCCCGTGGACCCCGCCGTCGGCGCCCTGTCCCTCCTGCGGACCCAGCGGCGGATCGCCGCCGCCAACCGCTTCGGCATCCCCGCCGTGGCCCACGAGGAGTGCCTGGCCGGCTTCGCCGCCTGGGGCGCCACCGCCTACCCCGTCCCCCTCTCCTGGGGAGCGACCTTCCACCCCGCGCTGATACGCGAGATGGCGGCGGCCATCGGCCGGGACATGCGCGCCGTGGGCGTGCACCAGGGCCTCGCCCCGGTCCTCGACGTCGTGCGCGACGCCCGCTGGGGCCGCGTCGAGGAGACCATCGGCGAGGACCCCTACCTCGTCGGGACCCTCGCCACCGCCTACGTCCAGGGGCTGGAGTCCGCGGGCGTCGTCGCCACCCTCAAGCACTTCGCCGGCTACTCGGCCTCCCGGGCCGGCCGCAACCTGGCACCGGTCGGCATGGGCCGCCGCGAGCTCGCCGACGTGATCCTCCCGCCGTTCGAGATGGCGGTCCGCGAGAGCGGCGTCCGGTCGGTGATGCACGCCTACACCGACACCGACGGCATCCCCTCCGCCGCCGACGCGGAGCTGCTCACCGGGCTGCTCCGCGACACCTGGGGCTTCACCGGCACCGTCGTCGCCGACTACTTCGGCATCGCCTTCCTCAAGACCCTGCACGGCGTGGCCGGCACCTTCGGCGAGGCCGCCGCGGCCGCGCTCGCCGCCGGCGTGGACGTCGAGCTGCCCACCGTGAAGACCTTCGGCGCCCCGCTCCTCGACGCCGTCCGGAAGGGCGAGGTGCCCCAGGACCTGGTGGACCGCGCGGTACGCAGGGTCCTCACCCAGAAGCTGGAGCTCGGCCTCCTCGACCCCGACTGGTCCCCCGTCCCCGCCGCCCTCGAAGGCGCCGACACCACCGCCGATCCCGAGACGCTCCGCGGCACGATCGACCTCGACGCGGCCGCCAACCGCGCCCTGGCCGCGCGCGTCGCCGAGCAGGCGGTCGTCCTCCTGCGCAACGACGGCACCCTCCCGCTCGACCCGGCCGCACCCCGCCGGATCGCGCTGATCGGGCCCAACGCCGACAACCCGACGGCCGTCCTCGGCTGCTACTCCTTCCCCGTCCACGTCGGCGGACAGCACCCGGACGTCCCCCTCGGCATCGACCTGCCGACCCTCCGCGACGCCCTCCTGACCGCCTTCCCGGCCGCCGACCTCGTCACGGCTCCCGGCTGCGGCGTGGACGACCCCGACACCTCGGGCATCGCCGAGGCCGTCGCCCTCGCCCGCGGCGCCGACCTCGTGATCGCCGCGCTCGGCGACCGCGCCGGCCTCTTCGGCCGGGGCACCAGCGGCGAGGGCTGCGACGCCGAGTCCCTGGCTCTCCCCGGCGTCCAGCAGACGCTCCTCGACGCCCTGCTCGACACCGGCACACCCGTCGTGACCACGCTCCTGTCGGGACGCCCGTACGCGCTCGGCCGGGCCACCGCCGAGAGCGCCGCGATCCTCCAGGCGTTCTTCCCCGGCGAGGCCGGCACCGCCGCCGTCGCGTCCGTCCTCAGCGGGCGGACGAACCCCAGCGGCCGGCTGCCGGTCAGCGTGCCGCGGCACCGCGGCGCCCAGCCGTCCACCTACCTGGCGGCCCGCCTGGGCCAGTCGAGCGAGGTGTCCAGCATCGACCCGACGCCGGCCTTCGGCTTCGGCCACGGGCTGACCTACACCACGTTCGCGTGGACGGACCTGGCCGTCGACAACGACACCGCGCCCACGGACGGGGCGTTCACCCTGGCCCTCACGGTCCGCAACACCGGGGAGCGCCCCGGCACGGAACTCGTCCAGCTCTACCTCCACGACCCGGTGGCCTCCGTGGTCCAGCCCGTCCAGCGCCTGATCGGCTACCACCGGCTGGAGCTCGCCCCCGGCGAGAGCAGCCGCCTCCAGGTCACGGTCCCGGCCGACCTCGCCTCCTTCACCGGCCGCGACGGCACCCGCCGCGTCGAGCCAGGCGCCCTGGAGCTCAGGCTGTCCGCCTCCAGCACCGACCCCCGCCTCACCGCCGCCGTCACCCTCACCGGGCCGGTCCGCGCCCCGGACCACACCCGCCACCTGCACGCGGCCTTCGCGCCCCGTCCGACGGAGGCCACCGCCTGACCCGACGGAACGGTTCGGGCCCGCCCGCGTCCCACGGGCGGGCCCGAGCCGTTCCCGCCGTTCGAGGGCGGGCAAATCGATTCCGCAGCGGCCGTGCGGGTGACAGCGGGACTACCCCGCCGTCACGAGGGGCAGCGCTCGCACGTACCGCCCATCCGTGCGAACAAGGAACCCCCCATGCGTCTTCGCTCCGCCCTCGCCGCCGCCACCGGCGCCGCCCTCCTTCTCATCACCGCCCCCGGATCGGCGTCCGCCGCCGACGGCCAGTTCCGCTACACGTACCGGACGTCCGACGGGTACGAGGCGGTCGGCTTCCTCAACAACCCCGAGAGCGGCACCTGCATCGACCTCCAGGGACCGGGCTCCGAGCCGGGAACCCCCGGCTACGCCCCGAAGAACCGCACGGACGCGACGGCCGTCGTCTTCCTGGAGGCAGGCTGCCAGGGAGACGCCTTCTACAGCCTGCGCCCGGGCGGAGGCGCCTCGGACCGCCTCCTCGTCCGGTCGGTCGTCTTCTCCTGACGGACACCGGCGGCGGCCGATCCCGGATCGGCCGCCGCCCGCGGGGCTACGCTGTCGCCTTCCGGCCGACGTTCGCCCACAGCCCCCTGCCAGGAGGACCCATGCGCCGCGGTGAGATCTGGTGGGCCGTGTTCGACGAGCGGCGGCCGGTCGTCCTGCTCTCGGACGAGGAGCCGTCCGGCTTCCGGGCCATGCAGGTCGTCGCCCCGGCGGGAGTCGACCTGGGCGACCTCGGCGTCGAGGTGCCCGTGGGCCCCTCGGAAGGACTCCCCTTCGACGGCGTGCTGCGATGGGCCTTCCCCCACCCGGGCTTCACCCCGTGCACCTGGACGACCACCGTGACCCGCGACGACCTGACCGAGCGGGCCGGCACGCTGTCCTCCGCCGAGCTCGACGCCGTGGAGACGGCCCTCCGGCGCGCCGCGCGGCCGAGCGAGTGGACGCCGGCGACGGCGGCCCGGTTCGACGCGATGAGGGCGGCCCTCCGTCCCGGAGCGGTCGACGGATGACCTGCTGAGACCCCCTCCCCCGAGGTGGCAGGATGGCGCGATGTCCGCAACTCTCCGCCCGCTGTGGCTGCGTGGCGTCGCCTTCAATCCGGCGGCGCCCTCCGACGTCCTGATACGCCTGATGGACCCGGCGGCCGGTGAGACCGGTACGGCCATGTGCCAGGAGCGCGACCTGCCCGGCGCCGCGCTCGACGCGGCCCTGCGCCATCCGGACCGCGCCATCCGCGGCGCCCTCGCCCGCAACCACCACGTCGACCCCCGGGCGATCGTCCCGTTGGCGAAGGACCCGTCGGGGCTCGTCCGCGCGTGGCTCGCCGACGGCCCGCGCCCTCGGGCTCCCCGACGGGTCCGGCCGCTCCCGGACGAGGTCCTCGTGACCCTGCTGACCGCCGAGGACGGGGGCGAGGACGGCAGGGTCACCGCGAGCGAGATCGTCGGGGGGCTCGACGGATCCGGCCAGGTCTCGCTGTCGTTCCGCCATTCCCTGGCCGGGCGCGACCACCCCGAGCTGCGGATTCGGGCCACCTGGAGCTGGGGATCGCTCGCCCCGGAGCAGCGGGCGAAGCTGCTCGACGATCCGGATCCGGCCGTCCGCCGGTCGGCGCGGGACCACCGCTGGGTGCTGGACCCGGAAGAAGTGGAGGCCAGATTCCCGGACTACGAAGCGCGTGGGTGGGGCTTCGTGTTCGGCGGGTGCGCGCTGACGCCGGCGATGGTCGAGCGGTGCTTCGGGGACGACCTGCGGCTGACGGCCCTGGCCGGGAACCGTCACGCCCCGGACCACGCGTTGGCGCGGCTCGCCCGCCATCCCGAGGCGAGGTTCCGCGCCCTGGTCGCCACCCGGCCCGACCTGGCGCCGGAGCTGGTCGCGGAGTTGCGGGAGGACCCGCACCAGGGGGTGCGGGAGCTCGCACGCGTCCAGCCCTTCTCCCGGACCTGGGCCGAGCACGACGTGATCGGCAGGATCGTCGGCCACGGCCGGGACTGCGTCTGTCCGATCACCGAGTTCGTCCCGCAGCCGCCCGCCGACTGGTTCGCCGCCTGCGCGGTGTCCGGGGAACCGGTGCTCCGGCGGGTCGCGGCGAGCTGGCCCGGCCTGCCCGCCGCACTCGCCGCGCCCCTCGCGGAGGACGAGGACGAGGAGGTGCGGATCCGGCTGGCCTGCCACCACCCCCTGGCGCCGCCGCGCCTCCTCCTGGACGTGTTCGTCGCCCACCCCGTCCACCGCCCGCACCTGCTGACCCTGCCCGCGTTCCCCCGCACCGGCACGGCCCACCTCGTCGGCCACCCGGATCCCCGGGTGCGGGCCGTGGCCGCGGGCGATCCCGCCCTGTCCGACCCCCCGGTGACGGACGCCGACCCGGCGGTGCGCCGGGCGGCCGCCGCCAACCCGGCTCTGTCGCCGGGGGTCCTGGAGGTCCTCCTCGCGGACCCGGACACCGCGGAGGGTGCCGCGGCCAACCCGTCGCTCCCCGTCGCCCGCATGCACGTCCTCCTCGACGACTGCCTGAGCGGGACCGCCCCCGCGTGACGGACCGGGCCGCGGTCAGCCGGTGCGTGCGGTGGTCCTGGGGGTCTCGGAGCGGAAGCCGTGTCCGAGTTCGGGCGTGAGCCCGTGGTAGTGCCGGAAGTTGTAGATGAGCGGGCTCCACGCGCCCGGGTCGACGTGCTGCGTGCCGGGGACCACGATGCGCTCGTCCGCGTGGACGCGGAGCACCTCGCACTCGACGGAGTAGAAGCTCCCCCCTCCTCCCGGGGTCGACGCGACGGCTCTGGCCTCCAGTTGGAGGGGGGCCTCGGCGACCCTCGGAGGCCGCACGAGGTGGGAGGGGCGTGGGGTCAGTCCGGCGGCGGAGAACTTGTCGGGCTCGTACCGGTACGCGGCCCGCTTGGCCTCCGGCACCGGGTCGGCGCCGGTGAGCGGCGCCAGGCGCTCGACCCGCTCCCAGAGTTCGGGTGAGGGGAGGCTGATCACCAGCTCGGGCCGCTCCGCCAGGTTCCGCACCGTCCGGCCCTCGCTGCCGAGGCCCAGGACGACGCGCTGTCCCAGGGCCCAGGCGGAGGAGACGGGGGCGAGGTTGAACGTCCCGGAAGCGTTCTCGGTGGTGAGCAGGGCCACCGGTGTGCCGAAGTAGAGGATGCTCGGGCGGATCACCCGATGGGTGTCGGTCGTCGTCATGCGAGGAACGCTAGGCGCGGAACACTTCGGTGGACGCCGAAGCGACGGCGACCGGGTCGCGGCGGTGACCGGCGGCGGATGCGCGGGGGCCGGCCGGGTCAGCAGGTGACCCAGTAGCCGGGGGAGGTCTGCTTGATCGTGCTGGTCGCCAGGACGTTCCACAGGCCGAGGTTCTGGTCGGAGCCGTTGGCGTAGGTGTAGCCGCCTGACTGGTGGGCGCGACCGGCCGTGGTGTGGGCGTAGTTGCTGGCGGTCACGCAGACGGCCGCGGCTCCGGTGGTGGTGGCGTCGACGGCGGCGCTTCGGGTGCCCGTGGTGCCGGAGGCGTCGACGGCGGCCACCGCGTAGCCGTAGGTCGTGCCGGCGGCGAGTCCGGAGTCCGTGTGGGCGGTGGTCGTGACCGGTGCGCCGTTGACCTTGGTGCCGTTGCGGTAGACGTCGTAGGAGACCGCGCCGGGCACCGGCGTCCAGGACAGGGAGGCGGTGGTGTCGGTCGTGCCGGTGACGGTGAGTCCGGCCGGGGCGGGGAGCGTCGGGGTCGGGGTCGTGGTGGTCCCGCCGGCGCCGAGCGCCTTGGCCATGTTCATCACGGCCGTCATCTGCGGGCCGCTCTTCTGGGCGTAGTCGGCCGACTTGTATCCCCACCAGTCCCAGCAGCCGCGCGGGTTGCCGGTCATGGTGGTGGCCTGCGGGTAGAGCACGATCAGGTTGTTCGTGTCGGCGTACTCGTTGAGGTACGCCTTGTCCATGAGGGCGTTGCCGACGAGGCCGAAGTACTGGTAGCAGCCGTGGAGGGTGACCATCAGCTTGCAGGAGGCGCCGCTCTGGCAGGACCGGGGGACGTAGGCGAAGCCCTCGTTGCCCATGCTGATGGCGCTCGGGCTGCCACCCGGCGTGTAGGTGCTCTGGTCGAACTGGACCAGCTTGCCGGTGAGGGCGGAGGAGCTCGCGGGGTTCACGCTGCCGAGCAGGTGGGTCAGCATGTCCTTCACCGGGTCGCCGCCGCAGTTGTTGACGTACGGCGAGCTGGTGGAGGTGCAGGAGTTGGGGCCGATCGGGCTCACCCAGGCGTGGCCGGAGGCGGACGTGTTGTTGTAGACGACGTTCGAGCCGAGGTCGCGGTAGTAGGTGGCGAGGTCGTCGTTCACGGGCGCCTTGACCGTGCTGTCGTTGGTGCCGTGGAACAGCCAGACCTTGTCGCCCGACAGGTTCGCGACCGGGTCGAGCTTCCCGGCGGCGGCCCGGTCCCGGGTCAACTGCTCCAGCTGGGCGGGGGTCTTGCGGGCCATGAAGGTGTCCATGCACCCGTACAGGGCCGTGTTGAGGTTGTTCTGCGCGCAGTCGTAGGGGCCCGCCGAGAAGATGCCGGCGCCGTCGAAGACGTCGGAGTGGGCGACGTGCATCTGGTTGGCCATGAACCCGCCGGACGACAGCCCGCTCACATAGGTCGAGCTGATGTCGTACCGCTGCAGCGAACCCGTGGTCGGCGCCGGGACGGCGGCCGTCGCGCCGCCGACCGTCGTGGCGGCGATGCCGACGGCCGCGAGGGCGGCGACGAGGAACTTCCTGATCTTCATTCGCATCTCCAGAAGGGGTGAGAGATGGCGACATCCTGATGAACGACCGGTGTCGCGGCCCACATGTCGTCCCACCACTTCCACGGGCGGGGTTGTGTCGCGCCTTGCCATAGAAGCGAAAGGATCAGGCCGTCCGGCCGGTCGCTCCCGGTGCCGGGGCGGGCGTCCCGGGAGCCGTGCGGGACAGCTGGTGGAGGCGGAGGGCCAGGTGGAGTTCCAGGGCGCTGTCGGGGGTGTTCCAGTCGGGGCCGAGGAGTTGGGCGACGCGGTCGAGGCGCTGGACGACCGTGTTCACGTGGACGTGGAGGGCGTCCTTGGCGCGGGCGAGGCTCGCTCCCTGGTCGTAGTACGCGTGGAGGGTGCGGACGAGTTCGGTGCCGCGCTCGGCGTCGTAGGCGAGGACGGGGCCGAGGACGCGGTCCACGTGGGCGGCGATGTCCGCGCGGTCGCCGAGCAGCACGCCGATGAAGCCGAGGGCGGCGACGTCGGCGCCCTCCCCGGTGCGGCCGAGGGCGTGCAGGGCCGTCAGGCACCGCAGGGCCTCTGCGTGGAGGGCGGCGTGCCGGTCGGGGGCGGTGGCGGGGCCGGCCGTGCCCACGGTGACCGGTGCGCCGAGGCCCCGGGCGAGGCCGGCGGCGAGGTCCTGGGCGAGGGTACGGGCCCGGTCGCACGGCACGAGCAGGACGGTGCGGCCCTGTCGGGTGCCCGCGAGGCCGCCGAGGCCGCGCACCACGCGGGTGGCCTCCGCGGCGAGCCGGGAGCGGAGGGCGGGCTCGCAGTCGACGACGGCGACGGCGTGGGGGCGGGCGAGGTCGACGCCGAGGCGCCGGGCGCGCAGGGTCAGGCTGCCCGGGTCCCGGTGGGCCGAGGCGGCGGGGTCCGCGAGGAGGTCGTCGAGGAGTTCGCCGCGGACCCGGTCCTCGGTCTCGGCGACCGAGCGGCGGATCAGCAGCAGCATCGCCGTGACGAGCGCCGAGCGTTCGAACAGGCGGCGGTCCGCCTCGGACAGGTCGCCCCGGCCGGTCAGCACGATGCTGCCGAGGGGTTCGGCCCCGGCGAGGACGGCGCAGGTCCAGACGCCGTCGGCGCGCACCGCGCGGCCCTCCGTGCGCGAGGCCGCCAGGCCGCCCGGGGAGGGGGTCACCGGTGCGGTGCCGACGCGGGCGAGTTCGCTGCCGTCAGTGTCGTGGACGGCGACTCCGCCGCCGAGCAGCGCCGCGATCTCGGCGGCGACCTCGTCGGTGCCCGCGCCGCGCAGCACCAGTTTGGAGAGCCGGTCGTGGGCGTCGGAGGCGAGGTGGAGGGCCTCGCTGTGGGCGCGGGCGGTCGCGTTGGCGGCTTCGAGCCGGGCGAGTGCGGTGCGGGTCTCGTCGAGCCGGCGGGCGCTGTCGATGGCGACGGCGGCGTGGTCGGCGAGCGAGGCGAGGAGGGCGATGGCGTCGGGGGTGAACTCGCGCGGGGTGCGGTCGGCCGCGAACAGCACGCCGATGATCTCCTCGCCGAGCCGGAGCGGGACGCCGAGGATGCCGCGCAGCCCTTCCTCGGCGACGCCGTCGTCGATGGTGCCGGTGTGGCGGTAGCGGCGGTCGGTGCGGTAGTCCGCACTCGCGTACGGGCGGGCGGTCTGCGCGACCAGGCCGCCCAGCCCCTCCCCCATGCCGAGCCGCAGCTGCTGGAAGGCCGCCGACACGGAGCCCTCGGTGACCCGCATGAACGTGTCGCGGGCGACGGGGTCGTTGAGGGTGAGGTAGGCGACGTCCGAGCCGAGGAGCGTACGGGCCCGGCGGACGATGGCGCGCAGCACGGCGTCGAGGTCCCGCAGTCCGGCGAGGTCGCCGGCCGTGTCGTACAGGGCGACGAGCTCCGCCTCCCGGCGCCGGTACTGGTCGAGGACCCGCCGCACCGCCAGCGCGGCCTCGGTCGTCTCCTCGATCCAGGCGACCTCGCCGGGGGCGGCCCCGGCGGCCCGGGCACGGGCGGGCTGCGCGGCGAGTTCCTCGCCGGGCGCTCCGGCGGCCAGGAGGTCCAGCACGCGGCGCGCGGCGGCCTCGGTGGGGGTCGGTCTGCGGGATTCGGCGGGACGGCCGGCGGTCATGGGGCCTCCTGGCGGCCGGGGCGGGTGGTGCGGGTGGTGCGGGGAACGGGCCGTGCGGTGGGTGCGGGACGACGTGTCCGGCCGCCGTCATCAGCGGGTGATGACGGCGGCCGGAAGCGGCTCCGTACGGTGGTCGGGTGCCCCGCCGCTATCCCCGGTCGCCGCCGGCGGCCACCGGGACCGGCGCGAGGTCCTCGTCCTGCTTGTTGCGGGTGAGGTCGCGGCCGAGGGTCTCGCGGGTGACGGCGACCGTGATGGTGGTGATGACGGCGGCCGCGCAGAGGTAGATCGAGATCGGCGTGGAGGACCCGTAGTCCTTGAGGAGCTCGACGGCGATGATCGGGGCGAGGGCACCGGCGAGGATCGAGGCCAGCTGGGAGCCCATGGAGGCACCGGAGTAGCGGACCTTGGTGTCGAACATCTCGGAGATGAAGGCGGCCTGCGGGCCGTACATCGCGCCGTGCAACAGCAGACCGGCCGTGACGGCCAGGGTGATGACCACGAAGGACTTCGAGTCGACCATTCCGAAGAAGACGAACGCCCACACGGCCATGCCCGCCGAGCCGATCAGGGTGACCGGGCGCCGGCCGATCCGGTCGGAGAGCGCGCCCCACAGCGGGATGGTGACGAAGTGGACGGCCGAGCCGATCAGGACGGCGTTGAGCGCGGTGCTCTTGGGCAGTTCCAGGTGCACGGTGACGTAGACGAGGAGGAAGGAGGTGAGGATGTAGTACGAGATGTTCTCGCCGAAGCGGGTGCCGATCGCGGACAGCACCTCGCGCCAGCTGCGCTTGAACACCTCGACGACCGGGGCCTCCTCCTTGACGCCCGCCGCCGCGGCGGCCTCCGCCTTGGCCTGCGCCTCCAGGAACACCGGGGACTCGGAGACCGAGACGCGGATCCACAGGCCGATCATGACGAGCAGCCCGGAGAGCAGGAACGGGATGCGCCAGCCCCAGGACTGGAAGGCGGCGTCCGACTGGACGGCGGCCAGCAGCGAGAGGACACCGGTGGCGAGCAGGTTGCCGCCGGGGGCGCCGGCCTGGGGCCAGGAGGCCCAGAAGCCGCGGTGCTTGTCGCCGCCGTGCTCGGAGACGATCAGGACGGCCCCGCCCCACTCGCCGCCGAGGGCGAAGCCCTGGACCAGGCGCAGCACCGTGAGGAGGATCGGCGCCCACACGCCGATGGACTCGTAGGTGGGCAGCAGGCCCATCGCGAAGGTGGCGCCGCCCATCATCAGGAGGCTGAGGACCAGCAGCTTCTTGCGGCCGATCTTGTCGCCGAAGTGGCCGAAGACGATGCCGCCGAGCGGGCGGGCGGCGAAGCCGATGGCGTACGTGACGAAGGCGATCAGCGTGCCGACGAGCGGGTCGGCGCTGGGGAAGAACAGGGTGTTGAAGACCAGCGCGGCGGCCGAGCCGTAGAGGAAGAAGTCGTACCACTCGATGGTGGTGCCGATCAGGCTCGCGGCGACGATGCGGCCGATGCGGCCTCTCGGCTGGGTGGTGGTGTCAGACATGGGGTCACCGGTTTTCACGTACGGAGGGGACGGGGGTGAAGGGAGCGGGGGGACGGGGGTCAGCCGGCGGTCCAGCCGCCGTCGAGCGGCAGGGACGTTCCGGTGAGGTAGCCGGAGTGGGGGCCGCACAGCCACAGGACGGCGGCGGCGACCTCGTCGGCCTCCAGGAGGCGCTTGACGGGCGAGCGGGCCAGCATCACGTTCGTCAGCACGTCGCCCTCGCTGATGCCGTGGGCGGCGGCCTGGTCGCGGACCTGGCCCTCGACCAGCGGGGTGCGGACGTAGCCGGGGTTCACGCAGTTGCTGGTCACCCCGTGCGGGGCGCCTTCGATCGCGGCGACCTTGCTCAGGCCCTCCAGGGCGTGCTTGGCGGCGACGTAGGCGGACTTGTAGGCGCTGGCCCGCAGCCCGTGGACGCTGGAGACGTTCACGATCCGGCCCCAGCCGCGGGCGTACATGTGCGGCAGGGTCCTGCGCATCAGCAGGAACGGGGCGGTGACCATCACCTTCTGGATCAGCTCGAACCGGTCCGGCGGGAACTCCGTGAGCGGGGCGACGTGCTGGAGGCCGGCGTTGTTGACGAGGATGTCGGCCCCGGCGGGCAGCAGGTCGATCGCGCCCGGATCGGCGAGGTCGGCCACCTGCGCCTGGCCGCCGGCGGTCTCGGCGACCGCCTTCGCCGCGTCGGCGTCCCGGTCCACCACGTGGACGAAGGCCCCCGCCCGCGCCAGGGCGAGGACGCAGGCCCTGCCGATGCCGCTGCCGCCGCCCGTCACCAGTGCGGTGCGCCCGCTCAGGTCGATCGCGGTGGCGGGTGACAGCAGCCGGTCCGGGGCGGGAAATGTGTGCGTCATGGGCCGAAACAGTAGGGAGGGCCTTCCGCTCGGCCCATGGACGTGTCCGCCATAGTGCCGGGACGTTCCATGGTGTCGGACACCATAGGACGGCCCGGCGGGAGGGCCCGGGGGTTCAGGACGGCGTGCCGGCGGCCTTCGTGGTGTCGAGTGCGCACACGTTCGCCAGGGTCACGGGGTCCTGGCCCGCGGGCTGCGCGACGGTGCCCGAGGCGGGCGGCCGGTGGCCCTTCGTGAGCCAGCCCTCCAGGGCCGTGAAGGCCGTCCGGTAGCACGGCGAGAGCGGCCGGAGCCTGTCCGGGAAGGCGTCGACGAGGGAGTCGGTGTGGGTGCCGCCCTCGACGCGGTAGTAGCGGTGCAGCGCGCCGCGGCCCGCCTCGCGCACCATGCGGGCGTAGACGTCGGAGTCCTCGCCGATCGGCAGCAGGGTGTCCAGGGTGCCGTGCAGGGTGATCAGGGGCTTGCCGATCCGGCCGGTCAGCGCGATCTTCGCCACGGCCTTCCGGACCTCTTCGGGGCGGGTCGCGTAGTCGTAGTCGGCGTCGCAGGCGGGGGTGCCCGGCAGGCAGTACGGGGTGCCCGCCTCGGTCGGGCCGTCGAAGCCGGGGTCCAGCTCCTCGCGGTAGAGGCGCTGGGTCAGGTCCCAGTAGACCTTGTGGTGGTAGGGCCACAGGAACTCCGACCCGGCGGGGAAGCCGGCGGCGTGCAGCTGTTCCCGGGCCGCCTCGGCGCCCTCGCCGCCCGCGGCGTACACGGGGTAGGCGCGCATCGCCTTCGGCAGGAAGTCGAGCAGGTTGGGGCCGTCGGTCCGCCAGAGGGTGCCCTCCCAGTCGACGCCGCCGTCGTACAGCTCGGGGTGGTTCTCCAGCTGCCAGCGCACCAGGTAGCCGCCGTTGGACATGCCGGTGGCCAGGGTGCGGGCCGGGGGACGGTGGTAGCGCTGGGCCACCACGGCCCGGGCGGCCCGGGTCAGCTGGGTGACGCGGTCGTTCCACTCGGCGATCGCGTCGCCGGGGGCCTTGCCGTCGCGGTGGAAGGCGAGGCCGGTGTTGCCCTTGTCGGTGGCGGCGTACGCGTACCCCCGGGCCAGCACCGCGTCCGCGATGGCCCGGTCGTTGGCGTACTGCTCGCGGTTGCCGGGGGTGCCGGCCACGACGAGGCCGCCGTTCCAGCGGTCGGGCAGGCGGATGACGAACTGGGCGTCGTGCTGCCAGCCGTGGTTGGTGTTGGTGGTGGAGGTGTCGGGGAAGTAGCCGTCGACCTGGATCCCGGGCACCCCGCTGGGGACCGCCAGGTCCTTCGGGGTCAGCCCCGCCCAGTCGGCCGGGTCGGTGTGGCCCGAGGCGACGGTGCCTGCCGTGGTCAGCTCGTCCAGGCAGGCCGACTGCTGGTGCTCGGCGCCGGGGACGCGGAGCTGCGCCTGGCGCGCGCAGTGACCGGCGGACCCCGTGGTGGCGGCCGTCGCGGGGACGGCGGAGGTGGTCAGGGCGGTGAGCGCGGACAGGGCGAGGGCCGCCCGCGCGCCTCGGCGCCGGGGGCGTGGCGAGGAACGGAACGGGGGACGAGGGCGCATCGGCGGGTACCTCCGGACGGGAGTGCGGGACAGCGACTCGCGGGAGGCTATGCCGCCGTCGGGCCGCCCGACATGGCTGCGCGGCCCATCGTCCGGAGGCGTGCGGTGGGCGCCGCCACCACCCCCGCGCCGCGGCGGCGCGCTGGCGGAGCGGCGCGCGGGGGCAGTGGTCTCCGCCATGCCGGAGGGGGGTGGTGTGTGGGTGGTCGCCATGGTCGGTCCGGTCGCCCGCTGCCTAGGCTCCGTGCCTGTCGCTGCTATCGGCACCGGTTCCGACCTGCGAGGTCGTCCGGGTGCCTGAGGGAAGGGATCCCCATGGGTCTGGACAAGACGGTCGCGAGCGCGGCGGAGGCGGTGGCCGACATTCCCGACGGGGCCTCGCTCGCCGTGGGCGGATTCGGGCTCTGCGGGATCCCGGGGACGCTCATCGACGCGCTGTGGCAGCGCGGCACGGAGGGCCTGCGGGTCGTGTCGAACAACTGCGGCGTCGACGACTGGGGCCTCGGGCTGCTGCTCGCCGCCGGACAGATCTCCCGGATGACGAGCTCGTACGTGGGCGAGAACAAGGAGTTCGCCCGCCAGTACCTGAGCGGCGAACTGGAGGTCGAGCTGGTCCCCCAGGGCACGCTGGCCGAGCGGCTGCGGGCCGGCGGCGCGGGCATCCCCGCCTTCTACACCCCCGCCGGCACGGGAACGCAGGTCGGCGAGGGCGGGCTGCCCTGGAGGTACGCCGCCGACGGCTCGGTCGCGGTCGCGTCACCGCCGAAGGAGACCCGGGACTTCGACGGACGCCCCCACCTGCTCGAAGCCGGCATCACGACGGACTACGCGCTGGTCCGCGCCACCATCGGCGACCGGCACGGCAACCTCGTCTTCCGCTCCTCCGCCCGCAACTTCAACCCGCTGGCCGCCATGGCCGGACGGGTCACCGTCGCCGAGGTCGACCACCTCGTCGAACCCGGCGAACTGGACCCCGACGAGGTCCACCTCCCCGGCATCTTCGTCCAGCGCGTGGTCCGGGTCGCTCCCGGCGACCCCGCCGCCGAACGGCGCGTCGAGCGCCGCACCGTCCGACAGGAAGGCGACGCCTGATGGCCCTCACCCGCGAGCAGATGGCGGCCCGCGCCGCCCGGGAACTGACCGACGGAAGCTACGTCAACCTCGGCATCGGACTCCCCACCCTCATCCCCAACCACCTCCCGCCGGGCATCGAGGTCGTCCTCCAGTCCGAGAACGGCATCCTCGGCGTCGGCCCCTACCCCACCGAGGACGAACTCGACGCCGACCTGATCAACGCCGGCAAGGAGACCGTCACCACCCTGCCCGGAGCCTCGTTCTTCGACTCCGCGCTGTCCTTCGGGATGATCCGCGGCGGGCACATCGACGCCGCGATCCTCGGCGCCATGCAGGTCTCCTCCGCCGGCGACCTCGCCAACTGGATGATCCCCGGCAAGATGGTCAAGGGCATGGGCGGCGCCATGGACCTCGTCCACGGCGCCGGCCGGGTCATCGTCCTCATGGAGCACACCGCCAAGGACGGCACCCCCAAGCTCGTCGACACCTGCACCCTCCCCCTGACCGGCCGGGCCGTCGTCCAGCGCGTCATCACCGACCTCGCCGTCCTCGACATCGCCTCCGACGGCTTCGTCCTGGTCGAGACGGCCCCCGGCGTCACCGTCGACCAGGTGCTCGCGGCCACGGCGGCACCGCTGCGCGTGGCGCGGGACGTCGTCGGGTAGGAGCGGCGTTCCTACCCGGCCGTGCCGGGGCGCGGGGGCGGCCAGTCGGGGGCGGGGTCCTCGGCGAGCAGGGGGCGCAGGGCGCCGAGGACCGCGCCGACGCAGACGTCGCGCAGTTCCGAGCGGGTGCAGGTCTCGTGGGTGAGCCAGTCGACGCACAGGACCTGGACGAAGACCAGCCAGCTCTTGAGGACGCCGGACACGGCCTCGCGGGTGCGCTCGTCCGCGAGTGAGGGGACGGCCAGCAGGCGGGTGCGGAGGGCGTCCAGTTCGTTCGTCATGATCGTCTGGATCACGGGGTCGCCCGCGAGGACCCGGTTCGCGGCGAGGACGGCGTTGCGGTTCGCCACGAAGTAGTCGAGGTGGACGTCCATGCCCTGGACGAGCTGCTCCGCGAGGGAGTCGGCCGGGTCGAAGCGGGTGTCGGCGAGCAGTTGGTCCGCGGCCTGCTCGTACACGGCGGCGAAGAGGGCGTGCTTGCTGGGGAAGTGACGGTAGAGCAGAGCGCGGGAGACTCCGGCCTCTTCCGCGACCTCCTCCATCAGGACGTCGTCGTACGGGCGGGCGGCGAAGAGCCGCGCCCCGACGGCGAGGAGCTGGGCGCGGCGGCCGGCGGGGCTGAGTCGTTGGCGCGGAGGCATGGAAGCCAGCTTAGTTGACATGTGTCTACTAGCGACGCATCCTCTGGTGGACATCTGTCTACCAGGCTCCACCCGCACGGCTCGGAGGGAACATGGCAAGGACTCTGCGCGCGCTCACCCGGCTGATGGGCTGGTCATGCGTGGCGATCGGCCTCTTTCACGTACTGCTCGGCAACGCGGCGATCCCCGGCGCCGACTCCGCGGGGCCGACCGTCGACAGCTGGGGCCGCTTCATGGGCGCCGCCTTCGCGGGGTACGGGCTGGCGTGGCTGTGGGCCGCGCGACAGCGCCCGATCCCGGCCCGCGAGGTGCGATGGCTCACCGGCGTCTTCCTCCTGGGCGGGCTCGCCCGGCTCCTCTCCCTCGCCGAGCACGGCCGTCCGCACTGGTTCCAGCTCGCCCTCACGGTGATCGAACTCGCCCTGCCCCCGGTCCTGTTCTGGCTGGCCGACGCGGAGGAGCGCCTCGCGCGGGGCGAAAGGACGAGCCTGCCCGTCGAGCCGTGACCGGGGTCGCCGGCCTCCGAGACGTGAACGGGGCCGCCACCCGCCGGCCCCAGCGTCCGGCGCCCGGCACCCGGCACCCGGCACCCGGCACCCGGCACCCGGCACCCGACTCAGGCGCCTCCGTCCCTCCCCTCCAGGTCGAGGGCGTGACCGGTGGTCGCGTCCACGTGGGCGGGGATCTCGTCGTGGCGGTCGCCCACCGTCGGCGTCCCGGTCGGCTCGAACATGAGGATCGCGGCGCCGGACGGCGCGTACGGCCGGTGTTCCGTGCCCGCGGGCACGGTGAACACGGATCCGCGCGGCAGCAGGACCGTCCGCTCGCCCCCGGGTTCGCGCAGGGAGAGGCGCAGTTCCCCGTCGAGCACCAGGAAGAACTCGTCGGTGTCGTCGTGGGCGTGCCAGATGTGCTCGCCCTCGACCTTGGCGACGCGGACGTCGTAGTCGTTCACGCGCGTGACGACGCGGGGGCTCCACAGGGCGTCGAAGGAGGCAAGGGCCTGGTGCAGGGAGATCGGCTGGGTGCTCATGGCCTCATCCTCGGCGGTCACGCGGGGGCGGTGTGAGTGCTAGGAATCGCACATGTCGAAAGAATCCTCGCAGCGGTCCCGTGACGCGGGCGCGCATCGGGTGGTCGTGATCGTGGACCAGAACTCGAATCCGTTCGAACTCGGCTGCGCCACGGAGGTCTTCGGTCTCCGCAGGCCGGAGATCGGACGCGATCTGTACGACTTCCGGCTCTGCTCCCCCGAACCCGCCACCCTGATGCGCGACGGGTTCTTCACGCTCACCGGGGTCGCCGGCCTGGAGGCGGCCGAGGAGGCGGACACCCTGATCGTCCCCAACCGGCCCGACGTGGAGGTGCCCCGGCGGCCCGCCGTGCTCGCCGCCATCAGGCGGGCGCACGCGCGCGGCGCGCGCCTGATCGGCTTCTGCAGCGGCGCCTTCACCCTGGCCGAGGCCGGGGTCCTCGACGGACGCCGGGCCACCGCCCACTGGCAGTGGGCGGACGCCTTCCGTGCCCGTTTCCCCGCCGTCCGGCTGGAGTCGGACGTGCTGTTCGTGGACGACGGCGACATCCTCACGGCCGCCGGCAGCGCCGCCGCGCTCGACCTCGGGCTCCATGTGGTCCGCCGTGACCACGGTGCCGAGGTCGGCAACGCCGTCAGCCGGCGGCTGGTCTTCGCGGCCAACCGCGACGGCGGGCAGCGCCAGTTCGTCGAACGCCCCATGCCCGACCTGCCCGACGAGTCCCTGGCACCCGTCCTGGCCTGGGCCCAGGCCCGGCTCGCCTCCCCCCTGACGGTCGCCGACCTCGCGGGGCGCGCGGCGGTCAGCCCGGCGACGCTGCACCGCCGCTTCCGCGCCCAACTGGGCACGACCCCGCTGGCCTGGCTCACGAAGGAACGGCTCGCCCTGGCCTGCCGGCTCATCGAGCGGGGCGAGTCGCGCGTCGAGGTCGTCGCCCGGCGCAGCGGCCTGGGCACCGCCGCCCACCTGCGCACGCTGATGCGCCGCGAGACGGGCATCACGCCGTCGGCGTACAGACAGCGGTTCGGTCCGGAGGCACGGTGACGCCCTTGCCGGCCTCCCGCTCCGGCGATCGTCCGGCCTGGCCGGGTCGGGTCGGGTCGGGTCGGGTCGGGTCGGGTCGGGTCGGGTCGGGTCGGGGTGAACGGGTGGCCCGGCCGGGGCGGCCCGGGCCACCGATGGGGCGGCGGGTTGTGGTGCGTCAGCCGTGCATGGCCAGGCGGTAGAAGGCGTCGAGCGCCTCGTCGAGGGGGCCGGGTTGCGGCCTTCCCGAGGGGTCGATCCGCTGCCACCGCTGGAGGTTCACCGCGACGGCCATCTGCCGCCGGCCGTCCTCGCGGATCATGGCCAGCGCTCCGGCACCCCAGACCGTGCCGCCGTGGCCCCAGAACGTGGCCCGGCCGTCGGTCCTCATCGGGTACAGGCCGAGGCCGTACTCCCCCGGCCTGCCCTCCTGGGTGATGATCGGGACGGTGTGGCGCATCTGCGCCAGCGACGCCGGGCCGACGATCTCCCCGGCCAGGAGCAGCCGGTAGAAGCGGTTGAGGTCCGCGACGGTCGACACCAGCGAACCGGCCGCCTTCACCCATGACATGTCGTAGACGCTGTAGTCGCGCGGCGGGTCGATCATGCCGAACCACGCCTCGTACATCCGCGCGTGCGGCCCGCCGAGCTCCGGGCCGGCGGGGAGTTCCGTGTCCCGGAGCCCGGCGCGTTCGATGACGTCACGGGTGACGCACGCGTCGGCCGTCAGGCCGGTCACCTCTTCCAGGAGCTCGCCGAGGAGCAGGTAGTTGGTGTTGGAGTACAGGCCCGGGGAGCCGCCCGGGCTTCCGGCGGGCGGGGCGGCGACCCCCATCCCGATCAGTTCGGCCGGGTCGAAGCGGGTGTGCCGGAGGTCGTCGAAGCTCTCGGGCCCGGTGTCCGCGAGGGCGGGGAACGCCTTGAGGGAGGGATAGGCGTACGGGAGGTATTCGGCGAGGCCACTGGTGTGGTTGATCAGCATCCGGACGGTGATCGCCTCACCGCGCTCTCCGGGAACCAGCGTCGGGAGGTACCGGCCGATCGGAGTGTCGAGCCCGATCCGGCCGCGCTCGGCCTGCCGCAGGACCGCGGCGGCGGTGAAGGTCTTGGTGATGCTGCCGACGCGGTGGCGCATGTCGACGGTGACGGGACGTCCGGTGGCGACGTCGGCGACCCCGACAGCGCCGCGCCAGACCTCGTCGCCGTCGCGCACTTCGGCGAACAGGCCGGGCATTCCGGCGTGGTGGACGTTCTCCAGAGCGGCGTCCAGCGCCGCACGGTCCAGTAAGTTCCTCACGCTGTACGTCCTTTCGGATGGCGTCGGTCGAACGGAACGCCTTCGGACGGGAGTTGGGTGAACGGACGTGCGCCGCGCTTCGACCCGACCGCGGCCGGACGGTTCGGCACACCTCTGTCCTCATTATGCACGCGGTGCGTGCAACGCCAAGTGCATAGGCTAGGCTCGGAGTCGACGAGGGGAGTCACATGGCGGGCCGCAGGCGCTGGTCGACCGAGGAGATCCTGGACGCGGCAGCGGAGCTGCTGGTCACGAGCGACACGGAGTCGTTCAGCGTGCGGAAGCTCGCGGCGACGCTCGGCACCGACTCCTCCAGCCTCTACCGGCATTTCCGCAGCAAGACCGAACTGCTGCGCGCCGTCGCCGACCGCATCCTCCTGGCCTCCATGGACGGCTACCGCCCCGAGGGCGACTGGAAGCAGCGGATCACCGCGCTCGCCCTGCGCCTGCGGGAGGCGTTCGGCCGGCAGCCCCAACTCGCCGCGGTCTGGGGGCGGTACGCGTCGGGCGGCGCCGGCTCCCGGCTGGTCATGGAGGAGGTACTCCAGGCCCTGCGCGCCTCAGGGCTGCCCGACGAGCAGATCCCCGCGCGCTACCACCGCCTCGCGGTCCTCATCTCCGCGTTGATCGCCTCCGAGGCGGGCGTCAGCACCATGACCCCGGAGGAGTACGACCAGGGCATGGAGCTGTTCCGTGTCGCGGTCCTGGGCGCCGACCCCGACCGCTTCCCCGCCCTGGCCCACTTCGCCCGCGACATCCGCCCCCTCGGCGCCGACCGCTCCCCCGCCTTCGAGGAACTCCTCGCCGCCCAGCTCGCCGCCATCGAGCACGCGATCCAGGCGGGGTAGGCGGAGGAGGCGGCGACTCGGCCAGCAGACCTACGCGTTCAGCCCGCCTCGGGAGCGGCCGGCGGCACGGCCCGCGGGCCCACCTGCGACCCGGCACCCGGCACCCGGCCAGGGACGTGCCGGGCGCGCGGCCCGACGCACCGAAGGCGCCACGGCGCACCGGGCTCTGCGCTCTGCGCTCTGCGCTCTGCGCTCTGCGCTCACGATGCTCAGGCCGGGTGTCTCCGTCCCACCGCCGAGAACCGGCAACCCGCGCGCTTCACGCGGCGGGCTCCGCGCCCAGGTAGGGGGCGAAGTGGTCGGCCACCTCCGCCGCCACCGCCGTCGCGTCGAGGGTGCCGTCGACTTCGATGACGCGGATGCCCAGGCTGCGGGCGTTCTCCGCCGCGTCCTCGGCGATCAGCCGGTCGCGGGCGACGCGGTTGGCCTGGGCGCGGGCCGGGTCGGTGACCGGGACGTCGAGGGCGCCCGCGCGCGGAAGGGTGCGGAGCTGGTGGCGGCGGAAGTCCTCGGTGGGGACGAGGACGACCATGCGCCGGGGTGAGTCGAGCAGCGGCGCGACGAGCTCCGGTCGCAGGCCCCACCCCTCGGCGATCACCGGCCGGGCGGTGAACCACGCGCGCAGGTCGTCCAACGCCCACTCGAAGCGGACCGGGAAGCCGGCCAGCGCGTCGGCGGCCATCTCCTCCGGGCTCCGCTCCACCCAGACACGCTCCGGGCCGGGGTCCCCCACGGGCTCGCCCAGGGCGACCCGGCGCGCGATCCGGCGATCCTGGTGGCCCCGGGCGTCGTGGTAGTCGTAGTGATACGCCGTCAAGCCGTGCCTTGTGGCGATGGCTTCCGCCACGGTGGTCTTGCCGGACCACTGTGCGCCGCCGATCCACAGCGTGCGCCGCAGGCTGCCGTGCGGATCCCAGATCTCTGCCATCAGCGTCCTCCCGTCGGAAGGGCCCGGAACTCCGCCCGGTGATCAGTGTCCGGGGTCGGGAGCGAAAACTGCAGTCTTGTCTTCACCGGGTGGTTGACAGAGAGTGGAAGGGAAGGGCGGACCGTCGCCCGCCGCACCGACACGATCTCCCCGCTCCCCCGTCAGACGGAGAGCAGGTCCACGACGAACACCAGCGTCGAGCCGGGCGGGATCAGCGGCGAGGGCGACTGCTTGCCGTAGCCGAGGCGCGGGGGCACGATGATCTCGCGCCGGCCGCCGACCCTCATGCCCCGCACTCCGCGGTCGAAGCCCTTGACTGCCCGGCCGCCGCCGAGGGCGAACTTGAACGGCTGGTCCCGGTCCCAGGAGGAGTCGAACTCCTTCCCGGACGCGAAGGTGACGCCGACGTAGTGGACCCTGGCCACCATGCCCGGCTTAGCCTCGGCCCCGTCCCCGACGACCAGGTCCCGGACGGTCAGCTCGGTGGGGGCGTCGCCCTGGGGTACGTCGACCTCGGGCTTCGTCGGTTCACTCATCACTGCCTCTTCACTCTCCGCCCGGAGGTCCTCGCTCGGATCCGCCGGGCACCCGGCCGCTCCGTGCGGCCGACGCTCACGCTACCGAGCGTGCCGCACCCGGGCGTGCGGCGGAGGGCTGAGGGCGGAGGGAGGAGCCGTGTCCAGACGGGTATCACGGCCGGGGCCACACCGAAGGGGCCGGGGGCGGGGCGGCGCTCACGCGGCATACTCCCCTGTCGCGGCGGGGGCCGACGGGGTCAGGACCTTGCGGGTGACGCGTTCCGCGAGGGCGGCGACCAGGGTCCGGGGGCGGCGGGGCGTCAGGTGCGCGCCGAGGGCGTTGCCGAACCCGGGGGCGAGGTAGCCGCGGTCGCGGTCCAGTGCGCGCAGCGCGGCGCGCACCACGGGCTCCGGGGTGGTCATGGAGCCGGTGACGGCCGCCTCGCGGGTGCCGATGGCCTCGAAGAAGGCCGTCTCGACCGGGCCGGGGCACAGGGTGAGCACGCGGATGCCGCGCCCCCGGCACTCCTGGCGCAGGGCGAGGCCGAAGTTGAGGACGAAGGACTTCGACGCGCCGTAGACCGCGAAGTACGGGGAGGGCTGGAAGCCCGCGTTGGAGGCGACGTTGAGGACGGCGCCCCGGCCGCGCTCCAGCATCCCGGGCAGCAGCTCGTGGGTGAGGTCGACGAGCGCGACGACGTTGACCATCAGCTGGTCGTGGTCGCGGGCGCCGGAGATCTCCTCGAAGCGCCCGCAGGTGCCGAAGCCCGCGTTGTTGACGAGCAGGTCGACGACGAGACCCCGGGCGCCCAGCTCCTCGGCGACGCGGCGGGCGGCGTCCGGCACGGCGAGGTCCTGGACCAGGACGTGGGCGCGGACTCCGTGCACGGCGGTGAGGCGTTCGGCGAGCGCGGCGAGGCGGTCGCCGGAGCGGGCCACCAGGACGACGTCGTGCCCGCGGGCCGCGAGCTGCTCGGCGAACTCGGCGCCGAGGCCGGACGACGCTCCGGTGATGAGGGCGGTGCTGTCCATGCGTTCCTCCGTCGGTCGAAGCGGGTGGTGGTGTCGGCGCGTTTCGGCGACACCGACACCAACTGAGATAGGACAGTACCTAATTTCATCGAAGATGCAACAGCTCTGATGCAGTTACCTGGTTGTTCGCATCCTCGCTGTATCGTGAGTGGAGACAGGTGACAGCTCGGGAGGCACGATGGTCGAGAAGGCGGCAGCGCCGTTGCGCGCGGACGCGGAGCGCAGCGTCCGCGCGATCCTGGAGGCGGCGGAGCGGGTCCTCGCCGTGGATCCCGGCGCCTCCATGGAGCAGATCGCCGTGGCCGCCGGGGTCGCCCGTACGACGATCCACCGGAGGTTCGCCAACCGGCAGGCGTTGATCGAGGCGCTCGCGACGTCCGCGGCCCGTCAGCTCGCCCAGGCGGTGGACGACGGCCGGCCGGACACCGCTCCGCCGCTGGTCGCGATGCACCGCATCACCGCCAACGTCCTCCAGGTCAAGGGCGCCTGGACGTTCGCGCTGAGCCAGGGGGACGACCCCGACAGCGAGGCCGCCGCCCTCCAGCTGGACATCGCCCGCCGGTGCGTCGCGGTCCTGGCACGCGCTCAGGCCGACGGCCTCATCGACGAGAAGGCCGACCTCGACTGGGTGCGCCGGGTCTACTACGCGCTCATCGGCGAATCCCTGCACGGCGGCGACGACTCCGACACCGATCCCGACACCCTCGCGGCCCGCATCATCGACACGCTCCTCCACGGCGCCGGCCCGCGCGCCTGACCGCCCCCACGAGAGCCGTACGACGACGCCGGGCCGCCCACGGCGTCCGACACCCCGTCCTTCCGAGGGCGAAGTCCCCATAGTGCCCACACCGGACGCTAAACGACGCCAAGTTCCCGAGGCTCAGGCAACTTCAGCGACGAAGGGTGCACCGTCATGTCCCTACCTCCGAAGCGGCCTTGGACCAGTCGCAACAGGGCTTCGACGTGATGATCGACGTACTGGACCGCACCATCAAGTCGCTCGCCTGAGCCACGGGTCCGGCACCCCTCACCGGATGCCGGGCGCGGCGGTGGGGCCGTCCGCGCCGTCGGCCTTCTCCGTCGGCCGGGGTCGGCCCCGACCGCGTCCGGCCGCCTCGGACTCCTCGCGGTGGCCCCGCTCCCACCGCCAGATCTGGCTGAGACGGTGGTCGTGCACGTAGGCGGGATGCGGGGGCGCGCCCACCCGCGCGATCGCGTCGGCGGTGCGCGGATCGTCGCGGAGGAGGAGTCCGAAAGCGGCGTTGAGGCGCGTGTCGAAGAGGTCCTCGTCCAGGAGCGCCGCGAGGGCGTCGGCGATCGCCGGCGTACGGTCCGCGCTGTGCGCGACGCCCTCCGCGACGGAGGCCCGCACGTCGGCCACCGGGTCCCCGAGCAGGCCGACGATGACGTCCGCGAAGTCGGGGCTCCCCTCGTGCGCCACGATCAGCGCCCGGCCGGCTTTGGCGCGCACTCCCCCGTCCTCGTCCGCGGCGAGTGCCGACAGGACGGCGCGGGCGTCCGCGTCGAGCGGCGGAGGCGGGATGTCCCAGCTGCGCACGAGGTCGGGGACCTGGGCGCGGACGCGCGGGTCGGGGTGGCCTGCGTGCCTCAGCCCCACGGCCTTCAGTCGCGGGTGCTCCGTCTCGTTCAGGACGAGCAGCACCTCGGCGAGGACGCCGGGATCGTCCTCCCCGCCGGTCGCCCAGGCGACGAGCAGATCGGCCGTCTCCTTCTCGTAGGAGTTCCGCCAGGTCGGCGGCGAGACGAGAAGGTGGTGAAGCACGTCGAGGACGAACCGGCGGCGCTCCGGGTCCGGGCTGTGGCGGTACGCCGTGACGGCCGCCCACGTCTCCCTGCTGCGGCGCTCGGAGAGAACCCACCGGGCGGCCGCCCGGTCGACGTGATCGCTGTCGCGCCGTCGGGTGGCCCTGGCCACCAGCTCCTCCACGGGCGTCAGGACGCGGAAGGCCCACTCCAGGTCCGTGAGGATCGCACCATGCCCCTCTCTGACCGTCAGGGCAGTCGAGTCGGCGGTCGGGCCTGTCGGATCGGTCGGATCGGTCGGATCGGTCGGTCCGGTCGAGTCCGTCAGACCCGTGAAGTCGGTCGGACCCGTCGAGTCCATCAGGGCCGTCGGAGCTTCGAGCATCACCTGCCAGACGTGGGTGTACTCGCCGTCCATGACCCGGGACCCGCGGGCGTCGGCGGGACGTGACGCGTCCGCCCGGTCGCGGAGTTCGTCCCGCGCGCACCGCTCGTACCATTCCCGGGCCAGGGCGAGCAGACGCGCCCGCTCGGCGTCCGGGAGCCGCCGGGGATCGTGCCCCAGCACGGCCGCCGCCATGGCCGGTGAGCCGCCCGCGACCGCCCGGGTCAGCGGGGTCGTACCGTCCGGCAGCGTCCGGTCCGGGTCGGCTCCGCCCTCGACCAGCGCCTCCGCGACGGCGGCGTCGTAGGCGGCGATGGCCAGGCACAGCACCGGCAGGCCTTCCTCCGTCGGCGTGTCGGGGGTCGCTCCGGCCTCCAGCAGGGCGGCCACCGCCTCCGCGTCACCCCGCCGGACCGCCGCCACCAGCTCCGCACCGTCGGTCCTCAACCGCGCCTCCCGTCTCGTCGCCCCGCGTCGGTGACCGTAGTCGGCGGGGCGGGACACCGCTCGCCCTTTACGGCTCGCCAGGGAACGGGCCTGCGACGTCCGCCCTCTTCATGTTGGGCATTCTCTTGACGACAGTCAACAGAATGCCTAGCTTCACGGTGTCCTCCCGCACGACCGAGAGAGTCCCGCGATGCCTTCCTCCCCCGCCGCGTCACCCGAGCAGAACCGCCAACTCCGCCGCATAGCCCTCTCGGGGCTGCTCGGCACCGCCGTGGAGTTCTACGACTTCCTCGTCTACGGCACGGTCGCCGCCCTCGTCTTCGGCGAACTGTTCTTCCCCGGCGCCGACCCCGCCGTCGGCACGATCGCCGCGTTCGGCACCTTCGCCGCCGGGTACGTCGCCCGGCCGGTCGGCGGCATCCTCTTCGGACACTTCGGCGACCGGCTCGGCCGCAAGAGCATGCTGCTGCTCACCATGGGCCTGATGGGCGGCGCCAGCTTCCTGATCGGCCTGCTCCCGACGTACGACGCCATCGGCGTCTGGGCGCCGGTCCTGCTGATCGCCCTGCGGGTCGTGCAGGGCATCGCCATCGGCGGCGAGTGGGGCGGTGCCACCCTGATGGTCGTCGAGCACGCGGGCGAGCGGCGGCGCGGCCTGTGGTCCGGCTTCACCCAGATGGGAGCCCCGCTCGGGTCCCTGATCTCGGCCGCCGTCGTCGCCCTCGTCTCCACCCTGCCGCGGGACGAGTTCACGTCCTGGGGCTGGCGCGTACCGTTCCTGCTGAGCGTCCTGCTGCTCGGCGTCGGGCTGTTCGTCCGCCTCAAGGTGGTGGAGAGCCCGCTCTTCGCCGAGGTGAAGAAGGAACGGGCCGAGGCCCGGCTGCCGGTCCTCGACGTCCTGCGCCGCCCCCGGCCCGTCCTGCTCGCCTGCTGCGTCGGCATCGGCGCCTTCACCGCCCAGTCCCTGCTGACCAGTTACCTCATCGCGTACGCCACGGGCATCGGCTACGCCCGCCCCCAGGTGCTCACCGCGCTCACCGTGTCCGCCGCCGTCGCGCTCGTCGTCCTCCCCTTCGCCTCGGCGCTCTCCGACCGCGTCGGCCGCCGCCCCGTCGTCCTCGTCGGTGCCGTCGCCTCGGCCGCGACCGCCTTCCCCGTGCTCGCGCTGATCGACTCGAAGTCACCGGGCGCGCTGATCCTCGCGGTCGTCATCGGCCACGGAATCTCCCAGTCGCTCATGTACGGCCCGCTGGGCGCCCTGTTCAGCGAGATGTTCGGTACCCACGTCCGCTACACCGGTGCCTCGCTCGGCTACCAGGGCGCCACCCTCATCGGCGCCGGCTTCTCCCCGATGATCGCCGGAAGCCTCGTCGCCGGGAGCGGCGACGGCACCCCCGTGGCCCTGCTGCTGTGCGGCGGCTCGCTCATCACGGCGCTGACCGTCTGGTTCGTACGCGAGACCAGCCGTACGTCCCTGTCCGGCGCGGCGGCGACCGCGCCCGACGACGCCCGCGCCGCGGAGCGCCAGTCCGCGTAGGCCCGACGGCGACGGCGTGACGGCCGCCCTCCGGCGCGTCGGCGGGCGGCCGTACCCTTGCCCTCGTGGAGAACGACGACGTCCTGGACCCGGCGGAGGGCCCGCAGCAGCGGCCCCAGTCGCTCATGCTCGCCTTCTTCGGCAACCACGTGCTGGAGGAGGGTGACCTGTGCGTGTCCTCGGGCAGCGTCATCGACGTCCTCGGCCGGGTGGGGGTCGGCGAGCCGGCCGTACGCTCCACCCTCACCCGGATGGTCAACCGCGGGCTGCTGAGCCGTCAGCGGGAGGGCCGCAGGATGTACTTCGGCCTGACCCCCCACGCGCGGCGCATCCTGGAGGACGGCCACGCCCGCATCTGGACGCGGGGCGCCGTCGACGACGCCTGGGACGGCACCTGGACCCTGCTCGGCTTCTCCCTCCCCGACTCCTGGAAGAGCCGGCGGCACGACCTGCGCTCGCGTCTCACCTGGTCGGGCTTCGGCCCCCTCTACAGCGGGCTGTGGATCGCGCCGGGGGAGGTCGACGTGACGGCGGTGGTCGAGGAACTCGACCTCTCCGACCACGTCAAGGTCTTCCGCGCGCAGGCCGCCGATCTCACCGACATCGACCAGATGATCCGTGACACCTGGGACCTGGAGTCGATCGCCGCCCGCTACACCTCCTTCGACGCCCGCTGGACCCCCCACCTCGCCTCGGAGCCAGACACAGGCTCCGGCTCCGGATCCGATGACGATCCCATCGGTACGCGGCTGCGCCTGGTCAGCGAATGGCTCTGGACCATCCGCACCGACCCCCGCCTCCCCGCCCGCCACCTCCCGCCGGACTGGCCCGCCGGCCCCGCGCAGGAGACCTTCCGCCACGTGGCCGCCCGGACGGAGGAGCCCGCACGGCGGATGGCGCAGGAGCTCCTGGATACGACGCGGGCCCGCTGACCGACCCCGCGGCGGGACGCGACAAGGGCCGGATTCTCGTGTGCGGCCCACCCGCGGCGAGGGCTACTGTGCCCCGGTGACACAGACGCAGCAACGCCGCGATGTGGGACCTCCTGGCAGCGGCTCCGACGAGAAGTCGACCCTGACCGCGTTCCTGGACTACCTCCGGGACGCCGTGGCCGCGAAGGCGCGGGGCCTCGACGACGAGAAGGGCCGGACGCCCGGAGTGCCGTCCGGCACCAGCGTCCTCGGCCTGGTGAAGCACCTGACGGCGGCCGAACTCTACTGGTTCGCCTGGGCCTTCGAGGGCGCCGACATCGCACACCCGGACTTCGGCATGGAGCTCACCGCGGAGGACGACGCGGACACCCTGCTCGCCGCCTACCGGGCCGCCGTCGAGCGGTCGAACGAGATCATCGCGCGCTGCGACGACGTGACCCGTCCGTGCGCCCGGGCCGCGGGCAAGGCGGACGTCGTACCCACCCTGCGCTGGGTGCTGGTGCACATGATCGAGGAGACGGCTCGCCACGCAGGCCATGCCGACATCCTGCGCGAGCAGGCCGACGGCGCCGTCGGCAGATGACTCCCGGCGCAAGCGGGGGCGGTGGCACGGCGGGCGCGGCACGTAGGGTGCCGGGATGATCGCGATGCCCGAGGAGTTCCGACGGACCACCGTCGAACGCGAGGGAGAGGCCGGTCGGGCGTGGCTCGCCGCGCTGCCCGGAATCGTCGACGGGTCGCTGGACCGCTGGGGGTGCGTGCCGGACGGCGAGGTGATGCACGGGGGCGTCGGCGTCATCGTTCCGGTGCGCCGGCGGGACGGCGAACGCGCGGTGCTCAAGGTGTCGTTCCCCCATCCCGGCAACGTCCACGAACCGGACGCGTTCGTCGCGTGGGGCGGGCGCGGCGCCGTGCTGCTGCACGAGCGCGACGACCCGCGGTTCGCGATGCTGCTGGAGCGGGTCGGGTCGTCGACGCTGGCGCAGGTCGAGGAGGGCGACGCGGTGGTGACGGCCGCCGGGCGGCTCAGCCGCCGCCTGGCCGTCCCCGCGCCGCCCGGCCTGCCCCGGCTGCGCGAACAGGCCGACGTCTGGGAGCGGCAGCTGCGCGAGGACGCCCGGACGCTCCCGCACGCCGTGCCGCGCCGGACGCTGGACGCCGCCCTGGCGACCGTACGGGAGCTGGGCCGGGACCAGCCGGACACGCTCGTCCACGGCGACCTGCACCCGCGGAACATCCTGCGCGCCGAGCGGGAGCCGTGGCTGGCGGTCGACCCCAAGGGGTACGTGGGGGATCCCGCCTACGACGGCGGCACCCTGCTGAAGTCCCACGCCCTGACGCTCCTCGGCTCGGACGACCTGGCCGGGGCCGTCGGCCGCGTCCTGGACGTCTTCGCGGAGTCCGCCGAACTCGACCGCGAGCGCGTCCGCCGATGGTCCCAACTCCAGGCCGTCCAGGCCGCCTTCTGGGGTCGCCGGCACGGCTTTCGCCTCGCCCGCACCGGCCCGCTCCTGGACCGGGTCACCCAGTACGCCGACCACCTGGCCGCCTTGCTCACCGAAGGCCCGTGACGCGATCAGAGGCTGCCGTCCCCGGACAGGGCGCTCCCCCCGTACGAGTCGCCCTCGGTCCGGGCGACGGTCTCCCTGGCGGCTCGGGCGCCGAGCAGACCGGCGCGGGCGGCGAACCCCGGCAGCAGGAGGCGGAGAGCGCGGCGGCCGTGGACGGCGACGAGGAGACCGGTCTCCTCCGGCCCGGTCGGGCCGTCGTCCACGAGGGGACGGAGGTCACGCTTCGCTCGCAGCAACCGGTGCCCGGCCAGGGTCCGGGCCGGGGCGCACGGGACGGCGAGCGAGAGCAGGACCAGGGGCAGGCCGGTCCAAGGGGACCCCTGCACCGCGACGGCCAGGGCCGTACCGCCCGCCGCGAGGGCCGGCGCCCCGGCCAGGACCAGTCGGGCCCGCCCGCAGCGCAGGCCACGCCCGACCAGGTCCGCGCGCACCTCCTCCCAGGCGCGCCGCACCGCCGGAGCGGCGGCCGCGTCGGCCACGGACAGCTCCCGGCCGAGCACCGTCCACGCGGCCCGGTTCAGCACGCTCACGTCACGCCCGGGTCCGGAGTGGACGACCCGCCGCAGCCGGCCGGCCGGGCCGACCTCGACCACCCCCGCGAGGTGCAACTGCACGACGGCCACGGCCAGCGCGGCCCCCGAGCCGCCGCGCACCCCCGCGACCCCGACCGCCGTCAGGCCGTCGACCCGCCCCCTGGCGGGCCACCAGCGCAACAGCCCCGCGCCGACGAGCCCGGCGACCACCCACACGACACCGATCGATCCCACCCCGCACCCCCACCGCGCAGACGGCCGACGCCCCCCGGCCCGCTCGCAGCAGAATGCCACGACCGGATGCCTCACGGCTCGGGAGTACGGCCGCCCCGTGCGTACCGCGAACGACCCGCGCCGGGGACCACGGGGGTCCGACCCGGGTCAGGGGAAGGGACGGGAAAATCGTTTGGCCGAACCCGGTGCGCCTTGCTAGGTTTCCGGAGGCCGTGCGAGAGAACGAGGAGGTGGTACCCGTGAACACAGTGTCGACATGGGTGCTCCCCTCCGGGGTCACGGTCGGACGGTAGGCCGTCCGGGAGCGCCGTTCCACAGCTCTCCCGAAAGGCACGACCGTGCACTTCACTTCCGAACAGCGGCTCGACGACGGCGTCGTCGAGCGTGCGTTCCTCCTCGGCGACATTCCGGGCACCTTGTGGACGCCCCCGTCCACCACGCCGGTCCCGCTGATCCTCATGGCCCACAACAACGGCCTGCCCCAGGCCGATCCCCGGCTGGTCGCCCGGGCCCGCTACACCGCCGCGCGCGGCTACGCGGTGGGCACCATCGACGCCGCCGGATGCGGTGACCGGCCCCGTACGGCCGCCGAGGAGCAGGCCCGCGCCGAGCTCCGCCGGGCGATGCGGGCGGGCGAACCGGTCGACGAGATCTTCGAGTCCTTCATCGGCCCGATGGTCGAGAACGCCGTCCCGGACTGGCTGACCACGCTGGACGCGCTGCTCGCGCTGCCGGAGATCGGCGGACCGGTCGGCTACTCCGGGGGCTGGACGGCTCTCGGCATCCGGCTGGCCGTCGCCGAGCCGCGCATCGCGGCCGCCGGCCTCTTCGCCGGAGGCTACGTGCCCCGCGCCCAGCGCGAGGAGGCCCGGCAGGTCACCATCCCCCTGCTGTTCCTGCTCCAGTGGGACGACGGGGGCAACCCCCGGCAGCGGGCCCTCGACCTGTTCGACTCCTTCGGCAGCAAGGAGAAGACGCTGCACGCCAATCTCGGCGGACACACCGGCACCCCGGCGTTCGAACTGGAGGACGGCTGCCGCTTCCTGGACCGCCACCTGAAGTGATCCCGGACGGCGAACGCCACGCACCCGTCCGGGTTCCCTCCTGAACGGGTGCCGCCAGGGCGCTCCGCCGGCCCCCTCCCTCGCGGGCCCCACCCTGGTGGTGGGGCCCGCGCTTCGTCGGGCGCGGTCCACGTCGTTCCGCCGTGCCGGCCTGATGCTCCTCTTGGCAGTCAAAGGCTGCCGTGAAGCTGAGAGTTGGCCCGATCAGGTTTGGTAGGGGTGCAGGGAGACGCTCTGCGACTCGACGCTGATCTGCACCCAGGAACCTTCCAGGCCGCTGGGGACGGGTGGCACCAGGTCGAACAGCACGGACCAGTGGCCCATCTGGAGGTAGGCGGTGGCGTCGGCGGTCAGGTGGAGGCTGCCGCTCATGATCACCCGGTCGCCTTCCTGCCGGAGTTCCGGCTCGTCGGAAGGAGCTGCCCGGGTGTTCTGGCCCCAATGGATGTCCTCGTCGACCGTCCATTCGATGAGGTGCCGGCCGTCGGCTTCTCGTGGATCACCGTGCCAGAGCGCCACGGCGGACCCTATGGGGGTGTGAACCCGAACTGTCGGGTGCTGCTGCGAGGTCTGCGGCAGACTCTCTGTGCGGACGAACATCGCCCCATCATCCAAGACGTCACGCCCCAGGATCGAGGGGACTTCGGGGACGGATGGTGACGGGTGTGGGGAGCGATGCGGTAGAGGGTTGAGCCAGCCCTGTGGTCGCCGCCCCGGCGGTGACCACGACCACCGGAACCCGCTACGGGTGTCCATGTCAGAGCCGTGTGCGAGCGTGTGGAAGCCGTGGAGCGAGGGGGGCGACGTGAGGGGAGAGGGATGACCGGCGTGCGGGACGGGTGGGACGGCATGGGGTGGGACTGGACCGACCACGAGGACATTCGGCGGCGTCTGGACGGGGGTGCCGATCCGGAGAGGTGGAGCGGGGGACGGCCCCTGCACCGCGCGGCGTTGTTCGGCTCCCCGGAGGTCGTGGCGGAGCTGGCCGGGCGGGTGGCGGAGGTGGACGCGACGGAGGGCGGGGTGACGGCCTTGTGGGAGGCCGTCGTCGCCGGGAAGCCGGAGAACGCTCGGGCCCTGGCCGTCGCCGGGGCCGATCCCTGGCGGACGTCGCTCGGTGGCTGGTCGCCGGGGCGGCTGAGCCTCGCGGGGCCGACTCCCGGGCTCTTCGCCGTCCCGGCGGGGGTGGGGCTGAGCCCCGGCGAGCGCGCGACCGCCGAGGAGGCGCGTCGCCTCCTCGCGGCGCTGGGCGAGTTCTATTACGACGGCCTGGGACTGGCCTGCGTGGCGGGGATCGACGCGGCCGAGGCGGTGCGCCGTCTCGACGGGGCGCCGGTGCCGGACGACGTCATGGAGGAGTTCCTCGACGACCCGTACGACTACGACATGGACGAGAGCCTGCGGTTCGTCGGCGTGACGTCCGTGCCGGGCGGCTGCGTGGTGACCCAGCCCTGGGGTTACGCGCCGCAGATGCCGGGGGTCATGGCCCGGCTGTCCGCCGGGACCTTCTGCTACGGCCTGTACGCGAACCCCAAGAGCGGCAACCAGGGGAGCGTCGCGCGCGACGGCACCGTGGAGGCGGGGGACCTCCACCCCGGCGGCGGGCCCGACGAAGGCGACAGCCCGGAGGAGGTGCTGCGCTCCTACCTGTACCACCATCGGGCGGTGGCCTTCGCGTGCGCCTTCGCGGGGCTGCGCCCGGTGGACGCCCGCGGCGTGCTCGGTCCCCCCGACGTGTGGATCGAGCTGCCGGACCGCGACTACTGGGCCCGCTGAACCGCTCCCTACCGGATTCTGGTTCGCGCCCCAAAGCCCGTCCGGGCTCGTCCGGGCCTGTCCGGCGGAGAACCCGGCCGCGAGTCCTTCGAGCACGTCCAGGTCCCGCACGTCGAGGGCCGGGCTCCTGATCCATCGGTAGGGGACCCCGTACGGGCCGAACGCCACCTGCCCCGCTGTCCTCACCCGCCGGTCCGAAGGATCGCCTCCTTCACCACTGCCGCGCACCCTCCCGCCCCTTCAGCCCTCCGCTCGGCGTCCCGGGCGATCGTGGTGGCGATCGCGGCGAAGGCGATGGCGTGGCCTCGGGCGTTCGCGTGGACGCGGTCGGCGGCGTAGATGCCGGGGTCGGCGGCGAGGGGGTGGTGGTGGGTGTCGACGTGGATGCCGTTCAGGGCGCGCGTCAGGTCGGCGGTGATCCGGTCGAGTTCGTCGAAGCGGCGGGCCATGCCGGGGGCGTGTTCCGGGGGGACGAGGCCCGAGCGGGCGAGGTCGAACAGGCCGATGGTGATGACGCGGGCTCCGCTCTCGGCGAGGGGGGTGAGGAGCGAGGTGAGGTTCGCCCGGAGGGTGCCGGGGTCGAAGTTCCGGAAGGCGTCGTTGCCTCCCGCGCTCACCATCACCACGTCCGGCTCGAACTCCAGGGCGGGGGCCAGCTGTCGGTCGCGGATCTCGTCGAGGAGCAGGTGGGGCGTGGCGAGGTTGACGGCGGCGAAGCCGGGGCGGGTGGCGGCGAGGGCGTCGGTGAAGCGGTCGGCGAAGGAGCGGGCGCGGTAGCCGGGGAGGGGGTCCATCACGCCGGCGGTGACGCTGTCGCCCAGGACGGCGAGCCGGTTCCACGGGAGGTCGCGGAGGAGTTCGGCGGCGACGTCGGGGCCGGTCACGCAGTGCGGGTCGGAGGACTCGGCGGCGAGGTCGGGGTGGTCGGCCGGCGGGTCCTGGAGGGGGGCGCGGTGCGGGTGCGGGGTCATCGCTGGTCTCCTTCGAGGACGCGGGGGGCGGTTCGGGTGGAGGGCCGGGGCACGGAGGGCGGGGTGGGGCGCAGGGCGAGTCCGCCGAGGGCGGCGGCCACGTTGACGGCGGTGGTGAAGCCGTACACGGCGGCGTACGGCTCCGCGCCCGTGCCGGAGACCTCGGCGACGATCACGGCCGTGGCGGCGATGCCGAGGCCGCCGCCGATCTGGCGGGCCGCCATGACCGTGCCGGTGGCGGCGGCGAAGTGCTGGGGCGCCACGGAGAGGGCGGCGGCGCTGGAGATGCCGACGGTGGCCAGTCCGACCCCGACTCCCATCACGGCTCCGGCCGGGAGCCACAGCGTCCAGAAGCGCGGTTCGGTGTCGATGAGCAGGGCCAGGACGGCGGTCGCGGCGGCGACGAGGGCCGAGCCCGCCGCCACCATGGTGCGCGGGGTGAGGGTGAGGGAGAGCCGGCCGATGCCGATGCCGACCACGGCGGTGACGAGTGCCGCCGGGCTCATCGCGAGACCGGCCTCCAGGGCGGAGTAGTTCCAGGCGTCGGTCATGAAGAGCACGCCCAGGAGCATCGTGGCGAAGAGGGCGGCGCCGTACGCGACGGAGACGGCGCTCGCGACGGCGAAGGGCCGGCTGCGGAAGAGGTCGAGCCGGAGCGCGGGGCGCGGATGCCGGAGCGCCCTGGCGACGGTCGCGGCCCCCGCGACGACGGTGACTCCGGCGGCGGCCAGGACGTGCGCCGAGGACCAGCCGTGCTCGGGGCCCTGCGTCAGGCCGTACACCGCCGCGCCGACGGAGACGGCGAGCAGCAGGCTGCCCGCGAGGTCGGGCGCGCGGCCGGTGCGGGTCTCTCCGGTGAGCAGCTTCCGGCCGGCGAGCAGCACCCAGACGCCGACGGGCAGGTTGAGGCAGAACAGCGCCCGCCAGTCGAGGACTTCGACGACCACTCCGCCGAGGGCGGGTCCCGCGGCGGCGGCCAGGGCGCCCGCGGCGCTCCACAGGCCGATCGCGGCCCGTCGGCGTTCGGCGGGGATCTCCGCGAGGACGAGTCCCAGCGAGGCGGGGACCAGCAGGGCGGCCGCCAGGCCCTGGGCGGCGCGGGCGCCGAGCAGCACGGGCAGGTTGGGGGCGAGGGCGATCAGCAGGGAGGAGGCGGTGAAGGCGGCGACGCCGAGGAGGAAGAGGCGGGCCCGGCCGACGGCGTCGGCCAGCGGGCCGGCCGGGGCGAGGAGCGCGGCGAAGGGGATCACATAGGCGGTGGCGACCCAGGAGACGGTGGTCAGCGAGGCGTCGAAGGTGTCGGCGATCGGCGGCACGGCCAGGTTGGTCACGGTGGCGTCGAGGAAGCTCAGGAAGGTGCCCGCACTGGCGAGTAACAGCGCGAGGGAGGCGCGGCGGGTGGTCGCGAGAGGCGTCATGGCGAGGATTTAAGAGTACGATCGTTCGTACGTCAATGGCGTACGGTCGTTTGCTAAGCTCTGGTGCATGGCAGGACGCGCATCGGCTCAAGCAGCCCTCGAAACCAGGCGGTCGGTGCTGCGCGCCGCCGCCGAACTCGCTTCCCTGGAGGGCCTGGACAGCGTGACGATCGGTCGACTCGCCGACCGGCTGGGGATGAGCAAGGCGGGGGTGATCGGCCAGTTCCGCAGCAAGGAGAAGCTCCAGCTGGAGACGGTGGAGCTGGTCCTGGAGGACTTCCGCACCCAGGTCTGGCTGCCGGTGCGCCACCTCGACGCGGGGCTGCCGCGGCTCCTCGCCGTCTGCGCGTCCTGGGTGCGGTACGCCGCCGATCCCGGCTACTCCGGCGGCTGCCTGCTCACCCAGGTCACGTACGACTACGACGCGCGCACCGGCTCCGTGCACGACCGGATCGCCGAGGGGCGCGCCCGCTGGCGGGACACCCTGCGCCACGACATCGACGCCGCCGTCGCGGCCGGCGACCTGCCGTCCGCGACGGACGCCTCCCGCGTCGTCTACGGACTGGAGTCCCTGGCCGCGGGGATCACCCCGGCGCGGCTCCTGCACGGCGACCGCCACGCGGACGGCTGGGCGCTGCACGGCATGCGCACCCTCCTGGGCGTCCCGGCGACGGACTGACCCGTCCCGGGGGGGCGACCGCGGGAGGGACGGCGGCACCCGCGTGCCGTCCGGCGTCAGCGCCCCGCGAGCAGTTCCGGCAACGCGCGCATGTCGCCGAAGACCACGGTGTCCGGGCCTTCGAGCCGCGCGGCGGGGGTCGGCCCCCCGGCGTAGCCGAAGGCCCGCATCCCGGCCGCGCGGGCGGCCGCGACGCCGGGACCGCTGTCCTCGACCACCGCGCACGCGGCGGGGTCGACGCCCATGCGGCGGGCGGCGTACAGGAAGAGGTCCGGCGCGGGCTTGCCCCGGGACACCTCGCTCGCGCTGTAGATGCGGCCCTCGAAGTGCGCGTACAGCCCGGTGCGACCCAGGGTGTGGCGCATCTTCGCGTGCGAGCCGCTGGACGCGACGCAGGTCGGGAGGGTGAGGGCGGCGAGCGCCTCGGGCAGCCCGTCCACCGGGTCCAGTCCGGTGTCGACCGCGTCCCGGTGGCGCCGGACGAGCAGGCTCCACCACAGTGCCGCCGTCTCGGCGCCGAGACGCTCGGCGATCTGCCCGACGATCGACTCCTTGGAGCGCCCGATGAACCGCTCGACCACCTCGTCGGCGGTGATCGGCCAGCCCAACTCCGCGCCGAGCGCGACCTGGAGGCGGACGGCGAGGCGTTCGCTGTCGACCAGGACGCCGTCGCAGTCGAATATCACGAGCTCTATCGGCTTGATCATTCCCGCAGAGTAGGCGGCGGGGCGGGCGGGGCTCACGTCCCGTCGGCCGCGAGCGGTGACAGCGGCCGCTCGAAGAAGGTCTCCAGGACCACCGTGGCCTGGGTGCCGCTGACCCCGTCGACGGCGTAGATCCGGCGCAGCACGTCCTGGAGTTGCTCGGTGGTCGCGGTCCTGACCTTGACCAGCACGGAGGCGCTGCCGGCGATGACGTGCGCCTCCAGGATCTCGGGGAGCGCCGCGAACTCCTGCGCCGAATCCCCCATCCAGGACGTCGAGTCGACCATCACGTAGGCGAGGACCCCGCTGCCGACGGCGGCCGGGTCCACGTCGACGGTGGTGCGCCGGATGACGCCGCGCTCCTTCAGTTTCCGCACCCGCTCGTGGGCGGCGCCGGCGGACAGCCCGACGGCCTGCCCCAGTGCGGCGTACGGCTGGGTGGCGTCCTCCTGGAGCCGGGCCAGCAGTGCGCGATCAATGTGATCCACAACTCTCCATTCACTGTCTCCTAGCCAGGACCATATCTCATCTTGCAATATTCCCTTCGGGCCGACTGGCATTCAGTTCAGGCCTGAGTTCGGCATGTGATGTCTCTCGTGAGGAGTGGACCCTATGAGCAGCGAGCGCCCCGGGCTGTACGAGATGTTCGACGAGCGGTTCCGGACCGGCCGGTGCATGAACGGGGACGACGCGCTCGAAGTCCTTTACACCGGCTGCCGTTGGGCCGAGGGGCCGGTCTACGTACCGGCCTGGCGGCAGGTGGTCTGGAGCGACATCCCCAACGACCGGATGCTGCGGTGGGACGAGGAGACCGGAGCGGTCGCCGTCTTCCGCCGCTCCGCGGGCCACACCAACGGCAACACCCTCGACCGCGAAGGCCGGCTGATCACCTGTGAGCAGGGCAACCGCCGGGTGACCCGGACCGAACACGACGGCACCGTCACCGTGCTGGCCGACCGGTGGCAGGGCAAGCGGCTGAACAGCCCGAACGACGCGGCCGTGAAGTCCGACGGCTCGATCTGGTTCTCCGACCCGGACTTCGGCATCACCAGCGACTACGAGGGGTACCGCGCGCAGAGCGAGATCGGCTCCAACAACGTCTACCGGATCGATCCGGCGACCGGCGAGGTGCGGCTGGTCGCGGACTGCTTCGGTGCGCCGAACGGGCTCGTCTTCTCGTCCGACGAGCGGCAGTTGTTCGTCTCCGACACCCGCGCGGGCTTCGTCCGCGTCTTCGACGTCCGCGAGGACGGCACCCTGTCCGAGGGCACGGTCTTCGCGAAGGCCGGCGACCGCGAGAAGGCCCGCTTCGACAACCTCCGCTTCGACGAAGGCGGTCGGCTCTGGGTCGCCGCGATGGACGACGGCGTGCACTGCTACGACCCCGACGGCACCCTGATCGGCCGACTCGACGTGCCCGAGGCGGTCGCCAACATCTCCTGGGGCGGCGCCAAGCGCAACCGCCTCTTCATCGCGGCGGAGACCAGCCTCTACTCGGTGGTCATGGCCGTCACCGGCACGCACCCGACCGGGCCGGGCCGGCGGCCCTGGCTGTAGCCGACGCCCCGGGACCGGGGCCTGCGACCCGTCGGACCCGGCCCGGGCCTTGAGGAGCGTGTTCAGCCCGTCGGCGCCGCGGCCCCCCGGAAGGTGCGGCGGTACGCCATCGGCGAGACGCCGATGGCGGCGTGCAGGTGTTCGCGCAGGGAGGTCCCGGTGGCGAAGCCGACCTGGCCGGCGATGTCGTCGACGGCCAGGTCGGTGGTCTCCAGGAGGTGTTGGGCCCGGGTCACGCGCTGCTGGATCAGCCAGCGTCCCGGGCTCATCCCGACCTCCTCGCCGAAGCGGCGCGCGAAGGTGCGCAGGCTCATCCGGGCGTGCCCGGCCAGCTCGGTCAGGGTCAGCGGCTCGTGGAGGTTCTCCAGCGCCCACTGGCGGGTGGCCGAAGTGCCGCTCCCGGCCGCCGGGGGCACGGGGTGCTCGATGTACTGGGCCTGCCCGCCGTCCCGCCACGGCGGTACGACGCAGACGCGGGCCACGTGGTTCGCGACGGCCGCGCCGTGGTCCCGTCGCACGAGGTGGAGGCAGACGTCGACGCCGGAGGCGGCGCCGGCCGAGGTCAGGACCGTGCCGTCGTCCACGAACAGCACGTCCGGGTCCAGTGCGACCGCCGGGTACCAGGACCGGAAGACGTCGGCGACCGCCCAGTGGGTGGTGGCGGGCCGCCCGTCGAGCAGTCCGGCCGCCGCGAGGACGAAGGCGCCCGTGCAGATGGACACGATCCGGGTGCCGGGGCGGACGCGCGCGAGGGCCTCGCCCACCCCGGGCGGCAGTGCGCGCGAGAGCCGGGAGAGGTCGAAGGGCGGCAGCAGCACCGTGTCCGCCGTCGCGAGGACCTCGGGGCCGTGGCCCACCGTCACCGCGAAGTCCGCGTTCGTGGCCACGGGGCCGCCGTCGACGGAGCAGGTCAGGACCTCGTAGCGGTCCTGGAGGGCGCCGAAGACACGGCTCGGGATGCCGAGCTCGAAGGGGTACACGCCGTCCAGGGCGAGGACGACGACGCGGTGGACAGTCATGGCACGATCCCGTCGGAAGTTGGCATTCATGCCATGGTACCCAGGTGGTCCCCCGGGCGAGGCTGGACGGCATGACGAACCCCACCACCGCCACCATGCGCGCCATCAGCCAGGACACCCACGGCACCCCCGAGGTCCTGGAGCAGGTCCTGCTCCCCCGCCCCGCCCCCGGCCCGGGCCAGATCCTCGTCGCCGTCCGCGCCGCGGGCGTCAACCCGACCGACTGGAAGCACCGCGCCGCCGGTCTCTTCCTCGGCCGACTGCCGCTCGTCCTCGGCTGGGACGTCTCCGGCGTGGTCGAGGCCGTCGGCTTCGGCGTCACGCTGTTCAAGCCGGGCGACGAGGTCTTCGGGATGCTGCCCTACCCGCACGGCGTCGGCTCCCACGCCGAGTACGTGACGGGCCCCGCCCGCGCCTTCGCCGCCAAGCCCGACGTCATCGACCACGTCCAGGCCGGCGCCCTGCCGCTCGCCGCCCTCACCGCGTACCAGGCGATCGTCGACACCGCCGCGGTCGGCCCCGGGCAGCGCGTCCTGATCCACGCCGCCGCGGGCGGCGTCGGCCACCTCGCCGTCCAGATCGCGAAGGCCCGCGGCGCGTACGTCATCGGCACCGCCAGCGCGGCCAAGCACGAGTTCGTCCGCTCGATCGGCGCGGACGAGGTGATCGACTACCGCACCACCGACTTCCGCGACGCCGTCCAGGACGTCGACATGGTCCTCGACCCGCTCTCCGGCGACACCCGCGCCCGCTCCCTCGACGTCCTGCGGCCCGGCGGCGTCCTCGTCTCGATCCTGCCCGGGACCGACCCCGACGAGGCCGCGAAGGCGGCGGCCCGCGGGGTCCGCGTGGAGTCGCTCCTCGTCGAGGCGGACCACGCCGGCATGAACGCCGTCGCCGACCTCGCCGCCTCCGGCGCCCTGCGCGCCCACGTCGAGGCCGTCTTCCCGCTCGCCGAGGCGGCGAAGGCCCACGCCCTGGGCGAGACGAACCGCACGACCGGCAAGATCGTGCTGACCGTCCCGTAGCGGGCGCGCCCCTCACCCCCGTTCTCGGACCGCTCCGCCCGTCACCCCGCGTCCGGGGTCGCCTCCTTCCGCGGCGAGAAGCGGGCGACGGCCAGGAGCAGCACGCCGCAGGCGGCGACCACGGCCCAGCCCGGCCGGGCCGCGTGCGCGAGGCCCACCGGTCCGCTGCCCGCCACCAGGCCACCGGCGAGGGCGATGCCGAGGGCGGCGCCCAACTGCCGGGCCGTGGAGGTGATCGCGCCGGCCACACCGGCGCGGGCGGCCGGCAGGCCGTCGACGGCCGTGTCGGTGATCGGGGCGTTGGCGAAGCCGAAACCGACGCCGACGAGCCCGTACGCCGCGAGCAGCAGGTACACGCTCGTGTGCGGGGTCAGCCGGACCAGGCACAGGCCGCCGGCCGTGAGGAACGCGCCGGCCAGGAGCAGCGGCGTCCGCGACCCCCTGCGGCCGACCATGCGGCCGGCCCACGGGGCGCAGACGGTCGCCCCGAGGGCGAGGGGCAGCGTCGCCGCCCCGGCGGCCGCCGGCGACCAGTCCCGGGTGTGCTGCAGGTAGAGGGTGTTGAGCAGCAGCGCGGTGTTGAGGGCGACGAAGACCGCCACCGCGCCGACGACGGCGCCGCTGAACACCGGACGCGCGAAGAGCCGCGGATCCATCAGCGGCTCCGGGCGGCGGGCCTCCACCCGGACGAACACCGCCGCCACCGCCACGGCGCCGGCGTACCCCGCCAGGGCCGTCGGCGACGTCCAGCCGATGCGGGGTCCCTCGATGAGGACGCCCACCACGAGCGTGAGGAGGAGGGCCAGCAGGGCCTGGCCGGGCAGGTCGAGCCGACGGGCCCGCGGAGCCCGGGACTCCGGCACGAAGACGGCGCTGAGCAGCAGAGCGGCCGCGACGACGGGGACGTTGACCCAGAACAGCGCCCGCCAGTCGAGCCCGGTGAGCAGCAACCCGCCGGTGACGGGTCCGACCGCCATGCTCAGGCCGAAGACCGACGCCCATATGCCGATCGCCCGCGCCCGCTCCTTCGGGTCCGGCATCGCGTTGACCACGATCGCCAGGGCCACGGGGCTGAGCATGGACGCCCCGACGCCCTGGAGCGCCCGGGCCGCGACCAGCACGCCCACCGAGGGGGCGAGGGCGCAGCCGAGCGAGGCGACGCCGAACAGCGCGAGCCCGCACCGGAACACCCGGCGCCGCCCGAACCGGTCCGCCAGCGCGCCCGAGGAGATCAGCAGACCGGCCAGGACGAGGGTGTACGCGTCCACGACCCATTCGAGTGCGCGCGTGCCGACGCCGAGTCCGCGCCCGATGGACGGCAGGCCCACGTTGACGATGGTGGTGTCCAGGCCCACCAGGAACATGCTCAGGCAGCAGACGGCCAGGACCGCCCAGCGCCCGCGGGCGCTCGACACGACGGGCGGGGCGGGCGGGCGTCGGTCCTGTTCGGCTTTCCGGTGCGCGTTCTGGTGCGCGGGGGTCGTGGTCACGGTCCACCTCTGATGTCCGGGAACGAAGTCCCGCCAGATTCGGCCCCGGTGGGGGCCACGGCCCACGCGTTTTGCGAACACTGCAAAACTGGAGCCATGAACACGGAAGCCGGGGACGTCGAACTGGAGCGGATCCTCGACGGCATCGGACCGCGGCTGCGCGGCCTGCGGCGGGAGCGGGGCCTCACGCTGGAGGCACTCGCGTCCGCGACGGGGATCTCGGTCAGCACCCTGTCCCGGGTGGAGTCCGGCAAGCGACGCCCGACGCTGGACCTGCTCATCCCGCTCGCCCGGGTCCACCGCGTCGCGCTCGACCAGCTGGTGGCGGCGCCCACCAGCGGCGACCCCCGGGTGCACCTCCAGCCGCTGCGGAGGAAGCGCGGCAGCGTCCTCGTCCCGCTGACCCAGTACCCGGGCCGCGTCCAGGTCTTCAAGCAGGTGCTGGCACCGCGCGAGCCTGAGCTGGTCACCCACGCCGGATACGAATGGCTCTACGTGCTCGCCGGCCGGCTGCGCCTGATCCTCGGGGACCGGGACATCACGCTGCTGCCCGGCGAGACGGCCGAGTTCGACACCTCCGAGCCCCACTGGTTCGGTCCCGAGGACACGAACGCCGTGGAGATCCTGCACCTGTTCGGCCCCCACGGGGACCAGGCCGTCGTCCGCGCCCGGCCGTCCGGCGGGTCGTAGGGCCGCGCCGCCGCGTCTCGCCGGGGAAGGCCGACGCGCGCCGCGGCTCCCCTCCGGGCCGCCGTGTCCCCGCGCCGGGCGTCTCGTTCGCATAGGCGGTCTTCGGTCGAGCGGTTACGAGGTGGGTCATGCGGGTCCGGATGGTGTCGGAGGGCGTCGGCGGGGCGCGGGGCGGGACGGCGGCCCGGCCCGGGCGGACGAACGCGCTGGACCGGGCGTTCGCGCTGTTCCACGCGCGGGGCGCGGTGCCCGTGGTGGTCGGGCACGTCCTGGACTTCCCCGCCGGGTCGTTCACGCTCGACGAGCTCCGTGCCCGGGTGGCCGAGCGGGCGCCCGGACTGGACGCCCTGCGGTTCGTGGCGACCCCGGGAGCCCGCGCGTGGACGCCCTCCGCCGCTCCCGGGGCGGCGGCGCACGTCAGCGGGGAGCGGGTGGACGGGCGGCTCGCCGAGGCGACCGACGCGGTGTGGCGCGAGCCGCTGCCCGGCCGTCCCTCGCCGGGCTGGGACCTGCGGCTGCTGACCTGCGGGACGGAGCGGGTGCAGCGGCTCTGCTTCCGCGTCGACCACTCGGTCGTGGACGGCGTCGGCGCGGCGCATCTGGTGGCGGCGCTGCTCGCCGACGAGCCCGGCGCCGGGCCGTATCCCTACCGGCCGCCGGTGCCGGGGCGCGGCGCCCTCGGGTGGCTGCGCTCCTCGCCGTTCGGGAGGTTCCCCGAGCACGAGACGGTGCCCCCGGGGTGCGGCGCCGCACCGAGCGGGCTGCCCGCCACGGCGTACGCGGACGTCCCGGACGCGGAGCTGCGGGCGGTGGCGTCACGGTGGGGGGCGGGCGTCAACGACGTGTACCTCACGGCCGTGACCGGTGCGCTCGCCGCCTTCCAGGAACGGCAGGGGGCGCGGGCGGGGGATCTGCGGGTGGTCATGCCGATGTCGGTCCGGACGGCCGAGGCCCGGCTCGCGCCGGGGAACGCGGCGCTGCCGGCGGTGCTGCGGTTGCCGTGCGCGGTGACGGACCCGGGCGAGCGGCTGGAGGCCGTGGTCGGGCAGACGCGCGCGCACAAGGGTTCCGGGCTGCGCGAAGGCGGCTGGAGGGCGCTGCTGCGCGTCCCGCCCGCGCTCCTGTACCGGGGGATGGAGCGCCCCGCGTTCCGGCTGGTCACCAGTCACATCCACATCCCCGGCGCCTATCGCGTGCTGGGCGCTCCCCCGCTCGGGGCGAGCGTCTTCGGCCTCAACAGCCCCGGCCTGCTCGGCTACTTCTCCCTCACGCGGACGGCGGCCACCGCCCGCGTGACGGTCGCGCACGACCGGTCCCACCCGGCGATGGCGACGCTTCCGGACCTGTGGAGGGAGGCGCTGGACGGGCTCGCCGCGCACCCGGGGGGAAAGGGATGGGCACGGACGCCTTCACGATCATAAAGTCACACCGTGATCGAGAAGACTCCGGCCGCCGCGCCGTTCCCGCCCTTGCTGACCCGTCACGACGAGGCGGAGACCTGTGCCGATCCGAGCAGCGTGATGACGCTCCTCGCCGACTCGGACGCCACCGCCGACGGCTTCACCAGCTACCGTTCCACCTTCGCCGAGGGCGCGGTCGGCGCGCCCGCCCACTTCCACACCAAGGCGACCGAACTGTTCTTCGTCATCAGCGGCTCCCTGCGCGTCCTGGTCGGCGAGGAGGTCACCGTGCTGAACGCCGGCGACTTCCTCGCGGTGCCGCCGCACACCCCGCACGCCTTCGCCGCCGCCCCCGGCCACGAGGCGGACGTCCTCTTCGTGTTCACCCCCGGCATGGGCCGCTTCGACTACCTGCGGCTGCTCGGCCGGGTCATGCGCGGCGAGGCGGACTTCCAGGAGATCGCCGATTCCGCGGAGCGGTTCGACAACCACTACGTCGACAGCCCGGCCTGGCGCGCCGCCCTGGAGTCGGCGGAGTAGCGCCGGGTTCAGTGCGGCGGCGGCTGCCGGTGCAGGGCGCCGCCCACGCCGCAGCCGCCCTCGCCGGGCATCCGCTGGATCCGGGGCGGCACCCACACCTCGGTGAGACCGGGGCCGACCACGGCGAGCACGCAGTCCTGCGGGTCGTAGCCGTTGCCCTTCACGGACAGGCTGACGCCGACCCGGGCGCCCTCCGTCTCCACCTCGGTGCGGATGTCCGGGTGCAGGTCGAGGGAGGCGAGGACCCGGCGCACCTCCGCCTCGTCGGCCCGGCCGCCCTTCGGCACCCGGGGAAGCTTCGCGTTCAGCGCCCCGGACGGCAGCTCGGGGGGCGGGGGCGGTGCGGCGAAGCGCAGCGGCGGGCCGTCCGGGCAGTCCACGTCACGGGGTTCCTCCCGCCATTCCGACCGGGGCGACACCCGTACCGCGAAGCAGCGCCGCACGACGACCTCCTGGGCGTCGAACCGGTCGTCGTACGCCGAGCCGGACGTGCGGACGACCACGTCGACGCCGTCCCCGTCGTGCGTCGACGTGCCGGTGAGCCGCAGCACCTCCACCCCCTCGACCTCGGCGGCCTCGCGCCCCACCTCCTCCGCCGTGCGCGGGCGCTGGCCGTAGAGCCGCTCGCCCACCTTTCCGGCCGCGTCCCGCGCGGCGTCCGTCGCGCGGTCCTCGGAGTTCTCCAGCACGCCGCAGCCGACGGTGATCGATGACAACAGCACTGCCGACAGCAGCAGTCGACGCATGGCGTGTCCGCCCCTCCCCGTGTTCCCCTCCGGTGCCGCTCCCCCCGGAGCGGCGTCCCCGATCGTACGCAGCCGGTACGACAGGAAGATCTTCTAGGGTGGGGTCCATGCGGGTACTCGTCGCGGGCGCCACGGGCGCCGTCGGTCGTCAGCTCGTCCCCCGCCTGGAGGCGGCGGGGCACGAGGTCGTGGGCATCTCCCGGCGCGGACCGCGCCCGGTGGACGTGCTGGACGCCGGAGCCGTGGAGCGGGCGGTGGCCGAGGCCGCGCCCGACGCGGTCGTGCACCAGCTCACCGACCTGGGCGGGGCGGACGGCGCCGCGAACAACCGGGTGCGCGTCGAGGGGACCCGGCACCTGGTGGACGCGGCGCGCGCGGCGGGCGTCCGCCGGATCGTCGCGCAGTCGATCAGCTGGGCGTACGCCCCCGGGGACGGGCCCGCCGACGAGTCCGTACCGCTCGACGCGACGGACGAGCCGCCCCGGGCCCGGATCGTCGCGGGCGTGCGGGCCCTGGAGACCACGGTGGCCGAACTGCCGGAGGCCGTCGTCCTGCGGTACGGGATCCTCTACGGCCCCGGCACCTGGTACGCGCCGGGCGGCGCGGTGGCCGCCGCGCTCGCCGGGGACGCGGAGGCCCGGTTCCTGGGCAGCACGGCGGCCGACGCCTCGGTGAGCTCCTTCGTGCACGTCGCCGACGCGGCGGACGCCGCCGTACGGGCCCTGGCCTGGCCCTCGGGGGCGTACAACGTGGTGGACGACGAACCCGCCCCCGCCCACGCCTGGTTGCCGCACCTCGCGAGGGCGCTGGGCGTCCCCGCCCCGGCACGGACGGAAGGCCGCGTCCCCTGGGCGCGCGGCGCGCTCAACGCCCGGGCGCGTGGCCTCGGTTGGGCGCCCGCCCGGCCGTCCTGGCGCACCGGGTTCGTGGACCAGGGCGCTTAGGGTCCGGCGCGGCGGCGGCTCACCCGTCCGACGGCCGGCCCCTGGGCGCCCAGGGGGCCTCGGCCGGTTCGGGTCCCTCCAGGGCGGTGCGGAACTTCTCCTTCAGGGACTTCGCCGGCGCGTGCTCCTCCTCGCGGGCGTGCACGAGGCGGGCCGTGCTGACGCGGAGGTGGCACTCGCGGTGATTCTGCTTCACCCAGACCAGCCAGTCGCCGCCCGCGGTGCGGTAGGCGCGGCGGGCGGGCGTGTCGCCGCGCCGCGCGTGCCGGGCCAGGACGGCCGGCAGGTAGTGCAGCGCGGCGTCCTCGGCGGTGGCGCGCACCTCCTCCTCCGTACCGCTCACCGGATGGCTGGCCACCAGGGTCCAGTGGTGCAGTCTCAGCTCCACGCCGTCGGCGCGCGCCGTCATCCGTGTGTCCTCCTCGATGAGGACGTACCAGTCGTCAGTCATGCCGGGAGCGTACGACCGGTCCGGCGATCATGGAAAAGCCGGGTCCGCGAACGGCACGCCGGCGGCGTGGGGTGACGTCGACGGCGCCGGGCCGCGTGTCGGCCGTCCGCGCCGGGCCGGGCGGACGATCGTGGTCGGGTGCGGGAGCGACGTGAGGTGTGGACGGCGGGCGAGGAGTACGAGCGGTACATGGGGCGGTGGAGCCGCCTGGTCGCCGAGGAGTTCGTGGAGTGGCTCGGGGAGGGGGACGGCGGTGGGTACCGGCTGGACGCGGGCTGCGGCACCGGGGCGCTGACGGCCGCGGCGGCGACCCATGGCCGGGCCCGTGCGGTGGTGGGGGTGGACCGGTCCGCCGGGTTCGGGGCGGCGGCCCGCGGCGCCGTGCCCGCGGCGGCGGGGTTCGTGGTGGCCGACGCCGGGGCGCTGCCCGTGCGTGACGGCGCGCTCGACGCGGTCGTCAGCGGACTGGCGCTCAACTTCCTTCCCCGGCCGGACGCGGCGGTGGCCGGGTGGGCACGGGCGGTGCGGCCGGGCGGCCTGGTCGCGGCGTACGTGTGGGACTACGCCGGGGGCATGGGGTTCCTGCGGTGCTTCTGGGACGCGGCGGTCGCCGTGGACCCGTCGGCCGCCGCGCTGGACGAGGGGGGCCGGTTCCCGCTCTGCCGCCCGGAGCCGCTGCGCGCCCTGTGGTCGGGGGCGGGACTGGTGGACGTGGTGGTGGCGCCGATCGAGGTGCCCACGGTGTTCAGCGGTTTCCCGGACCTCTGGGAGCCGTTCCTGAGCGGGCAGGGCCCCGCTCCCGGCTACGTCGCCGCCCTGGACGCGGACACCAGGGTCCGGCTGCGCGAGGCGCTCCGGGCGGCCCTTCCCGTACGGCCGGACGGTTCGATCACGCTCACGGCCCGGGCCCGGGCGGTCCGGGGGCGTCGGCCGGAAAGCGGAACCGATCCGGCCGGACCGCGCCGCGCACACCGGCCCGACGACCCGCGGCGGCGCCGTACGACGGTCCTATGATCACTGGATGACCGCCACCGTGCTGCTGACCGCCGACGCTTCGCCCGCCGGACCCTCCCTGGTCCTCCGCCCCTGGGAGAGGGAGGACGCCGCCGCGCTCGTCGGGATCTGGCGCGACCCGGCGCTGCGGCACTGGACGAGCACCGCCGTGGAGGACGAGGCCGATGCCGTGCGGTGGGTGCGGGAGCAGGAGCGCGGCTGGGCCTCGGGCGAACGGTTCGGATTCGCCGTGCTGGAGGGGCGGGCCGATCCGGGGAGCGCGGGGGCGGTGGTCGGCAACGTGGTGCTCAAGGGGGCGGTGGCCGGGGCCGCTTCGGCCGAGGTCGGGTACTGGACCGCCGCGCACGCGCGCGGGCGGGGGGTCGCCTCGCGCTCCCTGGAGGCGATGACCCGCTGGGCCTTCGACACCTTCGGAGGGGACGGGCTCCAGCGGCTCGACCTCCTGCACCAGGCGGACAACGTGGGCTCGTGCGGTGTGGCGCGGAAGGCCGGGTACGCCTTCGACCGGATCCTGCCCGCCTCGCCGCCGGCCTTCCCGCTCGACGGGCACCTGCACGCGCGCTTCGGCCCGGTCCCGGGTGCGACGGTGACCGCGTGAGCGGCGACCTGGAGGTGAGCGCCCTGGCCATCAACGTCACGGTGCCGGAGGCGCTCCGGTGGACGGACACGCGGCGGGGTGAGACGTTCACGCTCACCACGCTCAACGTACGGCTCCTGCCGGACGGCCGGCTCGCGGTGAAGGCGTACGGCCGTCCCGTCGGCGGCGGCCGCGGAGGATACGTGTCCTTCCCCGTCCCCGACGAGCCCGAGCTGGCGGCCCTGGTCTCCGAGGCGGCCGGTCGCGCCGGGGAGTTGTGGGCCGCGCACCGCGGGCTCGGCTGACCCCGTCCGGCGTCGGGCGGGCTGCCGGGTGGTCCGCGCCGCCCGGCAGCCGATTCACACTGATGTCCACCCTATCGTCACTGTGGGTGATGACAGGGCATATGACCTGACGAGACCATGAGGCTCGTGGGCTCACGCCCCTGTTCCGGGCCCGGTGCGCCGCCGCGTCGTCGCGGTGCCGCCCCGGGTCGACGTCGTCCCCTCTCCGCACCGTGCACTCGTGGGCCTGTCGCGCCGGAACGCTCCTTCGCCGCGCGCGCCTGACCACGGCCTTCTGTCGATCCGGCTGATCACTCGTGTGTCATGGAGGACTTGCTGTGACGGACTGCGCTGTCATGTTTCCCGGGCAGGGCGCCTATCTGCCCGGTGCGCTCGCCCCGTTGGCCGAGGACGAGCCACTGGTGCGGGAGACGCTGCGGGTGCTGGACCGCGCGGCGGGGCGGGTGGGGCGGAGCGCCCCCTCGCGGCTGCTGCTCGACGAGGACGCGCCGTCGCTGGCCGAGCTCGTCGTCAGGTCTCCCGCCGATCTGCACGTGGCGCTGTTCGCCGCCGAGATGACCCTCTTCCGGCTCCTGACGGAGCGGCACGGGCTGCGGCCGACCGTGCTGATCGGGCACAGCTTCGGCGAGTTGGTGGCGCTCACCGCCGCCGGCGTGTACGGCCTGGACGACGGGATGGCGCTGGTCGCCGCCCGGGACGACGCCTTCGCGGAGTGCCCGCCCGGGGAGGGCGGGATGGTGGCGCTGGCCGTGTCGGCGTCCCGCGCCGCGGGCCTCCTGACCGGGCTGGGCGAGTGGGAGGTCACCCTCGCCGCGGACAACGGTCCGCGGCAGTGCGTGGTCTCCGGGCCCGCCGCCGCGCTGGAGCGGGTGCGGGCCGCGGCCGAGACGCTGGGCATCGGGGCGACCAGGCTGAGGGTTCCGTACGCGTTCCACCACCGGATGCTCGCGGGGGTCGCCGACGACTTCGCCCGCCGGGCCGCCGGACTGCGGACCGGGCAGGCCCGGCACGTCCTGCACTCGGCGATCCTGGGCCGCCGCCTGGACGGACCCGACGGGGTGGCCGATCTGGTCGCCGCCCATCTCGTGCGGCCCACGCGGTTCACCGAGGCCGTGCGCCGGCTGCACGCGGACGGGGTGGACCTGTTCGTGGAGTGCGGGCCTCGCGGTGTGCTCAGCGATCTCGTCGAGACGACCGTGCCGGGCGTGCGGGTCGTCGCGCCGCTGCGACGGCGGGTGGGGGGCCGGTCCGTGGCCGACGCCCTCGCCGGCACGGGGGCGCTCCCCGGAGCCGTCGTGTCGCTCCCGCCGCCGGAGAGGGACCCCGCGCCGCTCCCGCGCGCGTCTCGCGTCGACGGCGACGGCGACGGCGGGCCCGGGGCGGGGGTCGGGGCCGACGGGGACGGCGTCCGCGACCGGGAGGCCGTCGTCGAGACGCTGCGCTCCCTGTACGCGACCGCGCTCGGCTATCCCCCCGAGGTGCTGACCGAGGACGCGGACCTGGAGGCCGACCTGGGGGTGGACTCCATCAAGCAGACCGAACTCTTCGCCCAGGCCGCCGCACGCTACGGGCGCACCCTGCCCGCCGAAGGCTCGCGGCTGACCAGCTACACGACCCTCGACGCGCTGGCCGGACTGCTCGCGACGCTGCCCGCCCAGGACGCCGGAGCGCGCGGCGCGGGCACGCGGGAGGTGTCGGCATGAGCGGGGACCGCTCTCCCGGCGCCCCGGCCGCGACCGACCTGCGGGGCAAGGTCGCCGTCGTCACCGGCGGGGGCAAGGGCGTCGGCGCGGCCATCAGCCGGGAACTCGCCGCGCGCGGCGCGTACGTCGTCGTCAACCACTTCCACTCGTCGGGGGCCGCCGAGGACACCGTCGCCGCGATCCGCCGGGCCGGTGGGCTCGCCCGGGCGGTACGGGCCAGCGTGGCCAAGCGCGAGCAGGTCGAGGCGCTGTTCGCGTCCGTCGCCGACGAGCACGGCGGTCTGGACGTCCTCGTGAACAACGCGGCCCGCGGCGTCTTCGCCCGCTACGACGACCTCACCGACGTGGAATGGCGGCGGGCCCTGGACACCAACCTCCACGGGGCCCGGTGGTGCGCCCTCGCGGCGGCGCCGCTCATGGCCGCCCGCGGCGGCGGGGCCATCGTCAACGTCTCGTCCATCGGCGCGGGCCTGGCCATGGACAACTACCTGCTGGTGGGCGTCTGCAAGGCCGCGCTGGAGGCGATGACCCGCTACCTCGCCGCCGACCTCGGCCCCCAGGGCATCCGGGTGAACACCGCCTCCGCCGGTCTGCTGGACAACCCCACCGCCGCGCTGTTCCCCGGAGCGGCCGAGCTGCGGGACACCTGCCGGGCGGCCTCGCCCCTCGGGCGCCTCGGCACCGAGGAGGACCTGGCCCGGCTCGTCGCCTTCCTGGCCTCGCCGCAGGCGGAGTGGATCTCCGGACAGTGCCTGCTCGCGGACGGCGGCCTCTCGGTGGGACGGGCCATGCTCACCCCGAGCCCGGCCGCCCGTCCGGTCCGCGGGTCCTCCCCCGCGCCACCCGCCGGCCCGCCTCCGACGCCGGCCGCCGGCCCGGTCCCCGAGCCCTCCCCCGTGCCACCCCCGTCCGGGCCCGTGCTCCCGCCCGTCCCGGTGCCCCGGACGCGCTCCGCGCCCCCCGCCGAGGACCGGACCGTCGCCGTCGTCGGCATGGGGCTCGTCGCGCCCGGGGCGGACGGACCGGACACGTTCTGGCGGCGGCTGGTGGAGGGCGTGCCGCAGTTCGGCGAACCGGGAGAGAGGTTCGGGCTCGACCACTTCTGGTCGGACCGGGACGCGCCGGACCGTACGTACAGCCGGGTCGCCGGCTACGTCCGGCCGGTGCCGCCCGACGGCGAGGACTTCCTGACGGCCTGGACGCACACCGCCCTCGTCCAGTGCGGGGCCGTCGCACTCGGCTCCGCCGCCGGTGCCCGCGCGGCCTGCTTCGTCGGCGCGTGGAGCGAGGGGTCCCAGCACGTCGAGGAGAGCCTGCTGGCCGAAGCCGCCGCCGAGGGCCTCGCGGCGCACTGGCCCACCGCCGCCGACGAGGACCTCCGCGAGCGGCTGCTGGCCCACCTGCGGGACCTGTACCCGCACGCCGGACGTCTGGCCGAGCACCTTCCGGCGGCGGCCGTGCGGCGGGCGGTGGACCGGCTGTTGCCGCCGGACACCCCGGTGCAGGTCGTGGACACCGCCTGCTCGTCGTCGCTGTACGCGCTCGACCTGGGGGCCCGTGCCCTGCTGGACGGGGAGTGCGAAGTCGCCCTGTGCGGAGGGGTGTTCTCCCTCGGACCGCGCTACAGCGTGCTCTTCTCCCGGCTGCGCGGACTGAGCCGGTCGGGTGCCGTGCGGGCGCTCGACGGCGGGGCCGACGGGGTGCTGTTCTCCGACGGGGCCGGGTTCGTCGCACTGAAGCGGCTGGACCGGGCCCGGGCGGACGGAGACCGCGTCCTGGGCGTCCTCGCCGGGTTCGGGGCGGCGTCCGACGGGCGCGGGCGCGCCGTGCACGCGCCCCATCACACCGGACAGGAGCGGGCGTTGGCCCGGGCCCGCGCCGTGTCCGGGACACCGGCGGAGCGGGTCGACTGGGTGGTGGCGCACGGCACCGGGACCCCGGTCGGGGACCGGGTGGAGCGCGGCGTCACACACCGCCAGGTGCCGGGGGCGTGGTGCACGTCCAACAAGTCGGTCGTCGGGCACACCGGCTGGAGCGCGGGCGTGGTCTCCGTCGTCCACGCCCTCCAGGCCCTCGCGCACAGCGTGATCCCGCCGCAGACGCCCTACCGCGCCCCGGACGATCCGCCCGCGCTCCGGGTGCCGACCGGGCCCGTGCCGTGGCCCCGACCGTCCGGACGGCCCCGCACGGTCGGCGTCTCCTCGTTCGGCTTCGGCGGCACCAACGCCCACCTCCTGCTCCAGGACGCGCCCCGGCCCGGGGAGGCCGCGCCCGTCTCGCTTCCCGATCCGGCCCCGGACGATCCGGTGGTGGCGGTGGCCTGGTCGGCGCACCTGCCCGGGGCGCCCGGCGCGGAGGAGGTGGCGCGTCGGCTGGCCGCGGGGCTGCCGCCGGCCGGGCGGCGGTCGTTCGGCGACGACTACCCGGCGCCTTCCTTCGCGGAGGTGCGCATGCCCGCGCGGACGGTGGAGGCCGTCGACCGGGCGCAGTTGATGGCCCTCCAGGCCGCGGCCGGGCTCTCCGCCCCGGACGGCTCGCCCTGGTGGGACGGGCTGCGGGAGCGCTGCGGGGTCTTCGCCGCCCACACGGGGGTTCCGGCGCGGGCACCCGACGTCACCCTCCGCTGCTATGCCGCCTCGCTGACCGCGACCCTGGCCGGCCGCGTGCCGCCGGGGGTGGACGCCGGGGCGTACGAGCGGGCCACCGGCGCGTTCCTCGCGTCGGTGCGTGGTCTGCCCGCCCCGGGGGAGGACACCCTGGCCGGGCTGATGCCCAATGTGATCCCCGCCCGGGTCGCCGCGTCGCACGATCTGCACGGGCCGACGATGGTCCTGGACACCGGCCTCTCCTCCGGCCGCACGGCGTTGCGGGCCGCCGCCGCCCGACTCCGGCGCGGAGAGGTGGACCTGGCGCTGGTGATCGGCGTCAACGGGGTGAGCGGCCCGCTGTTCGCCCGCCTGCACGCGGGTGACGGGGACGGGCGGCCGGCCGAAGGGGCGTTCGCCCTGCTGCTCTGCCGGGCGTCGGTCGCGGGTGCGCGCGGCTGGCCGGTGCTGGGGCGACTGGCACCGCTGCTCGACGCGTTGCCCGCCGCGCCCGAGGCCCACGCCGGCTGGAGCTACCGGGGGGCCGACGACCTGGTCGGCGTGGTGCGGCAGCTCGCCGCACCCACGGGGCCGGTCGCGGAACGGTCGCCGGCGGAGGAGGAGCGGAAACCCGTCGCGGCCCCGGCCGTGACGTGGCGCCACACCCTGCGCTGGGAGCGGCGGGGCACGGACGGCTCGCCCGCCCGTCCGCTGCCCGCCGGGGCGCTGGTCCTCGCCGGTCCGCGGCACGCCGCCGCCCTGCGTCCCGTGGTGGAGGCGGCGGGACCGTCCGGCCGGCTGGTGACGCTGGACGCCGGGCAGGACCCGCAGGAGGTCGTCGACGCCGTCCTGGCCGCACGCCCGGAGGGGTTCGCGCACCTGCGGGTCGTGGTCGATCTGCACGCCTGCGACGCCTGGCCCGCGCCGCCGTCGCCCGGACTCCTGGCGCTCCAGGAGGGCGCGTTCTGGGCCGTACGGCAGCTGCGCGACCGGCTCACGGCCGACGGGACCTGCGGCGTGGCCGTGATGGCGCCGTTCGACGGCGGCCATCCCCCGCCGCACGCCCAGCTGTTCACCGGGTTCGTCAAATCCCTGGCCTGGGAGCTGACCGGGTGCACCGTGCGCGCCGTGGTCGGCGACACCACCGCGGCGCGCGGGGCGCTCGCCGCGCTGGAGGACGAGCTCGCCCGCCCGGCCGACGGCCCGCCCGTCGGCCGCCACCGCGCGGACGCCCGGTTCGCGCAGCGCCTCGTCGAGAGCCCGGCGCTGCGTCCGGCGGACGGGCCGCCGCTGGAGGCGCGGGCCGTGGTCGTCGCCACCGGCTGGGCGCGGGGCATCACCGCCGCCTGCCTGCTCGGTCTGGCCCGCCGCACGCCGCTGCGCGTGCACCTCGTGGGCTCCAGCCGGCTCGGCGACCTGCCCGACGGGCTGCTCGACGCCGCCGAGGACGAACTGCCCGCCGCCCGGGCCCGGTACATCACCGCCGAGCGCGACCGTCGGCCGGACCGGCCCGTACGGGAGGTCAACGCCGCCTTCGACCGGCTCCTGCACGCCCGCGAGTCGGCCCTCACGCTGCGGGCCCTGCGGGCGCTGTGCGGCGACGACCGGGTGCACTTCCACACCTGCGACCTCACCGACGCCCGGGCCGTGCGGGCGCTCGCGGACGCCGTCCGCGCCCACGAGGGCCGCGTCGACCTGCTCGTCAACGGCGCCGGGCTGCACCACCCGGGCGACATCGTGCGCAAGACCCTGCCCGGGATGCGGTGCGTCCGCGACGTGAAGCTGTACGGCCACCACCACCTGCGGTCCGCCTTCACCGGGGCGCTCGCCCCGCGCCTGTGGTGCAACTTCGGGTCCGTCACCGGGGTCGCGGGACTGCCCGGCGAGAGCGACTACTCCCCGGCCAACGACTTCCTGTCCGGTGCCGCCCAGGCCGGTCCGCCGGGCGAGTTCACCATCGCCTGGACGGTCTGGGACGAGACCGGGCTCGGCTCCGGGGCGATCGTCCAGTCCTACACCGCCCGCACCGCGCGCCTGTCGCGCATGACCACCGCGGAGGGCGTCGACCACTTCCTGGCCGAACTGGGCCGCCGCGCGGACCCCGGACCCGGCACGGATCCCCGGCCCGGCACGGACCCCGCCCTTCCCCCGCATCAGGACCGGCTGGTCACCTTCGTCGGCGAGGCCGAGCACCGTTCCTTCGCGCTCCGTTTCCCGGGCCTCCTCGCCCCGCCCGGGACGGCGCCGCGGCCCGCCTCCGCGGCGAACGCCCCCGGGCTCCCGGGACTGCTGCCCGAGCCCGGCGAGCACCGGAGGGAGCGGGCGAGCTGGCGGCTGGCCCTCGACCTCGGCACGCACGGCTTCCTGCGCGACCACCTCGTCGACGGGAGGCCCACGGTGCCGGGCGTGCTGCTCGCCGACCTCGCCGTCCAGGCCGCCCGCACCCTGGCGCCCGGCCTGCCCGTCCGCAGCGTCGACGACCTCGCGTTCAGCGCCTGGGTGCGGGTCCGCGCGGACGGCCGGCCCACCCTGTTCCGCGTCGACGCCCGGCGCACCGACTCCCGGCACGCCTGCTCCGTCACCGTCACGGTCCGCTCCGACACCGTCGTCCCCGACGGCCGGACGGTGGCGCGTAACCGCGAGCACTTCCGCGCCACCGTCCGCCTCGGCGGCACGCCCCTCGTGCCGCACGCTCCCGGCCCCCTGGCCGCGCCGTTCCTGCCGGTCGAGGACCCCTACTACTCACCCGCCTCACCGGTCCTGCTGAGCGGCGCCTTCCGCGCCACCGACCAGTGCCGCACCACCCCACTGGGGACCACCGCACGCTGGCTGCCCGACGTGCGGGCGCTCGCCGGACTGCCGCGCCTGAGCACCCCCTGCACCCTGCTCGACAGCCTCGCCCGCACGCCGGCCCTCCAGGCGGCGCCCGACGGCCGCCGTCCCGTCCCCGTCCCCCACCACATCGAACGCATCGCCCTGTACGAGCCCGGCGACGACCGGACGCTGCTCACCCGCCATCCGGACGGCCTCCGGCTGTACCACTCCCCCGCCACGGCGGTCAGCACCGCCGCCGCCGAGGACGGCGTCGTCGTCGCCCAGATCACCGGGATGCGCGCCACCGTGCTCGCCCACCTTCCCGCCCCCGTTCCCACCCGTGACACCGCCGCTTCCGGCTGAGCCCCGGCGTCGGTCGGTGCCCTCGCCGGCCGGCCCGGTGGACCTCTGGTGGCACGTCGGACCCGACGCGGCGGGCCGGGGGCGCGGCCGGGCACTGCTGCGGCACGCCGTCGCGGCGCGCTGCCACCGGGAGCCCGGCACGCCGGCCCTGGCGCCCGACGCGCGGGGGCGCCCCTCCCTCCT
>NZ_BNBS01000047.1 GCF_014656075.1 Streptomyces hydrogenans
CGCCGTCCTCGCCGGCGCCGCCGGCACGGCGGGCACGGCCGGTACCGCGGGCATGCCCGGCACGGACGACACGGCGGCTCCGCTCGGCGACGCGATGACCCGTTCCGAGGAGCGGATGCACGTCGGCACCGAGGAGGTCGAGACAGGACACGTCCGGCTGCGCAAGTACGTCGTCACCGAGGAGGTCCAGCAGACCGTGCCGGTGCGCCACGAGGAGGTCCGCGTGGTGCGCGAGCCGATCACGGACGCCAACCGCGACGAGGCCCTGTCCGGACCCGAGATCTCCGAGGCCGAGCACGAGGTGACCCTGCACGAGGAGCGTCCGGTCGTCGAGACCCGGGCCGTCCCCGTCGAGCGGGTCCGCCTGGAGACCGACGAGGTCACCGAGGAGGAGACCGTCACCGGTCAGGTCCGCAAGGAGCGGATCGAGATCGAGGGCGAGGACACCGGTGTCGCCCGGGACCCCGGCGACGGGCTCGGCAGGTGACCCACCACCACCCGGAGGCCGGGCGGCATCGCCGCCCGGCCTCCGTCCGTCGTGCCGGACGAGCGGGTCCAGGCGGTCGAGGGCGGTGGCGGCGCCGAGGAAGCCGGTGCCGGTGGAGCCGCTGACGACGTTCAGCCGGAGGACGTCGTACGGGGCGGTGTCCGGTCTCAGCCGAAGCCGCCCCGGAGGGTCGTCCGGCCGCCGTCGGGGGCGGTGAGGACGACGGTGTAGGTGTCGGCGGAGGCGTCGCGGGTGCCTTCGGCGTGGTTGTACTGGGCGGCGAAGGTGTGCGGGCCGGCGGGGACCGCGCGGCCCTCCTTCAGCGTCCAGCGGTAGACGAGGGCGCCGCGCTCCTCCGCGACCGTGACGGTGAAGTCGTCGGCCGAACGGGTCTGCCACCGACCCGTGCTGACGACCCCTCCGGTGAGGGCGACGCGCAGCTCGACGGTGAGGGCGGTGACCTCGACGTCCGAGGTGACCGCCAGGTCGCTCTGCGCCCACCAGCGGTTGCTGCCGGGGTCGACGCTGCCGGCCGCGCGGGCCGGCGGGTCGGGCGCGACGGCGACCGGCGGCGGCGCGGGCCGGTCCTGGAGGGCGGTCACGGCGAGGCCACCGAGGGCGACGACGCCCACGAGCCCGGCGGCGACGGTCACCGCGACCGGCCAGCGGCGCCCCGCGCCGAAGCCCCGGCTCCGCTCCCGCCGGGGCGGCGGCGCGGCCATGCCGCGTTCGACGCGGGCCAGGATCCGGGCCCGGTCGGGGCGGTGCGCGGCCGCCGCCTCGCGCAGCTCGCCGCGCAGCCGTGTCTCGTCCATCAGCGCCTCCCCGAGGCGAGTTCGGTGGCGGCCCGTCCGCCGAGCAGCTTCTGCAGCTCCGCCATGCCCTTGGCGGTCTGGCTCTTGACCGTGCCGACCGAGACGCCCAGGGCCAGGGCGGTGTCCCGCTCCGAGAGGTCGAAGGCGTGCCGGAGGACGACACAGGCCCGCTTGCGGAACGGCAGGGCGCGCAGCGCGGTCCGCACGTCGACGACGGCGGGGACGTCCGGGTCCTCGGTGTGCTCCGGGCGGCGGTCCCAGAAGGCGGCGATCCGGCGGCGCTCGCGGACGGTGCCGCGGATGCGGCTGCGGACGAGGTTGGCGACGACGCCCCGGGCGTAGGCGGCGGGGTGGTCGGCGGCGCGGACCCGGTCCCAGCGGTGCCAGAGCGCCAGCATGGCGTCGGCGGCGAGGTCGTCGGCGGCGTCGGTCTCGCCGGTCAGGAGGTGCGCGAGGCGGGCGAGTTCGGCGTAGTGGCGGTCGAAGAAGGCGCGGAACTCGGCCGCGGCGTCCGGCTCCTCGCCGGTGTCAGTCCCGGCCACGGCCGTCCCCGGGTGCGGCGGGCGCCGGGCCGGTGCTCGCGCGGACGGTGAGGCGCGGGGGAAGGAGTTCGGTGCCGGGGACGGCGGCGCCGCCGAGCCGGGCGACGAGCCGTTCGACGGCGATCCGCCCCAGGTCCTGGGCGGGCACGGTGACGGCGGTGAGCGGTACGGAGGCGTGCGCGGCCACCTGGTCGGGGCAGACCGCGACGACGGAGACGTCCTCGGGGACGGCGCGGCCCTGGTGCCGCAGGACCGCCAGGAGCGGCTCGACGGCGGCCTCGTTCTGCACGAGGAGGGCGGTGGTGCCGGGGCGCTCCTCGAAGATCCGGGTGACGGCTGCGGAGACGGCCGCGTAGGTGCCGTCGACGGGCCGGTGGAGCAGCTCGACGCCGTGCGCCTCGGCGGCGGCGCGGACGCCCGCGAGGGTGCGCTCGGCGTAGCCGGTGCCCCGGGCGTAGACGGCGGGGGGTTCGCCGAGGACGGCGAGGCGGCGGTGGCCGAGGCCGGCGAGGTGGTCCACGCAGCGGGCGCCGGCGGCGGCGAAGTCGAGGTCCACGCAGTCGAGTCCGGCGGGGTCGGCGGGCAGGCCGATGAGGACGGAGGGCCGCTCGGCCTCCCGGAGGAGGGGCAGGCGGGGGTCGTCGAGTTCGACGTCCATGACGATCATGCCGTCGGCGATGGCGCTGCCCTCGACCCTGCGGACGGCCTCGGGGCCCTCCTCGCCGGTGAGCAGCAGGACGTCGTGGCCGTGGGTGCGGGCCGTGGTGGTGACGGCCATGGCGATCTCCATCATCACCGGCACGTACAGGCCGGTGCGCAGCGGCATCATCAGCGCGAGGATGCTGGTCCGGCCGCCGGCCAGGGCGCGGGCCCCGGCGTGCGGGCGGTAGCCGAGCGCGTCGATGGAGTCCTGGATGCGCTCGCGGGTGGCGGCGGAGATGGACCGCTTGCCGCTCAGGACGTAGCTGACGGTGCTGGCCGACACACCGGCGTGACGGGCGACGTCGGCGAGGGTGACCACGTGCGCGCTCCTCGGCTGTTCCGGGCGGGTGCGCCGGGGTGGGGCGGAGGGTCCTCCGGACGCGGCGGAGGGTCCTCCGGGGTGGTGGGGTGCCCGTCGACGACAGGGACCCCCGACCCTAGGCGTCCGCTCGTCGGACTGTCCAGGCGGGGTGCGAAGAGTCCAAGGGCCGGGGTGCCGCGCGGGGTTGTGCGGGGGCGTGCGACGGGGTGGGATGGAACCGGTCGCGCAAGCGCTTTCCGGCAGGTGTCCCTCCCCTGCCGCTTCCTCCCCTCCCCTTCCCCCGTCTCTTCGCCCGTCCCTTTTCGCCGCCCTTCCGTTGGGAGCACCATGACCGGTCTGCCCTGGTACACGTCCTTCGCCCCCGAGCACGGCACCCTGCCGCCACGCGCCTGGACCGCCGCATCCGACGCGGCGCGGCTGCCGCTCGGCGGCGACTGGGCGTTCCGCCTCTCCCCCGCCGCCGACGCGGCGGACACCGCGTTCACCGAGCCCGGATTCGACGCGGGCGGCTGGCGGACCGTCACCGTGCCGGGGCACTGGGTCCTCCAGGGGAAGGACGGGGAGTTCGGCGGGCCCGCGTACACCAATGTCGTCTACCCCTTCCCGGTCGACCCGCCGCACGTGCCGGACGAGAACCCGACCGGGGACCACCTGCGCCGGTTCGACCTGCCGGACGACTGGCCGGCGGAGGGCGGGGCGGTGCTCCGCTTCGACGGGGTCGAGTCCTGTGCCCAGGTGTGGCTGAACGGCACCGAGCTGGGCTGGTTCAAGGGCTCCCGGCTCGCCCACGAGTTCGCCGTCGGGGAGCTGCTGCGGGAGCGGGACAACGTCCTCGCGGTCCGCGTCCACCAGTGGTCCTCGGGGTCGTACCTGGAGGACCAGGACCAGTGGTGGCTGCCCGGCGTCTTCCGGGAGGTGACGCTGCTGCACCGCCCGGAGGGCGCCGTCGGCGACCACTTCGTGCACGCCTCGTACGACCACGCCACCGGCACCGGCGAGCTGCGGGTGGACTGCGACGTGCCCGCCCGGGTCCGGGTGCCGGAGCTGGGGCTCGACCTGGCCGCCGGGGAGTCCGTCAGGATGCCGGTGGAGCCGTGGAGCGCCGAGGTGCCCCGGCTGTACGACGGCGAGCTGACGGCCGGCGGGGAGCGGATCGGACTGCGGATCGGCTTCCGCTCGGTGTACGTGGAGGACGGCGTCCTCAAGGCCAACGGGCGGCGGATCCTCTTCCGGGGCGTCAACCGGCACGAGTTCCACCCGGAGACCGGGCGGACCCTGGACCCGGAGACGATGCGCGCGGACGTCGAGCTGATGAAGCGGCACCACGTCAACGCCGTCCGGACCTCGCACTACCCGCCGCACCCGGCCTTCCTCGACCTGTGCGACACCTACGGCCTGTGGGTGATCGACGAGGGCGACCTGGAGACCCACGGCTTCGAGGAGCTGGGCTGGCGGGGCAATCCGGTGGACGACGAGCGGTGGACGCCCGCGCTGCTCGACCGGGCGGCCCGGCTGGTCGAGCGGGACAAGAACCATCCGTCGGTGGTGCTGTGGTCGCTGGGCAACGAGTGCGGCACCGGGGCCGGGCTGACCGCGATGGCCCGCTGGATCCACGACCGGGACCCGTCGCGGCCGGTGCACTACGAGGGCGACCGGTCCTGCGCCGACGTGGACGTGTACTCCCGGATGTACCCGCCGCACGCCGAGGTGGCGGAGATCGGCCGGCGCGAGGACGGGGGCCCGGCGGCCCGGCGCGCCCTGCCCCTCGTCCTCTGCGAGTACGCGCACGCGATGGGCAACGGCCCCGGCGGACTCGACGAGTACCAGCGCCTCTTCGAGACGTACGAGCGCTGCCAGGGCGGGTTCGTGTGGGAGTGGATCGACCACGGCCTGGTCCATCCGGTGCACGGCTTCGGCTACGGCGGCGACTTCGGGGAGGAGCTGCACGACGGCAACTTCGTCTGCGACGGGCTGCTCTTCCCGGACCGGACGCCCTCGCCGGGCCTCCTCGCGTACAAGAAGGTGATCGAGCCGGTGCGGATCGCGCCGGGCGAGCGGCCGGGCACGGTCGCGGTCCGCAACCTCCACGACGTGGCCGACCTGTCCGCCTACGCCTTCCGGTGGGAGTTCCTCGCGGACGGCGAGGTGGTGGCCGAAGGGCCGCTGACGGTGCCTCCGACGGCCGCCGGGGAGCGGACCGAGGCGGCCCTGCCGGAGCCGCCCGCGCACGCGGCGGACGCGGAGACGCTGTGGACGGTGCGGGCGCTGCTGGCCGCCGCGACGCCATGGGCGGAGTCCGGCCACGAGATGGCCTGGGGACAGTGGCCCGTGACCGGGCGGCGCCCCCTCGCCCAGCCGTCCCCGGCCCGCCGGCCGGCCGTGGAGGACGGGCGGATCGTCCTCGGCCCGGCGGTGCTCGACGCGCGCTCGGGCGCGCTCGTCTCGCTGGGCGGTCTGGCGGTGTCCGGGTTCGGGCTGGACGTGTGGCGGGCGCCGACGGACAACGACGAGGGCGCGCCCTGGCAGCCCGACGTGCGGTGGGGGCCGCTCTGGCGACAGCTGGGCCTGCACCGGATGCGGCACCGCACGGACGGGGTGGCGCCGGACGGCGAGGGGGTGACGGTCCGGAGCCGGTTGGCGCCCGCGGGCCGCGACTTCGGGCTGGCCGTGACGTACCGCTGGTCCGGGGGCGGCGCGGCGGCGCGGCTGGACGTGGACGTGGTGCCGGAGGGCACGTGGCCGGTGCCGCTGCCCCGGCTCGGGGTGCGGCTCGGCCTGCCGGCCGCGCTCGACCGGGCGGTCTGGTACGGCGGCGGCCCCGGGGAGGCCTACCCGGACACCCGGGCGGCGGCCCGCCTCGGCCGCTGGGAGTCGACGGTGGCCGGCCTCCAGACGCCGTACGTGCGCCCGCAGGAGAACGGCGCCCGGATCGACACCCGGTGGCTGGAGCTCTCGGACGGGGCCGGCGCGGGGCTGCGCGTGGCGGGCGAGCCGTCCTTCTGGTTCACGGCCCGCCGCTGGACCCACGCGGAGCTGGACGCCGCCGCGCACCGCCCGGACCTGGTGCCGGGCGACACGCTGTGGCTGAACCTGGACCACGCCCTGCACGGCATCGGCTCCCAGTCCTGCGGCCCGGGCGTGCTCCCGGAGCACCGCCTGGACGCGTCCCCGGCGTCCTTCGCCCTGTCGTTCGCCCCGCTCGGGCGAGGGTGACGCAGGCAGCGGCCCCGCGGGCCGATCGGCCGTCCGCGGCTCACAGGCCCGGGGCCACCAGTCCGAACTCGTACGCCAGGATCACCAGGTGGATGCGGTCGCGGGCGGCGAGCCGGGTGAGCAGCCGGGCCACATGGGCCTTGGCGGTGGCCGGGCTGATGAAGAGCTCGCCCGCGATCTCCTGGTTGGACAGGCCCCGCCCCACGAGGGTGAGGACCTCCCGCTCGCGGTCCGTGACGGTCGCGGGGAGGGGCCGGGCAGCGGGAGCGACGGGAGCGGGCGGCCGGGCGAAGGCGGCGATCAGGCGGGTGGTCACCGCCGGGGCGATCAGCGCGTCCCCGCCCGCGACCACCCGGACGGCGCCGAGGATGTCGTCGAGGTCCATGTCCTTGACGAGGAAGCCGCAGGCGCCGGCGCGCAGCGCCCCGTACACGTTCTCGTCGTCGTCGAAGGTGGTCAGGACCAGCACCCGGGCGCCGCTGGGGCCTTCGGCGACGAGCCGGGTCGCCTCGATGCCGTCCATGACCGGCATCCGTACGTCCATCAGCACCACGTCGGGACGGGTCCGCTCGGCCAGGACGACCGCCTCGGCGCCGTCGGCGGCCTCGCCGACCACGTCGAGGTCGGGCGTCTCGGCCGCCAGCAGCCGCAGGCCCGCCCGGATGAGGGGCTGGTCGTCGACGAGGAGGAGGCGAATGGGGGCGGCCGTCACCGGGACTCCTCCGGGGCGGGCAGGCGGGCCGCGACGCGGAAGCCGCCGCCCGGTCGCGGTCCGGCCGTGAACTCGCCGTGCAGCAGGGCGACCCGCTCGCGCATGCCGGTGATGCCGTAGCCTGCGCCGGATCCCCGCGAGCCGTCCCCGCGGCCGCCGGCCCGGTCCGGGAGGCGGGGGCCGTCGTCCGTGACCTCGACGCCGACCGCGCCGCCGCTCAGGTCGACGACGACCCGGCAGGCGTCGGTGCGCGCGTGCCGCACCACGTTGGTGATTCCTTCCTGCACGATCCGGTACGCGGCGAGTTCGACGTCCGGCGGGAGCCCGCGGGGCGTCCCGCGCCGCTCCAGGCCGACGCGCACGCCCGCGCGGGCGGTCGCCGCCACGAGCCGGTCGAGGTCCGCGAGACCGGGCGCGGGTGCGCGCGGCGCGGCCTCGGGGTCGTCCGCGCGGAGGGCGACCAGCATCCGGCGCAGCCCGGCCAGGGTGTCCTTCCCGGTGCTCTCGATCGCGGCGAGCGCCCGGTGGGCCTCCTCGGGCCGGGAGCCGGCGACCCGGCGGCCCACCCCGGCCTGGATGGTGATGACGCCGATGCTGTGCGCCACCATGTCGTGCAGTTCCCGGGCGATGCGCAGCCGCTCCGTCGTGACGGCCTCGGCCGCCTCCCGTGACCGCAGCTCCCGGGCGTGGCGGCGCCGCTCGCGCAGCAGGTGGCCGGCGGTCCAGGCCAACGCGTCGGTGAGCACGAGCACGACGAGTTCGGAGACGTACACGTCCGCGCCCGTGCGCGCGAGCCCCAGGGAGAACGCCTGCACGGCGAGGGTCGCGTCGGTGGCCGCGGCGGCGGCGCGGGCGCGGCGGGTGGCGGCCACGTACGCCACGGCGAGGCCGGCGAGGAGCGCCTGCGCCTGACCGAGCTGCCAGCCGACGCCCCTGCCGGGCGGATACAGGGAGGCGATCCGCGAGGAGGCCACGACCGCCGCCGAGGCCGATCCGGCCAGGAGCACGGCGAGCGCGGCCCCCGGGCGGCGCGGGAAGAGCGGGACGACCAGCGCCGCCGACAGCACGGGCAGCACGAGACGTGCCCCGGTGGGCTCCGCGGTGTGCAGGACCACGGCGGTCGGCACCGCGAGGTAGGCGAGGGCGGCCGCCCAGGTGAGCGCACGGGTCACGGCCGGGGGAACGGTCATGCGGGAATCCTAGGAAGTGCAGCCGGGCGGCGCATCGGCCCGGCGGCTTACGCCCGCGGGCCACAGGGCGGCCCCCGGGGCACGCCCGTCGGCCGATGCCGGGAGGGGGCGTCCGGCGGCAGCGTGGACGGCGTGATCGAAGCGAACGCACTCACCAGACGCTACGGCGCCGTCACGGCGGTCGACCGGCTGTCCTTCACCGTCCGGCCGGGCCGGGTGACCGGCTTCCTCGGCCCCAACGGGGCGGGCAAGTCCACCACCCTGCGCATGATCCTCGGCCTCACGGCGCCGACCTCCGGCACGGTCACGGTCGACGGCCGGCCGTTCCGTGACCGGCCGCGCGGACTCCGGCACGTCGGAGCCCTCCTCGACGCCCACGAGGTGCACGGGGGCCGTAGCGCCCGCGCCCACCTGTCCGCGCTGGCCCACGGCAACGGCCTGCCGGTCCGCCGGGTCGAGGAGGTCCTCGGCACGGTCGGGCTGGCCGCGGCGGCCGGCCGGCGGATCGGCGGCTTCTCCCTGGGCATGAAGCAGCGGCTCGGGATCGCCGCCGCTCTCCTCGGCGACCCGCCGGTCCTCCTCTTCGACGAACCGCTCAACGGCCTCGACCCGGAGGGCGTCCGCTGGGTGCGGGGCCTGTTCCGGTCGCTGGCCGCGGAGGGCCGGGCGGTCCTGGTCTCCAGCCACCTCATGGGCGAGATGGAGCACACCGCCGACGACCTGCTCGTGGTGGGCCGGGGCCGGGTCGTCGCCGCGGAGCCGCTCTCGGTCTTCGCCGCCCGGGGCGGGGGCACGACCGTCGTGGTCCGCACCCCGGACCCGCCGGCCCTCGCCGACGCGCTGCGGGCCGAGCCCGGGGCGGCGCTCCGCGAGTCCGGCGACGGCGGCTGGACGGTGACCGGCGTGAGCGCCGAGCGCGTCGGCGACCTGGCGCACGCGCACGGGGTGCGGCTGCACGCGCTGTCCGCCCGGACGGCCTCGCTGGAGCAGGTGTTCCTGGAACTGACCGCCGAGCAGGTCGAATTCGGCGTCCCTCAGCCCCCCGGGCCGGGTCCCGGACACCCCGTCGCGCCCCTGCCCGTGTCCGGCCGTGAGGAGTCCACCCGATGAACGCCCCCGCATCCGTCCGCCACCTCGCCCCGCCGGCGGGGCCGACGCGGTTCCGGCACCTGATCCGCTCGGAGTGGACCAAACTGTGGTCGCTGCGCTCGACCCCGTACGCCCTCGGCGTGGGCGGACTCGTGGTGACCGGGATCTGCGTCAACGCGGCCCGGTCGAACGCGGACCGGCTCGACCACGGACCTCTCCCGCCGCCGGGGGCGGGGGCCGACCCCGCCCGCGAGGCCGCGCCCTTCGCGTTCGACGCGCTGGGGACCGCTTTCGTCGACCCCGCCTGGCAGTTGCTGATGGTGCTCGCCGCCTGCCTCGGCGCGGCCGCGCTCTCCGGCGAGTACGCGACGGGCCTGGCACGGACCACGTTCGCGGCCGTACCGGACCGGCGGTCGGTCGTCGCCGCGAAGGCGTTCGTGGTGACGGCGGTGCTGCTCGTCTTCGGCGCCTGCGTGACCCTCACGTCCTTCGGGGCGACGCAGGCGCTGCTGCGGGACCACGGGGGTCTGTCGCTGTCGGATCCGGGCGCGGCACGGGCCGTGGTCGCGTCCGCGCTGCTCGCGCCGGTGTGCGGCCTTGCGGGCCTGGCGGCCGGGGCGCTGGTGCGCCACGCGGCCGGGGCCGCCGTCACGGTGATCGGCGTGCTCCTGCTGGTGCCCGCGCTGTTCCAGGGGGACACGTACCGCTGGGTGCGGGAGACGGGCCATCTGCTGCCCCTGGACGCCTGGGTGACGCTCGTCCGCGACCCGGCGCTGCCGGTGCCGGAGAAGTACCCGGCGACGGCGACGGAGGCCTGGGCCGTCCTCTGCGCCTGGGCGGCGGCGGGGCTCGCCGTCGCGGTGGCGGCGGTCCGCCACCGCGACGTCTGAGCCCGCCCTAGCGGAGCGCCCGCTCGGGCAGCAGGCCCTGGGCCTTCAACTCGGCGGCGACGAGGGCCGCGTACTCGGTTGCGCCGCGGACCGAGGTGTGGGTGTTGTCCCGCTTCTCGGTCGTCAGGTAGAGCGCCTTGGACGCCTCGGGTCCGAGCTCTTCGACCCGGGCCTTGGTGAGGGCGGTGAGGTCGATCAGCGGGGTGCCGAGGGAGGCGGCGAGGGCGCGGATCTCGGCCGGGTGGTCGACGCCGAGACCGTTGACGAGCAGGGCGACGCCGTTGTCGAGGGTGCCGTCGGCGTTGAACCAGCGGCGCACCACGGGGGTGACGAGGACGGGTGCGCCGCCCCGGGCCCGTACCCGCTCGACCAGGGTGGTGAGGTGGGCGCGGTAGGTGGCGGCGTCCGTCTGCTTGTCGTTGTGGGCGAGCTGGATCAGGACGGGGTCGCCGGGCCGGATCGCGGCCTCGACGGTGTCGAAGAGCGCCGGGTTCGCGAGGTAGGTGACGGTGCTCTCGCCGGAGTCGGCGTGGTTGGCGACGGCGACGCCCCGCTTCAGGTGGACGGGGAGGCGCTGGCCCCAGCCGGTGTACGGGTCGCCGGGCTGGTCGCAGACGGTGGAGTCGCCGATCAGGAAGAGGCGGGTCGCGTGGGGGGCGGGGGTGACGCGGAGGGAGTCGACGCGCGGGGCGGAGCCGTCGAGGAGCAGGTCGAGGCCGGGGGTGCCGGCGGGCCCGGTGGGTTCCCCCTCCGGGTCGCGGACGTCGACGGTGAAGGAGCGGCGGATCCGCTCGCCGGCCGCGGTCGGGGTCTCGGCGAGCAGGGCGCGCCGGGTCTCCCCGCTGATCCCGGTGGCGCCGGCGGTGTCGCCGCCGAGGGTGACGGTGACGTCGTACGTGCCGGGGGCGAGGTCGAAGTGGCAGGCGAGGGCGCCGGTCCCGGTGGCGGCGCAGTGGTCGAGGCCCTGGCCGTAGGGGTTCTCGCCGGCCTGGGCGGGTGCGGTGGCGGCGAGCAGCGCGAGCAGGCTCGCCGCCAGGACGGGTGTCCTCTTCATCGGGCTTCTCCGGTTCATCGGGCTTCTCCGGTCCGTCACGCGGGGAGGTGGTCGCCGACGAGGGCGAGGTTCTGGATGGCGGCGAGGCCGTAGAGGGCGGTGGTGTTGGTGCTGATCCAGAGGTGTTCGTAGCCGGGTTCGAGGGCGGCGGGGCCCTGCACGGGCGTCTTGTCCCAGACCATGGCGGAGGTGTAGCCGTCGCTCTTGTCGAACTTGGCCCAGGCCCGCTGGGCGAGCTTGGCGTCGTTCAGCTGGGCGGCGGCGTAGGCGTCCTGGCGGGAGTGGCCCTGGAAGAGGAGGAGGGTGCCGAAGTTCTGTCCGTAGCGGGCGGCCTGCTCGGTCTTGGAGGCGTTGAAGTAGCGGCAGTAGTCGAGCCAGGCGTTCTTGAAGGCCGGCAGGTCGACGAGGTCGATGAGCTCGGCGCACATCTCGACCAGGCCGAACATGGCGGAGAGGTGGGAGACGCCGACGACGGGCTGTTCGGCGACGGCGAAGCGGCCGGTGTCGAGGTCGTAGAGGCCGGTGCCCTGGACGAAGCCGTTGGGCTGGGCGGCGATGGTCTCCATGGTGGAGCGCAGGCGCGCCTCGGCCTTGGCGGCCTTGGGTCCGCCGCGCTCCCACTCGGTGAGCCAGGCGGCGGCGAGGCCGCTCCAGTCGGTGCCGAAGCCTATGGAGAGGGCGTGGCGGTCGGGGGTGTAGGGCTCGGTGCGGATCTTGCGGATGGGGTCGAGGACGAGGAAGGTCTCGTCGGAGTCGACCAGGTCGTGCATGAGGTCGCCGACGCGTTCGTCGGCGGTGAGGAAGTAGTAGGGCCGGCGGTAGACGGCGGTGGAGATCCGCTGCTGCTTCGCGCTGTCGGCGAAGTGCTGGACGCCGTGGCGGGTGCCGAGGCCGGCCCATTGCCCGAGGTGGTACACGTCGACCTCGCCGGTGTGGCGGGTCATGGCCTCGGCGAAGCGGAAGACGTCGGCGCGGCCGGAGCGCAGGTAGGCGTACCAGAGCCACAGGTCGGGCGAGAGCTCCGAGTTGTCCCAGGCGTAGCCGCCGACGTCGTACCGCCACTGGTGCCGGTCCTCGTCGTAGGTGTGCATGATGTCGCCGTAGTCCCAGAAGCCGTACCAGCGGCGCTGCTCGGCCTGGTCCTTGTAGTAGGAGAAGAGGTAGTCGAGGCGGTCCTCGATCTTCGCCTTCGCGGGGGTGGAGCGGTCGACGGGCGAGAACAGTCCGCCGAACACCCGGGCGCGGACGAGGTCCTCGGGGCTCGCGGCGAGCTGCGGCGGGACGCGGACGGCGGCGGCCTGGGCGACGAGGGCGGCGGCGGTCGGGGTGGCGGCGTTGGCCCAGAACATCAGCTCGCTGGTGCGGGCGATGCCGTAGGGGGTGCCGAAGCCGGGCTCGTGGTCCTCGTAGGTGATGTTGAGCCCTTCGAGCTGCTCGGGGAAGGTGTCCTGGCCCATGCCGTCGTGGTAGAAGCGCAGGTCCATGGGCTGGGCCTCGGGCGACCAGAGCCAGAGGGTGACCTCGGCCTCGTCGCCGGCGGCGCTGCGGACGTCGAGCTGGGCGGGGTGCTTCTGCCAGAAGTCCCGGAGGCCGAAGGAGAGTCCGCCGCTCGCGCCGCCGACGTAGCCGAAGCCGCCGGCGCGGCGGCCGCCGCCGGCGGGGATCCAGCCGTGTCCCGGCTTGGTCCGCTTGCGGATGCCGAAGCCGTCGGCGGTGAGCTGGGAGAGGGTGTAGTCGCCCCACGTCGGGATGTACTGCAGCCGGGTGGTGACGCGCTGGTCCCAGGTGGCCGGGTCGGGCAGCCTCTCGCCCTTGACCTGGGCGGCGCGGACGGCGGCGCCGGGGTCGCGGCGCAGGCCGGTGACGCCCTGGACGGCCTCGGTGAGGAAGCCCTGGTCCTGGCCGGCGAGGCGGACGTGCCGGTCGTAGGGGGCGTCGCGCATCGGGACGGTGAAGCGGACGCCGAGGCCGCGGATGAAGTCCTTGTCCTGGTCGCCGTCGAAGGTGATCGTGTGGATCATCCGAAGGGCCTCGGAGCCGGCGTGGAAGTAGAGCCGGACCGAGAAGGGCAGCCAGCTGCGGCTCCCCTTGCGGTGCTTGCCGTCGACGCGGACCACGGCCCTTACGGGGCCCGCCTGTTCGACGACGGCGCCGGAGATCTCGCCGTCGAACCGCTCCCACTTGGCGTTGCCCTGGTCGCCGTCGTCGAGGTCGCCCTGGCGCAGCAGCACGAGGCGTCCGTCGGTGGCGATCTTCACGCCGTCACGGGTCAGGGATTCGACGAGCTTCCCGCCGTCCTTCCACAGGACGGCCTTGACGACGCCGGTGTCGACGGTGATCCGGCGGCCGGACTCGGTGACCGTGACGGTCTTCGCGCCGGCGGCGGGGGTGCCGGGGGCGAGGGAGTAGCGCTCGGCCCCGGCCGCCTCGGGGCCGACGGCGTGGGCGGTCCACTTGAGGGAGCCGTCGGGCCACCGGGCGGTGGTCCAGGTCTGTACGGGGACGGGGGCGCCGTCGGCGGTGGTGAGGGCGAACTCGCGGTCGCCCGGGTGGACGCCCTTGGGCCAGGCGACGCCGAAGGTCGACCCTCCGGCGGCGCCGAGGCCGCCCGGCTCCAGCCAGGAGACGCTCGCGGGTCGCTCCTCCGCGGGCACCTCGGCGGCGGGCGCGGCCTGCGCCTCGTTCCGGCCGAGCACCCAGCTGAACTGGGCGGCGGCGCCGGCGACGGCGGCCGCCTTGAGGAGGGAACGACGGGGTATCGAGGACACGGGAACTCCTTTCGAGGGCATGCCGGAGACATGCCTGCGGGAGGGGGAGGGGCGCGGTGGTACGCGGCGGGGCGCGGGCCAAGCGGGCGCCCGCCGACGCGCACGGGCCGGGCCGTACGAGCCGGGCACGGGCCCGTCAGGCGGTACGAGCCGGGCCCGCGGGCGGCCGGAGCGGCGGGCCCGTCGGGGTCGCGTCCCCCGCGGCCGGAGGCGTACGGCCCCGGCCGCGGGGGCGTGCGGTGGTCAGGCGTCCGCGAGGGCGGTGGACGCTCGGTGTTCGGCCGCCAGGGTGGCGGCCGGCAGGAGGCCCAGGGCGGGGAGGGCCAGGGGGGCGGAGAACCAGGCCGAGGCGGCGACCACCGCCAGGCCGCAGACGACGAGCAGGGAGCCGGCCGGGTCCCGCAGCGCGCGGCGTCCGGCGTCCGGGAGGAGCGCCCGCCAGGAGGCACCGGGCCGCCAGGCGGTGGCCGCCCGCAGCAGGGTGACGGTCGCCCAGAGCGCCACGAGGAGCGCGAGGGCCCCGGCCGCCCGGCCGCCGGGCACCGGCAGCGCCCGTACGAACGCGAGGTCCGCGCCGACGAGGGCGAGGGCTGCCCAGTAGACGAGGCCCGCCGCCCGCCCGCCGCCCCGCAGCGCGGCGCGCAGGGCGGCGGCGAAGGACCGCAGCCCGGTCCCCTCGCCCTCGACGGTGCGCCGCAGGTGCCCCGCGCCGGCGGCGAGCGCCGCCGGCAGGGTGACGAGCGGGAGCGCGGCGACGGCGATCCACACCCCCGTCAGCAGGCACTCGGCGAAGACGCCGAACCGGGCGAGGAAGCGGTCGCGCCTCACTTGAGCCCCGAAGTGGCCATGCCGTCGATGAGGTACCGCTGGAAGGCGAGGAAGAAGGCGACCACGGGCAGCAGCGCCACGAGCGACATCGCGATCATGCCGCCGTAGTTGGCGACGCCGTCCTGGTCGACGAACATCTTGAGGCCGAGGGAGACGGTGTACTTCTCGGGTTCGTTGAGGTAGATCAGCGGGCCCATGAAGTCGTTCCACGCGTTGATGAAGGTGAAGATGGCGCTGGTGATGAGCGCGGGCCGGCACAGCGGCAGCACGATCGACCAGTAGACGCGCAGGTGTCCGCAGCCGTCCAGCCGGGCCGCCTCGTCCAGTTCCCGGGGCAGGGCCCGCATGAACTGGACCATCAGGAAGACGAAGAACGCGTCCGTGGCGAGGTACTTGCCGAGCAGCAACGGCGTGTAGGTGTTGACCAGTTCGAGCTTCTGGAAGAGCACGTACTGCGGGATGAGCAGCACGTGGTAGGGCAGGAGCAGGGTGCCGATCATCAGCGTGAAGAGCAGGTTGCGGCCCGCGAAGCCGATCTTGGCGAAGGCGTAGGCGGCGAGCGAGCTGGAGGCCAGCACGCCGACGACCGAGGCGAGCGCCAGGAAGAGCGAGTTGCCGAAGAAGGTGGAGACGGGGATGTCGGCGATGCCGTCGGCGAGCCGCCGGTAGTTGTCGGTGATGGGGTCCGTCGGGAGGACGTTCAGACTGCCGACGATCTCGTCGTTCGGCTTGAACGAGCCGCCGATCACCCAGATCACCGGGTAGAGCACCACGGCGAGGACGGCGAGGGAGCCGAGGTGCCAGGCGAGGGAGCCGGCGCGCAGGCCCCGCGTCCCGGTGCGGACGAGGCTCATCGGCCTCCCTCCTCGTAGTGCACCCAGCGCCGCTGGGACCAGAACAGGACCGCCGTGACCAGGCCGACGGCGAGCAGCAGCATCCAGGCCATCGCGGAGGCGAGGCCCATCCGGCTGTTCTCGAAGCCCTGGACGTAGAGGTAGCAGGTGTAGACGAGCGTGCCGTCGGCCGGGCCGCAGGCGTTGCCCTGGCTGCCGATGATGTAGGCGGAGCCGAAGATCTGGAAGGAGTGGATGGTCTCCAGGAGCACGTTGAAGAAGAGCACCGGGGAGATCATCGGCAGGGTGATGTTCCAGAACCGGCGCCACGGTCCCGCGCCGTCCATCTGCGCCGCCTCGTACAGCTCGCGGGGCACCTGCTTGAGCCCGGCGAGGAAGATGACCATGGGTGCGCCGAACTGCCAGACGGTGAGCGCCACCAGGGCGTAGATGATCTTGTCGGGGTCGCCGATCCAGCCGCCCGGGTCGAGGCCGATCAGCTGCTGGGCCCGGTCGACCGGGGCGCCGTCGGCGAAGAGGGCGCGCCAGACGATGGCGATGGAGACGCTGGCGCCGATGAGCGAGGGGGCGTAGAAGGCGGCCCGGTAGAAGCCCTGTCCGCGCCGGCTCTGGTTGAGGAGGACGGCGACGCCGAGGGCGGCGGCCAGCTTCAGCGGGGTGCCGAGGACCACGTACCAGCCGGTGACCTCGACGGAGGTGCGCCAGCGGGGGTCGCCGAACATCTCGGTGAAGTTGTCCAGCCCGATCCAGCGGGGGGCGTCGAAGAGGTTGTAGTCGGTGAAGGCGAAGTAGAGCGAGACGGCCATCGGGCCCGCGGTGAGCAGCAGGAAGCCGGTGAGCCAGGGGGACATGAAGAGGTAGCCGGCGAGGTTCTCGCGGGCGGCGCGGGACCGGGCGGCGCGGCCCGCCGTACGGCGGGGGCGCCCGCCGCCGGGGGCGGGCACCGCGGGCGCGGCCCCCTTCCCCGGCGGGGCCGCGTCCCGGGCGGCGGGGGTCGGTACGGTGGTCACGGCGGCGTCCATCAGGAGGAGAGGGCCGTCTTCGCCTCGGTGAAGTACTGCTTCACCGCGTCGGCGACGGTCCGGGTGCCCAGGGACATCTCCTCGGAGAGGCGCAGGAAGGCCGCCTCGCAGACGTCGGCGCCGGCCGGGTGCGGGGTGATCGGCTCCAGGACGCGGGTCTCGACGAGCTGCTTCTCGTAGGCGGCGATCTGCCGGCCGACCTCGTCGGTGGGCGCGTAGGCGGCGTTCTGCGCCTCGGTGGCGGGGACGCCGCGGTCGTAGCCCATGATCTTCCCGACCTCGGGGTCGTGGACCATGAAGTCGATGAACTGGGCGACCTCCTTCGGGTGCTTGGTGCGCCGGGAGGCGCTGAGCATGAGCGAACCGAGGTACTGGCCGGTGCGCTTGCCGTCCGTGGTCGGGATGGGTGCGAGGCCGTACCGGCTCTTGCCCTCGGCGGTGTAGCGGACGGCGAAGTTGTCCCAGGTGAACTCGCAGCCGGCGAGTTCGGCGGTGACGGCGGACTTCGGCTTGGCCTGGATGGTCTTCTTCGGGTCGGCGTAGACGCCGGACCTCAGCCGCTCGGCCGCCTTGTTCCACCAGTCCGTCAGATCGGCCTCGGTGAAGCCGAGTCCGGAGGCGGTGAAGAAGGCCTTGCCCTGCTGGCGCAGGTACATGTCGTACAGGTACATGATCCCGTAGGGGCCCGCGTCGCCGGCCCGGCCGGCGGTCTCCCGGATCTTCGCCAGGGCGTCGTGGTACTCGTCCCAGGTCCAGCCGGGCTTCGGGGTGACCTTGGCCTTCTCGAAGACGGTCCGGTCGACGACGAGGGCCATCGAGTTGGAGCCGACGGGGACGCCGAGCAGCTTGCCGTCGACCTCGCCGAACTTCTCCAGTCCGGCCCGGAAGCCCTCCATGCGGAGGTTCCCGGCCTCGACCTGCTCGCGCAGGTCGAGGAGGACGTTCTTGGCGTCGTACTTGCGCAGGAAGCCGATGGCGTTCTGGAAGACGTCCGGGGTGTTGCCGCCGGACGCCTGGGTGTTGAACTTCTTCCAGAAGTCGGCGTACGGCTGGAAGTCGGTCTTGACCTTGATCTTCGGGAACTTCTTCTCGAAGAGGGCGATCGACTGGTTGATCCGCTTGGCGCGGTCGTCGGACCCCCACCAGGTGTACCGGATGGTGACGGTGCCGTCGCCGCCCCCGGAGCCGCTTCCGCAGCCCGCCGCGGTCAGGCCGAGTGCCGCCACCGAGCCACCCGTGATCTTCAGCAGACTCCGACGGTCGACAGTGCCATGAGTACGCACAGTTCGTCCTCCCGCGCGTGATTAGAACGTTTCAGGAAAGCGCTTGCTGGGTCACCGTAGGGTTGCCCGTCAGCCACGTCAACGCTTCGGACAGGATCTTTCGAAGCGCTTCGAATCCAGGGCGGGCGCCGCCACGATGAAAGGATTCAAATAGAGGGGGTCAGGCGAGCCGGACGACGTTCCACGACATCGGCTCCAGGACGGCCCTCAGCACGCCGTCCGCCAGCTCCGTGCCGGCCACCGCGTGGGGCACCACCCGGCCGGGATCGGCCAGGGTGTTGCACGCCTCCGGATCCGCGTCGGAGAGCGCGCTGTGCTCCACCACCTCCGTCAGGCCGAAGCCGCGCAGGGTCACGTCGAGCGGCAGCGCCCGGTGCCGGTCGCGGTTGACCGCGAAGACCGTCACGCCGCCGTCCTCGTCCCGTACGGCGGTGGCGTGCAGCAGCGGCACCTCGCCGTACTTCTCCGTCCGGTACGCGGGCGAGACCGGGCGCACGTCGAGGACGGTCCCCTGCCCGTGCCGCGCCGCCTGCGCGAAGGGGAAGAAGGTGGTCTGCCGCCAGGCCGGGCCGCCGGGCTCGGTCATGATCGGCGCGATCACGTTCACCAGCTGGGCGAGGCAGGCCACCGCGATCCGGTCGGCGTGCCGCAGCAGCGTGATGAGCAACGAGCCGAAGACGACCGCGTCGGTGACGGTGTAGACGTCCTCCAGGAGCCGGGGCGCCTCCTGCCAGTCCTCGAAGGGGTGCGGGTTGGGGCGGCGCTGGTACCAGACGTTCCACTCGTCGAACGAGAGCGTCAGCCGCTTCGGCGACTTGAGCCGGGCGCCGACGTGGTCGCAGGTGGCGACCACCTCCTCGATGAACGCCTCCATGTGGACGGCGGAGGCCAGGAAGGAGTCCCGGTCGCCGTCCGTCTCCTCGTAGTAGGCGTGCAGCGAGACGTGGTCGACCACCTCGTACGTCTCCGCCAGCACGGTCGCCTCCCAGGAGGCGAAGGTCGGCAGGTCGCGGGCGGAGCTGCCGCAGGCGACGAGTTCGAGGTCCGGGTCGATCTGGCGCAGGGCCCGGGCGGTCTGGGCGGCGAGCCGGCCGTACTCCTCCGCGGTCTTCTGGCCCGTCTGCCAGGTGCCGTCCATCTCGTTGCCGAGGCACCACAGGCGGATGCCGAAGGGGTCCTTGTCGCCGTGCGCGATCCGGCGGTCCGACAGCGCGGTGCCCGCGGGGTGGTTGGCGTACTCGACGAGGTCCATGGCCTCCGCGATGCCGCGGGTGCCGAGGTTGACCGCCATCATCGGCTCCGCCCGGGGACCGAGCTTGCGCAGGAAGGTCATGAACTCGCCGAGGCCGAAACGGTTCGACTCGGTGGAGCGCCAGGCGACGTCGAGCCGCCGCGGCCGCTCCTCGACCGGACCGACGCCGTCCTCCCAGCGGTAGCCGGAGACGAAGTTGCCGCCCGGGTAGCGCACGACGGTGACGCCCAGCTCGCGGACCAGCTCCAGGACGTCGGTGCGCAGTCCGTCCTCGTCGGCGGCGGGGTGTCCCGGCTCGTGGATGCCGGTGTAGACGCAGCGCCCGAGGTGCTCGACGAAGGAGCCGTACAGGCGCGGATCGACGCGGCCGACGGTGAAGTCGGGGTCGAGGGTGAAACGAGCGGTGCGGGTGGTGCGTTCGGGATGGGACACGCGATTCCCTCTCGTTCAAGGCGTTCGAAATATCGACCAACGGTCGTATGTCCGAACGAGAACGTAGGAGGGGAGCCCGCGCGCGTCAATGGACCTCCGGAGCGGGCCGCCCGGGCGACGGGACGGGAGCGGGGAACCGTCTGGCGGCGGGCCGCCCGGCGGTGGCACCATCGGACGGATGCTCCCTTCCCTCAAGCTCGGTCCGTACACCGTCCTCGCGCTCGCCGACGGCGCCGGCCCCTTCTTCTCCCCCAGGTCGGAGGCGTTCCCCGACGCCACCGACGAGCAGTGGGCGGCGGCCGACCGCTTCGATCCCGGCGCGCTCGACGCCGACGGCCGCTGGTGGCTCCGCTTCCGCGCGTTCGCGATCCTCGGCGAGCGCGGCGTGACGCTCGTCGACGCGGGGATCGGCCCGGCCGACAGCCCGGCGGCGGCGTGGGCGCCCGTGCCCGGGGTGCTGCCCGACTCCCTGGCCGCCGCCGGGATCGACCCGTCCGACGTCGACACCGTGGTGCTCACCCACCTGCACACCGACCACGTCGGCTGGGCCGTCGTCGGCACGGACGCGGCACGGCCGTACTTCCCGAACGCCGAGTACCTGCTCCAGCGCGCCGAGCTCGACGCGCTCGACGCGATCAACCCCCTGCTGCGGTCCCGGCTCGTCGACCCGCTGCGGAAGACCGACCAGCTGCGGCTGCTCGACGGCGCGACCGCGCTGCGCGGCGGCGAGCGCGTCCTCGCCACGCCCGGTCACACGCCCGGCCACCAGAGCGTGCTCGTCACGTCCGGGCGCGAACGCCTCGCCGTCACCGGCGACCTGCTCGTGCACGCGATCCAGCTGCTCCACCCCGCGCTCGCCTACGCCCACGAGATGGACCCCGAGCGGGCCCGGGCCTCGCGCGAGCGGCTGCTGCGCACCGGGGACGCCGACACCCTCCACCTCGCGACACCGCACCTGACCGAACCGTTCGTCACCTCGCGCTGACCCGGCCGTCCGTCGCTCGCACCGACCCGGCCGCTCCTCACCTCGCGTTGGCCCGGCCGTCCGTCGCTCGCACCGACCCGGCCGCTCCTCACCTCGCGTTGGCCCGGCCGTCCGTCGCCTCGCACCGACCCGACCGTCCGTCACCCCGCGCCGACCCGGCCGTCCGTCGTCCGCCCGTGCCGGCGGGGCGGTCCGGAAACGCACGAAGGCCGGGCGGGCCCCTTTCGGGGTCCGCCCGGCCTCGATGTCGTACGCGCAGCACGCTCTCGCGGGGCGGGCTGTTATTCGAGCAGCTCCGCGTACGAGCCCATGGCCAGGGCGATGTCCGCCTGGGCCCAGAACCGGTGGTAGGTGAAGACGGGGGCGGCGCCGCCCGCCAGGTAGGCCTCGATCTTCGGCCAGGCCGGGTCGTCCTGGTAGAAGGAGCGGATCGAGGCGAAGGTGGAGGTGTTGTTCACCGCGTCGCCGTTCGGCATCACGCCGGTCCAGCCGCTCGGCACGTACACCGGGTCGTCGAAGCGGTTGTAGTCGGCGCGGGTCTCCTCCACGGCGATGCCCAGCGGGTCCTGGTGGTGGTCCCACATGCCGTCGAGCAGGGCCTTGGCGACCCGCTTGGCCTCCGCGTGGCCGGACTTGGCCGCGTAGTAGGTCAGGGTCTTGGCGTAGGCGGCGGCCACGCCGACGTCGTTGGTGTAGTCGGCGACGGTGACGTGCAGGCCCGTGTTGGCGCCGGGGTTCGCCGCGTTCCAGGTGTCGGGCGCGCCGGACCACTGGAGGGTGGACGGGATGCGGAAGGTGCCGTCGGGGTTGATCGTGGTCTTGGACAGCGCCCAGGAGACCCACTTGTCGAGGACGGTCTTCGCCGCGGTGTCACCGGTCTGCTGGTAGTACTCCGCGACCCGCTCCATCGACCACGCCTGGAAGCCGAACCACTGGTTCGACGCCGGGTCGTGGTAGACGGGCTTCTCGTCGTAGTACATGCCGTGGAAGGTGGGGGTGCCGGCCGGCGGGGTGGCGTAGCGGCCCTGCCAGCTGTTGGTGGCACCGCCCGCGATGGCGCCCTCGCTGGACTGGAGCCAGCGGTAGAACTCCAGCTGCCGGTCGAGGCTGGTGGCCCAGTCCGCCTGGCCGGTGGCCGACTTGGGCTTGAGCGGGGCGTACTCGCTGAGCGCGTAGGCGGCGAGCGGGTTCTGGTAGCCGCCGTGGGCGTGGCTGGAGCCGATCCGCCAGGACCAGCCGGCCGAGGTGTCGACGGCGCCGCCCCAGGCGTAGTACCAGGACATCAGGTAGTGGGAGCTGTCCTTGCCGGTGCCGGCCGGGCAGGCGGTCGGGCCGACGCAGTTCCCGACCTTCTTGAAGTACTTGTCGAACATCGCGTACCGCAGGTAGTCGCCCATCTTGGCGGCCTTGCCGACGGTCGCCGAGACCTGGGAGCCCTTGCCCTGCTCCTTGGCCCAGAGGTCGGCCCAGTAGGCGGCCTGGACGGCGCGGGCGTCCGCGTCGGGGGCGTTGGTGTACTTCCACTGCTTGGCGTAGGACGAGTCCCCGGTGAAGAGGTCGAGGTAGCCGTTCTTGCCGCCGTAGGAGAAGTTGTCGCAGGTCGGGTGGGTGACGGTCTCCCAGACGGACTCCTGCGGGCCGCGCTGGAAGGTGTTGATGTAGGAGGGGCCGGTCGCCGTCGGTCCCGCGGAGCACTTGCCCGGCTCGTTGCCGAAGCCGTAGACGTTGTCGACGTCCTGGATCCAGTGCATGCCGTAGATGTCGTCGGTGCCGTACGCGCTCTTCAGCTCGGCCGCGATCGGGTCGGAGCCGGAGGTGACGCCGGAGTCCAGCTTCGCCGGGTACTGCGAGGGGAGGTCCCACTCGGGGGCGTAGGTGGCCGGCTTGGACGCGTTGTAGGTGGAGTTCGTCGGCTGGTCCGCGTGGGTGGGGATCATGAACTTCTCCATGGTGTCCCACGCGCCGTTGAACTTGGTCCAGTCGCCGCTGATCTTGCCGTACATGGCCTGGAGCCAGATCAGGTAGCTGTACGCCTCCGAGGTCGTCTCGTGCCCGTGGTCGGGGGCCTCGACGATCAGGGTCTCGACGGAGTGGTACGGGATGCCCTCGGGCGAGAAGTAGCCGTTGGCCGGGTTGGTGATCTTCCCGTACAGGTCGAGGAAGCGGGCGTCGTAGGTGGAGTCCGCGGCGAGCTGGGTGGCCTGGATCTCCGCCTTGGCGTGGCCGGGGGCGGTCGCGGTGAAGACGGCGACGCCGGTGCCGGTGGCCGCCGCGGTGACGGTCACCTTCTGGGCGGTGTTCCAGTTCGCCGGGGTAAAGGTGAGCGAGGCGGGGGACGCGGTCAGACCGGTGTTGCCGGAGGTACGGGCCACGGTGACCGTGACGTTCGACGCCGGGGCCGTCGACAGCTTGAGGTCGAAGGTGCCGGTGCCGCCCTGGCGGACGGCGAGCTGTCCGGGCGTGGCGACGAGCGCGGGGCCCGCGGCCACCGTGATGCCGACCGGGGCGGACTCGGCGGAGGCGCCCTGGCTGTCGTACGCCTTCGCGTAGAGCGAGTGTGCGCCCGCGGCGAGACCTGCGGCGCTGTGTGTGAAGGGCGCGGTGGTGTCGGTGCCGAGCAGGGTCGTATCGCTGTAGAACTCGACCTTGTCGACGGTGGCGCCGTCGGCCGCGGCGGCGGTGGCGGCGAGCGGGACGGCGTCGCCCGCGGCGTAGACCGCGCCGGCGGCGGGGCTGGTGAGGACGGCGACCGGCGGCTGGTGGGCGCCGGTGCACGAGGTGCCGTTGACGGCGAAGTTCGTGGGGGCGGCGTTGGCGCCGCTGTAGGTGAACTGGCCGCCGGCCGTGACGGCCGCGCCGGCGGCGACGGTGCCGTTCCAGCCGGCGTTGGTGACCGTCACGTTCTTCCCGGACTGGGACCAGACGCCGTTCCAGCCGTTGGTGAGCTTCTGGTCACCGGCGTAGGAGTACGTGAGGGTCCAGCCGTTCAGAGCGGCGGTGCCCCGGTTGGTCAGGGTGAGCTCGGCGGTGAAGCCCGAACCCCAGTCGTTGGTCTTGTAGTCGACGCTGCACTGCACGGCGGCGGCCTGCGCGGTGCCGGCTCCGGCACCGGCGGCCAGCAGGCCGAGGGGGAGCGAGAGCGCGGCGGTCAGGGCGGTGAGGTGCCGGCGTGGGCGGCGTGGTCTCAGGCGTGGCATGCGGGTGGATCTCCTCGCGGCTCGGGAGGTCGGGTGGTGCGAAGAGGGGACCGTACGGAACGCCACGAGGTGCGCGGAGCGGGCCGTACAGGCGGTGCGTGAACAAGCCGTGAACCAGTGGGAGCGCTCCCACTGTGCAAGCGTGACGCAACCACGTCAAGATGCGTGAAGAGTCGAAGGCAAACGACGAGCAATTTCCTCAACTCCTCTTTTGCTTGGCCGCTGTTGCCGCTACGGTCTGCCCCGACCAGTGGGAGCGATTCCATCCAGTGGCACGCCGTAGGGGGCGTGCCCTCGCTGCGAGGACTCGCTCATGCGACGACCCCCACGTCCCACCGCGCTGCTCGCAGGAGCAGCCGTCATGATGGCGAGCACCGCGCTCGCCGTCGTGGGTACGGCCTCAGGAGCCGCGGCCGCACCCGTCTGCACCGTGGAGTACTCGGTCACCAACCAGTGGACCGGAGGCTTCCAGGGTGCCCTCACCGTCACCAACAACGGCACCGCGCTGAACGGCTGGAGCCTCGGCTTCTCCTTCCCGGCCGGCCAGCAGGTCAGCCAGGGCTGGGGCGGCAAGTGGACCCAGTCCGGCGCCGCCGTCACCGTGACCAACGAGAGCTGGAACGCCCAGCTCGGCGTCGGCGCGAAGGCGACCACGGGCTTCATCGCCTCGTGGACGGGGACCAACACGGCCCCCACCGCCTTCACGCTCGGCGGCGTGCCGTGCACCGTGGACGGGCCGACCACCCCGCCCACCAGCACTCCCCCGACCGATCCGCCCACGACCCCGCCCACCGATCCCCCGACCACGCCTCCCACCACTCCCCCGACCACCCCGCCCACCTCGCCGCCGCCGACCCCGGTCAACGGCGCGCCCCAACTCACCGTCTCCGGCAACAAGTTCACCGACCAGAACGGCGCGGTCCGCCGGCTCCTCGGCGTCAACCGCTCCGGCGGCGAGTTCATGTGCGTCCAGGGCTACGGCATCTGGGACGGCCCGGCCGACGACGCCTCCGTCCAGGCCATCGCCGACTGGAAGGCCAACACCGTCCGCATCCCCCTCAACGAGGAGTGCTGGCTCGGCCTGGACAACGTCAAGCCCGAGTACCGCGGCGACAACTACGTCAGCGCCGTCAAGGACCTGGTGACCAAGGTCCTGGCCCACGGCATGACCCCGGTCGTCGAGCTGCACTGGACCCACGGGCAGTACACCGGCAACTCCTCGGGCTGCGCCGACACGCACGCCACCTGCCAGAAGCCGATGCCGAACGCCCAGTACACCCCGGCGTTCTGGACCTCGGTGGCGAACACCTTCAAGAACGACAAGCGCGTCGTCTTCGACCTCTTCAACGAGCCCTATCCGGACCGGGCGACCTCCACCGCGACCCAGGCATGGACCTGCTGGCGCGACGGCGGCACCTGCCCCGGCATCGGCTACGAGGTCGCCGGCATGCAGGACCTGCTGGACGCGGTCCGCGCCACGGGGGCGAAGAACCTCGTCCTCGTCCCGGGCCTCGCGTACTCCAACGACCTCAGCCAGTGGCTGACGTACCGCCCCACCGACCCGGCGCAGAATCTCGGCGCCGCCTGGCACGTCTACAACTTCAACACCTGCTCCACCGAGACGTGCTGGAACGACACCCTCGCCCCCGTCGCCGCGCAGGTCCCCCTGCTGGCCGGCGAGATCGGCGAGAACACCTGCGGACACGCGTTCGTCGACCGCGTCATGAAGTGGTTCGACGACCGCGGGCTCTCGTACCTGGGCTGGACCTGGAACACCTGGAACTGCAACTCCGGTCCCGCGCTGATCAGTTCGTACGACGGCACCCCCACCGCGTTCGGCATCGGACTGCGCGACCACCTGCGCGCCGTCAACCCGTGACCCGCCGCGGAAACCACCAGCATCACCACCCGAAAGGAACCCCCACCCCCATGAGCCGCACCAGCCGTACCGCCCTTCTGGCGGCCCTCGGCCTCATCACCGCGACCGGAGCGACCGCCACGGTCTTCGGCGCCACCGCCGGCGCAGCCACCCCGGGCTGCAAGGTCGACTACAGCATCACCAACCAGTGGAACACCGGCTTCGGCGCCAACGTCGTCGTCACCAACACCGGCGACCCGACCACCGCGTGGACGCTGGAGTGGAGCTACGCCGGCAACCAGCAGGTCACCCAGGGCTGGAACGCGACGATCACCCAGTCCGGCGCCGCCGTCACCGCCAAGAGCCTGTCCTACAACGGCACGCTGGCCACCGGCGGTTCGACCTCCTTCGGCTTCAACGGCTCGTACAGCGGCACCAACGCGGTGCCCGCCACCTTCAAGCTGAACGGCGTCACCTGCAACACCACCACGCAGCCGACGGACCCGCCGACCACCCCGCCCACCACTCCCCCGACCACCCCGCCCACGACGCCGCCGACCACCCCGCCGCCCGGCCAGAAGGCGGACAACCCGTACGCGGGCGCCAAGGTGTACGTCAACCCCGAGTGGTCCGCGAAGGCCGCGGCCGAGCCGGGCGGCAGCCGGATCTCCAACCAGCCGACCGGCGTCTGGCTGGACCGCACCGCCGCCATCGCCGGCGTCAACGGCGGCATGGGGCTGCGCGCCCACCTCGACGAGGCCCTGGTCCAGAAGGGCAGCGGCGAGCTCGTCGTCCAGCTGGTCATCTACAACCTGCCCGGCCGCGACTGTGCCGCGCTCGCCTCCAACGGCGAGCTGGGCCCGACGGAGATCGACAAGTACAAGTCGCAGTACATCGACCCGATCGCGGCGATCCTCGCCGACCCGAAGTACGCGAGCCTGCGGATCGTCACCACGGTCGAGATCGACTCGCTGCCGAACCTCGTCACCAACGTGGCCGGGCGTCCCACCGAGACGGCCAACTGCAACGTGATGAAGGAGAACGGCAACTACATCAAGGGCGTCGGCTACGCGCTCAACAAGCTCGGCTCGATCGCCAACGTCTACAACTACGTCGACGCGGGCCACCACGGCTGGCTGGGCTGGGACTCCAACTTCGGCCCCTCCGCCGAACTGTTCAAGCAGGCCGCGACCGCCGAGGGCTCCACGGTCTCCAACGTCCACGGCTTCATCGTGAACACCGCCAACTACAGCGCGCTGAAGGAGGAGAACTTCAAGATCAGCGACAGTGTGAACGGCACCTCCGTCCGCACGTCGAAGTGGGTCGACTGGAACCAGTACGCCGACGAGCTCTCCTACGCCCAGGCGATGCGCGACAAGCTCGTCGCCCTCGGCTTCGACAGCAAGCTCGGCATGCTGATCGACACCTCCCGCAACGGCTGGGGCGGCACCGCCCGGCCCACCGGCCCGGGCGCGCTGACCAGCGTCGACACCTACGTGAACGGCGGCCGCTACGACCGCCGCATCCACCTCGGCAACTGGTGCAACCAGTCCGGCGCCGGCCTCGGCGAGCGTCCCCAGGCGGCCCCCGCGGCCGGCATCGACGCGTACGTCTGGATGAAGCCCCCGGGCGAGTCCGACGGCGCCTCGAAGGAGATCCCGAACAACGAGGGCAAGGGCTTCGACCGCATGTGCGACCCCACCTACACGGGCAACGCCCGTAACGGCAACAGCATGTCGGGCTCCCTCCCCGACGCCCCGATCTCGGGCCAGTGGTTCTCGGCCCAGTTCCAGGAGCTCATGAAGAACGCCCACCCGGCGCTGTAACGCCTCCGAGGGGGGTGCCGCACCCGGCCCGGCGGGAACGGGCGCGGCACCCCCGCGGACGAACCACCCCGGCACGACCAAGGCCGGACGGGCCCGGAAGACCCCGTCCGGCCTCAGCCGTGCCGTCGTTCAGCAGGACCCCCGCACCACCAGCTCCGTCGGCAGGACGCGCTTCGGGGTGTCCTCCGGGGTGACCCCGGCGTCGCCGAGGAGCATGCGGGCCATGGTGCGGCCCATCTCCTCGATGGGCTGGCGGACGCTGGTGAGCGGGGGGTCCATGAGGCGGGCGACCGGGGAGTCGTCGACGCCGACCAGGGCGACGTCCTCGGGGACGCGGCGGCCCGCCTCGCGCAGCGCGGCGCGGGCGCCGGCGGCCATCACGTCGGAGGCGGCGAAGACGGCGTCCAGGCCGGGGCGGCGTTCCAGGAGGCTGCGCATGGCCGCGCGGCCGCCGTCCTCGGTGAAGTCGCCGGCGGCGACCAGGCCCTCGTCGGGGGCGTGGCCCGCCTCCGCCAGTCCGGCCCGGTAGCCGCCGAGGCGGGCCCGGGCCACGTACATGTCCAGGGGTCCCGTGACGGTGGCGATGCGCTGCCTGCCGCGGCCCACCAGGTGGGCGACGGCGGCCCGGCCGGCGCCGATGTTGTCGGAGTCGACGTACGGGACGGGTTCGGCCTCGGAGCGGCGGCCGTTCATGACGACCGGGATGCCGAGTTCGCGGATGCGGTCGGGCAGCGGGTCGTCGCCGTGGACGGAGGCGAGGAGGACGCCGTCGACGCGCTGGGCGGCGAGGTACTGCTCGAAGCGCTGCCGCTCCTGCTCGCTGCGGACCAGGGTGAGCAGGAGCTGTTTGTCCGCCTCGGCGAGCTCGGCGCTGACGCCGCGGATCAGGTCGAGGAAGTAGGGCTCGGCGAAGAGCCGGGCCTCGGCCTCGGGGATGACGAGGGCGACGGCGTCCGTGCGGCTGCCGGCGAGCGCGCGGGCGGCCTGGTTGGGGACGTAGCCCAGCTCGGCGACGGCCCGGGCCACGGCGGCTCGGGTCTGCTCGCTGACGCGCGGGGAGCCGTTGATGACCCGCGAGACGGTGCCCCGGCCGACCCCGGCGCGGGCCGCGACCTGCTCCAGGGTGGGTCTGCTGTTCTGCCGTCCGTTCACCGTCGCCGTGCTCCCCTCGTCGGACCTCGTGCCGCTCACCAGGGCCTCGGTGGGGCGGGCCCTCCGACAGGCGGTGCGGGCCGTGCCGGTGGAAAGGGGCCCGCGGGGGGCCACACCGGGATGGGAGCGCTCCCACCCTAGAGCACGGCACTCCCGCCGCGCCACGCGTGCGTTCAGGAGATGACGTGAAGGACCACGTTCCGGTACGGGGAAACCCGCCGAACACCTTCCGGTAACGAAACCGCGTTCATGTCTTGACACCCCCACCCCCCCGGCGGCAACCTTCCGGCAACGACGTGGGAGCGCTCCCATCAGGGGGCGGCACAGCCTGCATCAGGTCCCGGCAGGGCCCGCCGAGCCGCGAGCAGCCGGCCGGACCTCTTGGCGCACAACGAGCACCACCTTGGACGAGGAGAGTGGAATGCGCACTTCCAGCAGCAGACGCGGACGCCGCACGGCCGCCGCGGCGGTCGCCGCAGTGGTGACCGGCACGGTCCTGCTCACCGGTTGCGGAAGCGACAAGGACGACGAGGCCGGGAAGGACGGCGGGAAGATCACCCTGCGCGTCGGCACCTTCGGGTCCTTCGGCTACGACAACAAGACCGGCGCGAAGCTGTACGCCGAGTACGAGCGGCTCCACCCGAACATCAAGATCGAGGAGTCGAACGTCTCCGACGGTCAGAAGTACTGGGACACGCTGAAGCTGCGCCTCTCCCAGAACAGCGGCACCGCCGACATCCAGGCGATCGAGGTCGGCTACATCGCCGAGGCCACCGGCCCCACCATGGCCGCCAAGTGGCTGGACGTCGTCAAGGAGGGCGGCGCCGACACCTCCAAGTTCCTCGACTGGAAGGTGAAGCAGGCCACCACCGCCGACGGCAAGGTCATCGGCCTCGGCACCGACATCGGCCCGATGGCCGTCTGCTACAACAAGGACCTCTTCGCCAAGGCCAAGCTGCCCACCGACCGCGACGAGGTCGGCAAGCTGTGGAACGGCGACTGGGCGAAGTTCCTCACCGTCGGCGAGACGTACAAGAAGAACGCCCCCGCCGGCACCTCCTTCCACGACTCCGCCAGCGGCCTCTTCAACGCCGTCCTCTCCAGCGACCCCGTCCAGTACGCCGACTCCAGCGGCAAGCTCGACTGGGAGAACAGCCCCGGCGTGAAGAAGGCCTGGGAGCTCGGCGTCAAGGCCGCCCAGGGCGGACTCACCGCCAAGCTGCGCCAGTTCGACGAGGCGGGCACCTGGAACGCCGCCTTCAAGAACTCCAAGTTCGCCACCGTCGCCTGCCCGAGCTGGATGACCGGCATCATCAAGGACCAGGCCGGTCCCGCCAACCAGGGCAAGTGGGACATCGCCGCACCGCCGGTCGCCGGCAACTGGGGCGGCGCCTTCCTCGCCGTGCCCAAGGCGGGCAAGCACACCAAGGAGGCCGCCGAGCTCGCGGCCTGGCTGACCGCCCCCGAGCAGCACGCCAAGGTCTTCGCGGTGAACGGCAACATCCCGTCCTCCAAGGACACCCTGCTCTCCTCGGCGGTGCAGGACGCCAAGCTGCCGTACTTCGGCGACACCCCGGTCGGCAAGATCTTCTCCTCGGCGGCGGCCGGCATCACCCCCGCCGTCATCAGCCGCTACGACGGCCAGGTGAAGACCTTCCTCACCGACAACGGCATCCTCGACATCGAGCAGCGCGGCACCGACCCGGGCAAGGCCTGGGAGAACGTCAAGAAGCTGGTCGACGACAAGATCCAGCAGTAGCGGGGACCGCGCGCCGGCCCGCCGCCACCTGCCGGCGGCGGGCCGGCGCCGTCCGCATCACCGCACGCATCGACCTGGAAGGACGCCACCCGTGGCCACCTCCGTACGGGCGGAGCGGGGCGGCACCCCGCCGCCCCCCGCCCCGCCCTCCCCGCCCGCCTCGCGCGGCCGGCGCCGCCGCTCCGGCCCGGGCGGCTGGCGCAGCACCCTCTACCGCTGGGACGTCAAGGCGATCCCGTACGTCTTCATCACGCCCTTCTTCCTCACCTTCGCCGCCTTCGGCCTCTTCCCGCTGATCTACACGGGCTGGCTGTCGCTCAACCGGGTCGAGCTCGGCGGCACCCCCGAGTGGAAGGGACTGGAGAACTACACCGACCTCGCCACCAGCGAGTTCTTCTGGAACGCGCTGCTCAACACCTTCACCATCGGTGTCATCTCCACCGTCCCGCAGCTGCTGATGGCCCTCGGCCTCGCCCACCTGCTGAACTACAAGCTCCGCGGCCGCGGCTTCTTCCGGGTCGCCATCCTCGCCCCGTACGCCACCTCGATCGCGGCGGCGACCCTGGTCTTCGCCCAGCTCTTCAACACCGACTACGGGATGATCAACGGCGTCCTGGACTGGGTCGGGATCGGGCCGATCGACTGGAAGAACTCCAAGTGGCCGGCGCAGATCGCGATCTCCGTCATCGTCACCTGGCGCTGGACCGGCTACAACGCGCTGATCTACCTGGCCGCCATGCAGGCCGTGCCGCAGGACCTCTACGAGGCCGCCTCGCTGGACGGCGCGTCCCGCTGGCGCCAGTTCATCAGCGTCACCATCCCCTCCATCCGGCCGACGATCTTCTTCACGATCATCGTCTCCACCATCGGCGCCACCCAGCTCTTCGGCGAGCCGATGCTCTTCGGCGGCAGCGTCGGCATCAGCGGCGGCAGCGGCCACCAGTTCCAGACCCTGAGCCTGCTCATGTACGAAAAGGGCTGGATCACCGGCGCGCTGGGCTCCGCCTCCGCGATCGCCTGGGTCATGCTGGCGCTCCTGCTGCTCATCGGCGGCATCCAGGCGCTCGTCTCCCGCCGCAACCGCAAGAAGCTGGGGGACTGACCCATGGCCCGCACCCTCGACACCTCCCCGTCCGTCGAGCCCAAGACGCCGGGCGCCCGCCCGGGCCGCCGCCGCTTCCGCCAGACGGCGGGCCGGCAGCACCACGCCGGACCGCTCACCTACGTCCTGCTGATCGTCGCGACGGTGATCTCGCTCTTCCCGCTGTACTGGAACGTGGTCGCCGCCTCGCACACCGGCGACCGCGTCGTCCAGGCACCGGCCCCGCTGCTGCCCGGCTCCCGCCTGCTCGACAACCTCAGCTTCGCCTGGGAACAGGTCGACATGGGCGAGGCCCTGATCAACACCACGGTCGTGGCGAGCCTGGTGGCCGCCTCCACCGTCCTCTTCTCCACGCTGGCCGGCTTCGCCTTCGCCAAACTGCCCTTCAAGGGCCGTGGCATGCTGCTCTCCCTGGTCGTCGCCACCATGACGATCCCGCCGCAGCTCAGCGTCATCCCGCTCTACCAGATCATCACCGACCTCAACTGGTTCGACCAGCTCCAGTCGGTCGTCCTGCCCTCGCTCGTCGCGGCCTTCGGCGTCTTCTTCATGCGCCAGTTCCTCGTCGAGGCGCTGCCCGTCGAGCTCGTCGAGGCGGCCCGGATGGACGGCGCGCACAGCCTGCGGATCATCTGGCACGTGGTCTTCCCGGTGGCCCGCCCGGCCATGGCCGTGCTCGGCATGCTCGTCTTCGTACAGGCGTGGAACGACTTCTTCTGGCCCTTCATCGCGCTCACCCCGGACGGCAACCCGACCCTCCAGGTCGCCCTCGCCGGACTCGGCGCGGGCAACCACACCGTCGACCACGCGATCGTCCTGACCGGCGCGCTGATATCGACCGTGCCGCTGCTGCTGGTCTTCGCCTTCCTGGGCAAGCACATCGTGGGCGGCATCACCGCCGGCGCGGTCAAGAGCTGACCCGCCCCACCCCTCTCCGTACCGCAATTCCCGTCGGCCGTACGGGTCCGCCGCAGTCGCCGGACCCGAACGGACCGCCCCGTACCCCGCGTTGGGAGCTCCCTCCTATGACCGCGTCCGAGACCCGGCCGCTCACCGCCGTCCGCCAGTTCCCCTCCGACTTCCTCTGGGGCGCGGCCACCGCCGCCTACCAGATCGAGGGAGCGGCCCGTGAGGACGGTCGCACCCCGTCCATCTGGGACACCTTCTCGCACACCCCCGGCAAGGTCTTCGAGGGCCACACCGGCGACGTGGCCGTCGACCACTACCACCGGTTCCGCGAGGACGTCGCGCTCATGTCCGAACTGGGCCTGAACGCCTACCGGTTCTCCGTCTCCTGGTCCCGGGTGCAGCCCACCGGCCGGGGTCCCGCCGTCCAGAAGGGCCTGGACTTCTACCGGTCGCTCGTGGACGAGCTGCTGGCCGCCGGCATCGAGCCGGCCCTCACCCTCTACCACTGGGACCTCCCGCAGGAGCTGGAGGACGCGGGCGGCTGGCCCGAGCGCGCCACGGCCGAGCGCTTCGCCGAGTACGCCGGGATCGTCGCCGACGCGGTCGGCGACCGCGTCAAGCGGTGGACCACGCTCAACGAGCCCTGGTGCAGCGCCTTCCTCGGCTACGGCTCCGGTGTGCACGCTCCCGGCCGCACCGACCCGGTCGCCTCGCTGCGCGCCGCCCACCACCTGAACCTCGGCCACGGGCTCGCCGTCCAGGCGCTGCGCGCCGCGCTGCCGGCGGACCGGCAGATCTCGGTCTCGCTGAACCTGCACGAGGTGCGCCCGCGCAGCACCTCCGCCGAGGACGTGGAGGCGGCCCGCCGCATCGACGCCGTCGGCAACCGGGTCTGGCTCGGCCCGATGCTGGAGGGCGCCTACCCCGAGGACCTGATCGCCGACACCCGGCACCTCACCGACTGGTCCTTCGTCCACGAGGGCGACACGGCGACGGCGAACCAGCCGCTCGACTTCCTCGCCATCAACTACTACGCCCCCACCCTGGTGGCGCACGTCGCCGCGGGCGAGGAGAAGCCGCAGGACGACGGGCACGGCGACAGCGCCCACTCCCCGTGGCCGGGCGCCGACTCGGTCGCCTTCCACCGGGCGCCGGGCGAGCGGACCGCGATGGGCTGGCCGGTCGACCCCAGCGGCATGTACGACCTGCTGCGCCGGACCGCCGACGCGTACCCGGACCTGCCGCTGGTGATCAGCGAGAACGGCGCCGCGTACGAGGACGTGGTCGGCGAGGACGGCGGGGTGCACGACCCCGAGCGCACCGCCTTCGTCCACGCGCACCTGGAGGCGGTGCACCGGGCGATGGCCGACGGCGTCGACGTCCAGGGCTACTTCCTGTGGTCGCTGCTGGACAACTTCGAGTGGGCGTACGGCTACGCGAAGCGGTTCGGGATGGTCCGGGTGGACTACGACACCCTGGAGCGCACCCCGAAGACCAGCGCCCGCTGGTACTCCCGGGTGGCCCGGTCGGGCGAACTGCACGCGCCCGACGCGGTCTGACCGGCGGGGGCCGCGGGGCTTCGGCCCCGCGGCCCCCGCCGCGTCCGGTCCGGTCCTCCGGCTACGGGGTCTGCCTGATCCCGTCCACGAAGGCCCGGGCCATGACGGCGTGGGTGCCGAGGACGGTGCCGGGCTCCATCAGGCCCTCCGGGTCGGCGCCCACCTGGACCGTGCGCGACCCCAGGAAGGCGGACGTCTTCCGATCGAAGATCCACTCGGTGCGCGTGCCGCCGGCCTCGTCGAGCCTCGCGACCGCGACGCCCGTGCGGCCGGCGGCGTCGGTGGCGCTGTCGACCAGGACGACGCCGGGGATCCGCGCCGCGGCCCGGTAGAGCGCGGCCGTCAGCTTCGGGGACGGCCAGCTCTCGCCGAGCAGGTCGCCGATGGTGGTGAAGGCCTGCTGGTCCCTGTCGTTGCCCTGCCCCTCGGTCTCCTCGTAGATCTTCCGCAGCAGCGCGCCGGGGTCGGTGGGAAGACCCGCGAGGTAGTCGTACGAGGGCGCGCCGAGGTGCGGCTTCGGCGGGTTTCCGGTCTCGTCGGGGCCCGCCAGGGTGATGCCCTCGGGGCCGGTGTTCCCGGGCTCGATCAACCAGCCGTCGAGGCCGTCGGGGGACTTCCAGGTCTGCCGGGTGTGCAGGGGCACGCCCACGACGCCGCTCACGCCGCTCACGGTCTTGACGTGCACGCCCGCGGAGCGCGTCTCGATGTAGACGTACTGGCCGGCCCGGCCGTGCGGGGCGTCCGCCTCGGCGGCGGCGAGCGAGATCCGCTCCAGGAACCGGGGCGCGCCCTGCGCGTCCACGGTGCCGAGCCGGGTGGTGAGGACGGGTCCGGTGGCACGGCCGTCGGGGCGGTCGCCGCCGCCGGGCGTGAGGAGCAGGACGCCGACGGCGAGCGCGCCGGCGAGGGCGGTCGCGGCCGGGAGGAGGACCGCCTTCCGCAGGAAGGGGTTGTGTGCGGGGCGGGCCGCGGCGACGCGGTCGTCGCTGATCCGGTTCATCAGGCGCTCCTTGTGGAACTGGTGGCGGCCCGGAGGAAGGTCGTGCTCCTCGATCGCCGGGAGGTCTCCGGTCTCCCGCCGGTTCGCCGTTCGGGTCTCGTCCGGGTCGGGGTTCATCGGATTCCCTCCTGTGCGGGCCGGACCGCGTTCACGCGGTCACCTGTTGTCTGTCGGGAGCGGGGAGCGGGTTCCCGGATCTCCCGGATTTCCCGGGCGAGTTCTCCCTCGGCCGCGGTGCGCAGCTTGGCGCGGGCGCGGGAGAGCCGGGAGCGGACGGTGCCGACGGGGAGGCCGAGCGCCTGGGCGGCCTCGGTGTAGGCGAGGCCCTCCCAGAGGCAGAGCACGAGGACCTCGCGTTCGGTGCGGCGCAGGGCGCCGAGCGCGCGCAGGGTGGCCGCGATGCGGCGGCGGTCGTCGATCCGGCCCGCGACCTCGGAGGCGTGGTCGGGCACCGACGCCTCGGCGGGGCCGGCTTCGGCGTAGGCCGCGGCGGCGGCCCGGTAGCGGCGGTTGCTCCGGCAGTGGTTGCGGGCCACGTTGGTGGCGATGCCGAGGAGCCAGGGCCGTAGGGAGCCCCCTTCGGGGTCCACCTTCGCCCGGAGCCGCCAGGCCTCCATGAAGGTGGCCGCCATGACGTCCTCGGCGACGGACCAGTCGCCGGTGAGCCGGAAGGCGTGGTTGTAGACGCTCCGGGCGTACGAGTCGAAGAGTGCGGCGAAGGCCGGAGGGTCTCCGTCCCGGATGCGGGCGCGCAGGTCGTTGTTCACGTCTCTCGTCTGTCCGGCCCCGCGAGCGGGTTCCCGTGACCCCGGTCACGTCGAAGAGGGCCGTGCCGGTCGCCCGGCACGGCCCTCGGTGATTCTCCCCGACGGATCAGATGTCGATGACCCGGTAGCCGATGACGTAGACGCCGCCGGAGCCCTCGACGCTGCGCCACTGGGTCTCGGCGCCGACCTCGCTGCCGGTGACGAGGGTGGCGCCGAGCTTGTCGTCGCCGCTGGTGGAGTCGTAGTCCCACAGGGTCAGGGTGCGGGCCTGCTCCTTGCCGAGGATGAGGGCGGCGTTGCCGTTGCCGTCGGCCATGGAGCGGACGTAACCGGTGCCCATGGTCTGGTACTTGATGCCGTTGCCCGGCCAGACCTTGACGGCGTTGCCGTTGGCGTCGGTGATCTTGAGGTACGCCTCGTCGTGGTCGCCCTCGCTGTTCTTCTGGCAGTGCAGCTCGACGAGTTCGATCCGCACGTAGTCGATCGGCTCGGCGTGGGCGGTGCCGGCGAAGGCGCCGAGGGTGCCGAGCCCGAGGAGGGCGGTGGCGGCGATGCGTGCGACCCGGTTCTTGCGCATGGTGTGTCTCCCCCGAAGGTTCTCGTTCTGCTCTTCTCTGGTGTGCCGTTCCCCCGGCACGTCCCTTACTGTGCCGCCCCTCCCCCGGCCCGTTCTACGCGCGTTCCGCTCAACGGAACCGGTCCCGTGAGGAGTGCGGCGAGGGGGTCAGGGGGCGAGCGCGGCCGGCGGGACGGCGCGGTGCGGTACGCCCCGGGCCAGGGCGCGGCCGAGCGCGGCTCCCGCGTCGGCGGCGGCCTCGGCGAGGGCGTCGAGCCGCCGTCCGGCCGGCACCATGGCGGCGAGCGCGGCGACGGTCCGGCCGTCTCGGCCGCGGACGGGGAAGGCGGCGCAGCACACCCCGTCCATCACGTCCTCGCGGTCGAGGACGGGCCCGCCCCTGAGGGGTCCGCGCAGCGCGTGTCCGGCGGCGGTGTCGAGCCGGAAGGCGGTGCCGTTCCGTACCGGCACCAGGGGTTCCAGCTCGCCCGGCGCCGAGGAGACGACGATGGCCCGGTCCTCGCTCAGGACGGCGAGGACGACGCTGGCGCCGGTCGCGGCCCGCAGCCGCTGCACCGGCAGCCGGGCGGCGAGCCGCAGTCCCGGGTGCGGCTCCCAGGCCTGGCCGAGCCGGTAGAGCTGCGGGCCGACGCGGTAGCGCGAGCCGCGCCGCTCGACCGCGCCGACGGCCACCAGCTGGTCGAGCAGCCGGTGGGCGCTGCCCTTCGGCACCCCGCAGGCGAGGGCCAGTTCGGTGACGCCGGCCTCGTCGCCGCACCGGTGCAGCGCGTCGAGCAGGGCGAAGGCCCCTTCGAGCACGCCCCGGCCGCGCCCCGGCCGGTCCTGTTCCGCGGTCGCGCGCGCGGTGCCGGGTCTCGGACTCGTCCCGTGGTCCATGAGTCGTGTTCCCCCTGTCTGCTCCGGACGGCCGCCGTCCCCCGACGGCTCGGCTCCGGGCTCCCGTCCACGATGCCGCAGACCCGGACGTGTCGCCGAAGGGTTCGGCGCCGGTGCGTCGTGGCAGGGAACGGCACGGGGCCGGGTCCGTCACGGTGGACGGACCCGGCCCGGTGGCCGGTGGCGCGGGGGTCAGACGCGGTCGGCGGCGATCAGGACGTACTGGAAGGAGCCGTCCTTGTACGACTCGATGAACGCCTCCTCGATGCCGGTGACCAGCGACGAGGTGGCGCGCAGCTCCCAGTAGGGCAGCGTGTCCGGGGTCAGGTCGATCACGGCCTGGGGCACCAGGCGGTTGTCGGCCATCGCCTTGAGGTACTCGCGGCGGGAGTGGATGTTGCACTCGAAGTGGGCGTTGATCTGGGAGACCCACTTGGAGGGCTGGCCGTACTTCGGGTTCCAGCAGCCGGTGATGGTGACGTAGCGGCCGCCGACCTTGAGGAAGCGGGAGTGCTCGGCCATCAGGTCGTCGAGGTCGACGTACATGCTGGACTCGTTGTTCCAGGAGGCGGTGACGCTGCCCTTCTCGAACGGGGTGTCGAGCATGTTGCAGACCTGGGCGCTGACGTGGTCGGCGATGCCCAGCTCGCGGGCGCGGCGGTTGCCGAACTCGGCCTGGGTGGAGGAGAGGGTGACGCCGCGGACGTGGCAGCCGAAGCGCTGGTGGGCCATGACGCTGGATCCGCCGCGGCCGCAGCCGGCGTCGACGAGGGTGTCGGCGGGGGTGACGGTGCCGAGGTGGTCGAGGAGGACCTCGGCCTGGGCGGACTCCAGCCGGTGCAGCTCGGCGATCAGCTTCTTCTCGTACTCGCTGTCCTCGGGGGTGCCGAGGGAGGCGTGGTCGACGGCGCCGATGCCGTAGTGGTGGTGGTAGAGGCCGTCCACATCACCGAGGCGCAGGTTCACGGGCCGGGCCTCGGCGTTCCAGTAGCGGGCGATGTCGCCCTGGTACGGCGTGGCCGGGCCGGGGATGATCGCGGAGGCTTCGGTGGAGGTCAGCTCGGTGGTCACAGAGAGATCCATTTCGGAAGTCGGGCCTACCAGAAGTCGGGCAGGCTGTAGCGGAACGTGTTGGTCTGGTGCCAGTAGTGGTTGCCGTCGACCCAGGTGGCGACTCCCTTGAGGAAGCGCAGCACGGTCGGGACGGCGAAGGTGGCGGCCACGTCGGCGGCGGCGGCCTCGAAGGCGCGCATGAGGTCGTTGTGGACCTCGATCGCCTTGAGGTAGGCGTCGCGCTCGGAGAGCTTCTCGCGCTCCGCGAGCACCACCGGCAGGTTGAGGTGGACGCCGGGGCTGGAAAGCTCCTTGGTGTAGGAGTACAGGTCGTTGACGATGGTCGTCGCGTTGCCCGCGAGGGCGATGACCCGCTGCATCTCCGGCCGGGCGTGCAGGTCCGCCGGCAGTTCGTAGCCGCCGACGGAGTCGGTGATGGTGGGGCAGGGGCGGAAGTTGTTGAACTGGCGCATGGCCAGGTACTCCCACACCTCGGGCACGTGGTCGGTCTCGGCCCAGGCCGCCTCGGCGAGGTAGCCCATGTGGAGCCGGGCCATGTCGTGGCGGAAGCGGTCGGCCTGGGAGGGCGAGGCCGCGCGGACGAAGTAGTCCATGGCGGAGCGGTAGGCGCGGCGCGGGGCGTCCGAACCGAGCGAGTCCGCCCACGCCGGGGCGTACTCCGGGGTGGTGTGGACGGGGTCGAGCGCGGTGTGCGCCATGAGGAGGCGGCCGCCGAGGCCGATCGGCGAGCCGCCGTGGTCCTCGCAGTAGCAGTCGTCGACGGCGTTCTCCGCGACCATGAGCCGGGTGGCGAGCATGAGGTGGTCGACGGTCGGGGCGTCGGGGTGGCAGGCCACCATGTAGCGCCCGACGGAGAAGCCGTCGAACTGTCCCTCCCACTCGTCCGGGAAGAGCTGGACCTCGTCGACGGCCCAGTCCTTGATCCGGCGGCTCACCTCGTCCACCCGGACCGGGTCGGGGTCCGGGACGGGGTGGAAGTAGAGGCCGGGGATGGGCCGGCCCTCCGCCGCCGAGGGGGCGGCGGGCGCCGCCTCGGCGGGGTCCGGCACCGTGTCCGGCACCGGGAGGGGTGCCGGACGGGCGAGGGACACGCTCGCCGTGCCGAGGCCGCTGGGCCCGCCGGGGATCCAGCGGGGGGCGGCCGGTGGCGCGGGAGCCTCGGCGGCGGGGCCGGTGAGGACCTGGGCGAGGACGTCGGCCCCGAGGCGGGCCGCCGCCGCGGGCAGGTGTGCCGGCAGGGGGGAGAGCCCGGGGTCGGGCATCCGTTGCTCCTTGCTGGGTGGGGTGTCGGTCCCGGGGCCGGGACGGACGGGGGTGTCAGTCGCGGCGGCGGGCGATCTGCACGTTCTCCATCACGCCGAGGGCGTCGGGGACGAGGACGGCGGCGGAGTAGTAGGTGGTGACGAGGTAGGACATGATCGCCTGCTCGCTGATGCCCATGAAGCGGACGGACAGGCCGGGCTCGTACTCCTCCGGGAGGCCGGTCTGGCGGAGGCCGATGACGCCCTGGTTCTCCTCGCCGGTGCGCATGGCGATGATGGAGCTGGTCTGCTCCTTGGTGATCGGGATCTTGTTGCAGGGCAGGATCGGGACGCCGCGCCAGGCCGGCACGGACTGGCCGCCGAGGTCGACGTGGTCCGGGTAGAGGCCGCGGGCGTTGAACTCGCGCCCGATGGCGGCGATGGTGCGCGGGTGGGCGAGGAAGAGCTTGGTGCCCCGGCGGCGGCAGAGCAGCTCGTCCATGTCGTCCGGGGTGGGCGGGCCCGAGTGGGTCTGGATGCGCTGCTTGAAGTCGGCGTTGTGCAGGAGGCCGAACTCGCGGTTGTTGATGAGCTCGTGCTCCTGGCGCTCGCGCAGGGCCTCGATGGTCAGGCGGAGCTGCTCCTCCGTCTGGTTGTGCGGGCCGTTGTAGAGGTCGGCGACGCGGGTGTGGACCTTGAGGACGGTCTGCGCGACGGAGAGTTCGTACTCGCGCGGCTTGAGCTCGTAGTCCACGAAGGCGCCGGGGAGGACGGCCTCGCCGACGTGCCCGGCGGACATGGCGATCTCGGCCTCGCCGTGCTTGTTCTGCGCCTGGTCGGGGAGGCTGGAGAACTCCTCGATGTGGGCCTGGAGGGCCGGCGAGTTCGCCATGACGGAGGCGAAGTCGGCGCGGGAGAGGGTGAGCAGGGTGCCCGCCGTCTCGGCGGTGGCCGTGTAGTCCCAGGTGGCGTCGGCGTCGAGCAGCGCGTTCTCGCCGAAGCGGTCGCCGTCTCCGAGCACGGCGACGGCGACGTCGTCGCCGTAGGGGCCCTCGGAGGTCTGGCTGATCCGGCCGTGGGCGAGGAGGTGGATCTCGCCGGCCGCGTTGCCCCGGGTGACGATGATGTCGCCGGCGGAGAAGTCGCGCTGGACGCAGCGGTCGGCGAGGGCGGTGAGCACGTCGACGTCGTCGAAGCCGCGCAGCAGGGCGAGTTCGCCGAGCTCGCGGGGGATCACGCGGACGGTGGCGCCGTCCTGGACGAACTCCACCCGTCCGTCGCCGACGGTGTAGCTGAGCCGGCGGTTGACCCGGTAGGCGCCGCCCTTGGTCTCGACCCAGGGGAGCGTCCGCAGCAGCCAGCGGGAGGTGATCTCCTGCATCTGCGGGGCGGACTTGGTGGTCGAGGCGAGGTTCCGCGCGGCGTGGGTGCTGAGGGACTGCTGCGGGGGCGCCGCCTGGGCTTCCGGGCTGGTGTCGACGGTCATCGGACCGGGTGCTCCTTAGCGAGGGGGTGACCGGGCACGGCGGCATGCCGGACCGGTCGAAGAGGAGGAATGGAGGGAGGTGGTCTGGCCATCCGTCCAGACCCGGGGAACAGTAACGGTCCGTCAGCACACCCCGCCCGGAGAGCCGAGGGGCATTCCCTCGATGCAGTGATCTTGTTTCGGGCCTGGTTTACCCGCGCTCCCGGTGGCTTTCCGCCACGCGCCGCGGAGGGGTGACGGCATGCGGGCCGGTGGGGGCCTCGGGTCGGTCCGGGGCCACGATCGGACGGCACGCATTCCGGTCACGTCGACCACGGTGGCCCCGCCTTGACAACCCGCCCCTGTCGTCACACAAGTCAACGCGGGGCGTCAACCCGGTCCCCCGGCCTCCCGGACACTCCCCGTCACCTGCCTCGCTCCACGCAACTTCCGTTCTTCATGCGGGAGTTCATGGGACGATGGCCGCAAGGGGGCCCGTCGGGGAGGCGGGGGAACGGGGGACTCGTGGGGAAGCGGCATGCCCGGGAGCGGGGGGCGCGGTGAGCGCGGTCTCGGATCCGTACGCGGACGGGGCGCCGGACCGGAGGTACGCGAACGCGGACCTGCTGCCCGCCGAGACGGGTGAGTTCCGCTGGCGCTGGTGGGACTTCGCGGCCGTCTGGGTGTGCGTGTCCTGGACGCTGGCCGCCCTGATGCTCTCCGGCATGCCGGGGGCGGACCGGTTCAGCTGGCCGCAGACGCTGTTGGTCTGCGGTGTCGCGCAGGTCCTCGTCCTGCTGCCGTCGTTCCTGGTCGAGCACGCCGGGGACCGGTACGGAGTGCCGTTCGCGGTCTTCGCGCGCAGCGCCTTCGGCATCCGGGGGGCGGCGCTGCCCGCCCTGCTGCGGTTCGCGTCGGCGTGCGTGTGGTTCGGCTTCCAGGCCGATCTCGGGGTCCAGGGGATCACGCTGCTGACCGGGGACCTGGAGCTGGGGACGCTCGGCGGCTCCGACTTCCTCAGCCCCGCGTACCTGGTGTTCCTGGGACTCCAGCTGTGGATCATCACCAAGGGGCCGCGCGGGCTGCGCCGGTTCGCCGACCTGGCCGCGCCGGTGCTGATCGCGGGCCTGGTGGTGGCGTTCCTCTGGGTGTTCACGCACGCCCGGGGGCCGATGCTGCCCGAGCCGGCCCGGCCGGTCGGCTGGGGAGCGGACTTCTGGCTGGAGGCCGCCCCGGCGCTGGCCTCCGCGACGGCCCTGTTCGCGGCCGTCGGTCTGACCGTGCCCGACCTGGTGCACCTGGGCGGGTCCGGCCGGGGCGGGGAGGAGGGGCGGCGGTCGGGGGTCCGGCTGGGCGTCGGGGTGCTGCTCCCGGTGGTGATGACGGGGATGTCGCTGTACACGATGGCGCTGATGTCCGGGTCCGGGTACTCGGCGGACGGGTACGCCGGTTCGCTCACCCAGCACGCCCTGGACGGGATGCCCGGCGGCGCCCTGGTCGCCGCCGTGATGCTGATCGTCGCCACGCTGTGCGGCAACCTCGGCATGAACCTGGTGTCGGCCGCGTACGACCTGTCGAGCACCGCGCCGTCCCGGATCGGCTTCCGGGGCGCCGCGGTGATCGCCGCCCTGGCGGGTTCGGCGGTGGTGTGGTGGTCGCGGAGCAGCAGTGACTACCAGGCGCTGGTCTGGGCGGACCTGGCCGAGGGCTTCTTCGGCACGGTGTCCGGGATCCTCGTCGCGGAGTACTGGATCGTCCGCCGGACCCGGCTGCGGCCGGCGGACCTGTACCGGCGCGGCGGGCCGTACTGGTACGCGGGCGGCTGGAACTGGCGGGCCGTCGTGTCCTTCCTGGTGGGCGGGGTGCTGGCGGTGGGCGGCTCGTCCGGGGAGAACAGCGGCCTGGGGGCGAACGGCCCGGCGCTCCCCTTCCTCTCGGCGCTCGACGACTTCGGGTGGCTGGTGGGGCTGGTGGCGGCGGGCGGGCTGTACACGGTGCTGACCCTGCGGGCGCGGGCCGCCGCCCCGGAGGGTGACTGATCCGGCGCCGGACTGGGCAGTTGCACAGACCGGCCCGCGCAGGACTGGGCCCTCGGGCACAGACACGCGGGCCGGGCCGCTCCACCATGTCCCTGGCCACGGTCGCGAGGACGCGCGACCGTCCGGACTCACGGAGGAGTTCCCATGCCAGGGAGAAAGAGCCGCCTGTCGGTCGGTCTGCTGCTCGCCGCGCTGCTGGCGTTCGCCACGGCACCGGCCGCGACGGCGGACCCCGCCGCGACGGCGACGACCGGCGGCATCCCGTCGGTGGGCACCGCGTGGGGCGCGCCCGGACCGTACGAGGTGGACGTCGACATCGAGGCGGTGCACACCTTCTACCACCCGCGCTCGATGGGGGCGTCGGGCGAGCGGCACCCGGTGGTGATCTGGGGGAACGGCACGGGGGCCGTGCCCGGGATCTACAGCTCGCTGCTGCGGCACTGGGCGAGCCACGGCATCATCGTCGCCGCGGCCAACACGCCCACGTCGAACTTCGCGATCAGCATGCGCGCGGGCATCGACGTGCTGGAGCGGCGGAACGCCGATCCGGGCAGCGAGTACTTCGGCAGGGTCGACCTGGAGCACATCGGCTCGGCCGGGCACTCGCAGGGCGGGGCGGCGGCGGTGAACGCGGCGATCGACGCGCGCGTGGACACGGCCGTGCCGATCCAGCCGGGCCCGCTGACCGACCCCGACCTCACCGACGTGCCGATGTTCTACCTGGCCGGACAGCGCGACCTGACGGTGTGGCCGGCGCTGGTGAAGGCGCTGTACCGCGATTCGAGCCACCTGCCCGCCGTGTACGGCGAGGTGCGGGGCGCCGGCCACCTGTCGTCCATCGGGGACGGCGGGGACTTCCGCGCCCCGACCACGGCGTGGCTGCGGTTCTGGCTCATGGGCGACGAGAACGCGCGCGGCTTCTTCTTCGGCCCCGACTGCGTCTACTGCGGGGACGGCGACCTGTGGTCCGGGTGGGAGCGGAACGCCCGCGCGCTGGCGATCCCGGGACCCGGCGGGGTCTGAGCCGGGATCCCGACGGTCGCGGAGACCGTCGAGGACACCGGCTGCGACCACCTCGGCCGCGCCTGACGCCGGGCCGCCCCCACGGGGTGGCCCGGCCGCCGCGACCGGCCCGACTACGATGAGGCCGGTCGCGGGATCAGGGCCCGGACCCCGCGCGGGACCGGGATCGGCGGAGAGGACGGGGACGCATGCGTCGGCTCGGGGAGCTGGAAGCGGAGATCATGGACCGCTTCTGGCGGTGGGGACGCCCCGCCACCGTCCGCGAGGTCGTCGACGACATCAACCGCCACCGCTCCGTCGCCTACACCACGGTGACCACGGTCACCGGCATCCTCTTCCACAAGGGGCACCTGACCCGCACCCGCGAGGGACGGATCTGGCTCTACCGCGCCGCCGCCACCCGCGAGGCGTACGCCGCCGCGCTCATGGAGGACGGCCTCGGCGCCAGCGAGGACCGCACGGCCGCGCTCGCCCGCTTCGTGGAGAACCTCGACGCCGACGAACTCGACGCGCTGCGCACCGCGCTCCACGAGGCCGAGCGCCGGACCGACGGGTGAACGCCGCCCCCGCGCTGCTCGGTTACGCGGCCCTGGTGGGCGTCACCGCCCCGCGGGTCCTGCTGCGCAGCGCCTGGCCGCACCGGGCGCCCGCGCTCGGGGTGACCGTCTGGCTCGCCCTCACCGTCACCTTCGTCCTGGCGGTGGCGCTCGCCGCCGCACAGCTCGCCTCCCCCGCCGAGCACCTGCACGCGGGGCTCGTGGGCCTGCTGCACTCCTGCGGGGTCGGCTCCGGTCCGGCCGTCCCGGACCCCGGCACCACCGACGCCCCGGCCGTCGCCCTGCCGGCCGTCGTGCTCGGCGCCTGGGCGGGGGCCGTCGCCCACCGGCTGCTCCGGGCCGGGCTGCGGCGCGCCCGCCACCGCGACCGGCTCGACAAGGTGGGCGTCCGCTGCCCCCGGCTGCGGGTCACCGTCCTCCCGCACGCCACGCCCGGCGCGTACTGCCTGCCGGGGCTGCGCGCCCGGATCGTCGTCAGCGACGCCGCCGTCCGGCTGCTGAGCGCCCGTCAGCTCGACGCGGTCGTCGAGCACGAGCGGGCCCACGTCGCCGGCCGCCACCACCTGCCGCTCGCCGCGGCCGAGGGCTTCGGCGCGCTGTTCCGCCGGCTGCCGCTCGCCCGGCACGTCCGCGACCAGGTCGCCCTGCTCCTGGAGATGAGCGCCGACGACCGGGCGCTGCGCCGCCACCCGGACGCGGTGCTCGCCACCGCCATGTACGAGCTGGCCGGGGGCCGGACGCCGCGGGGCGCCTTCGGCGCGGCCGGGCCGTCCCCGGCGGTGCTCCGGATGAAGCGCATCCTCGGCCCCCGCCGGGCCCCGCACCCCGCGCTGCGCTCGGCCCTCGCCTCGGCGGCCGCCTCCGCGCCCTTCCTCCCGCTGCTCGTGGCCTGCCCGCCGGGGGTCTAGCGACCGAGGGCGGCGTCCAGCCACTGGAGGACCTCGGGGGTCACCGGGTCGGTGATGTCCGCGAACTCCTCGTGCTTCTTGAGGAACTTGGCGACGTAGGGGCAGACGGGCACGATCCGCATCCCCGAGGCCCGGACGTCCGTCAGGGCGTGCTCCACGAGGACGCCGGCGAGGCCCTGGCCCGCGTAGGCGTCGTCGATCTCGGTGTGGAAGAACACCCGCCGGTCGTCGCGGTCGCGGTAGGCGGTCAGCCCGGCCCGCGCTCCGTCGACGAGGATCTCGTACCGGTGCCGCTCGTCGACGCGGCGGACGACGGGGACGGGGACGGCGGTCTGCTCGCTCATGGGGGCCTCTCACGCTCGCTCGGGCACGGCTCGCCGGACTGTGGGCGTCCGGCCCGCCCCACCCTACTCGGCGGTATCCGCAGGTGGGAGGGGGGTTTCGGGTGCCGGGGCCGTGCGGGGAAGGGTGCGGATCGCGGGGACGGCGAGGAGCGCCGCCGTGGCGACGAGGCAGGTCAGGGCGGAGAGGAGGAGGAAGTGGCCGGGGGCGGTCAGCGCGGTCGCGGGGCCGGCCAGGACCTGCCCCAGGGCGATGCCGGAGACCGAGCCCGCCAGTTCGTAGGCGGTGACGCGGTTGAGGACGCCGGGCGGTGTGTGGGTCTGGACGGTGGTGGCCCACATGACGGACCAGAAGGCGAGGGCGCCGCCGGCCGTGGCGTGGGCCGCGAGGAGGACCGGCAGATCGGCGTCGAGGGCCACGCTCAGCGGCAGGGCGGTGTAGAGGGTGAGCGCCGTGGCGCCGGCGGCCAGGGGGCGGGCGGGGCGGAGCCGGAGGGCGACGAGGCCGCCGAGGACCGTGCCCGCGCCGAGCGCGGAGACGGCGAGGCCGTAGGCGTCGGGGCCGAGGCGGGCGCCGATCAGCGCCGAGGCGAGGGGGACGAGGGGGCCGAAGACCAGGACGCCGTACCCGATCCAGATGAGGATCACCGACCACATCCAGGTCCGGGCACGGAACTCCCGCCAGCCCTGGCGCAGATCGCGGCGGAGCGATCCGGCGGTGCGCGGCGCCGGGTCGGGCGCCCGGCGGGGCAGGCGGAGGAGGGCGAGGCAGAGGGCGCTCAGGAGGAAGGTGGCGGCGTCGAGGGCGTAGACCGTGCCGGCGTTCGCCACCACGATGAGCAGGCCGGCCACCGCGGGGCCGAGGAGGTGGGCGAGCGCGTCGGCGACCTTGAGGGTGGCGTTGGCCCGCTGCGGGTCGCGGGCGACGAGCGGGACCATGCCGTTCACGCCGGGGAGGAACATCGCGACCGCCGCGCCGGCCAGCGCCGCCATCGTCACGAGGAGCCAGAACGGGGGCCGTCCGGCGAAGAACGCCACCGCCAGCACGCCCTGGGTGGCCACCCGCACGAGGTCCGCGCCGACCATCATCCGGCGGGCGCCGAAGCGGTCGGCGAGGACGCCGCCGAAGAGGACCAGGAGGACGAACGTCCCGGTCCAGACGCCGAGGACGAGCCCGACCCCGGAGACCCCGTACAGCGCGCCGACGGCGAGCGCGGCGGCCACGGGCATCATCGCGTCGCCGAACAGCGACACCGAACGGGCGGTGAAGTAGAGGGCGAAGCGGCGGTCCCACAGCGGGGACGGGCCCTTCCGGGGGACGGCGGGGGCGCGCTCGGACCGCTCGCGCCCGTCCGCCGGCGGGCGGGAGGGATCGGTCGTCGGTCGCGTGGGCGACGGGTCGGTGTTCACCCCACCGATGCTGGACCGGACCTTTCGGCCGCCCCAGTGTCCGGACCGACACGATGGGGTACTTTCGCGCCATGACGCTCCGTCCGCCGCCGCACTCCCCCGCGCCGCACCGGGTCGTGGCCCTCGTGCGGCCGCCGCAGCCGGTCTTCACGCTGGCCTGCGCGAGCGAGGTGTTCGGGGACCACGGTCCGGCGGTCCCGGTCCGGTACGCCTTCGAGGTCTGCGCCGAGGAACCCGGGCCGGTCCGCACCGACGCCGGCTACGACATGCTCGTCGGCCCGGGCCTCGACGCGCTGGAGCGCGCGGACACCGTGCTGGTGCCCGGCTGGACGGGGCCGCCCGGGGCCGAGGTGCCGCCGGACGTGGTCGAGGCGGTGCGCCGGGCGCACGCCCGGGGGGCGCGGGTCGTGGGCCTCTGCGCGGGCGCCTTCGTGCTCGCCGCGGCGGGACTCCTCGACGGCCGGCGGGCCGCCACGCACTGGGCGCGCTCCGCCGAGCTGGCGTCCCGTTTCCCCCGGGTCCGGGTCGATCCGGCGGTGCTGTACGTGGACCACGGCGACGTGGCGACCAGCGCGGGCGCGGCGGCCGGGGTGGACCTCTGTCTGCACCTGGTGAGCGCCGACCAGGGCTCCGCGTACGCGACGCGGATCGCCCGGCGGATGGTGATGCCGCCGCACCGGGAGGGCTGCCAGCTCCAGTACGCCGAGCTGCCCGCGGCCGCGCCGGTCACCGATTCGCTGGCGCCTCTCCTGGAGTGGCTGGGCGAGCGGCTCCACGAGCCGGTCGGCGTCGGCGACATGGCGGCCCGCTCGGGGGTGTCGGCGCGGACGCTGACCCGGCGGTTCACCGAGCAGCTGGGCATCAGTCCGGGGCGCTGGCTGCTCGATCGGCGGATCGCGGCGACCCGGGCCCTGCTGGAGGAGACGGACCTGCCGGTGGAGACCATCGCCCACCGCGTCGGCCTCTCCTCGGCGGTCAACCTCCGGCGCCGCTTCCACGAGGCCCTGCGGACCACGCCGGCCGCCTACCGGCGCGCCTTCCGCGCGCGGCGGGCGGCCGGGTAGGGGGCCGGCGGGGCCGGGCTCAGCGCTGGTCGGCGACGAAGGACGCCATCCAGGTCAGAGCGGCGTTCCAGTTGACGGTGAGTTCGTTGGTGGACCAGGACTGGATGTCGTCGATGTAGCAGAACTGGCCGGTGCAGCCCTGGAGTCTGGCCTGGGCGAGCGGGTCCTGGATGCTGGAGTTGGGGCCGCCGGAGAGCGAGCCGGCGGGCGGCGCGGGCAGCCGGGGGTCGAGCTGGCGGGCGTACCAGCGGCTGTGCTGGTTGTGGGCGGCGACCTCGCCGTAGCCGGTGACGTAGGAGAGGTTCAGGGCGTTGCGGCCGAGGACGTAGTCCATGGTCTGGAGGGCTCCGTCGCGGTACGCGGCGCTGCCGGTGAGGTCGTACGCGGTCGCCAGGACGACGGCGTTGTTGAGGATCTGGTGGGTGGAGCCCCAGTCGTACTTCTGGCCCTCGGGGGCGTACGGGATGCCGTAGGGGTGGGCCTTCAGGGTGGCGAGGTAGCGGTCGGCGCCGGCGCGGACCGAGCGGCGGACCCGGTCGCGGCCGGGGAGGCGGCTGGGGACGGTGGCGAGGTCGAGGCGGGCGGGGACGGCCGTGCTCGCCCAGTCGAAGCCGATGGCTCCGAAGGGGTCGGCGGTGTGCAGCGGCGAGGTGAGGACGAATTCCTCGAACTCCTGCGCGCCGGTGGTGAGGTAGAGCTCGGCGGCGGCCCAGTAGAACTCGTCGGCGACGTTCCGGTCGGCGTAGGTGCCGCCGCCGACGCCGTCGCTCTCCGAGGCGAGGACGTCGGGGTGGGCGAGGGCGGCGGCCCACGCCTTGCGGGCGGCGGTGAGCGCGGTGGCGGCGAAGGCGGGGTCGTACTCCTCGTAGAGGCGGGCCGCCTGGGCGGCGGTCGCGGCGAGGTTGAGGGTGGCGGCGGTGGTCGGCGGGTGGAGTTCGCGCTTCTGGGGGTCGTCGGCGGGCAGCAGGGGCAGGCCGGTCCACTGCTCGTCGTGGATCTTGTGGTGGGCCATGCCGGCGAGGGGTTCGCCGTCCGGGACCTGCATCCTGAGGAGGAAGTCCAGCTCCCAGCGGGCCTCGTCGAGGATGTCGGGGACGCCGTTGCCGCTCTCCGGGAGGGCCAGGGTGCCGTCGCCGAGGGCCTCGGGGCGACCGGTGCGGGCGTGCCGGGCGCGTTCGTAGGTGCTGAGGAGCTGCCAGACGGAGATGCCGCCGTTGACGACGTACTTGCCGTGGTCGCCGGCGTCGTACCAGCCGCCGGAGACGTCCAGGGCGTAGTCGCAGACGCCCGGTTGGCACGGCACCCGGGTGTCGCCCTGGTTGGGGGCGACGCCGACGTGGCCGGCGGCGCGGCCGTAGCCGGGGCGGAGGTCGTCGCGGATGGGGGTGCCGCTGCGCTGGGTGTAGTAGAACTTCGCCGCGTCCAGGCGCAGTCGCTCGTACGCGGCGGTGCCGATGTCGAAGGGACGGCTGGTCTGGCCGTCGGCGACGAGGGTGAGGCCGGTGCCGGGCCTGCGGTGCGCGCCGAAGTCGATCGTGTGGACGTTCTGCCCGGAGGAGGGGTCGACGCCGCGCGGGACGGTCCGGCCGCGGGCGACGACGGTGCCGGCCGCGTCCTTGAGCTGCCAGGGCAGCGGGGTGACGGCCTCGGTGACGAGGGTGGCGTTCTTGGGGCCGCGGGGCAGGTAGGCGACCTGGTTGACGCGGACGCGGGGCCCGGTGTCGGGTTCGTACTTCTCCGGCTCGACTCCGCCCAGCAGGGACACGTCGTCGAGGCAGAACCGCCAGGGGTCGGCGGCGCCGCCGAGCTGGAAGGCGACCTGGCCCTGGGTGGTGTCGACCGGGGAGGCGAAGGTGTACGTGTAGGTGTCGCCGGAGACGCTGAGCTGCGGCACGACCTCGTGGTACGCGTCGTACGGCGCGACCTGGAGGCCGACGACGGCGCGGACGGAGTGGCCCGCGGGGGTGCCGGTGGCGCGGAAGGAGACGCGGTACGACTCGCCCTGGGCCAGCGTCAGGTCGTTCTGGCCGATCGCGGCGTCCCAGCGGTTCGCGGTGCCTCCGGGCACGTCGGCGCAGAGCCCGCCGCCGTCGGTCCCGGCGGTGACGCCGCTCGTCCACCAGGACTCGGTACCGGCGTCGAAGCCGCCGTTCCGCACCTGTTCCACCTCGTCCGCGCCGGCCGGCCCGGCGGGCACCGCGGTCAGCCCCGCCGCCAGCAGGGCGGTCAGGGACAGCAGGGTGGTTCTGCGTCGGTTCACGTCCGGGCTCCTCAGGGGGTCGGTGGGACACATCGCGATGGGAGCGCTCCCAAGGCGGGCGGTGGACATCCTTGTGGGCGGGGCGCGGGGCCGTCAACGGCGCGGACAGGACCGGACCTTCGAGGCCCGGTTACAGCCAATCGGAGAGAGCGGCTCCGGTCGCGGGGCGGCCGGCCGGCGAAAGGCGTGCGCCGCCTGGGCTTCCGCCGCCCCACCGGACGCCGCTGTCGCACAGGCATCGCACGGGTGTCACGGACCCGTCACATCCCCGTCGTCACCCCATCGCACTCGCGCCGCGCGGCATGGCCGGAAACCATGCGCTCACGCCCCGCGCCGCCGGACCGCCGTTGATCACACCCCGGTGACCTCACATACTGCGCTGACCGACAGCGGGCGCCTCTCGCGCCGCTGGCCGGATTCGACCACTCGACCTCATCCCAAGCTCCTGGGGGAGACTTGCGCGCACACGTGCAGAGAGCACGCGCCCTGACGATCGCGGCGGCCACATCGGTGGCCCTGGTGGCGGGCATGACCGGCCCGGCCACGGCGATCACGGCGGACGTCCCGCACGCCGCCGACCCGGCGAAGAACCACGACGAAGCGAAGAACCAGCGGAGTTCGAAGAACCCGAAGGCGACCGGGCCCGGCATCCGGCGCACCGGCGGCGACGCGCGGATCCCGCTCGTCACCGGCGACCACGTGGTGGTGGACGGCGCGGGCCGCATGGTCCGCTTCGAGGCCGCCGCGGGCCGCGAGCACATACCCGTCGAGGTGCGCCGCACCGGCGACAGCACCCTGGTCGTCCCCGGCGACGCCCAGCGCCTGATCACCGAAGGCCGCCTGGACCAGCGGCTCTTCGACCTCGGCGTCCTCACCGACCCGAGGCTGCGAGCCGCCCACCGCGCCGGGCTCCGGCTGATCGTGCAGTACGAGGGCGGGGCCGCCGCCGCGCGGACCCGGGTCCGGACGGCCGGCGACACCGAGGTGCTGCGGAGCTTCCCCGTACTCGGCGCCGACGCGCTCCTCGCCTCCCCGGACGACCTGGCCCGGGTCTGGGAGGCGCTCACCGACCGGCGGCGGGACGGCGCGCGGACCGCCGCCACCGGCATCGGGAAGGTGTGGCTGGACGGGGTGCGCGCGGCGCGCCTGGACCGCGGCGTCCCGCAGATCGGCGCCGACAAGGCGTGGCAGGCCGGCTACGACGGCACGGGCGTGAAGATCGCCGTCCTCGACACCGGCGTCGACGCGACCCACGAGGACCTCAGGACCCAGGTCGTCGGGGAGAAGAACTTCTCCTCCTCCCCCGACGCGGTGGACCGCGTCGGCCACGGCACCCACGTCGCGTCCATCGCCGCCGGCACCGGCGCCCGGTCGGGCGGCCGGTACAAGGGGGTCGCGCCCGGCGCCAAGGTGATCAGCGGGAAGGTCCTCGACGACGACGGCTACGGAGACGACTCCGCCGTCCTCGCGGGCATGGAGTGGGCGGCCGCCGAGGGCGCCGACGTCGTCAACCTCAGCCTGGGCAGCGCCGACAGCCCCGGCGTCGACCCGCTGGAGGCGGCGATCGACCGGATCTCCGCCGAGAAGGGGGTCCTCTTCGCCGTCGCCGCGGGCAACGAGGGCGAGGCGGGCCCCTCCACGGTCGGCTCGCCCGGCAGCGCGGACGCCGCGCTCACCGTCGGCGCCGTCGACCACGAGGACCGGCTCGCGCCCTTCTCCAGCACCGGCCCGCGGGTCGGCGACGGAGGCGTCAAGCCGGACGTGACCGCCCCCGGTGTCGCCGTCACGGCGGCGGCCGCCGCCGGCAGCGCGATCGACACCCGCCCCGGCACCCCGCACCCGGCACCCGGCTACCTCCAGCTGGACGGCACCTCCATGGCCACCCCGCACGTGGCGGGCGCGGCCGCGATCCTCAAGCAGCGGCACCCGCTGTGGAAGGCGGCCGAACTCAAGGGCGCGCTGACCGGGTCGACGAAGGGCGGCGACGGCCTCACCGCCTTCCAGCAGGGCACGGGCCGGATCCAGGTCGACCGGGCGCTGGAGCAGACCGTCGTCGCCGAGTCCGGGTCGCTGAACTTCGGCACGGCGCTCTGGCCGCACGCCGACGACGAGCCGGTCACGCGGCAGCTCGTCTACCGCAACCTCGGCACGGCCGACGTCACCCTCGACCTGTCGGTGGCGGGTCTCGACCCGGCGGGCAAGCCGGCCCCGGCGGGCTTCTTCGCGCTCGGCACCCCGCGCGTGACGGTGCCCGCGGGCGGGACGGCCTCGGTCGACCTCGTCGCCGACACCAGGATCGGCGAGGCCGACGGCACCTACTCCGGCTACGTCACCGCCACCGGCGCGGGCGGCGCGGTCCGCGCCGCCGCCGTGGCCGTGCGGGAGGCGGAGTCGTACGACCTCACGGTCAGGACCCTGGGCCGCGACGGGAACGACGCCGTCAACTTCGCCAACACGCTGACCGGCGTGGCCGGACCGGCCGCCGGCCACCAGGCGCGCGTCGACAACGAGCCGGGCAGCCACACGCTCCGGGTGCCCAAGGGCTCGTACACGCTCAACACGGCCGTCTACGAGGACCCCTCGGACTACACGAAGGGCACCGACTGGATCGCCCAGCCGAAGCTGGACGTCTCCGCCGACACGACCGTCACCGTCGACGCGCGCACCACGCGGCCCGTGGAGCTGACCGTGCCGGGGATCGACCGGGCGGACTACGCGGGCACGTACTACGAGGTCGACACCGAGATCGGGCGGGTCGGCAACGGCTGGGTGCTGCGGGGCCTCACCGGCTTCCGCACCGCCCACCAGGGACCGGCCGTGACCGACGGCTCGATGCTGCAGACGTGGGACGCCCACTTCCTCGACGACGCCGCGAACAGCCAGTACTCGGTGGCCTTCGGCGGGCCGGTGGACCGGGTCGCGACCGGCTACACCCGGCACGTGGAGGCCGACGAGCTGGCCACCCTGAAGGTCGGCCTCGGCGCCTCCGCCGCCGGCAAGACCGCGCTCGCCTCCCCCTACGCGCACCTGCCGGGGGCCCCGGAGGGCAACGGCTTCTCGGCGCCGCAGGCCACGCCGGGCACCCGCACCTTCCACGTGTCGACGGCCGACGGCGTCTCGTGGCTGACCCGCTTCAACCAGCTCGGCGCGCTCGACGAGTGGGGCTACCCGGCCTTCGAGGGCAGCCTGGAGATGCTCCGGCCGAAGCGGTACGAGGCGGGACGGACGTACGGCGAGCGGTTCAACGCCGGCGTGTTCGGCCCGCTCCTGGGCGAGGGCATGGGCGTCTTCCGCACCGCGCCGGACCCGGCGACGGGCGAGCAGCAGCTCGTCGGCGCCGTGCCGCTGCTCGCCGACGGCGCGGGCCACGTGGGCACCTCGCTGTACTCCTCGGCGACGACGACGCTGTACCGCGACGGCGTGCGGGTCGCGGCGAACGACGACCCGCTGAGCGGTTCGCAGCCCTTCGCGGTGAGCGGCGGCGACGCCGAGTACCGCCTGGTGACCTCGGCGGAGCGGCCCGCGGCCGTCGCCGGGGCGTCCACCCGGATCGACACCTCCTTCACGTTCCGCTCGAAGGAGGTCGCGGCCACCACGGCGCTGCCGGTGTCCACGGTCCGCTTCGCGGCGCCGGTCGACCTGGCCACGAGCACCCCGGAGCGCGCGTGGGTCTCGGTGCCGGTGACGGTGCAGGGGGCGGCGGCCGGCCGTAATCTCAAGTCGCTGACGGTCAAGGTCAGTTACGACGAGGGCAAGAGCTGGCAGGCCGTGCCGGTCGTCGGCGGCCGGGTGACCGTGCGGAACCCGGCGAAGGGCGCCGGGATCTCGCTCGCCGCCGAGGTCACGGACCGCCAGGGCAACGCGTCGACGCTGTCGATCCGCAACGCCTGGACCGGGAGGTGACGCCCTCCCGCTGAACGCGCGTCGCCCGAGCCGGCGTCACCATGTGGGGTGGTGGCGCCGGTTCGGCGCGTCCGGCGGGCGAGGGGGCGTGCTCAGCGCGCGTTCCGGCGGGGCCGGAGCGGGGTGGTGGGGAGTTCGGGGGCCGGGAGGCGGTCGCCGGGGTAGCCCGTGACCTCGCCGAAGCGGTCGGAGCCGCGCGCCCAGTCCTCCCGCGCCTGCCGGATCTCGGCGTCGGTGCGGGCGATGAAGTTCCACCACATGACGATCTCCTCCCCGAAGGGCGGGCCGCCGAGGAGGACGGCGCGGGCGCGGGCGGAGGAGGTGTTGACGAGGGTGAGGGCGGCGCGGCCCGGGGCGGTGTAGCCGAGTTCGGCGGGCCGGAGCGCGGTGCCGTCGAGGGTGAGGTCGCCCTCGTCGACGAGGAGGCCGTGCTCGAACTCCGGGTCGACGGCGAGGGTCACGGTGGCGCCGGGGTCGAGGAGGAGTTCGGCGCCGAGGAGGGGCGTGAAGGTCTCCACCGGGGAGGTGTCGCCGGCCAGGGTGCCGAGGAAGACGCGGAGTTCGGCGCCGTCGACGCGGACCGGGCGGGGCGCGTGGTGGGCGAAGGCGCGCGGGGTGTCGCGGTGGGCGTCGGGGAGGGCGACCCAGAGCTGGACGCCGTGCAGCACGGCGGTGTCGGGGGTGGAGACCTCGGAGTGGGCGATGCCGTGGCCGCCGGTCATGAGGTTGATCTCGCCGGGGCGGACGGCGGCGTGGCTGCCGAGGCTGTCGCGGTGCTCGATCTCCCCGCTGAAGAGCCAGCTCACGGTCTGGAGCCCGATGTGCGGGTGGGGGGCGACGTCCATGCCGCCGGACGCGGCGACCGGGTCGGGGCCGTAGTGGTCGGCGAAGCACCAGGCGCCGATCAGGGTGCGGGCCCGCTGCGGCAGCGTGCGGCGTACGGTCATGGCGCGCGGGCCGCCCAGGGGCACGTCCCGGGGCGTGAGGATCTCGACCTTCGTGTCGCCCATCTCCGACCCCTCCTCGTTTTAGTTTCAGATTCAACCATTGTGGGCGACGCCCCGCGCCGCCGCAAGTCCATGATCCACCGGACCGCCGCCACCCCGGCCGGAGCCTCCCGCGCCACCCCTTCTAGAATCGGCTATTCACGACACAAAGGGACAGGAGTGGAGAAGTGCGGGCGTCACGGGTGTACCGGAACGAAGAGCTGCGGAAGACGCTCGTCTTCACCGCCGCGGTCACCTGCTGGGGCGCCGTCTCGCTCGTCCGCACCCTCACCGGTCACTACGCCGGCTTCCCCGACGCGCTCGGCATCGCCTGGCTGGCGATCGCACCCTTCCTCCTCAACGAGGCGTTCGCCCGCACCGTGATCGACGAGGACGGCATCCGCTCCTGGCGACCCCTGGGCCGCCGGTACTACCGCTGGGCCGACATCACCGAAGTCACGACCGAGGTGAAGTACGCCCGCTCGCAGTCCGCCCACCGCGTCCGGCTCCACCGTGCCACCGGCCGCCCCCGCTGGGTCCCCTTCCCCAGCCTGCCCCACCGCGCCTCCGCGCCCTACGTGGACGCCTTCCGGCGCGAGGTCGCGGGGATCGAGGAGACCCGGCGGGAGGCGACCGGACGCGAGGGCACCGGACGGCACGGCACGCGCGGTCGCTGACGCGCGCCACCGGCGACGGCGCCCGGCGGGGCTCCGGCTAGAGTGGCGCCCCGATGAGCAGCGCGGCACCAGAAGACAACGATGTCCCCGGCGGGGGCCGGACCACGGCACCGCTGGTCCGGCTGCGCCTGTTCGGGGGCTTCCGGGCCGAGCGGGACGGCGGGCCGCCGCTGCCCCGCCGCTGGTCGCGGCCGGGCGCGCAGATCCTGGTGAGACTGCTCGCCGTCGCCCCCGGGCACCGGCTGCACCGGGAGCAGATCCAGGAGGTCTGCTGGCCCGACGCGGCCCCCGGCGCCGCCACCAACAACCTGCGGGTGGCGCTGCACGCGGCCCGGCGCGCGCTGGAGCCGGAGCTCGCGCCGCGCGCCGCCTCCTCGTACCTGCTGTCCGAGGGGGCGCTGCTCGCCCTCCATCCCGAGCGGGTGGCGGTGGACGCCGACGAGACCGAGGCACGGTCGCTGGCGGCGCTGGCGGACGGGTCCGAGGAGGCCCTGGAGGCCGCGCTCACCTCACACGCGGGCGAGTTCCTCCCCGAGGACCGGTACACCGAATGGGCGGCGCCACGGCGGGACCGGCTCGCGGGACTGCGGCTGCGGCTCCTGCTCGACCTGGCCGGACTGCGCCTGGGACGCGAGGAGTACGGCACGGCGGCCGACACCGCGCGGCTGGCGCTCGCCGTCTCGCCGGCGGAGGAGCGGGCCCACCAGCTGCTGATGTCGGCGTGCCTGGGACAGGGGCTGCGCGCGCAGGTGGTGCGGCAGTACGAGCTGTGCAGGGACGCCCTCGCCGAGGAGCTCGGCATCGCGCCCTCGGCGGAGACCGAACGGCTCCGGGGGCTCGCGGTCGGACCGCCAGGCCCTGAGGCCGCCCGGGCGCGGGCGGCGGCCCCCCTCCTGCCGGCGGCCGCGCTCGCCGCCGCCCGCGAACCCCTGTACGGGCGGGACGCGTTGCTCACGGAGCTGACCGGCGAGGGGGAGCACCCGGTGGTCCTGGTCGGCGGCGAGGCCGGGCTCGGCAAGACGCGGCTCGTGGGGCACGCGGCCCGGCGGCTGGCCGAGCGGGGCGCGGTCGTGCTCTGGGGGGCCACGCACGACGCGGAGGGGCCGACGCCGTACGGACCGTTCGTGGAGGCGCTGGACGACTGGCTCTCCGGCCGGCCGGCCGTCGAGCGGGCACACTGGGCGGCCACCTGCCCCGAACTGGCGCCGCTGCTCTCGGCGTTGCGCCTGCCGTCCGTCGCGCCGCCGCCCGCCGCGCGACCGGCGGGACCGCTCGGGGCGCTCGGCGCCGAGGGCGCGTACGCCGAGCGGCTGCGGCTCTTCCAGGGCGTGGAGCGGCTGCTGGGCGCGCTCGGGCGGGACGACGGCGCCGGTGGCGTGGTGATCGTCCTGGACGACCTGCACGCCGCCGACCCGGGGACCTTCCACCTGCTGGCGCGGCTCGCCCGACGGGCCGCCGGGTCCGACCGGCCGCCCTGGCGCTTCCTGGTGACCTGCCGCGACGACGAGCCCTTCCCCGGGGACCACGCCACACGGCTCGACGACCTGGTGGACGCCGGTCTGGCCCGCCGGATCGCGGTGCCCCGCCTGGCCCGGGAGGACTCCGACGCCCTGGTCCGCGCCACGCTGGCCGGTCTCGGCCGCCGCCCCGCCGGGGCGGAGCGGCTGGAGGCCGTGTGGAGCCTGTCGCTCGGCAACCCGCTCTTCGCGGTCGAGCTGGCGAGCGCCCCGGAACGGGCGGCGGACCCGGAGACGTCCCCCGGCACGGACCCGGACGGCGAGTCGCCCGTCGAGCCGCCCGCCGGAGTGCGGCACCTGGTGGGGCGGCGGCTCGGCCGGCTCGGCGCCGACGCCCGGCGGATGGCCGAGGTGGTGGCCGCCGCCGCAGGCACGGCCCCGCTGACGGAGGTGCTGGCGGTGGCCCGCGAGGGGCTGCACCCGCCGCTGACGGACGCGGCGGCGAGCGCCGCGCTGGAGGAGGCCGTCGCCGCCGCGCTCCTGACCGAGCAGCGGATCGTCGTCGGCGGCCGGCCCACGACCGGACTCGCCTTCCGGCACCCGCTGATCCGGCGCACCTGCTACGGCCTGCTCGGCGGGCTGCGGGCCCGCCGCCTCCACACGGCCTGGAGCGAGGCGCTGCTGCGCCACCGGCCCGACGACGTCGACGCGCTCGCCGGTCACCTGTGGCGGGCCGAGGACCCGAGGGCGGCCGGGCAGCTGCGGCGGGCGGCGGAGCGGGCGGCCGAGCTGTACGCCAACGAGGCCGCCGACGCGTACTACCGGCGGCTGCTCCCGCTGCTCGCCGGCTCCCCCGCCGAGGCCGCGGAGGCGGGCCTGGACCACGGGACGGTGCTGCACCGGATGTCCCGGCACGCGGAGGCGGCCGCCGTGCTGCGGGCGGCGCTCGACGCGGCCCGGCGGGCGGACGCGCCCGACACTGCGGTGTCGATCGCCGCGCGACTGGCCGAGACGCTGATCCACGCGGGCGAGGGCGCCGAGGCCGGCCGGGTGCTGGACGCCTGCCCGCCGGGCCCCCGTACGGCCCCGGCGGCGACGGCCGCGCACTGGCTGGCCCGGTCGGTGCGGCTCTCCGTGGCGGGCCGGGCGGCCGAGGCGGTGGCACCCGCGGAGGAGTCGGCGCGGGCCGCCGCCGGGCTGCCCGGGCGGGCGGGCGCGCGGGCCAGGGCCCGGGCCCTGGTGCAGCAGGCCACCGCGCTGGGACTGGCGGACCGGCTCACCGAGTCCGAGGAGACCGCGCGGAAGGCGCTCGCGCACGCCTCCGAGGGCGAGGCCCCGGGGGTGGAGGCGGTGGTCCTGTCGGTGCTGCGGGAGAACCACCGCCGGTCGGGGCGGCTGGCCGAGGCGCTCGGCTTCGGGGAGGCGGCGGCACGGCTGGCCGACCGCACGGGCAGCCCCGAGGCGCAGGCGTTCGAGCGGACCAACCTGGCGGAGCTCCACCTCCTGATGGGCCGGCCCGACGAGGCCGAGGAGCCGGCCCGGGCGGCGGAGCGGCTCGCCCGCGAGCAGGCCCACCGCGTCCAGCCGTACGCGTGCGCGGCGCTGGCCCGGCTCCGCGCGGCCGACGCTCCCGGGGAGGCGCGGGAGCTGCTGGCCCGGGGCGAGGCGGTGGCGCTGTGGACCGGGGACCGGCAGGCCCTCGCCGAGGTGCTGCTGGCCCGCTCCGAGCTGCTCATGCGGGCGGGTTCCCCGGCGGCGGCCCTCGCCGACGTGGAGCGTTCGGCCCCGGCGGCGAGGGCCGCGTCGCTGCGCGCCTGGGTGCTGGTCCTCGCGGGCCGGGCGGCGGAGGCCGTGCCCCTGATGGAACGGGAGGCGGCGCGCGCGGAGGAGGCGGGCCGGCGGCTGATCGCGGTGGAGGCGACGACCGTCCTGGCACTGGCGCTCGGCGCGACGGGCGAGACGGCCCGCTCGGAGGGCGCCTTCGCCGCCGCCCGGGAGGCGGCGGCCGCCCTGCCGTACCCGTTGGGGCTGCACCGGATCGAGGCGGCCCGGGCCGACCTCGCGGCGGGTCGCTTCTAGGGCCTGTCTGACCATGGGCGTCGGATCAGGCCGGGTCGTCCGGTGCGTGCG
>NZ_BNBS01000048.1 GCF_014656075.1 Streptomyces hydrogenans
CCGGCCGGGGCGGGCGCGGCGGTGGCGCCGGGGACGGTGGCGGCGAGCAGGTCCGCGACCGCGAGGAGCGCGGGCAGGGTGCGCCTGCCCGGCCCGGTGGCGCGGGTGGGGCGGGGTGGTCCGGTGTATCGCACGGGATGTCCTCCGTGAGGAGTGGGGTGAGGGTGTGCGGTGGTGCGGAACCGCGGGCCCCGGACGGGGTGTCCGGGAAGTCTTCTTCGGGGGCGTCGGCCCTTGAGGCCGCTGGAGGCGACGCCCTCGACGATGTACCGCTGAGGGGCGAGGCACGGCGGGGACGCGCCTCCGGCGACAGGTCCATGACATATCCGTCCGTCACGGAAGCACCGTGACGTCCGGGACGGACCCGCCGCCTAGGGGAAGAGCGCCTGGACGCCGAGCACGGCGGCGCCCCTCGCCCACTCCTCCCAGGGAAGCGGACGCAGCGTCAGCGGACACCGCGCCGCGGCCTTGAAGCAGTGCTCCGCGTAGGAGTCCTTGATGTGCTCCCCGAAGAGGTCGTACGTCTCCAGCCCCTCGCCGGTGACGACGACCCGCTCGGGCCCGAGCAGATTGACCAGGATCCCGATCCCGGTGCCGATGGCGCGCCCCGCCCGGGCGAAGACCACCCGGGCCACCGGGTCCCCCTCGCGGGCGAGCCGCACGGCGCCGTCGAAGTCCAGGTCCTCGCGGCCCGTCCCGGCCCGGACCGCGGCGAGGATGGCGCCGCTGGAGGCGATCGCCTCGACGCAGCCCGCCTGGCCGCAGTGGCACCGGGGCCCGGCCGGGTCGATGCAGAGGTGCCCCATCTCGCCGGCGACACCGTACGCCCCGGTGATCAGGCGTCCGTTGACGACCAGCCCGGAGCCGATCCCGGCGCCGATGGTGACCAGCGCGAAGTACTCGGTGCCGATGCCCTCGCCGAACCAGTGCTCGGCGGCGGTGAGGGCCTTGACGTCGTTCTCCACGACGACGGCCAGGCCGGTGGCCCGGGCCGTCGTCTCGGCGAGCGGCACGTCCCGCCAGCCGGGGAGCACCGAGTAGCGCACCCGGCCGGCGGCACGGTCCACGTCGCCGGAGACGGCGATGCCGAGCCGCCGGGTACGGTCGCGGAACTCCGGCCGGGCGTCGAGGAGTTCGTCCACCAGCTCCCGGATCAGGGCGCTCACGGCGGCCGGACCGCGATCCTCCCCGAGGGGGCGGTCCGCGGTGGCCCGAAGGCCGGCCCGCAGGTCGCACACCGCTCCGTAGAGGGCGTCGGCGCTGACCTTGACCCCGGCGAAGAACTCCCGGTCCGCCGTGACGGCCAGCGGGTTGACGGGCCGTCCGGCGCCGGGCGCGGTGCGCTCGGGCGGGAGTTCGTGCAGGTAGCCGTCGTCGATGAGCGGCCGGGCGGCCTTGGTGACGGCGGTCGACGACAGACCGATCCGGCGCGCCAACTCGACCCGGCTCAGCGGGCCTTCGGTGAGCAGCAGGGCAAGCACCGACGTTTCGGCCGGTGCGGTGACGAGGGGTGGCGCATGGCTCGGAAACACGGCGGCAACGTACCGGCAAATAAATAACTTAGTCCAGTATTGATTTCGGCCCCGCGCCGACCCTACTGTCGGGTCACTTCCGTTCCGTTCGCCTGCCCACACCCCCCGGGACACCCGTGTCGCGTTCCGCCGCGCTCTCCTCCCGCAGGGGATCCCGGACGTCACGGCCCTCACCGCATGACGATGGCCGGTCCCCCGCGAGGGGAACCGGCCGGAAGGCACACCGCGGATCGGCGGGAGGCGCCTCAGCGCTCGGACGTACCGCCCTGCGAGGAGGTACGGCGGCGCGGACGCCGCTCACCGCCGCGCGCGGAGTTGGCGGGACCGTCACCCTTGGCGCCCGCCGCCGCTCCGGCGGATCCGGTACGCCGGGCGGTGCCGCGACCACCGGCCGCCGCGGCACGGCCGCCGGCCGCCCCGGCGCCGCCGGAGGTCTTCGTGCCGGTGCCCGCCGCGGGACGACGGCCGGAGCCCCGGCCACCCGTCTTGGCGGGCGCCTCGGCCGAGCCGGCACCGTTCGCCGAGGCACCGGCCCCGCCACCGCCGCCACGACGCCGGCGGGGCGGACGGCCGCCGCCCTCGTCCTCGGGCTTGCGGCCGGCACGGGGGGCCGCCGGAGCGGCCTGCTGGGGCACCTCGATGGTGACCGCGACGCCGGACGGCTCGCGGGCGCCGGTGAGGGTGGTCAGCTCCTCGTCGCCGGACCTGAGGCGGGTCGTCCGGGGCTGGATGCCCGCGTCCCGCATCAGCCGGGTGACCTCGTGCTTCTGCTCGGGCAGGACGAGCGTGACGACGCTGCCGGAGCCGCCGGCCCGGGCGGTGCGGCCGCCGCGGTGCAGGTAGTCCTTGTGGTCGCCCGGCGGGTCGACGTTCACGACGAGGTCGAGGTCGTCGATGTGGATGCCGCGGGCCGCGACGTTCGTCGCCACCAGCGCGGTGACCTGGCCGGTCTTGAACTGCTCCAGCGTCCGGTTGCGCTGCGGCTGGGTGCGGCCGCCGTGCAGGGCCGCCGCCCGGACGCCGACGGACAGCAGGCGCTTGGCGAGCCGGTCGGCGGACCGCTTGGTGTCGAGGAAGAGGATGACCCGGCCGTCGCGGGCCGCGATGCGGGCGGTGACGGCCTTCTTGTCGGTCACGTCCTGCACGTGGAGCACGTGGTGCTCCATCGTGGTCACCGCGCCCGCGGAGGGGTCGACGGAGTGCACGACGGGGTCGGTCAGGAAGCGCTTGACCAGCTGGTCGATGTTGCGGTCCAGGGTGGCGGAGAACAGCATCCGCTGCCCGTCGTCCCGCACCTGCTTGATCAGCTTGGTGATCTGCGGCAGGAAGCCCATGTCGGTCATCTGGTCGGCTTCGTCCAGCACGGTGATGCGGACGTCGTCGAGGACGCAGTCGCCGCGCTCGACGAGGTCGTTGAGCCGGCCGGGGCTGGCCACGACCACCTCGACGCCGCGCCGCAGGGTGGCGGCCTGCTTGGTGATCGAGAGCCCGCCGACGACGGTGGTCATCCGGAGGTTCACCGCGGTCGCGTACGGCGCCAGGGAGTCCGTGACCTGCTGCGCGAGCTCACGGGTGGGCACCAGGACCAGCGCGAGCGGCGCCTTGGACTGGGCTCGCAGTCCGGCCGTCCTGGCCAGCAGCGCGAGCCCGAAGGCGAGGGTCTTGCCGGAGCCGGTACGGCCCCGGGCCAGCACGTCGCGGCCGGCGAGCGAGTCGGGCAGGGTGGCGCCCTGGATGGGGAAGGGCGTGGTCACGCCCTGCGCGGTGAGGGTCGCCAGCAGTCCCGCGGGCATGTCGAGGCCCTCGAACTCCTCCACGGCGGGGAGGGCGGGCGTCGCGCTCTCCGGCATCCGGAATTCACTGGAGGACGCGGAGGCGGCAGCCGAGACGGGAGCGGCGGCGGCTCGCTTGTTCGACTTCCTGGGCGGCCTGCGGGACATAGGGGTTCTGCCTTTCTTCTCACAGCACAAACCGGGGTCCGCACCACGAAGGTGCGAACCCCGGTGAGCGACGGACGAGCGTCCGACGATTAGGCGGGGACGATGTTCTCCGCCTGGGGGCCCTTCTGGCCCTGCGTCACGTCGAAGCTGACGCGCTGGCCCTCCTGGAGCTCACGGAAGCCCTGGGTGGCGATGTTCGAGTAGTGGGCGAACACGTCCGGACCGCCACCGTCCTGCTCGATGAAGCCGAAGCCCTTTTCCGAGTTGAACCACTTCACGGTTCCCTGTGCCATGACTTTCTCCTTCTGTAGGCAGAGGCCCCATCCGGAGATGCCGGAAAAAACGAAATATGCGCCCGCGGAAAAGCATTCCGGTCAGGCGCACATAGGTTCATGGGTACCACAACTGCAACAAGTCCACTTTAGCACGCCCGACGCCGGATGGTGATCGACACGCACCCCGGCGTGGCGGACGCGGCCCCCGCGGACCGCCGGACGAACGGCCGGGGCGGGAGACGATACGTATCGTCTCCCGCCCCGGCCCCGCCCTCACGCGCCGAGGGCCGCCAGCAGATTGGCGACGATCATCAGGACCACGCCGAGCCGGTGCACGGCGAAGCCGGTGCGCCGGGCCCGCATGATGTCGCCCGCCCGGAAACCGAGCAGGTACTGCCGCAGCCGCAGCAGGGAGGCGGGCAGCATCACCAGCACGAACCACCACGGGGCCACGCCCGTCAGGCTCGCCACGGCGACGGTCAGGAACTCGACGAGGGACAGCGCGCCGATGAACCGGGCGTTGCCGCGCTCCGAGGTCAGGGCGGCCACCGTCGGCCGGCCCACCGCACGGTCGCCGTCGACGTCGTTGGTGTTGGAGTACACGCCGAACATCAGCGGCCCGAAGCCGAAGAGGACCGCCTGGACCAGCAGGAACCCGGTGGCCCGACCGGTGACCATGCCGTACGGCAGGATCACCAGCGCGAAGCCCAGCGCGACCAGGTACAGCTCCTGGAAGCCGTGGTAGCTGAGCTTGACCCCGTACGAGTACTGGAGGGTCACCACCCACAGCACGACGAGCCCGATCGTCGTCCACGCCGGGCGGTGCGGGGCCAGGGCGGCGGTCACCGCGAACAGCAGGGCCGCCGCGACGGCGCTGACCCAGGCGAACCGCAGCGCCTCGGGCACCCGCAGCGCGCCGGCCACCAGCGGCTTCCGGTTCACGTTGCGCAGCGGGTGGTCGGGGCCGTAGTTGGTGATGTCGCTGCCGTCGCGGAAACCGGTGACGTCGTCGAAGGCGGTCATCGCCATCAGCAGGAAGACCTGCCCGACCAGGAAGACGCCGAAGAGCGCGCCGGTGCGCCCGGTGAGCGTGCCGACGGGCAGCAGCACGGCGGACAGGGCGATGAAGGTGCCCAGGTAGTAGTCGTAGACGTCCAGCTTGCCGAGGCGCGCGTAGGTCCGGAGCCTGCTGTCGGTGCGGGGCGCGGGCGCGGGGGGTTCGGCGGGCGCGGTGGTCGTGGTGAGCGTGGAGTCGGTCATGTCGCCTCGGAGCATGGGGTGGAGAGGGGGGTGGGGAGGGAGGACGCGGGTGCCGGTCTGCGGCCCTGCACGGAGTAGAGGACGCCGGTGGCGGCGGCGAAGTCCGGGGAGCGCATGATCGCGCCGAGCCGGTCCAGTTCGGCGGGGTCGAACCCGCCTTCCCGCAGCCGGGGCGCGAGGTGGGCGAGGTGGTGCAGCTGGAGGCCGAGCGCGGGCGTTCCGGGGGCGCGTACGAGCACGTGCGGCCGGATCCGCAGGCCGGTCAGGCCCGCCTCGCGCAGCGCGGCGGGCGCCCGGCGGCCCCAGGTGGGGTCGCCTCCGCCGGCCCGCATCAGCGCCGCCTTGGCCGTGGTGAACCGCTCGTACAGCAGGGCGTCGTCCGGGGAGGGCGCGAGCAGGCAGGGCTCGTGTCCGGCGTCGAACTCGTCGACCTGGAGCAGCCCGCCGGGCACCAGCGCGCGGACCAGCCGCCGCAGGACCGCCCGCCGCTCGGGCAGGTGCTGGAGGACCAGTCGGGCGACGACGACGTCGTACGCCTCCTCGGGCAGCGGGTCGGTGACGACGTCGTGGGCGAGGGCGGTCAGTCCGGGCTCCGGCGCGATCCGGCCGGGCTTGATGTCGGTGGCGGTGACGGTGCCGCCGGGCGAGACCATCCGGAGCAGCGCGCGCGAGATGCTGCCCGCCCCGGCTCCGATCTCCAGGCAGCGCATGCCGGGGGCCACCCCCGCCTCGCGGAGGTGGCCGAGCGTCAGCGGGTCGAGCCCCTCTTCGAGGGAGGCGTGGTGGCGGTCGCTGTGCGGGCTGTCGTTGTCGAAGACGTAGCCGCTCGGCGCGGCCGGGTGCGCGGTCACGTCCAGCGGCCGGTGCCGCAGGTCTCCGTGCTGCCGGTCAGCCGTTCGAGGAGGGCCGCGCGGCGGACCTTCCCGGTGCCGGTGCGCGGGACGTCGTCCCAGGCGACCGCCGCGGGTTCGGCGAGCGCCGGGAGCCCGTCGGCGGCCCGCTTCCAGCTCTCCGGGGCGAGGGTGCCGTCCTCGGTGACGACCACGGGCAGCGGGTCGGCGCCGGTCCGGGCCAGGACGACGACTTCCAGGGCCTCGGGGAGCCGGTCCTCCAGCATGTCCTCGGCCTGGAGGCAGCTGAAGCCCGGGAGGTGGTCGACCTCCCGGTCGAGGAGCCGGACGCTGCCGTCGCGGGCGATCGTCCCGATGTCCCCGGTGTTCCACCAGGAGCCGTGCGTCTTGGCCGTCCAGCGCTCCGACTCGCCCGGGTAGTCCGGGGCGAGGGCCTTGGTGCGGCACAGGATGAGTCCGGGGGTGCCGGCGGGCACCGGGAGGAAGGTGTCGGGGTCGACGGCCTTCAGCCGGGTCTTCAGGGGGACGGGCCGCCCGAGGTCGCGCACGGTCGTCGCGGTGCCGTCGGCGGCCCGGGCGACGGACCGGCGGGTGTGGAAGGCGAAGGTCAGCGGCCCGGTCTCGCTCTGTCCCCAGCCCTGCATCCAGAGCGGCCGGCGCCGCGCGCTGGCCTGGAGGTAGGAGCGGATGACCGGGGGGTGCACGGCGTCGTAGGTGCTGATGTAGGTCCGGACGTCCTGGAAGGGGTTGTCCAGGCGGCGGGTCAGCGGGCGGAGCCGTACGTAGCGGGACGGCAGCGCCTCGACCACGGTCGGCGGGTGGGCGCGCAGCAGCAGGTCGGCCGTGTCGGGGCGGCCCTCGGAGGAGAGGGAGACGTGCCGGGGCCCGCGGACGGGGGCGACGGCCGTCCAGCAGATGGTGCGGCCGTGGGCGTAGGAGCTGGCGTTGAAGAGGCTGTCGTCGCGGCGCAGGCCGATGCGGGGCGTCGGCAGGGTCTCGAACCGGGCCAGGTGGTGGATGAGGGTGCGGGTGGTGTGGGAGACCAGTTTCGGCACGCCGGTGGTGCCGCTGGTGTGGACGACGACCAGGGGGTCGTCGTCGGAGCGGGGGTGCGGTCCGGGGTCGGCGTGGCCGCTCAGCTCGTCGAGGTGGACGGTGCCGGCCGGCGGTTCGCCGGGGCGGCCGACGACGATCGTGGTGCGGGCGGTGCCGGCGAGGCCGGCCGCCGGGTCGCGGCCGAGGACGTCGGGGTCGGTGACGAGGACGCGGGGGGCGCAGCGGTCCAGGAGGACCCGCAGGACCTCGGGGGCGAGGTGGTCGGAGAGCTTCACGGGGACGGCGCCGACGCGGATGGCGGCGCAGGCGATGAGGTCGTAGTCCCAGTGGTTGGCCTTGACGATCGCGACCCGGTCGCCGGGGCCCGCCCCGGCGGCGGCGAGCGCGCCGGCGGTCTCCCGCACGAGGAGGGCGAGCTCCGGGACGGTCCATTCGGTGGCGCCGTTGCCGGTGGGCGAGGGCGCCAGGTCGAAGGGGCGGTCGAGGTGGTAGCGGGTGGGGGTGCCGGCGTCGGCGAGTTCGTCGAAGAGGACGCCCAGGTCGTGGGGGGTCATGCGCGGGTCTCCTGCCGGGCGGTACGGCCCCGGTGCGGGGCGAGGTGGGCGAGGACGCGGGCGGCGGCGAGGGCTCCGGAGCGGGCGGCGCCCTCGCTGGAGGGCCGGGCGGCGACCCAGTCGCCGGCGTACTCGACGGAGCGCGTCGGCCTGCGCAGGAAGGCGGCGCGGACGGCGAGGGCCCGGGGGGTGAGTTCGGGCATGGCCTCGGGCCAGTGCTGGACGTGGGTCGCGGTGAGGGCGGCGCCGAGGCCGGGCACGTACCGCTCGGCGGCGTCGGTGAGCCTGCGGGCGGCCTCCTCCTCGCTCGCCCCGGCGAGTTCGGGGATGCGGCGCGGCGCGGCGAGCAGGCTGATCAGGCCGCGGCCCTCGGGGGCCCGGTCCGGGCACTTGAGGTGGTCAGCGATGACGCAGGAGAGCAGCGGCTCCTCGCACGACGGGGTGAGCAGCGCGTAGGCGCCGCCGGGCGGGGCGAGGGGGCGGTCGAGGGCGCAGGAGACCTTGAACATGGGCCGGTAGGTGGAGGCGGCCGGGTAGCCGGCGTCGGCCGGGTCGGGGCCTCCGGTGAGCCGTACGGCGACGGGGGCGGGCACGGCGAGGACGACCGCGCGGGCGGTGAGGGCGGCGCCGCCGACGGTGAGCCGGGCGTGGGTCCCGAGGTCGGCGACCTCCTCGACCGGCAGGCCGTAGCGGGTGTCCAGGCCGGCGGCGAGGCGGGTGGCGAGCAGGTCCATGCCGCCCCGGTAGGTGCGCCAGGCCGAGACGGGGCCGACGGCGAGGAGCAGCCCGACCAGGGGCGCGGCCGAGCTGCGCTCGGTGTCCCAGCCGAAGAAGGCGGAGGACAGCGGCTGGAGCAGGTGGTCGTGGAGGTCGGGGTGGTAGCGGCGCGCGGCGGCGGCGATGGTGTCGGAGCCGAGCGGGGTGGACTCGGGGTGGTCGTGGTCGAGTTCGGCGCGGTGGCGTCCGCTCCAGGCGAGGAAGCGGGCCAGCGAGGGCCGGGCGGTGGGGACGAGTCCGGCGCCGGTGAGGACGGCGCGGGGTTCGCCGACGCCGTTGTGCGGGCGCCCGCCGCGCCAGACGGCCATGGGACGGCCGATCCGGGGCACCTCGTCGGGGGTGAGGCCGGCCCTGCGGATCAGCTGCCAGGTGGCGCGATAGCCCTGGGCGGAGATCTGCTCGGCCCCGGTGTCGATGAGGTAGCCGTCGCGGCGGACGCTGCGCATCCGGCCGCCGGGGGCGTCGGCCGCCTCGAAGACGCGCACCTCGTGGCCGTTGCGGCCGAGTTCGTGGGCCGCGGCGAGTCCGGCGAGTCCGGAGCCGACGACGGCGATGTCGAGATCAGGGGTCATGCGGGGGTACTCCGTGCGGGGCTGGGGGTGGCGGCACGGCCTGTCCGGGGCGGTGCGGTCACCGGCGGGTGCGCAGGGCGTGGGCGCGGACGGCCTCGGTGACGTGCTCGACCTGGGCGTCGGTGAGCCGGTGGTGGACGGGGAGGGAGAGGTGGCGGCGGGCGACGTCCCGGGCGTGCGGCAGGCCGGGGCCGGGCCGGGCGGCGGCGACGGGGGCGAAGGCGGCCTGCTCGGGCAGGGTCCTGGGGTAGTAGACGTGGGTGTCGACGCCGGCGGCGGAGAGGTGGTCGCGCAGGGCGTCTCGGTCGTCGGCGAGCAGGGTGTAGACGTAGTAGCAGCGGCCGTCGGTGCCGGGCGGCGGGGTGGTGAGGCCGGGCAGGCCGGCGAGGTGTTCGGTGTAGTGGGCGGCGATCCGGGCGCGGCGTTCCAGGCGGGCGGTGAGGCCGGCGAGCCGGTGCAGCTGGAAGGCGGCCTGGATCTCGTCGAAGCGGCTGTTGACGCCGATCACGTGGTGGAGGCCGCGGTGGACGCCGTCCTGCCCGTGGTTGCGGAGCATGCGGACGGTGCGGGCGGTCTCCTCGTCCCGGGTGACGACGGCGCCGCCCTCGCCGGGCATCCCGAAGGACTTGACCTGGACGAAGGAGTACAACCCGGCGTCCCCCCACAGTCCGGCGGGGACGCCGTCGAGGACGGCGCCCTGGGCGACGGCGGAGTCCTCGATCAGCCGGAGGCCGTGGGTGACGGCGAGGGTGACGAAGCGGGGCATGTCGGCCATGACGGAGAACATGTGGGCCGGCATGAGCGCCTTGGTCCGCGTGCCGACGCGGGCCTCCGCGTCGGCGGGGTCGAGGGTGAGGGTGCGGGGGTCGATGTCGCCGAAGACGGGGACGGCGCCCGCGTGCAGGACGGCGGCGGCCAGCGGGGCGCAGCCGAAGGCGGGGACCACGACCTCGTCGCCGGGGCCGATGCCGAGGGCGGTGAGGATCAGGTGGAGGGCGGAGGTGCCGCTGGAGCAGGCGATGACGTCGGTGGCGCCGAGCCGTGCGCGCAGGGCGTCCTCGAAGCGGCGGGTGTGGTCGCCGAGGATGAACTTCTGGTCCGCGCCGGTGCCGATCTCGTACAGGAGCCGCAGGAGGGTGTCGCGGTCCTCGTGGAAGAGGTCGGGCGGGAAGAAGGGGACGCGGTCGCCGGGGGCGGCGGTGGCTTCGGTGCCCCGGTCGCTGGTGGTGGTCATGCGGGCACCTTCCCGGTGTGGAACGCGCGGACGACGGCGCAGACCCGGGCCACCTCGGCCTCGGTGAGGTCGGCGTAGAGGGGCAGGGCGAGGGCGCGGCGGGAGGCCGCCTCGGCGACGGGGAAGTCGCCCGGCCGGTGGCCCAGTTCCCGGAAGCAGGGCTGGAGGTGGAGGGGCCGGGGGTAGTACGTCTCGGTGCCGATGCCCTCGTCGTGGAGGTGGGCGACGAGGGCGTCGCGCCGGTCGGTCTCGATCAGGTAGACGTAGAAGACCTCGTCGGGCGCGCCGGTGATGGCGGGCAGCCGGGTGATGCCGGGTGTGTCCCGCAGCCCCTCGTCGTAGGCGCGGGCGAGGGCGGCCCGGTGCCGGATGTCCTCGTCGAGGACGGCCAGTTTGGCGAGCAGGACCGCGGCCTGGAGGTCGTCCATCTTGCTGTTGTGGCCGATGTGGACGGTCTCGTGGGAGATGCCGGGGAAGTGGGCGAGGGTGCGCCCGGTGCGGCCGTGGTGCCGGAGCGCGGCCACGTGCTCGGCGAGGTCGTCGTCGTCGGTGAGGACGGCTCCGGCGTCGCCGAGCGCGCCGAGCGTCTTGCTCGGGAAGAACGACAGGACGCCGCCGCGTCCGTGCAGTCCGGCGTGGACGCCGTCCTGCCGCATGCCGATGCCCTCGGCGCTGTCCTCCAGCAGGATCAGGCCCCGCTCGGCGGCGTGGGCGGAGAGGGCCGCCATGTCGGCCATCCGGGAGAAGAGGTGCACCGGCAGGACGAACCGTGCGCCGTCCGCCGCCTCTTCGCCGATCGTCCCGGGGCGCATGGCGTACGTGTCCGGGTCGATGTCCGTGAAGACGGGCCGTCCGCCGGCCAGGACGACGGAGCTGGCGGTGGCGACGAAGGAGTACGCGGGGACGAGGACCCGGTCCCCCGGGCGCAGTCCGCACGCCTGGAGGAGCAGGACGAGGGCGTCGGTCCCGCTGTTCACCCCGATGACGTGGCGGGCCCCGGTGTACTGCGCGAGGGCCTTTTCCAGACGGCCTACCTGGCGGGAATGCGAGAACTTGCCGTCGGCGAAAATCTCGTCCACTCCGGCGCGGAGTTCGGGCCAGATCTTTTCGAACGTCTTCGCCTGGGAGAAAAAGGGAATGCTGGTTCGCGTCACGCGGAAACAATTCTTCTCGGCCGACGGAAGGTCGGCGTCAACTGGGGCCGGAGAGGGGGCCCGAGAGGGATGAGGGGCGGATCGGTGCCCACCCCATGGAAGCTGCCGTGCGAGCGTAACAGTACGAAGATTGGAGTCACGAATCCGTCACGGAAATTCATACTTCTCGGTGATCATGCCTCTGATTTCCTTGACCGATGTCGCGCGGTACGGAGAGATTCTTCGCTGCCCCCCGCCCGAAGCACCGAAAGGGAACAGCCGTATGAAGCAACCCCTGATCGTCGGACTGGGCCGTGCCGGCTCCGGGTTGCACCTGCGGGCCCTGCGCACCGCCCGCGACCGGTCGCCGGACCTCTGGCGGGGGCCCGTCGTCGCCGTCGACCCCCGGCCCGGCGAGCGGGCCCCGGTGCCGGACGACGTCACCGTGACCCCGACCCTGGACGAGGCGCGGGCCCTGCTCCCCCCGGAGCGCGCCGTCGTCCACGTGTGCACTCCGCCCGACAGCCGCCCCGCCGTCCTCGCCGAGCTCTGCGCCGCCGGCTACCGCGACCTGATCGTGGAGAAGCCGCTGGCCACCGGCGACCGGGAGCGGGCCGCCGTGGCCGGACTCCGGGCCCGGTACGGACCGCGCCTCGCCGTGGTCGCGCACTGGCCCGCCTCCGGCCTGGCCGACCGCCTGCGCGCGCTGATCGCCTCGGGCACGCTCGGACCGCTGCTGCGGGTCGACGTCACCCAGCACAAGCCGCGCTTCACCCGTTCGCTGCGCGCCGACGACGGTCATCCCACCGCGTTCGACGTGGAGTTGCCGCACTCCCTCGCCCTGGTCCTGTCGCTGGCGGGCCCGGCCGAGGTCGCCGGGGCCCGCCTGACGGACCTGCGGCTCGGGGAGACGGTGCGCCCCGGCCTCGGCTCCGCGCACCTCGAACTGCTCCACGCCGACGGCGTGCGGACCCGCATCCACTCCGACCTCACCGCGCCGGTGCGGGAGCGCCGGGTCGCCCTCACCTTCGAACGCGGCACCGCCGTCGCCCACTTCGCCCCGAGCGACGCCGACGACCACGTCCAGCTCGACGTCGACGGGCGGCGCGAGGTGTTCCGCGACGACGCGCTGGCCGCCTTCCTGCACCGCGCCTACACCCGCTTCGCCGCCGTCCCCGCCGAGGACCCCACCTGGGACGCCGACTTCGCCCTGCACGACGACGTGGTCCGGCTCCTCGACGAGGCCAGACGGCGGTGCGCCGCCTCCCCCGCCGGCGAGCGGCACAAGGAGGCTCCCCATGTCGGGGTCCGTTGACCTGACCGGCCGGATCACCGGCATCGGCGACGAGGCCGCGCCCGGTCTGGACGGACAGATCGCCGTCGCCCGCGCACTGGGCTGGTCGGCGCTGGAGTTGCGCAGCATCGACGGCACGGCGCTGGCCGACCTGTCCGCCGAGGCGGTACGGGACGCCGCCGCGCGGCTGCACGCGGCCGGCCTCGGCGTGGTCTGCCTCGACTCCCGGATCGGCAACTGGGCCCGTCCGGTCACCGGCCCCTTCTCGGCCGACCTGGAGGAGCTGGACCGGCTCGCCGAGCACGGCCGGGTCCTGGGCTGCCGCAGCCTGCGCGTCATGTCGTGGACCGACGGCGGACTGCCCGAGGAGGAGTGGGCGGCCGAGGCGATCGACCGCATGCGCCGGCTGGCCCGCCGCGCGGAGCGGCTGGGCGTCGAGCTCCTCCACGAGAACTGCGCGGGCTGGGCCGGCTCCGACGCCTCCCGCACCCTCCGGCTGCTCTCCGAGGTGGACAGCCCGGCGCTGCGCGTCCTCTTCGACATCGGCAACGGCGTGCCGTACGGCTACGACGCCCACGCGCTCCTCGTCCCGCTGCTGCCGCACGTCGCCCACGTCCACGTCAAGGACGCCCTGCCCGGCGACCGCCCCGGCGAAGCCGTCTACACCCTGCCCGGCGAGGGGGCCGCCCGCGTCGCCGACTGCGTACGGCTCCTGGAGGACCACGGCTACCGGGGCGCGTACTCCCTCGAACCCCATCTCGCGGTCGTCCCCCACGCCGGGATCCGGGGCGAGGGCACCGACACGGCCGTCCCGTTCGTCCGGGCCGCCCGCGGCCTGGCCGCCCTGTCCGTCCCGCCGCCGGCCACGCCCCCGGCCCCCGTCCCCGCCCAGGCCCCACCGCCCGCCCGGCCGCCCCGGGTCGAGACTGGCCTGCTGCTCCACCTGCTGCACACCCCCACCGCGGGCCCGCTGGAGACCGGCCCCGACGCGCCCCACCACCTGACGGCCGCCCTGCACGCCTACGCCACGGCGGCGGCACGGATCGGGTTCGAGACCGTACGCCTCGGCTCCCCGGCCCCCGAGGCCGTCCTGCGCGACGACACCCCGCGGCCGGTACGGCACGCGATCGCCGCCGACCCGTCGTTCCTGGAGCGCCAGCCCAGCCTGCTGCTGCGCCTCGGCCCCGAACGGCCCCGGGAGCGCACGGTGATGTTCAACGTGCACCTGGACACCGTCGCGGGCGGCGAACCCCCCGCGTACGACGGGGCCCGCTTCCACGGCCGGGGCGCCGTCGACGCGAAGGGCCCGGCCGTGGCGCTGCTCGCCGGTGTCGAGGCGGCCGCCGCGCGGTGCCCCGCGATCGGCCGGGACGTCACGGTCCTGGTGCAGGCGGTGGCGGGCGAGGAGGGCGGGGCGCTGGGCACCTTCGGCACCCGGCCGCTCGTGGAGGCGGGCCACATCGGCCGGCTCAACGTGTTCTGCGAGCCGACCGGACTGCGCCACCTGCCCCGCGCGACGGCCGCCGCCACCGCCCGCGTCACCGTCCACGGCGAGGACGCGATCGACGACCGGCCCGGCGCCGGCCACAACGCCACGGTGCTGCTGGGCTTCCTGGCCCAGCACCTCGCCGCCGCCCTCGGCCCGTCCCCCGCCGGCGGACCCCCGCCCACCGTCTGCGTCGCCGGGCTGCACACCGGCACGCTGCACAACAAGGTGCACGGCACCGGCAGTCTGCTGCTCAACCTGGCGTACGCCACCGCCGAGGCCGGAGCCGCCGTCGAGCGCGCGCTCGCCCGCGCCCTCGACGAGGGGCTGCGCGCCTTCACCGCCCGCTTCTCCGGCATCCCCCTCTTCGCGCGCACCGCGGCCGACGCGGCCGGGATCACCCGGCTGGAGTGGGAGAAGCGCGGCCTGCCCGCGCTCGGAGGCCAGCCCGCCTGGGGCGAGGAGCTGCTGGCCCGGGCGGGCATCGCCCGCTGGCCCGACGACGAACCCGGCTTCACCTGTGACGCGATCTGGCTCGGCGGCGCGGACTCCGCCTTCACCACCGTGTTCGGCCCGGGCTCGCTGGACGCCAACCGGGCGCACGCGGCGGGCGAGTTCATCGACCTGGCCGACCTGGAGGCGTTCGCGGACCGTACGGCCGCGCTGCTGACCGCCTTCGCCGACGACCTCCGGTCGGGCGCGGAGCACCGCCCCCCACCGGTCTCCACCGAGAAAGCAGGAACCGCATGACGTCCACGCTGTCCGACGGCGCCGTACCCCGGAGCGCCGGCCCGGCGCCCGGTGAGGGGCGGGAGGTGACCGTCGCGTACGAGACCCTGCTCGGCGAGACCGCCGCCTTCTTCGTCCGGCTCGGACTCCCCGAGGGCCGGGCCCGGCTCGCCGCCGAGGCGCTCTGCTACGGCGACCTGACCGGCATGGACTCGCACGGCGTGTTCAACCTGGCCCGCCTGTACCGGCCGCTCCTGGAGTCCGGCGGCGCCGATCCCGCCGCCGAACCGCTCGTCCTGCGCGACCTGGGCCCCTGCGTGGTCCTGGACCACCGGCGGGCGCTCGGCCTGTGGGCGGCGTCGGAGGCGATGGACCTCGCGGCGGAGCGCGCGGCCCGCTGCGGCATCGGCCTCGTGTCGGTACGGGGCGCCACCCACTTCGGCTGCGCGGGCGTCCACGCCAAGCGGGCCGCCGACCGGGGCATGATCGGCGTGGTCGCCTCCAACTGCGGCGGCCAGCGCATCGCCCGTCCGCCGCTCGGCGCCGCCGCCCTGCTGGGGACCAATCCGCTGAGCGTGGCGGCCCCCGCCGTCGAGGGGCGCCCGTTCGTCCTGGACATGAGCACCACCGTGGTCCCCACCGGCCGGGTGCGCACGGCGGCCCGCGACGGGCGGGAGGCGCCCGAGGGCTGGCTCACCGACGACGCCGGACACCCGGTGCGGGACGCCGCCGCCTACGACCGGGGCGAGGCGTGGCTGGGCTGGCTCGGCGGCACCCCGGCCACCGGCGCCTTCAAGGGCTTCGGCCTCGGACTGGCGGTGGAGCTGCTGGCCGCCGTGCTGCCCGGCGCGGCGACCGGCCCCGCCCCCGCCGCGCTGGAGGGCGACGGCCGGCCGGGCGGCAGCGACGACGACATCGGCTTCCTCGTCCTGGCGATCGCGCCCGACGCGCTCCGCGACGGCTTCGACGGCGACGCCCGCGCGATGTTCGGCACCGTCCTGGACTGCCCCCCGCAGCCCGGCCGGGGACCGGTCCGCTACCCCGGCCACCCCGAGGCCGAACGCGCCGAGCGGCGACGCGCGTCGGGCGTCCCGCTCTCCGGCGCGCTGCACGCCGAACTGACCGCCCTCGGCCTCCGGCTCCCCCTCGCCCCGGAGGAGGACCGATGACCCCGCCCGCGAAGGACGGCCCGCTGCGCCTGGGCATCGCCGGACTCGGCGTGATCTCCCGCTTCTACGTGGCCGCCGCCGAGCGGATGCCCGAGTGGGAGGTCGCCGCGGTCTGCGACCTGCGCGAGGAGGCCCTGGACCCCTTCCGCGGCCGGGTCGCCTGCCACACCGACCACCGGGCGATGCTCGCCGCCGGTCCGCTGGACGCCCTGGTCGTCGCCGTGCCCAACCACGCCCACGCCGAGGTGTGCGCGGACGCGCTGCGCGCCGGGGTCCCGGTCTGCGTGGAGAAGCCGCTCGCCCTGGACGCGGCGGACGGACGGCGGCTCGCCGCGCTCTCGCGCGAGCGGGGCGTCCCGGTCCTCACGGCCTTCCACCGCCGCTACAACGACCGGGTCCTCGCCCTGCTCGACCGGCTGCCCGCCCCGGACGCGCCGGTGCGGGTGGAGTCGGTGACGGTGCGCTACCTGGAGCGGATCGAGGAGCACATCGGGGCGGACACCTGGTACCTGGACCCGGCGCGCTGCGGCGGCGGCTGCGTCGCGGACAACGGCCCCAACGCCTTCGACCTGGTCCGCCTGCTGCTCGGGGAGACCCCGTCGGAGGTGGTGGCCGCGGAGGTCGTACGGGACGCTGCGGGCACCGACCGGCAGGCGGTGGTCGAGCTGGCCGGGCCGGGCGGACGGGGGCGGGTGGAGCTGGACTGGTCGTACCCCGGCGAGGTCAAGGACGTCGTGGTGCGGCTCGACGACGGCACCGAGCTGTCGGCGGACATGCTGGGCGGCCGGCCCGGCTTCAAGGAGTCGCTGTGGCACGAGTACGAGGGCGTCCTGCGGGACGTCGCAGCGCTGCGCGAGCTGCCCGATCCGTCCCGGGCCGTCGAGGGCGGCCTGGCCGCGCTCGAACTGGTCGCCGCCGTCTACGCCGCGGAGGCCGCGTCCGCCCTCCCGGCGCCGCGCGCCGCCCGGGAACCCCTCCCCGCCGCACGACCGGAGTCCCGATGACCGCCTCCCCCGCCCTTCCCGCCCCGTCTCCGTCTCCGTCCGCGCCGCCGTCCCTGGACGCCGGCCGGCACGAGAACGGCGCCAAGCGCGCGGTGCGCGGGACGTTGGTCAAGGTGCTGCTGCACGAGCGGACGGACCGGGGCATGGAGCTGGAGCCGTTCGCGGCCCGCTGCGTCCGCCGGGGCGAGGTGCACGAGCTGCTGACCACCGACCGGTGGACCGACGTGCCGGGGGCCCGGGTCGACCGGGTCGGCTTCCTCGGTTTCGTGGAGCTGGAGAACGGCGGCGTCCTCGACCGGGGGGACCGGGTGCTCATCGGCGGCGAGCCGGTCGGCACCGTGCTCGGCTTCGACGGCTGCCACCTGCCCAACCACTACAACGTCGTGATCCACGCCCCCCGGCTGCTGACCGGACGGTCGCTGGGCCTGACGCCGGAGATCCCCGTGGTCTTCGAACCGTCCGGCTGAGCGGGCCCGTGCACGAGGAACGGCCGGCCGGCTCCCCCGTGGGGGTGCCGGCCGGCCGCTCCGCGTCGTGGTGCCGGACTCAGCCGAGCAGCTCGACGTCGAGCTCACCGGTGTGGAACTGACGCACCGCGTCGAGCAGCTCGGCCTCGGACAGCGTGCCGCTGCCGTCGGCGTCGATCTGCTGGAAGGCCGCGCGGCCCTCCTTCTCGCCCAGGCCGATCGCCTTCAGCCACACGGCGAACTCGGCCTCGTCGATGACGCCGTCGTCGTTCTTGTCGGCCAGGGCGACGATGCCCTTGGTGACCGGGCCGAGGACCGGGTTGAAGGTGGCGGCGCCACCCTCGACGACCTCACCGGCGGCCTGGAGGAACTGGGTGCGGCTGAGCGGACCCTGCTCCGCCACGCCCGCCTTGGCGGCGAGAAGCCCGAACATCGCGATGAAGCCGTCGCGCAGCTGGGCGCCCTTCGCGGAGTCGGGGTTCTCGCCGAAGGCGGAGGCGATCTTGGCGGCCTCGGCGACGAAGTCCGAGACCTCCAGCACGCCGTTGTTGTCCGTGTCCCACTTCTCGAAGCGCTTCACCAGACGGTCCTGAGCCACTGCGGCCATGGTTGTCTCCTTGGGTGTTCACGAGTGCCGCCCGGACGGTCGTCCGGACGGTCCTTCCCGCGGCCGGTCACGGAGGGGCGACCGGGCCGGAGGTCTACGGGGCGGGGCGCGGCGTCAGAGCCGCACCACGCGTCTGCCCTCCGCCGTGCCCCGGGTGTCCAGGACGGGGCAGGTGGCGAGGTCCCAGTCGGCGGAGCGGTACTCGGCGTGCTCCTGGAGGAGCACGACCAGGTCGCTGCCGGTGAGGGCGTGGGCGCGCGAGCGCTGGCGGGGGACGGGGACGCCGTCCACCTCGAAGCGCCCGACGTACGGGTCGTGGTAGGTGAGCCGGGTCCCGAGGGCGCCGAGCGCGCGGGCCACGGCGTACGCGGGCGACTCCCTGGTGTCGGAGATGTCGGCCTTGTAGGCGACGCCGAGCAGGGTGACGCGGGCTTCCGCGGGGTCCTTGCCGGCCTCGACGAGCAGGTCCCGGGCCCGGCCGGCGACGTGCTCCGGCATCGCGTCGAGGACGGCGCGCGCGGCGCCCAGGGTGCGGAAGGTGAAGCCCTGTTCGGCCGCGTGGGTCATCAGGTAGCGGGGGTCGACGGGGATGCAGTGGCCGCCGACGCCGGGACCGGGCCGGAACGCGGTGAACCCGAAGGGCTTGGTGTCCGCGCAGCGCAGTACGTCCCAGATGTCGATGCCCACGCGGTCGCAGTAGACCGCGATCTCGTCGATCAGGGCGATGTTGACGTACCGGTAGGCGTTCTCGAGGAGTTTGGCCATCTCCGCCTCCCGCGTCCCGGCGGCGACGACGACCTCGTCGACGAGCCGCTCGTAGAACGCGGTGGCGTGCTTGGCGCAGAGGGTGGTGCAGCCGCTGACGACCTTCGGCGTGGTGCGCAGGCTGTAGCGGCGGTTGCCGGGGTCGATGCGCTCGGGGGAGTACGCCAGGTGGAAGTCCTCGCCGACGCGCAGTCCGTGCGCTTCGAGGAGGGGCCGGACGATCTCCTCCGTGGTGCCCGGGTGGCTGGTGGACTCGACGCAGACCAGCGCGCCGGGCTCCAGGTGGCGGGCCACGGTGCGGACGGCGGAGGTCAGCGGCAGCAGGTCCGGCTCGCCGGACTCGGTGAGCCCGGTGGGCACGCAGATGACGACGGTGTGGGCGCCGGCGAGGACGGCGGGGTCGGTGCCGGCCCGGAATCCCGCCGCGTACATCGCGGCGATGTCCTCGTCGGGGATGTCCTCGATGTGGGAGCGCCCCCGGTCCAACCCCTCGACGACGTCGGCGCCGATGTCGTAGCCGACGGTCGCCAACCCCGCCTCGCAGGCCCGGCGGGCCAGCGGAAGACCGACGTAGCCGAGACCGACCACGGCGACTTCTGTGAACATGCGTCGTCCCTCCATGATTCACTCCGGCGACGAAGTTGAATCAAAGATTCCGTTTGCAGTAGCAGGATTGCATGCAATTCGATGCAGGCGCACAATCAATGCGCTTCTTCCCTCGCATGAGTGACATGTTCTGCCCTTCGGTTCACGTGGACCGTCGCACCGACCGGCGTGGCGGCGCCCAGGGCGTCCACGGCCCAGGCGGCCAGGGTGCGGCGGCAGACCTTCCCGGTGGGCCCGAGCGGCATCCGGTCGAGCACCAGCAGGTACTCGGGGAACTTCCGCCGCTCCAGCCCGCGGGTCCGGAGGTGCGCGGTCACGGCCTCCAGGGTCGGGCGGGGCGCCCCGGGGGCCGGACGCACGCACGCGCAGAGCCGCTCCCCGAACTCCTCGTCCTGCACGGGCACGCACACCGCCTCGGCGATCCGCGGGTCGGTGCCCAGCTCGTGCTCCACCTCGGCGGGGCTGAGGGTGAGACCGCCCCTGATCACCACGTTCCTGAGCCGGCCGAGCACCCGCAGCCGCCCGTCCGCGTCGAGCGCCCCGAGGTCGCCGGAGCGGACCCAGCCGGCGGACGTGCGGTACCGGGCGTCGAGTTCGGGCGCGCCCACGTAGCACAGCGGCGTCATGGGCCCCCTGGCCTGGATCTCCCCGGGCTCGCCGGGGTCCGCCGGGGTGCCGTCCGGGCGGACGATCCGGATGGCGGCCACGGCCGGGTCCGGGGTGCCCGCGGTCTCTCCCGAGGGTTCCGCCGTATGGCAGTTGACGCCGTCCGAGGAGCCGTAGACGGTGACGACCGGTACGCCGAAGCGCTCCCGGCAGGCGGTCGCGGTCGAGGCGGGCAGCGCGGCGCCGCTGGAGACCAGGGCCCTCAGGCAGCTGGTGTCCTCCCCCGGCCGGCGGGGGAGGTCGGCCATCCGCCGCAGCATGGTCGGCACCCCGAAGACATGGGTGGGCCGGTGGTCGGCGATCGCCCGGAGCGCCTCGCGGGCGTCGAACCGCTCGCGCACGACGAGGGTCGCGCCGAGCGCGGCGAGCGCGACCGGGACGCCCAGCGAGCCGTACGAGGAGGCCAGCGGCACGAGGACGAGGAAGCGGGGCGGGGCTGCGGGGAACCCGGCCAGCGCCCGGACGTACGCGGCCCGGCCCCCGGCCATCGCCTGGTGGCTGTAGGCGACCATCTTCGGCTCGGTCTCGGAGCCGGAGGAGACGAGGAGCCGCGCCGGCGCGGTGGCCCCGGCGGGCGGCTCCGCCGGCCGGAACGCCCCGCCGGGCACGGCGCGGTCGAGCCGGCGCACTCCGGGAGGCGGGGTCGGGAGGGTGGTGAACACGGCGCGCAGCAAAGGAAGTTCGGCCGCCGCCGCGAGGTCCTCGGGGTCGGCGAGGACGGCTCCGCCCGCCCTGGACCGGGTGAGCAGCGTCCGGGTGTCCCTGACCCCTCCGCCGAGCGGGTAGGGCAGCGCGACCGCGCCGAGGGCGTAGACGGCCAGTTCCGCCACGACGGCCGCCCGACCGTTGGGCAGCCGGAGGGCGATCACGTCGCGGGCGCCGAGCCCCGCCTCCGCGAACAGGCCCGCGACGCGCAGCACTTCGGCGTGCAGCTCGCCGTAGGGGAGGGTGCCCCGGTCGTCCACCAGCGCCTCGCGGTCCGGGGAGGCCAGGGCGTGGTGCCGGAAGAGGGTGAAGAGGTCGGCGTCCGGGCAGAGCCCCAGGGCCTCCCACGCCTCGCGGTCGGCGCGCGGGACCCGGTCGGGCAGCTCCAGTCCGTTCCGGGAGCGCCAGGGGGCCTCCCGGACGGTGTACGTCGCGGTCATCGTTCTGCCTTCGCGTCGGACGGGGCGGCCCGCGCGCAGGGCGGACTCGCCCGGGGCGGGCGGGGTGGTGACGAGGCGTCACGGGGTGGACGTTCGCCCGCACGCGGAGGCGTGCGGGCGCGGCGACCGGGCGCGGCGGACCCGCCGCGTCACCTGGGGTCGTCAGCGCGGGAGGGCGGCCGCGGGGGCCGGTCCGCCGGGTATGGGCCGTCGGCCCGGGGCGAGCGCCCGCGCGGGGGCGGCAGGGGTACGCGGGACGTCGTCGCGCGGGCTCCGGCGGCGCGTCACGCGGGGGTCTCCTCGGTGAACGTCCAGGGCGCGGCCGGGCGGGCGTACGGGACGTGCGCGTCGGGCGGGAGGACCGCCCGGGCGAAGGCCGGGTCGGCGGCGAGGGCGGCCAGGTCGGTGCGGACGGCGACGGACGGCAGTCCCGCCGCCCGCAGTTCGGCCAGCCAGGCGTCGGTCGTCCGGCTCCGCAGCCGCTCCCCCACCGCGTCGGTCTCGTGGGCGCCGACGGTCCGGGCGACCTCCCCGGGCCTGGACCGGGCCTCGGCCCCCAGACAGAGCAGCCCGTCGGCGGTGGGCAGCGGGCGGTCGAGCGGGGCGAGGACGGTCCGCCGCCGCGCGCGGGGGACGAGGGCCGCCGCGGAGAGCAGCGAGGAGGAGGCGCGGCAGCCCCGGTTCACGCGCTCGCGGGCCAGGAGTCCGGCGAGGACGGCCTGTGCCAGGACCAGGCCGCCCAGGACGTCGGTGACGGTCATCAGGGAGGGCGCCGGGGGCTCGTCCGCGGGCCGCAGGGCGGCGGCGAGACCGCCGTGCACCTGGGCCAGGTAGTCGGTGCCGATCGGCGGGACCGGGCCGAGGGCGGTGCCGAAGCCGGAGGCGGAGGCGTACACCAGGCGGGGGTGGAGCGCGTGCAGCGCGTCGGCGTCCAGGCCGAGGGCCCGGTCCTTGCCGGGGGCCCAGTTGTGCAGGAAGACGTCGGCGCCGACGGCCAGTTCGACGACGGCGGCCCGCCCCCGGCGGGTGGTGAGGTCGGCCTCGACGACGGACTTGCCGTGGTTGAGGGCGGAGAACCGGACCGAGCAGCCTCCGGCGACCGGGGGCTGGGCGCGCTGGGGGTCGCCGCCGGGGGGTTCGACGCGGACGACCTCGGCGCCGAGCATCCGCAGGACGTGCCCGGCCATCGGGCCCTGCACGCGGCGGGCCGACTCGACGACCCGGACGCCGGCCAGTGGCCGTGACGCGTCCCCGGCGGGCGCGGTCCCGGTCACCCGCGCGGGGGGCGCGAGGGGGGCCGGGGCGACGGTCCAGGGGGCGAGGCCGGGCGGTGCCGTCGTCGCCTCCCCCACCGCGACGACCGACACGCCGTGGGCGGCGCCGGCGGCGCGCACGGCTTCCAGGGGGTGGTCCAGGACCGCGGCGTGGAGTTCCGGCGGCAGAAGGCAGACGGCGGTCCCGAAGCGGGACTGGAAGGGCAGCCAGCCGCGGCCGGCCGTGCGGGGCGGTACGGCTAATCGGCTCCAGAACCCGGCCCAGGCCGTGGGGTCGAGGGTCTCGATCTCGACGCGCGCGCCGTCGGCGGTGACGAGCGTCGCGAGCCCGGCGGCGGCGGGCGGCGCGGGGTCGTCGTCCGGGGCGGTGGCCGCGGCCAGGTACTGGGTGACCGTGAGGAGCGCGCCCTGGGCGAGGGAGGTGCCGGTGCGCACCGGGGGGCGGCCCTGGGCGCGGGCGAACAGGGCGGCCGTGACGCCCTGCGCGGCGAGCACGCCGGTCACCGTGGAGACGTAGTCCGCGGTGAGGGGCGCGGGACCGCCGCCGGCCCGGCCGTGGACGTGCATGACCCCGCAGGCGGCCTGCGCGGCGCGCTCGTCCCCGGCGTCGACGCCGACCGGTCCGGCTCCGCCGACGGTCCACGAGGGCTGGTCCGCGGCACCGCCGGGCAGGCCGTCGAGGGTGCGGCCGAGCAGCTCCCGGGCGACGGACCGGGCGGTGCCGGCGGGCGCGGACGGCGCCCTGGTCCCGGCCTCCTCGGGCAGGCTCACGTCCGCCCACCGCCTTCGCCGTCTCGCCGCATCTCCGGCCCTCTCCCCGCTCGAAACGATCTTTTCCTCCGGGTGAGAACAGCGGGAGGACGGCCGGGGGCACGGGGCCGGGCCCGCTTCATCCGCAAGGACCAGCGTTCGCAAGGCTGTCCGGGGGTCTCCGGTGCCGGCGGCGGGGGCCATGGCGGTGGCCCGCATCACGCCGGCCGGAACTATGGTGTCCCACCACATACGACGGTGACCTGCGTGTTCCTACGGTGTGGCGACACGTAGACGTCCCCCGTACCTGCCTGGAAGTGGTGCACATGGCCGCCGCAAGAACCGCTCCGACATCCCCCGGATCCCTCAAGCGCATCGTCGCCGCCAGCCTGATCGGCACCACCATCGAGTGGTACGACTTCTTCCTCTACGGGTCCGCCGCCGCCCTCGTCTTCAACAAGCTGTTCTTCCCCGAGTCGGATCCGCTCGTCGGCACGCTGCTCTCCTTCCTCACCTACGCCGTCGGGTTCGCCGCCCGGCCGCTCGGCGCGCTGGTGTTCGGGCACTACGGGGACCGGCTCGGGCGGAAGAAGCTGCTGGTGCTGAGCCTGCTGCTGATGGGCGGGGCGACGTTCGCGATCGGCCTGCTGCCGACCCACGCGACGGTGGGGTCGGCCGCCCCGCTGCTGCTCACCGCGCTGCGGCTGGTGCAGGGCTTCGCCCTCGGCGGCGAGTGGGGCGGGGCGGTGCTGCTGGTCTCGGAGCACGGGGACGCGAAGCGGCGGGGCTTCTGGGCGTCGTGGCCGCAGACCGGCGCCCCGGCGGGCCAGCTGCTCGCCACCGGCGTGCTGTCGGCGCTGACCGCGCTGCTGTCCGAGTCGGCGTTCACCTCGTGGGGCTGGCGGATCCCGTTCCTGCTCTCCGGCGTGCTGGTGATGGTCGGCCTGTGGATCCGGCTCTCCGTCGACGAGTCGCCGGTCTTCAAGGCCGCGCTCGCCGCCGCCGAGGAGCGCAGGGCCACCGACGCCGCCGCCGAGAAGCCGCCGCTCGTCGCCGTCCTGCGCCACCACTGGAAGGACGTCCTCATCGCGATGGGCGCCCGCATGGCGGAGAACATCTCCTACTACGTGATCACCGCCTTCATCCTCGTCTACGCGACCACCTCCGTCGGCCTGTCCAAGCAGACCGCGCTCAACGCCGTGCTCGTCGGCTCCGCCGTGCACTTCGCCGTCATCCCGCTCTGGGGCGCCCTGTCCGACCGGATCGGCCGCCGCCCGGTGTACCTGATCGGCGCGGTCGGCGTCGGCGCCTGGATGTTCCCCTTCTTCGCCCTCATCGACCGGGGCTCCTTCGGCAGCCTGCTGCTCGCCGTCACCGTCGGCCTCGTCCTGCACGGCGCCATGTACGCCCCGCAGGCCGCGTTCTTCTCCGAGATGTTCGCGACCCGGATGCGGTACTCCGGTGCCTCCATCGGCGCCCAGTTCTCCTCCGTCGCCGCCGGCGCGCCCGCCCCGCTGATCGCGACCGCGCTCCTCGCCGACCACGGCAGCTCGACCCCGATCGCCCTGTACGTGATCGCCGCCGCGCTGCTCACGGTCGTCGCCCTCGGCTGCGCCCGGGAGACCCGCGACACCGACCTGTCCGAGGCGGACGAGCCGAGCGCCGCGCCCGTCCGCGTCGGCGCCGACGCCTGAGTCGCACAGCGGCGGACCGAACCGGCCCCGCGCCCCCGGGAGGGGGCGCGGGGCCTTCGGCGTGCCGGCTCAGTCGCGGGAGACGGCCGAGGACAGGGCGTGCAGGCGGAGCGCCAGCTGGATCTCCAGGGCGCGGGCGGGCGACTGCCAGTCCGGGCCGAGGAGCCGGCCCACCCGCTCAAGCCGCTGGGCCACCGTGTTCACGTGCACATGCAGGTCGTCCTTGGTGCGGGCCGGGCTCATGCCGCTGGCGAAGTAGGCGTCCAGGGTGCGCACCAGGTCGGTGCCGCGGCGCCCGTCGTAGGCGACGACCTGGCCTATCGTGCGCTCCACGAAGCCGCCGATGTCCCGCCCGTCGGCGAGCAGGAGACCGAGGAAGCCGAGGTCCTCGGCGGCCGCGCCCTCCCCCGTACGGTGCAGCAGCCGCAGCGCGTCGAGGCAGCGGCGGGCCTCCTGGTACGCGCCGGCCACCTGGTCCGGGTGGTCGAGGGGCGCCCGCACGGGCGCGGAGGCGCCGACGGTGACGGGTTCGCGCAGGGCGCCGCCGAGGTGGCGGGCGGCCTGGCGGGCCAGTTCGGCGGCGTCCTCGCCCGGGCGCAGCGGCAGCAGGAGGACCGTGCCCCCGTCGCGGGCGGAGGCGAGGCCGCTGCGGGTGGCGGCGAGGTGGGAGGCGGCGGACCACAGGCGCTGCCGGTCGGCGCGCTCGCGGGCCTGCGGCTCGGTCCCGTCGGCGGGCCCGGCCCGGTCGATGCCGGCGGCGAGCACCACGTGCGGCGCGGCGCTGTCGGTACGGAGGCGGGCGGCGCGCTCGCGCAGCAGGCGCCGGTCCCGGTCGGGGGCGTCGAGGAGGTCGTCGAGCAGCTCGCCCCGCACCCGCTGTTCGGCCTCGCCGGCCGTGCGGCGGGCGAGCAGCAGCAGCGAGGTGACCAGCGCGGCCCGCTCCAGGGTGCGCAGGTCGACGGGGTCGAGGCCGGGGCGGCCGCGCAGGACGAGCGCGCCCAGGTGCTCACCGCCGGCGGAGACGGCGGCCACCCAGTCGTCGCCGTCCCGGACCGCGTGTCCGCCGGCCCGGCGGGCGGCGCCCGCGGTGGTCTCGGTGAACTCGACGGTGCCGCCGAGGACCTCGGAGACGGCCTCGGCCACGTCGTGGACGCCGCCGCCGCGCAGCACCAGCTCGGAGAGGCGGTCGTGGACCTCGGAGGCCCGCTCGATGACCGCGCTGTGCTCGCGGATGATGTCGTTGGCCCGCTCCAGCTCGGCGAGGGCGGAGCGGGTCTCGGCGAGCAGGTTGGCGGTGTCGATGGCGACGGCCGCGTGGGCGGCGAAGGAGCCGAGGAGGGCGACCTGCTCGCGCTCGAAGACCCGGGCCCGGCGGTCGGCGGCGAAGAGCACGCCGATGACCTGGCTGCCGAGGCTGAGCGGCACGCCGAGGATGGCGACCAGGCCCTCGTCGCGGACCGCCGTGTCGATGGTGCGGGTGTGCTGGAAGCGGGCGTCGTCGAAGTAGTCGTCGGTGACGTACGGCCGGGCGGTCTGGGCGACCAGTCCGCCGAGCCCCTCGCCCATGCCCAGCCTCAGCTGCTGGAAGCGGGCGGAGACGGAGCCCTCGGTGACCCGCATGTACGTGTCGCCGGCCGCGGGGTCGTTGAGGCTGAGGTAGGCGACCTCGGTGCCGAGGAGGGAGCGGGCGCGCTGGACGATGGCGCGCAGGACGGCGTCGAGGTCGCGGAGTCCCGCGAGGTCGTGGGCGGTGGCGAAGAGCGCGGACAGCTCGGCCTCGCGCCGCCGCCGGCCCTCCAGCTCGGCGCGCACCCGCAGCGCGAGCTGCTTGGCCTCCTCCAGCCCGGCCAGCGCCTCGGGACCCGCGCCGCTCGCGCGGGCGAGGAGCACGGGCCGGTCGTATGCCTCCGTGGCGGCTCCCCGGGCGAGGAGTTCCAGATAGGAGACGTGTTCGTGGGACATGGACACAGGGATACCTGCCGGAGGTGGGCCGGCACCACCCTGTGGACGACTTCCCGTGGACGACGCGTGCCCGAGGGGGCGAGTGCTCAGTGGGCCGTCCAGCCGCCGTCGAGGGTGAGGGAGGCGCCGGTGATGAAGGCGGCCTGCGGGGTGCAGAGGTAGGCGACGGCCTCGGCCACCTCCTCGGGTTCGACGAGGCGCTTGAGGGCGGAGTCCTTGAGCATGACCTCGGTGAGGACGCGGTCCTCGGGGATGCCGTGGGCGACGGCCTGGTCGGCGATCTGGCGCTCGACGAGCGGGGTGCGGACGTAGCCGGGGTTGACGCAGTTGGAGGTGACGCCGTGCGGGGCGCCTTCCAGGGCGGCGGTCTTGGAGAGCCCCTCCAGGCCGTGCTTGGCGGCGACGTACGCCGATTTGAAGGCGGAGGCGCGCAGCCCGTGGACCGAGGAGAGGTTGACGACGCGGCCCCAGCCCTGGGCGTACATGTGCGGCAGGGCGCCCCGGATCAGCCGGAAGGGGGCCTCCAGCATCACGGTGAGGACGGTGTGGAAGACCTCGGGCGGGAAGGACTCGATGGGGCGGACGAGCTGGAGGCCGGCGTTGTTGACGAGGATGTCGGCGCCGGTCGCGGCCTCCTCGGCGGCGTCGAGGTCGGTGAGGTCGAGGAGCCGGGGTTCGACGGCACCGGGGAGGCCGTCGGCCCGGGCGGTGAGCTCCTCCAGGCCCTCGGCGGCGCGGTCGACGGCTCTGACCCGGGCGCCGGCCTCGGCGAGCCGCAGCGCGCAGGCCCGGCCGATGCCGCCGGCCGAGCCGGTGACGAGCGCGGTGCGGCCGCGGAGGTCCAGGGCGAGGGCGGCCGGGCGAGGCGGCCCGGCTGGGGCGGGGCCGGCGGTACCGGCGGCGGTGAGGGGGGCGCTCATGCTCCGCACCCTACGAAGGGGCCGGGACGGCACCGATGTGCGTCCGGCCCACACTTCAGCCGTGGTCTGTGGTGCGGAACCATGTGGGTTCGTCGGCGAACGCCTTCTCGATCCGCTTGAGGGAGAAGCGCTTCATCTCGGGAAGGGCGTCCCTCTCGAACCAGCCGACGTCGATCGACTCGTCGTCGTTGACCCGGGCCTCGCCGCCGACGGCCCGGCAGGCGAAGGTCACGTCCATGAACTGGCAGATGTCGCCGTTGCCGTAGACGACCGGCTTGCGCAGCGTCTCCACCAGGAGGACCCGCTCGGCCACGCACACGACGCCGGTCTCCTCCTCGACCTCGCGGACCGCGCCGTCCGCGGGCTGCTCGCCGGGCTCGACGATGCCGCCGATCACGGACCAGGCGCCGTTGTCGGCACGGCGGCCCAGCAGGACCCTGCCCCGGTCGTCGAGGACGACGGCGCTGACCCCGGGCAGGAAGAGGAGCTGGTGCCCGGCGGTCTTGCGCAGTTCGCGGATGAAGTCAGGGGTTGCCATGCGACCGACCCTAGATCATCCTTCCGGTCGGGTCCCGGGGATCAGGACCGCGCGCGGCGGGCTCGTACGGCGCGGGCGGCGGCCCAGCCGAGCCCGCCGGCCGCGACGGCGGCGAGCAGGGCCTCGGGGAGGGTGCCGAGCCGGGTCGCGGGGGTCCGGGTGGAGCGCAGCGGGACCTCCTCGACCAGGTAGTCGGGGGTGAACATGGCGGTCCTGGAGACGATCTCGCCGTCGGGGCGGATGATCGCGCTGACGCCGCTGGTGACCGGGACGACGACGGAGCGGCTGTGCTCCACGGCCCGCACGCGGGACATGGCGAGCTGCTGGTAGGTCATCTCGCTGCGGCCGAAGGTGGCGTTGTTGCTGGGGACGGTGAGCAGCTGCGCCCCGTGGGTGACGGTGTCGCGGACGGCCCAGTCGAAGGCGGCCTCGTAGCAGGTGGCGAGGCCGACCTTGGTGCCGGCGAGGTCGAAGACGCCGACCTCGGTGCCGGGGCCGAAGTCGCGGGCCACCCGGTCCACGTTGCTGTTGAAGAGGCGGACGACCGAACGCATCGGGATGTACTCGCCGAAGGGCTGGACGTGCCGCTTGTCGTAGGTGGCGACGGGTCCGCGGCCGGGCTCCCACTGGATCAGGGTGTTGCGGAGCTTGCCGGTGGGCGGGGCGATCACGGCGCCGACGACGGTGGGGGCCTTGACGGCGTCGACGGCGCCCTCGATGACGGCGGCGGCGTCGGGGTTGGCGTAGGGGTCGATGTCGGAGGAGTTCTCCGGCCACAGGACGAAGTCGGGCTGGGGCTTCGTCCCGGCCTTCACCTCGGCGGCGAGTTCGCGGGTGCGGGCGGCGTGGTTGTCGAGGACCTGGCGGCGCTGCGAGTTGAAGTCGAGGCCGAGCCGGGGGACGTTGCCCTGGATCGCGGCGACGGTGGCGGTGCCGTCCTCGGGGGCGTCGCTGACCAGCGGCAGGGCGGCGACGGCGCCGGTGACCGGGACCAGGACGGAGAGCGCGGCGGCGGCGAGCGGGCCGCGCGGGACGGTGCCGGTGGCGCGGTGGAGGCGGAACACGCGGACCGCCTCGTAGAGGCCGAAGCCGCACAGGGCGACGGCGAAGCCGAGCACGGGGGTGCCGCCGACGGCGGCGAGCGGGAGGAAGACTCCGTCGGCCTGGCCGAAGGCGATCTTGCCCCAGGGGAAGCCGCCGAAGGGCACGCGCGCGCGTGCCGCCTCGCCGAGGATCCACACCCCGGCGGCGAAGACCGGCCACCAGGGCAGCCGGGAGACGGCGGCGATGCCGAGTCCGGCGGCGGCGACGAAGAGGGCCTCGATGGCGGCGAGGGCGAGCCAGGGCACCGGGCCGACCTCTTCGCCGGTCCAGACGAGGAGCGGCAGGAGGAAGCCGAGCCCGGCGAGGTACCCGAGGCCGAAGCCGGCCCGGAGGCGGCGGCCGTACAGGCTCCAGCCGAGGAGCGCGAAGGCGGGCAGCGCGAGCCACCACAGGGGCCGCGGCGGGAAGCTCAGGTAGAGCAGGACGCCGGAGAGCAGGGCGGCTCCGGGGCGGACGAACCGCGCGGCCCGGGCGAAGCGGCGCGGCCGGTCGTCGGTCGCGGACGCGTCGTCGGCGGCTCCGGCCGCCTCGGGGGTGATGGTGGTGCTCACCTTGCGGAGTGTACGGGGCGTGCCTGTTGACGCCCGGCCCGGCAGGGGCCGGGCGCGGGCGCCGCGGCCTGCCTTCCGGGGCCGTGCCACCCGTACGCGCGCGTGCCGGTCAGGCGCCGGTGGGGGTCTGGGGCGGGGCGGGTCGGCGGAGGTGGCCGCGGATGGAGGCGACCGCTCCTTCCGCGCCGTCGACGGTGACGGTGAAGCTCCGCCCGTCGGCGAGGCGCACCACCAGGCCCTCGCCCCGGCGGACGACGACGGCGGTGCCGCCGTCGGGGCGCCAGCGGTAGCCCCAGCCGCCCCAGTGGCGCGGGGTGACGCGGGGGGCGTAGTCGGCGTCGACGACCTCGGTGAGCGGGATGGTGCGGCGCGGGAGGCCGATGTGGCCGCAGCGGACCTCCATGGCCCGGTCGTCGACGCGGACCTCGACGTGGACGAAGGCGAGTGTGCCGAAGAGGACGAGGAGTCCGACGGCGACGCAGCCGAAGACGGCCATGACGAGGGCGGTGATGCCGGAGGTCCAGGGGGACTCGACGGCGAGGGTGATCCCGAGCGCCATGAAGGCGGCGCCGGCCGCGGCCGCGATCCACTGGAAGCGGTTGGTCGCGCGGCCGGTCCAGACGGCGGGACGGAGCCCGCGGGTGGCGTCCTGCCGGGATTCCTTCCTCATATGGGGAATATTACCCGGCTATGTCCGGTTAAGCGCACCGGAACGGAGCGGTTCGGTCACGCGGAGTGACGGGTCAGAGCGTGGGGGCCGGGGCGGCGGCCAGCAGCCGGCCGTCGGCGTAGGCGAGGGCGGCGGCCGGAAGGGGGCCGGGGCGTCCGCTCAGCAGCACCGAGAGGGTGCCGGTCGGGGCCGCGGCGGGGTCCGGTCCCGCGCCGACGCGGCGCAGGGCCTGGGCGGCGACGGCGCCGGCGGAGCCGTGGAAGACGAGGGGCGGCAGCCCGGGGCGGCGACGGGGGGTCAGGGCGGCGAGGATCCGGTCCTCGACGAGTTCGTAGTGGGTGCAGCCGAGGACGAGGGCGCGGACGTCGGGCGGGGTGAGCGCGGCGGCGGCGGTGACGGCCCGGTCGATCGCCTCGGGGTCGGCGTGCTCGACGGCGTCGGCGAGTCCGGGGCAGGGGACCTCGGTGACCTCGGCGCCCGCGGCGAACTCGCGGATGAGTCCGCGCTGGTACGGGCTGCCGGTGGTGGCGGGGGTCGCCCAGATGGCGACCTTGCCGCCGGCCGCGGCGGCCGGCTTGATCGCGGGGACGGTGCCGATGACCGGGACGGCCGGTTCGAGGGCGGCGCGCAGGGCGGGGAGCGCGTGGACGGAGGCGGTGTTGCAGGCCACGATCAGCGCGTCCGGCCCCTGGTCGGCCGCGGCCCGGGCGACGGCGAGGGCGCGCCCGGTGAGGTCCTCGGGGGTGCGCGGTCCCCACGGCATGCCGTCGGGGTCGTTGGAGAGCAGCAACTCGGCGTCCGGGCGGAGCCGGCGTACCGCGGCGGCCGCCGCGAGGAGGCCGATTCCGGAGTCCATGAGCGCGATCTTCACCCGGTCACCCTAGCCGATGGGCCCCGGGAGCCCGGCGTTCTGGGGCAGACTGCGGCAAATGAGCACCCTTGCCTGGTTCGCGTGCGCCTCCCTCGTCGTCTGGCTCTGGCTCCTGCTCGGCCAGGGCTTCTTCTGGCGCACGGACCAGCGCCTGCCCCGGCCCCGGGATCGCCGCGACGGGCCCCACGCGCGCGTGGGGAGGGAGGAGTGGCCCGGCGTCGTGGTGGTGGTGCCCGCGCGGGACGAGGCCGGGGTGCTTCCGCTGAGCCTGCCGTCGCTGCTGGCCCAGGACTATCCGGGCCGGGCCGAGGTGATCCTGGTGGACGACGGGTCCACGGACGGGACGGGGCGGCTGGCCGAAGCGCTGGCCGCACGCCGCGGCGGGCTGCCGCTCACGGTGGCGTCGCCGGGCGAGCCCGGGCCGGGGTGGACGGGGAAGCTGTGGGCGCTGCGGCACGGGATGGCGCTGGCACGCGCGCGGGGGCCGGAGTTCCTGCTCCTCACGGACGCGGACATCGCCCACGCGCCCGACAGTCTGCGACGACTGGTGTCCGCCGCCCTGGACGACGACCGGGACCTGGTCTCGCAGATGGCCCGGCTGCGGACGGCGAGCCCCTGGGAGCGGCTGGTGGTCCCGGCCTTCGTCTACTTCTTCGCCCAGCTCTACCCGTTCCGGTGGATCAACGCCGCACGGCCGCGCGCGACGGCGGCGGCCGGGGGGTGCGTGCTGCTGCGGACGGAGACGGCGGTGGCGGCCGGGGTACCGGACGCGATCCGCTCGGCGGTGATCGACGACGTGTCGCTGGCCCGGGCGGTGCGGGCGGCGGGCGGCCGGATCTGGCTGGGACTGGCGGAGGGGGTCGACTCGGTGCGCCCCTATACCGGGCTCGGCGAGCTGTGGCGGATGGTGACGCGGAGCGCGTACGCCCAGCTGCGGTACCGGCCGTCGCTGCTCCTGGGGACGGTCGTCGGGCTCGCGCTCGTCTATCTGGTGCCGCCGGTCGCGCTGGTGGCGGGGCTCGTGGCCGGGGACGCGGCGGCGGCCTGGGCGGGCGGGGCGGCCTGGGCGGTGATGACGGGCACGTACGTCCCGATGCTCCGTCACTACCGGCAGCCGGCGTGGACGGCGGTGTTGCTGCCGTTCACCGCCTCCCTCTATCTGGTAATGACGGTGGACTCGGCGGTGCTCCACCACCGGGGGCGGGGCGGGGCCTGGAAGGGGCGGGTCCACCCGGGAGGCCGGACGGCCGCGGAGGGCACGGAATTCACCGCTCGCCACGGGGAGTAACGCGGTGAATTCGGCGCGTGTACGCTCCGCCCTTCGGCGTCGGATTGACGATTCGACTTACCCAAGATCACTTCTCCCACTCCTTCCGGTCGCTTTTTCTTTATCCGTTCTTCATACCGGACGGGAGGGCCGGCGCCGATCGGCGCGACCCATCGGTAACCCCCTCTCAGCTCGGGTTTTGCGCGATCATGGGACAACGGCATGCCCGTTTTTGGCACGTTCGCTCGGGTTGGGGATCCGCGACCGCCAGAAGCCCGTCAAAGAAGCTGTTGAGCGGGCTCCCCAATCGGCAGATCGTGGGCTTAACTTATGTGCCATGACCTCCCCCCGCTCCAGCTATGGAGGCGGTTACCACACCGCGCCGTCCTTCCCGGACACCCCTATCTACGACTCCCTGGTCGCGGAGCGGGGCACGCCTCAGATCGCCCCGATCCGAGTGCCCGCCGCGTACGAGGCCCCCGTCGGCTACCCGACACCCGCGCCGACCGGCTCCTACCTGCCGGCGCTCCCGGCGGCCCTGCCCGCCCTCCCCTCGGCGCCCTCCCCCCAGCCGGCGCCGGCCTACCACGGCGGCGGCTACGGATACCCGCAGCCGGCCCCGCAGATGATGGCCCCGCAGATGGCGCCCGCGCCGCTCCAGCCGGCGCCCTCGCCGTACATCCCGCAGCAGCCCGCGCCGCCGCGCGGCTACCCGGGAGGACCGGTCCCGCAGCCGGCCCGCCCGATGGCCACCGGCTACGAGGCGATGCGCCCCGCCGCCCCGCGCCCCGCACCGGCGCCGGTACCGGCCCCCGCGCAGTACCACGACCCGTACAACCGCCCCTACCAGGGAGGCGGTTACTGACGGGCCACGGAGCGCGTCCCGACGGGGGCGGAGCGGCTGGCAGGATGAGCCCATGGCTGATCCCGTCCTCCGCTCCGTCCACGTCCATCCGGTGAAGGCCCTGCGCGCGCTCGACCGCGCCGAGGCCGAGGTGCGGCCCTGGGGCCTCGCGCACGACCGCCGCTGGGCCGTCGTCGACGCCGGCGGCACGGTCATGACCCAGCGCCGTCACCCCCGGATGGCCCTCGCGTCCGCCGAACCCCTCCCGGACGGCGGCCTGCGGCTCACCGCGCCCGGTCGCGAGCCGCTCGTGGTGCCGGTGCCCGAGCCCTCGGTCACGCTCACCATGGACATCTTCGACCAGGCCGTGGAGACGGTGCCCGCCGGCGAGCCGGCCGCCGCCTGGTTCTCCGCCTACCTGGAGGCCGACGCGCGCCTCGTCCACCTGGACGCGCCCGAGCACCGGCGCCCGATCGACCCCGACTTCGCGCGGCCCGGCGAGACGGTCAACCTCGCCGACGGCTACCCGCTGCTCGTCACCGCCCTCGCCTCCCTCGACGCCCTCAACGCGCTGATCGAGCGGGGCGACCACGCCCACGAGGGCCCGCTGCCCATGAGCCGCTTCCGGCCCAACCTGGTCGTCGAGGGCACCGACGCGTGGGCGGAGGACGGCTGGACCCGGCTCGCCGTGGGCGAGGTGACCTTCCGGGTGGCCAAGCCGTGCGGCCGGTGCGTGGTGACCACCACCGACCAGACCACCGCGGCGCGCGGCAAGGAGCCGCTGCGGACGCTCGGCCGGCACCGCAAGCTGAACGGCAAGCTGGTCTTCGGCCAGAACCTCGTCCCCGAGCACCCGGGAACCGTCCGCGTCGGCGACCCGGTGAAGATCCTCGACTGAGCCCGGCCCCCTCCCCCGCTCGACAGGCGAACCGCGCGCCCCGCGGGCACACTCGTCGGAGGAGCGACGAACGAGGGGGTCCCGGAACATGCGCGCAGTCACCGGACTCTGGCGCTGGCGGCACAATCCCCTGCGCCGCGGGACGGACCTGGTCGAGGCGTGGGTGGCACTCGTGGCCGTCCTCGCGCTGTGCCTGGCCGTGCCCGCGGCAGGCTACGCGGCCGGCTCGGCCGCGCGGCAGTCGCTCCAGCGCGCGGCCCACGCCCAGCAGGCGGGCCGCGTGGCGACCACCGCCTACGTGCCCCGCTCCGCCCCGACGCCCCCGTTTTCCGCCGCGTCGAGCGACCAGGCGGCCGAACAGCGGTTCCGGCGGGCGGTCGTGGCCCGCTGGACCGCCCCCGACGGCACGTCCCGCACGGGCACCGTGACCACCTCCCGGGGCAGCTCCTCACCCGGCGACTCCTTCGCGCTGTGGACCGACCGCACGGGCCGGCCCGTGACGGCGCCGCTGGCCCAGGACACCGCCCGCGCCCACGCCGTCCTCGTCGGACTCACGGTGGCCGTCCTGGCCGGAGTCGCCGTCGAGCTCGTGCGGCGACTGGTGATGCGACACCTGCGGATGCGGCGCTACGCACGGCTGGACCGCGCGTGGGCGTCGGTCGGCCCCGACTGGGGACGGACCGGCGCCGGGAGCTGACGCACCGCTGGAACCGGAGGTTCCGTGCCCCGTACGGGTGCGGCTCTACGACCCGTCAACCCCGCGCCGCCGCGCGCGCTACGGTGGGGCGACGGATCCCCCGTCCAGGGGACGGGATCCACGGTCATGGACCCCCTCCGCGGGATCCACCACACCGGATCCCGGATCCGGTTCAGCGTCGGCGCACGAGGCGGGGGCAGAGCACACCCATGGCACAGGGCACGGTCCAGGTGACGCACACCGGCACGTCGCGGTGGCGGCGCCGCACGGGCGAGTACGCCTCCCTCGCCGCCGCGCTGGAGGCCGCCGGCGACGGCGACGTCCTCACCGTCGCGCCCGGCACGTACCGCGAGAACCTCGTCGTGACCCGGGCGGTGACCCTGCGGGGGCCCGAGGACGGGGCGGGGCCGGTGCGGATCGCGCCGCCGGACGGGGTGCCGCTGACCCTGCGGGCCTCGGCCGTCGTGCAGGACCTGCACATCGAGGGCCAGGACGTGGCGGCCCCGGCGCTGCTCGTCGAGGACGGCACTCCCGAACTGCTCGACCTGCGGATCATGACGCGTTCGGCCGCCGGGATCGAGGTGCGCGGCCGGGCCCGGCCGACCGCCCGGCGCTGCACGGTCGACAACCCGGCCGGGGTGGGCATCGCCACCGTCGACGGCGCGGGCGGGGTCTTCGAGGAGTGCGAGGTCGTCTCCGCCGGGCAGGCCGGGGTGTCCGTGCGCGGCGGGGCGCACCCCCGGCTCGAACGGTGCCGGGTGCACCACGCCTCGGGCGCGGGGATCGCCGTCACCGGCGAGGGCAGCGGCCTGGAGGGCATCGGCTGCGAGGTGTACGAGATCAAGGGCGCCGGCCTCCAGATCGCGGCCCGCGCCACCGCGCACCTGGTCGACTCCACCGTGCACCGCACCTCCGCCGACGGCGTCACCCTGGACACCGACGCCGTGCTGACGCTCTCCGACTGCGACATCCACGACGTGCCCGAGAACGCGGTGGACCTGCGCTCGCGCTCGGTGCTCACGCTCACCCGGTCGACCGTGCGCCGGTTCGGGCGCAACGGCCTCTCGGTGTGGGACCCGGGCACGCGCGTGGACGCCCACCAGTGCGAGATCCACGACAGCACGGGCGACTACCCGGCGGTGTGGGTGAGCGACGGCGCGAGCGCGGTGCTCGACGCGTGCCGGGTGCACGACGTGCCGGACGCGCTCTTCGTGCTGGACCGGGGCTCGCGGGTGGACGTGGTGGACAGCGACCTCACGCAGGTGCGGAACACCGCCGTGTCGGTGAGCGACGGCGCCACCGCCCAGCTCGACGACTGCCGGATCAAGGAGGCCGCCACCGGGGCCTGGTTCCGCGACCACGGCAGCGGCGGCACCCTCGCCAACTGCACCGTGGACGCCGTGCAGACCGGCGTCATCGTCACCAAGGGCGCCGATCCGACGGTAGAGCGCTGTGTGGTGACCTCCCCCGCCGAGGCCGGGTTCTACGTGTCGGCGGAGGGCCGGGGCACCTTCCACGGCTGCCGGGTCACCGGCAGCGGCGGCTACGGCTTCCACGTGATGGACGGCTGCCGGACGGTGCTGCGCCGCTGCCGGACCGAGCGGTGCGCGCGCGGGGGGTACGAGTTCCCCGAGGACGGGCTCGAGGTCGAGGACTGCACCGGTGACGAGAGCGCCGTACGGACCCCGCCGGTGCCCGAGCCGGTGCCCGCCCCGGTCCTGACGGCCGGACGGCACTCGCCCGGCCTGCTCGGCGCCTATCCCCCGGCGCGTGCCGCCGCGCCCGCCCCGGCGCCGATGCCCGCGCCGACGGCCGCGCCGGTCCCCGCGCCGCGTTCCTCGGACGACGTGCTGGGCGCGCTCGACGCGCTGGTCGGCCTGGACAGCGTCAAGCACGAGGTGCGGACGCTCACCAACATGATCGAGGTGGGCCGGAAGCGGCGGGAGGCCGGGCTGAAGGCCGCCTCGGTCCGCCGCCACCTCGTCTTCACCGGCAACCCGGGCACCGGCAAGACCACGGTCGCCCGGCTCTACGGGGAGATCCTCGCCTCGCTCGGCGTGCTGGAGAGCGGGCACCTGGTGGAGGTCTCCCGGGTCGACCTGGTCGGCGAGCACATCGGCTCGACCGCGATCCGCACCCAGGAGGCGTTCGAGCGGGCGCGCGGCGGGGTGCTGTTCGTGGACGAGGCGTACGCGCTGTCGCCGGAGGACTCGGGGCGCGACTTCGGGCGCGAGGCCATCGACACGCTGGTGAAGCTGATGGAGGACCACCGGGACGCCGTGGTGGTCATCGTGGCCGGCTACACCGCCGAGATGGAGCGCTTCCTGACGGTCAACCCCGGTGTGGCGTCCCGCTTCTCACGGACCATCAGCTTCGGCGACTACACGCCGCGGGAGCTGCTGCGGATCGTGCGGCAGCAGACGGACGAGCACGAGTACCGGCTCGCGGAGGGCGCGGACGACGCCCTCCTGACGTACTTCGAGAAGCTGCCGAAGGGCCCGGCCTTCGGCAACGGGCGGACCGCGCGCCAGACCTTCGAGTCGATGGTGGAGCGGCACGCGGGCCGCGTCGCCGTGCTCGCCGAGGCGAGCACGGACGACCTGACCCTGCTCTACCCGGAGGACCTGCCCGAGCTCCCCTGATCCGTACCGCCCCGGTCCGGGCCGTCCCGGCCCGAACCGTCGTGGTCCGCCGTCTCCTCGGGGGTCCGCTGGCGGGGCAGCGCGGGCAGCAGCCGGTCCAGCAGCGCCGCCCGGCAGCTCGCGAAGGCCGGGTCGGCCTGGTAGTCGGAGTGGCCGAGGACCGGTTCGGGCAGCGGGTGGGCGCGGGTGCGTCCGTACGCCACGGGGTCGCGCAGCACCGGGGCGTCGACGGCCGGACGGCCGCCCTCGGCGGGGACCCGGACGGGGCCGCCGATGGGGTCGGTGGCGCGGTGCAGGTTGGTCCAGCAGTGCACGGCCCGGTGGAGGCCGCGCAGCGCCTCGGGACCGAAGTAGGCCGGGAACCAGCGGCCGTAGAGCCGTTCCAGCGGGGAGCCGTAGGTGAGGAGGGCGACCCGGGCGCGGGTGGCGGACGGCAGCTGCCACACGGCCGCCGCGGCGAGCACGCTGCCCTGGGAGTGGCCGGAGATGACGAGCCGGCCGCCGGTGTGCCGGGTCCAGGAGCTCATCCGCCAGGTGAGGTCGGGTACGGCCCGTTCCGCGTAGCAGGGCGGCGCGAAGGGGTGGGCGGCGCGCGGCCAGAAGGTGCCGACGTCCCACAGGATGCCGATGGTGCGGCGGGCGGAGGCGTCGCGATAGGCGCGGCGGCCCCAGGTGACGAAGAGCAGGAAGCCGAAGCCGATCATCCAGGAACCGAGCGCCTGGGTGGTGGCGGCGAGGGCGGCGACCGCGGGGTGGGCGCCGGAGAAGGCGCGGCCGGGGACGGCGTCGCTGGACCAGGCGCCGGCAACGGAGGCGGCGCCGAGGAGCAGCGCGGTGGCGGAGACGACGGCGACGAGGACGGGGGCGGAGTCGGTGAGCGAGGCGCGGGCGCGGCTCGCGGCGATCTGGCCGGTGCGGACCGGGTCGGGGCTCTCGCCGGCGTAGTCGGCCTCGACGGCGGTCCGCAGTCGGCGGCCGGCGAGCACGGTCCGGGCGCCGAGGAGCGCGGCGGGCGCGAGCAACAGCAGGAGCAGGACGGGGATGACGGACGCCTGCCAGCTGAGGAGGACGGGCGGGCCGACCAGCGGGCTGCCCTCGGAGCCCGGGGTGGCGGCTCCGTCGAGCCAGTCCGCGACCCACTGGGCGACGCCGCCGGACATGACCCCGCCGAGCGCGCAGGCCAGCATGGCGGTGGCGGGCCCGCCGAGCCCGGCGAGGGCGGTGCGGGGGTCGCGCCGGGGCCGCTGGAGCAGCAGGGCGACGGCGCCGAGGGCGACGACGAGGCCGCCCTGGGCCAGGGTGAGGGCCCCGAAGACGGCGTTCCCGGGGAGGGTGCCGCCGGAGTGCCAGCCGGGCCGGGCCCACGCGGTGTGCACGGCGGTCAGGACGAGCAGGGTGAGGGCCGCGGCCGGCAGGCGGGTGAACAGGGCGCGCTCGACGCGCTGGTCGATCCGGCGTTCGCTGCGGCCGCGGCCGCAGACCGCCCACAGGACGAGGGCGCCGCAGGTCACGAGGGCGGCCCGCAGGGCGAGTCCGCCGGTGGCGAGGGTGCCGGTGTCCTGCCGGGCGGGGGCGGCGGCGAGGGCCGCGGCGACGGTGAGGAAGCCGGCCGCGGTGTGCGCGGCGCGCAGTCGGGCGACGAGCCGCCTCCCGTACCAGAATCCGGGCCGGCCGAGCGCGGGGCGCGGGTCCCCGGCGGGTACGGCGGCGGCGTCGGTGGGCGGGCGCTGGGCCTCGTAGGCGCTCCAGGTGCGGTGCGAGAGGTACCAGAGGAGGCCGACGAGGGCGGCCGGGAGGACGGCGGCGAGGGCGAGGCGGCGGCCCGGGCCGGACCACCAGCCGCCCCGGTCGGCGGAGAGGAAGCCGAGCCAGGCGCGGCCGTCGGCGCAGGCGGGGGTCCCGGCGCACTGCCAGGCCGTCAGGTCGAGGGCGACCTCGCAGACGGCGGCGGTGAGCAGCACGGTGAGACTGAGGGCGAGGAGCCGGACGAGGACGCCGTAGAGCCGGACGAGGCCGGGGCGGCCGACGGCCGGCGGGCGCATCCAGTGCGCGAGGTTGACCACCATGAACGGCAGGAGCAGCAGCCACAGGGCGCGGGCGCCGTCGCCGGAGGTCAGGTTGGACCAGACGTACGCCTCCGGCACCGGCCGGGCCGCGTACCGCTCGGGATGGTCCTCGGCGTCGAGGTCCTCGGCGCGCCGGTGCACGGCCGCGGTCTCGTCGCCGGTGACCCGTACGGTCCTGGGGTCGTCCAGCATGGACTGGGGGGTGGCTCCGCCGACTCCGTGGACGAGGAGTTCGAGCGCCGCGCCCCCGTGCTCGGGGGCGGGTGTGGCAGGGGACACTTAGGAGTCTTCCTCTCGTGAGTGGGAGGATGCGACGTCGGCTCCAGGATCGCGGACGACCGTGCGCCCGCGCACGGTCTCTCACCGAATCCGACAGCCATCCCCTCGTCTCCTGCGGAAGGACCGGCCCCGGCGGTGACAGACAATCAGAACCTCCTCGCGGAGCAGCGGCGCGCCCTGATCCTCGACGAGGTCCGGCGCCGCGGCGGCGTACGGGTCAACGAGCTGACCCGACGGCTCAGCGTCTCGGACATGACGATCCGCCGTGACCTGGACGCGCTGGCCCGGCAGGGCATGGTCGCGAAGGTGCACGGCGGGGCGGTGCCGGTGTCGGAGCCGAGCACCCACGAGCCGGGCTTCGAGGCGAAGTCGGTCCTGGAGCCGAGCGCCAAGGACGAGATCGCGCGGGAGGCGGCGGCGCTGGTGCTGCCGGGTTCGGCGATCGCGCTGTCCGGCGGGACGACGACGTACGCGCTCGCGCGGCACCTGCTGGACGTGCCCGACCTGACCGTGGTGACGAACTCCGTCCGGGTCGCGGACGTCTTCCACGAGGCGCGGCAGACGGCCGGGGAGGGCCGGCGCGCTCCGACGGTGGTGCTGACGGGCGGGGTGCGGACGCCGTCGGACGCGCTGGTGGGGCCGGTGGCGGACCGGGCGGTCCGCTCGCTCCACTTCGACCTGCTCTTCCTCGGGGTGCACGGCCTGTCGGTGGAGGCGGGGCTGTCGACGCCGAACCTGGCGGAGGCGGAGACCAACGGGTGCCTGATCCGTTCGGCCCGCCGGGTGGTGGTGGTCGCGGACCACACCAAGTGGGGCACGGTGGGACTGAGTTCGTTCGGGTCGCTGGACGAGGTGGACACCTGGGTGACGGACCGGGGGATGGCCGCCGAGGTACGGGCCGAGGTCGCGGAGCACGTGCCGGGGCTGCTGGTGGCCGGCGAGACGGCGGCGTGAGCCGCTTCCGGGTGGTGCGCCCGGTGCCGCTGGCGCCGGAGGAGACCTGGCGGCGGCTGACCGACTGGCCGGCGCACGGCCGTCAGGTGCCGCTGACCCGGACGAGGGTCCTGACGCCCGGCCCGAGCCGGACCGGGACCCGCTTCACCGCGCGCACCGGGCTCGGCCCGCTGGGCTTCGACGACCCGATGGAGGTGGTCCGCTGGGAGCCGCCGCGCGGGGACCGGCCCGGGGTGTGCCGGCTGGAGAAGTACGGGCGCCTGGTGCGGGGCTGGGCGGAGATCGAGGTGGCGGCGGCCCCCGGGGGCTCCCGGGTGGTGTGGACCGAGGAACTGTCGGTGCGCGGCCTGCCGAGGGCCTTCGACGGGGTGCTGGCGCGGGCGGGGCGGGTGGTGTTCGGCCGGGCGCTGGACGGGCTGCTCGGCGTCTCCGCGCCGGGCGGCCGACCCGGGCCCGACTCCTCGAACGGACTTTCGTCCTGACGGCTTGTCAGCTAACGTGCTTCTTCCCTCGATCCGGGAGGTCCGGTCCATGCAACGCCGACTGCGGCCGGTGGAGCTCGACTTCACCGCCACCGCGCCCGTCCGCCTCGCCTTCGAGGCCACGCTCCAGGCACCGCCCCCGGCGGTCTACCGCTCGATAGCGGTCGAGGTGGGCAGCCTGCCCTCCTGGTTCACCCCGGTCTCCTCCGCCGTCCCGCTGGACGACGGGGCCCGCCGGACGATCCGGCTGCGCGGCGGGATCCGGTTCGAGGAGACGATCCTCGCCTCCGAGCCGGACCTCCGCTACGCCTACCGGGTGGACCTGACCAACGCGCCCGCCGTGTCCGCGCTGGCCGAGGAGTGGGCCCTCGCGCCGGAGGGCGCCGGGACGCGGCTGCGCTGGACGATGGCGGCCGACGGGCCCGCCGCGTTCCGCGCCGGGCTGCGGCTGGCCTCACCGGGCATGGGCCTGTCCTTCCGCCGGGCCGCCGTGCTGCTGGACCGGCGGCTCACTCCGGCCAGACGCCCGTCTCCAGGAAGCGCTCGATAGCCACCGCGTACGGGGCGATGTCGAGGCCCTGCCCTTCGAGCCAGGCGTCCGAGTAGTACTTGTCGAGGTACCGCTCGCCGGGGTCGCAGATCAGGGTGACGACACTGCCGGTGCGCTCCTCGGCGACCATCTCGGCCACGATCTTGAGGGCGCTCCACAGTCCGGTGCCGGTGGAGCCGCCCGCCTTCCGCCCGATCGCGGTCTCCAGCGCGCGGACGGCGGCGACGCTCGCCGCGTCCGGCACCTTCATCATCCGGTCGACGGCGCCGGGCACGAAGCTGGGCTCCATCCGGGGCCTGCCGATGCCCTCGATGCGGGAGCCGCAGTCGGCGGTGGCGTCGGGGTCGTGGTGGACCCAGCCGTCGAAGAAACAGGAGTTCTCCGGGTCGGCGACGCAGATCCGGGTGTCCTGCTGGGTGTAGTGGACGTAGCGGGCGATGGTGGCGGAGGTGCCGCCGGTACCCGCGGTCGCCACGATCCACGCCGGCTCCGGGTAGCGCTCCAGCCGCAGCTGCTGGTAGATCGACTCCGCGATGTTGTTGTTGCCGCGCCAGTCGGTGGCCCGCTCGGCGTAGGTGAACTGGTCCATGTAGTGGCCGCCGGTGCGCGTCGCGAGCGCCGCGGCCTCCTCGTACATGGTGCGCGAGTCGTCCACGAAGTGGCACTGCCCGCCGTGGAATTCGATGAGCCGGCACTTCTCGTGGCTGGTGGTGCGGGGCATCACGGCGACGAAGGGGACGCCGATGAGCTTCGCGAAGTACGCCTCGGAGACGGCGGTCGAGCCGCTGGACGCCTCGATGACGGGCTTGCCGGGGCGGATCCAGCCGTTGCAGAGCGCGTAGAGGAAGAGGGAGCGGGCGAGCCGGTGCTTGAGGCTGCCGGTGGGGTGGGTGGACTCGTCCTTGAGGTACAGGTCGATCCCCCACTTCTCGGGGAGCGGGAAGCGCAGGAGGTGGGTGTCGGCGGAGCGGTTGGCGTCGGCCTGGACCTTGCGGACGGCCTCCTTGAGCCAGGCGCGGTAGGCCGGATCGCTGCGGTCGACGTCCGCGGTGGCCACGGCGTCGGCGACGTGGGGGGGTCGGGGGGTGGTGCTCAACGGTTCTCTCCTCGCTGTACCGCCGGGGCGGACCCTGGCTTCCCACCGCCGACGATACCCCTCCCACCTGGGCAAACGATCTCTTTGACGCTCCATAGGAACGCCTTGGGGAGCAGGTGTGCGAGGGTCTCTGGTGCCCGCGCCGACGGCCCGGCACACTGGGTGGGGATGGGTCGGCGGAAGGGGTGGACGGCATGGCGGAAGCGGAGTTCAGCGCCAGGGGCGTACGGATCGCGCGGTGGCCGCGCTCGCTCACCCGGGCCGGCGAGGTCCGCATCGAGGACGGCCGGCTCGCGCTGCTGACGAGCTACGGCTCCGAGATCGACAGCGCGCCCGTCAAGGCGGTGCGGGCGGGGCGGCCGTGGTTCGCGAAGGCGGACGAGACGGTGGCGAAGGTGAACGGCACCCGCTACCGGCTGACCATGGACGGCGCCGGGGAGGACGACGTCCGGGACGCCGAGCAGGCGGGCCGCTTCCTCGCCGCGCTCAAGCGGGCGGCCGGCGGTCGCTGAGCGCGCCCGGACGGCGCTGACCTGGGGAAGCTCGCGGCGGGTTGCGGGGCGGTGACGGGTGGCTCACGCTGGAACCACCTCACTGAGGGTTCAACGGTGGTGACACTGTGCTCAGTGCGCCGCCCTGATGTACCGCAGGACAGATCCGAATCTCCGTCTTCTTCAGGACTACTTCGGGGAGTCGCAGCCGTGATCAGCGAGCCGAGCAGGTATTACGCGGTGGAGCTCCAGGCCCTGCCGTCGCGGATCGGACAGATCCGCAGGATCGTCTCCGCCCATCTGCGCCATTGGCAGCTCGACGACCTGGTCGATCCCGTCCAACTGGGAGTGACCGAGTTGTTGAGCAATGTGCACCGCCACGCGCAGCCCGACAAGGAGTGCACCGTCGAGCTGGAACTCCTGCTCGACCGGCTGACCGTCTCGGTCCGGGACAACGACCCCCGGATACCGGTCGCGACGGAGTCGGACGCCCTGGACCTGTGGGACGAGCCGGACGCGCTCGCCACCTCGGGCCGCGGCCTCGCCATCGTCGGGGCGCTCAGCGACAGCTGGGGCGTCCGCCCGCGGGGCGTCAGCGGGAAGACCGTCTGGTTCACCCTGACGGCACCACCGTGCGCCGATGGCCCGGCCCTGGCCGCCGCCGAGGCCGGGTTCGGCTTCGACCTGGTGCCGCCGGCCCCGGTCGTCTCGTACAGCCGGCTCGCCGGCATCCCGCTCGGCACGCCCGCGGACGCCCCGGCGCTCGCGGCGAGCGCCGGGCGCGGGGCCTGACGTCAGGCCGTGGCGACCAGGGTCAGGTAGGCGATGCCGAGGACGTTCCGGTAGCCCTTCAGCCAGCCGGAACGCTGCCGGTCGACCCGCTCGCGGGTCTCCTCGGCCAGCGGGTGGTCCGGATGGGCGGCGAGCCACAGCTCCGTGTCGTACCGGTAGCCGGACTCGAACGCCTCCCACTCGTCGCGGCCCGCCGTCTCGATCCAGGCGGGCCGGAAGCCCGCCCCGATCGCCAGGTCGACCAGCTCCCCCAGCGGGAAGTGGTCGCCGGTGGAGGCGCCGGGCCACATCGCGGCGAGCTCCGCCGCCGTCGGGGTCCGCTCCCAGAAGCCCTCGCCGAGCACCACCACGCCGCCGGGCCGGACCAGCCGGCGCAGCTCGCGCAGCGCCTCCGCCGGGTCGTGGGGCAGCTCCGGGTCGCACAGGGCCTGGCTGGCGCCGAGGCACAGGATCGCGTCGACGGGTCCGCGCTCGGTGCCGCGGGCGGACTCCTCGACGAAGACGGCACGGTCCGCGAGGCCGCGCTCCGCCGCGAGGGCGCGGCCGCGCGCGAGGTCCTCGGCGTTGATGTCGATGCCGGTGCCCTTCGCCCCGGGCACCGCGTCGAGGACGCGGAGCAGCAGTTCGCCCCAGCCGCAGCCGATGTCGAGGACGTCGGCGGGACCGGAGGCGACGATCCGGCGCAGGAGGCGCTCGGCGCGCTCCTCGGAGAGCGGGCCGTGGAAGGTGAGGCTGCCCAGGCGGGGCGGGAGCCCGTCATCGGAAGTGATCATGGAGGGCGACGTTACCGGGCCCGCCCCCGGACGCCCACCCCTTTTCACCCGCGTTCCCGGGCCGGCGGGGGCGGCGCGCCCGACCGTCCGGCGGCGTCGTCGTCGGCGGCGGCGGCGAACCGGGCGCGGGCCCCGTGCCCCGGGTCAGACGGGGGCGCCGCCCAGCGCGGTGAGGGGGTCGTCGAGGACCGGCTGCCAGGCGAGTTCGGCCGCGCCCACCAGGCTGTTGTGGTCCAGGGTGCAGGGGAGGATCGGGACACCGCCGCTGCGGCCCCACAGGCTGCGGTCGGCGACGACCGCGCGCAGCCGCTCCGGGTCGGCGTCGAGCAGCTCGCGGTGGAGCCCACCGAGGATGATGCGGTCGGGGTTGAGGATGTTCACCAGACCGGCCAGGCCCAGGCCGAGACGGTCGATCAGCTCCTCCACCGCCGCCCGCACCCCCGGGTCGTCCGGCGCGGTCCGCAGCAGGTCGCGGGCCTGCTGGAGCAGGGAGACCTCGGGGCCCGGCTCGCGGCCGGCGACCGTGAGGAAGGCCAGCGGGTCGGTCTCGACGTCCAGGCAGCCACGGCCGCCGCAGTGACACGGCCTGCCCTCCGGGTTCACCGTCAGGTGTCCCACCTCCAGGGCGAGGCCCGAACTGCCGGTGTGGAGGCGCCCGTCGAGGACGAGCGCGCCGCCGACGCCCCGGTGCCCGGTGGCCACGCACAGCAGGTCGCGGGCGCCGCGCCCGGCGCCGTGCCGGTGCTCGGCGAGCGCGGCGAGGTTCACGTCGTTGGCGGTGAAGGCGGGGCCCTCGATGCCGGCGGCCCGGATCCGCTCGGCGAAGATCTCGCGGACCTGCGCGCCGGCCGGCCAGGCCAGGTGGAGCGGGTTGAGCGCGGTGCCCTCGGGTTCGGCGACGGCGGACGGCACGGCCAGGCCGGCGCCGACGCAGCGCCGTCCGGTCTCGCGGAGCAGAGCGGCGCCCGCGTCCACGACGGCGCCGAGGACCTGTGCCGGGTCGGCGGAGACCGTCACCGATCCGGGGACGGTGGCGACGAGCGTGCCGCCGAGGCCGATCAACGCGGCCCGGAAGCCGTCCGCGTGGACCTGGGCGGCGAGCGCCACCGGCCCCTTCTCGTCGACGGCGAGCCGGTGCGAGGGGCGGCCCTGGGAACCGGCGGCGGCCCCGGGGTTGGAGTCGACCCGGATGAGGCCGAGGGCCTCCAGCTCGGCGGCGACGGCCCCGGCGGTGGCGCGGGTGACGCCCAGTTCGGCGGTGAGGACGGCCCGCGTCGGCGCCCGGCCGGTGTGGACCAGCTCCAGCGCGGGGCCGAGCGCGCTGCGCCCCCTGTCCAGCCGAGTACGCGTCGTCGTCGCCTTGCCGTTCATGGGCCCGAGTCTCGCATGATCGGGGCCGCCCGCCGGAACCGGCCGGGCCGGACCGGCTCCCCGGCGTCGGGCACGGAGGCGACCCGGCGATGTCGGGCACGGACGGGACCTCCCGGTGCCAGAATCCTCGCCGTGGACACGTACATCGGGAACGGGGGCACGATGAGGATCGCGGAGCACATCGACGCGCTGGAGACGGCCGGCCGGGCGCTCGCCGGGGCGGCGGAGGCGGCGGGGCCGGACGCGGAGGTCCCGACGTGCCCGGGATGGCGGGTCCGCGACCTGCTGCGGCACACGACGATGGTGCACCGCTGGGTGACGGGCCTCGTCGTCGAGGGCAGCGGGGAGTACCGGCCCGAGGCGGGCGAGCCGGACCTGGACGGCGCCCCGCTCCTCGCCCACTACCGCGAGGGCCACGCCGCCCTGGTCGCGGCGCTGCGGGCCGCGCCGGAGACGCTCGACGCCTGGACGTTCCTGCCGGCTCCGTCCCCGCTCGCCTTCTGGGCCCGGCGGCAGGCACACGAGACCACCGTGCACCGGGTGGACGCCGAGTCGGCGCTGTCCGGGGGCCCGGGTCCGGTCGGGGCGGCGCTCGCCGCCGACGGCGTCGACGAACTCCTCGCGGGCTTCCACGCGCGCGACCGCAGCCGGGTCAGGACCGAGCTGCCGCGCACCCTGCGGCTGCGGGCGACGGACACGGGGGACGTCTGGACGGTACGGCTCTCGGCCGCGCCGCCCGTCACGGAGCGCGGCGGGACGGCTTCCGGCCCGGTGGACACGGAGGTGTCCGGGAGCGCGGACCGGCTCTACCTGCTGCTGTGGAACCGGCTGCCCGCCGCGGAGGTGACGGTCACCGGCGACCCGGAGCCGCTGCGGCTGTGGCGGGAGACGTCGGCGGTCACCTGATCCCGAGCGGGCGGCCCGGCCCTCCGTCAGGGCCGGGGGGCCAGGCCGACCTCGCGACCGAGGCGCTCGGCGGCGGCGGCGAAGAAGGCGTCCCGGTCCTCGACGATCCGGTGGAACTGGCCGAAGACCTCGAACGACACCAGTCCGAAGAGCTGGGCCCAGGCGCGGACGAGCGCGACGGCGAGGGCGGGCGGCAGGTCGGCGGCCTCCTCGGCGGCGAGCCGCTCCGCCTCCGGGGCGAGGCCGTCCGGCAGCGGCGGCGGCGTGACGCCCCCGGCCTCGTGGGCCCCGCGGGCGGTCGCCACCAGGAGCAGGCCGACGCGGGCGGCCGGGCCGACCGTGTCCTGCGGTGCGGTGTATCCGGGGACCGGCGAGCCGTAGATGAGGGCGTACTCGTGCGGGTGGGCGACGGCCCAGGAGCGGACGGCCCGGCAGACGGCGGTCCAGTGGGCGAGGTGGTCGCCGGGCGCGGTGCTCACGGCGTCGGCGTGGGCCCGCTCCGCGACGGCGCCGACGGCGTCGTACGCGTCGATGATGAGCGCGGTCAGCAGGTCGTCCCGGCTGGGGAAGTAGCGGTAGAGCGCCGAGGAGACCATGCCGAGCTCACGGGCGACGGCGCGCAGCGAGAGCTTCGCGGCGCCCTCGGCGGCGAGCTGCCGGCGGGCCTCGTCCTTGATGGCGGCGGTGATCTCGATCCGGGCGCGGGCGCGGGCTCCTTGAACGGTGGTCATGGGAGCAGTCTGCCACGTTTCAGAGCAGCGCACCGAAACGAGAGCACTGCTCTTGCTCTCGGTCGCCGATTCATGCACACTGATCTCAAGCGAGAGCAGTGCTCACGATTCGAGAAGGCCGCGGATCGGGAACGGTTCTCACGCCGCACCACCCGGCACCGCCGCCCGCACCTCCGCCGCGACTCCGAGGAGACCCCGATGTCCGACACCACCGCCCACGTCAAGAAGCCCGGCTGGTTCACCGTCCACGTCATGAACCGCTCCGTCGCCTGGCTGACCCGCCGGGGCATCAGCGTCTGGGGCTCGCGGGTCCTCGCCGTCCGGGGCCGCAAGAGCGGCGAGTGGCGGACCACCCCGGTCAACGTGCTCACCCACGACGGCGACCGCTACCTCGTCGCCCCGCGCGGCCACGTCCAGTGGACCCGCAACATGCGGGCGGTCGGCGGCGGCGAGCTGCACCTCGGCAAGCACGTCGAGCCGTTCACCGCGACCGAGGTCGCCGACGACGCCAAGGCGGACGTGCTGCGCGCCTACCTCAAGCGCTGGAAGGCCGAGGTCGGCGTCTTCTTCGCCGGGGTCGGCCCGGACTCCACCGACGAGGAGCTGCGCGCCGTCGCGCACAAGCACCCCGTCTTCCGCATCACCGCCGCCCCGAACGCGTGAGGGCGGGCACGGACCCGAAGCCCGTACCCGCCCCCACCGCGCCGGGCGCGAGGCGCGCGACTCAGACGGGATCGACGGCCTCGGCGGCCTCCGCCGGGCCCGCCCCCGCCGTCGCGTCCGCGTCCGTGTCCGCCGTCCGCTCGTCCTTGCGGCTCACGCCCCGGCCCGCCGGGCCGACGCCGGCTTCCGTGTCCATGCGCTTGTCGAGGACTTCGAGGGCCCGCCGGGCCAGACCGTTCGAACGGACCATGCCGCCCAGCGTGGCCGAACCGCGGGTGATGTCCGCGAACGCGTTCCAGGCCGGCCGCACGCCGGTGATCACCGCGTGCAGCAGCCCCGGGCGGCGCTCGAAGACCGCGAGCATGCGCCGGCCGACCGCCATCTCCACACCGAGCCCCGCCTTGATCGCGAAGGCGTAGTTCAGCGCCTGGCGGCGGGCGTCCACCGCGTCGCCGGCCTCCGCCACCCGCACCGCCCACTCGCCGGCGAGCCGGCCCGAGCGGAGCGCGTACGAGATGCCCTCGCGGGTCCACGGCTCCAGCAGGCCCGCCGCGTCGCCGCAGACCAGGACCCGGCCGCGGGAGAGCGGCGAGTCGTCGGTGCGGCAGCGGGTGAGGTGGCCGGAGGAGATCGCGGGCTCGAAACCGGCGAGGCCCAGCCGGGCGACGAAGTCGTCCAGGTACCGCTTGGTCGCCGCGCCCTCGCCGCGGGCCGAGATGACGCCGACCGTGAGGGTGTCGCCCTTCGGGAAGACCCAGCCGTAACTGCCGGGCATCGGGCCCCAGTCGATGAGGACCCGGCCCTTCCAGTCCTCCGCCACCGACGGCGGCACCGGGATCTCCGCCTCCAGACCCAGGTCGACCTGGCCGAGCTTCACACCGACGTGCGCTCCTATGCGGCTGGCGCTGCCGTCCGCGCCGACCACGGCCCGCGCCAGCACCCGCTCGCCGTCGGCGAGGACCACCGCGACCGTCCGCCGGTCCGGCACGGACGGCCCGTGCTGCTCCACCCGGGACACGGTCGCGCCCGTGCGCAGCTGGGCGCCGGCCTTCTGCGCGTGCTCGACGAGCTGGGCGTCGAACTCCGGCCGGTTGATGAGCCCGAAGAGCATCCGGCGCGAGCGGCGGGTGCGGGCGAAGCGGCCCTCCAGTGAGAAGGTGACCGCGTGCACCCGGTCCTGGAGCGGGAGTTCGAAGCCGGGCGGGAGCGAGTCGCGGGAGGGGCCGATGATGCCGCCGCCGCAGGTCTTGTACCGGGGCAGCTCGGACTTCTCCAGGAGCAGCACCCGGCGGCCCGCGACCGCCGCCGCGTACGCCGCCGAGGCGCCGGCCGGGCCGGCGCCGACGACCACGACGTCCCACACCTCGGGCCGCTCGGTACCGGGCTCCGCGGCGGGGTCCGCGTCCGCTCCGGGACCGGGCTCCGCACCGGCATCCGCGTCCGGCACCGCGTCCGCCGCCGCGCCGGACGGCTCGGCCGCCGGGGCCGAATCGCCGGGCACGAGCGGCTCGATGGGCTCCGGACCGGCGTTCTCTGCGTGCTCGCTGCTCACGATGTGCTTCTGCTCCTGATCCGACCGGCGTCTGCTTCCCGCATCCTACGGCTCGGTACGCCGCTGCCCGGTCGTAGGATCGACGGTGCGATCGCCGTACCACCCGATACGCCGTTCGCTCCCCTTAGCTCACAACGTCGCACCCACGAGGAGCGTGCCCATGACGCCGAATCCGATCGCCGAGACCGTCCGGTCCCTGATGCCTCGCGCGAAGGCCGAGCTGACGGAGCTGGTCGCCTTCGAGTCGGTCGCGGACGAGGCCGTGGCGCCCCGCAGCGAGTGCGAGGGCGCCGCGAACTGGGTCGCCGACGCGCTGCGCGCCGAGGACTTCCGCGACGTCGCGCTGCTGGACACGCCGGACGGCACGCAGTCGGTGTACGGCGTGCTGCCGGGCCCGGCGGGCGCGCCCACGGTGCTCCTCTACGCCCACTACGACGTGCAGCCCAAGCTCGACGAATCGGCGTGGCTGACCCCGCCGTTCCAGCTCACCGAGCGCGAGGACGGCCGCTGGTACGGCCGGGGCGCCGCCGACTGCAAGGGCGGCTTCATCCTGCACCTGCTGGCGCTGCGGGCCCTCAAGGCCAACGGCGGCGTGCCGGTGACCGTCAAGATGATCGTCGAGGGCTCGGAGGAGCAGGGCACCGGCGGTCTGGAGCGGTACGCGGAGCAGCACCCCGAGCTGCTGGCCGCCGACACCATCGTGATCGGCGACGCGGGCAACTTCCGCGTCGGCCTGCCGACGGTGACCGCCACCCTGCGCGGCATGACCATGATCCGGGTCCAGATCGACACCCTGGAGGGCAACCTCCACTCGGGTCAGTTCGGCGGTGCCGCGCCCGACGCGCTCGCCGCGCTGATCCGGGTCCTCGACTCGCTGCGGGACGAGAACGGCTCGACGGTGATCGACGGCCTGCCCGCGGACGCCGCGTGGGAGGGCCTGCAGTACCCGGAGGAGCAGTTCCGCGCCGACGCCAAGGTGCTGCCGGGCGTGGACCTGCCGGGCGCCGGCACGGTCGCCGAGCGCATCTGGGCCCGTCCCGCCGTCACCGTCGTCGGCATCGACTGCCACCCGGTGGCGGGCGCGACCCCGTCCATCCCGCGGACCGCCCGCGCGCAGGTCAGCCTGCGGGTGCCGCCGGGCCAGGACGCGGCCGAGGCGACCAAGCTGCTCTTCGCCCACATCGAGAAGCACACGCCGTGGAACGCGCGCGTCACCCTGGAGCAGGTCGGCCAGGGCCAGCCGTTCCAGGCGGACACCTCCAGCCCGGCGTACGCGTCGATGGCGGAGGCGATGCGGGTCGCGTACCCGGGCCAGGAGATGCAGGCGGCCGGCATGGGCGGCTCGATCCCGCTCTGCAACACGCTCGCCACGCTCTACCCGCAGGCGGAGATCCTGCTCATCGGCCTGAGCGAGCCCGAGGCGCGGATCCACGCGGTCAACGAGTCGGTGTCGCCGGAGGAGCTGGAGCGGCTCTCCGTCGCCGAGGCGCTGTTCCTCGTCAACTACGCGGGTGGCCTCGGGGCCTGACGCCGCGACGGGCGGGGCCGGGGCGGGTCGGGGACGACCGGCCCCGGCCCCGGCCGGTTCAGCGCTGGGCGAAGCTCGCCCAGAGCGTAGAACGCCCCGCCGGGCCCGCCGCACTGCGTACGTTCGCCTCATGGAAGCCCTCAGGATCACGCCCCGGCTGCACCTGCTCGACTACTCGATCGGGCAGGCGTACCTGTGGCGGGACGACAGCGAACTGACCCTCGTGGACGCCGGCTGGGCCGGATCGGCGGACGCCACGACCGCGGCGATACGGGCGGCGGGCCTCGCCCCGGACCGGCTGGCCCGCGTCGTCCTCACCCACGGCCACCGCGACCACGTGGGCGCGGCGCAGGAGCTGGCCGACCGGCACGGGGCCGAGATCGTCGCCCACCGGCTCGACGCGCCGTACGTGCGCGGCGAACTGCCGGTGCCCGAGCCGGACCTCCTGGAGTGGGAGCGCCCGCTCTGGGAGCACGGCCTCGCCTGCCCCGAGGCCCCCGCGACCCGGGTGGACCGGGAGGTCGGGGACGGCGAGGAGCTCGGCTTCGGGGACGGCGCGGTCGCCGTCCACACCCCCGGGCACACGCCGGGCTCGATGGCGATCCACCTCCCCCGCCACGGCGTGCTCTTCGCGGGCGACACCGTGGCGACGGTGCAGGGGGTGACCTTCGGCGTGTTCCACGTGGACCGCGCGCGGGCCCTGGAGTCGCTGCGGAGGCTGGCGGAGCTGCGTCCGTCGGTGCTGTGCTGCGGGCACGGACCCGTGGTCGCCCAGGACACGGCGGAGCGGCTCGCGGCGGCCGCGGCCGCCGGAGCCGTCACCCCCGGGTAGCCGGCGTCAGCCGACGGGGACGCCCGCCTCCAGGTTGAGCACGGTGCCGCGTTCGCGGGCGCGCAGGGCCCAGCGGAGGCGGTCGTAGCGGACGGGCGGGAGGAGGTCGGCGGCCTCCTCCTCGGTGACGAAGCGCCAGGCGCGCAGTTCGGCGCCGGGCAGCCGGAGCCGGTCCCGGTCGCGGGCGGCGAGCCGGCCTCCGTCGAAGAGCAGGCGGAGGCCGCCGAAGCCGGGCGGCTGGGGCCGTTCCCAGTCGACCAGGAGCAGCCGGGGGACCGCGTCGAGCTCCAGGCCGATCTCCTCGGCGACCTCGCGCATCCCGGCGCGGGCGGGCGGTTCGCCGGACTCGACGACGCCGCCGGGGAACTCCCAGCCGGGTTTGTAGGTGGGGTCGACGAGCAGGAAGCGGTCCTGGTCGTCGAAGAGGAGGACGCCGGCGGCCAGGGTCTCGCGGGTCGGCTCGGGCGTCTGGACGATCCCGCAGGGTGCGGCGAGGCCGCCCAGGACCGCGTCGGCGACGGCCTTGGCGGTCTCGGAGACGGTGAGCGCCGAGGTGTCGACGGTGTGGGCGTCGGCGCCGAGCCAGCCCGCGACGGCCTCCCGGTAGGGCGGGAGGTGGGCGTGACACCAGCGGCGGACGCCGGCGTCGGCGTCCGGGTCGCCGAACTCGGCGCGCCCGTCGATACGTGACCGCAGGATCGTTTCCTCCGGTGCCAGGAGCACATGCCGGACGTCGATGCGGCGGGCGGCGAGGCCGCCGAAGATCTCGTCGCGGTACTCCTGCCGGAGCAGCGTCATCGGGACGACGAGCACTCCGCCGACCTCGGCGTGCAGGGCGGCCGCGGTGTCCACCACGAGCCGGCGCCAGATCGGCAGGTCCTGGTAGTCGTCCACCTCGGCGAGCCGTTCGGCGGGGAGGAGCCGGCGCAGCGCGGCGCCGGTCGCCTCGGGGTCGTACAGCGTGCTGTGCGGGATCAGTCCGACCAGTTCGCGCGCGGTGCCGGACTTCCCCGCGCCGAAAGCACCGTTGATCCAGACGATCACGATTCCCCCCTCATCCGAAGCCCCTCGTCGAAGCCCCCTGTGGCTTGCCCGCAACACCCTGCCACGAAAACCACGAACACATGTCCGGGCCGATCCGTAACGCTCCGGGCCCCGCCGTCGTTGACACCGACGAGCACGAGGGGGTGCGGAGATGGACCGTACGGTTCTGGAGCGGTTTCCGGCGGGCGGGCCGCGCGGGCACTGGCCCGCCGAGGAGTACGCGGGCGCGTGCCGCGACGAGGGGGTGCCGGCCCGGGTCGTGATGGACCTGGCGTCCGACGCCTTCCTGGTCGTGGTCGAACAGCGCGCGCCGGAGCGGCCGGAGTCACGGGCCTCGCCGGCCCGGGGGTGAGCGGCCGCGGCGCTCCGGTCAGCCGGTGGCGCGGGGCGCCGCGGCGGCGGCCAGGAGGCCCGCGCCCGTGCCGGTGGCGGCGGTGACGACCGTGAGGCCGCGGGCGAAGGCGAGCGTGGCGTAGTCGGCGAGGTGGGGCCGGAGCGGGGTGAAGAGGACCTCCCCGGCGCCGGCCACTCCCCCGCCGACGACCGCGATGTCGATCTCCACCAGATGCGCGGTGGCCGCGATCCCGGCCGCGAGGGCACGCGCGGCCCGCTCGAAGGCGGCGAGGGCAGCCGGGTGGCCGGCCCGCGCGGCCTCGGCCACCGCGGCGGCCGAGGCGTCGCCTTCGGGTCCGGGCCGCCAGCCCCCGTCGAGCGCGTGGCGGGCGATGTGGGGACCGCCGGCGAGCCGCTCGACGCAGCCGCGGCCGCCGCAGGCGCAGGGGGCGCCGTCGAGGTCGACGCTGAGGTGACCGATGTGACCGGCGTTGCCGGTGGGGCCCGGGTGCAGGCGGCCGCCGAGGACGAGACCGCCGCCGACGCCGGTCGACACGACCAGGCAGAGGGCGTCGGCGTGACCGCGGGCGGCGCCGAGCCAGTGCTCGGCGGCGGTCATGGCGACGCCGTCGCCGACGAGGGTGACCGGCCGGCCGCCGGCCAGCCGCCGGACCCGGTCGACGAGCGGGAAGTCGCGCCAGCCGGGCACGTTGACCGGGCTGACCGTGCCCCGTGCGGCGTCCACCGGCCCCGCGCTGCCGATGCCCACGGCCCCGGCCGAGTCCCAGAGCGGGGAGCCGGCGAGGGCGTCGAGCACCTCCGCGACCACCGCCATGACCGTCTCCGCGTCCTCGCGCGCCGGGGTGGGCCGCTGGACGCGGGCCAGGAGGCGCCCCTCGGCGTCGACCAGCGCCCCGGCGATCTTGGTGCCGCCGATGTCGAGCGCGGCGACCGGTCCGACGGCGAGGCCGTGGGCCGGGACGGGAGCGGGGCCCGGGACGGGGAGGGGCGCGGCGAGGTGTGCGGGTCGGGGGGCGGTGGGCATGGACGTAGGTTCTCACGGTGGCGCGCGGCGGCCCGGGCCCGTACCGGCCGCGGACGCGAGGCCCTTGTCCACCCCTCGGGGACAACGTTGTCCAGGCTCTATGCTCGGTCCGGAGGCGGATGATCCGCCGGACGGCAGCCGCCGGCCCACCCACAACGGAGGATTCCCGCACCGTGGCCGAGACCACCCGCCCCGAGCCCCGCTACGGCAACCGGCCCACGATGAAGGACGTCGCCGCCCGGGCGGGCGTCGGCCTCAAGACCGTCTCGCGGGTCGTGAACGGCGAGCCCGGGGTGACCCCGGAGACCGAGCGGCGGGTCCGCGAGGCCATCGAGGCGCTCGGTTTCCGCCGCAACGACAGCGCGCGGGTGCTGCGCAAGGGGCGGACGGCGACCATCGGGCTCGTCCTGGAGGACCTCGCCGACCCGTTCTACGGGCAGCTCAGCCGGGCCGTGGAGGAGGTCGCGAGGGCCCACGGCACGCTGCTGATCAACGGCTCAAGCGCCGAGGACCCCGGGCGGGAGCAGGAGCTGGCGCTGACGCTGTGCGCGCGCCGGGTGGACGGGCTGATCGTGATCCCGGCCGGGGACGACCACCGCTATCTGGAACCGGAGATCCGGGCGGGCGTGGCCACGGTCTTCGCCGACCGCCCGGCCGGGCTCATCGAGGCGGACGCCGTCCTCTCGGACAGCTTCGGCGGGGCCCGGGAGGGCGTGGCCCACCTGATCGCCCACGGGCACCGGCGGATCGGCTTCATCGGCGACCGGCCGCGGATCCACACCGCGGCGGAGCGGCTGCGCGGCTACCGCGCGGCGATGGACGACGCCGGGCTGCCGGTGGACGAGCGGTGGGTGGCGCCGGGGTCGACGGATCCCGAGCGGGTGGCGGCGGCCGTCGCGGGCATGCTGTCCGGTCCGGAGCCGGTGACGGCGCTGTTCGCGGGCAACAACCGGGTCACCGTCACCGCCGTCCGGGTGCTCGCCGAGCGGACCGACCGCGGCGGGCCGCCGCCCGTGGCGCTGGTCGGCTTCGACGACATCGAGCTCGGCGACGTGCTGGGCGTCACCGTGATCGCGCAGGACCCGGCGGCGGTCGGCAGGACGGCCGCCCAGCAGCTGTTCCGGCGCCTCGACGGGGCCGCCGAGGCACCTCGGCAGGTCGTCATCGGGACGCGGCTGCTCGCCCGGGGCTCGGGCGAGCTGCCTCCGTCGTCCCGCTGACGCGCCCGGCTCAGCAGATCCGCAGCCCCTCCACGGGGCCGCCGGAGGCGCCGCCGCGCAGGTGGAGCACGCTGAGGTAGACGTTGGTGTTGCCGCTGTCGTCGTCGGTGCGGGCGAACCAGCGGCTGCTCACGCCGCCGTAGGACTCGCTGTGGGCGAGGTCCACCTGGCAGAAGAACGGGTGCGGTCCGGCCCCGACCGTGCCCATCTCCCCGCCGTCGTAGCGCTTCGTCGTGGCGGAGCGCACCACCTGGCAGGTGGCTCCGGACCCGGCCGCCTCGCAGCCGCCGGCCGGGGCCTGGGTGGTCGGTTCCGGTGCCGCCGTCGTGGTGGCCCCGGCCGCCGGTGCGGTGGTGGCTCCGCCGCCGGTCGTCCCCCCGCCGCCGGAGCCCGTGGTCGAGGCGCCGTCGCCGCTCCCCGGCGTCGCGGTGGCACCGCCGTCGCGAGTGCCGGTGCCGCCGCCCGCGGCCGGGTCCGTGCCGCCCGAGCCGGTGGCCGAAC
>NZ_BNBS01000049.1 GCF_014656075.1 Streptomyces hydrogenans
TCTGGCCGGCCGCGCCGGTCACGGTGACATTCACGGGAGTGCGGGTCATGGCGATGTCCTTCTATGTGGTGGAACAGCGGAGGCCAGAAGCACTGAAGGCAGATAATTGGATCAGTCGTAGCTACGAGTACGGGCTGAGGCAGCCCAACCTTCGTAGTTCTGCTCAGGGCGTTCCTGCTTAAGGGCTTGGATGGTCTGCGTCGCGATGGACCGTCTCGCATCGAGAGTCCTGCTGTGGCTCCGGTGCGGGTGTGTTCGCTGTATCAGGAGCTGCGGGGTGAGCCGTCCTGGTCGCACTCTCTCGCGCCGGTAATTCGGACCAAGCCTGCAGGATGGCGGCTCGAATGGTCGACGCACCCACCGCCGTACAAGAAGAGGCAGCAAGATGCCGCAGCAGACTGCGCGGAGAGGGTGCGGCCATGACCCACGGTCGCCGCGAGAGAGAGGACAAGTTGTCGTACGCACGGGAGCGCCCAGCCCTCTCTTGCCTGGCACGCGCGCCATTGGCACGCAAGCCGTTTCCTCCCTCCATCAGATTATTTCCTTTCTCTGGGGCTTCCCGTGAATTGCTGCTCCAGCCGACGAGGGGCACATGAGCTTGCGGAGACCACTACGATCTGGAATTTTCGCACCCTCTGCTAGCCACGATGGGGCAATGCATACCTAAATCAGTTCTATGCCAACTGAGCCTCTTTCACTCTCCAGCACAGGATGAAAGAGGCTCAGTTGGCTCGCAAGGCGCCCTGCCGGCTTTCGAAGGTATCAAGCGTTGCCATACACACGCTCTATGGGCCCATAGGAACCTCGGGACTACTGGTGTTCAGTGAGCCGAAGCAGACTCCTTCCTGACACCCCGCGATAACTATGAGGAGAACGCCATGACGCATCGGCAGCAAGATCAGGGTGAATACGACGAAGTCCGCAACCGAACCGACGCTTCCAGCGCCAACGCCAACGAACGAGTGGAGCGGAGGGGCGACGTCTGCGAGGCGGTCTCACCTCAGAACTCTGGCCCCCGACGAGGCGCTTCCAACTACGCCAGTTCCAACCAGCCTCACCAGTCTGCTGAAGGGGACGCGGTCACTCAGGCGACCCAGCACCACGGCTCCACTCTCGACTTCCGCCCGGTGCAGAAGATCGCCGAGCACCTGCGGGCCGATCAGGACAACGTCGATCCCACGTTCGGTGGAGCTGCGCACCAGTCCCAGGAGCGCTGATCTAGGGATGTGACGTGGAAGGTGCCCGCCTTGGTGTAGCAACCGAGCCGCAACCTCGTGGTGGCGGCACCTTCCCTTTTGCTGACCCGGCAGCACGCCACGGCCGACTGCCGGTGGCCTTCCCCAGATTCTTCAGAACCCCGTCTACGGCTCTCGCCGCCCTATCGGCACGTCAGACATTTATGAGCCCAAGTCGAAGGGGCCCAGGAGCAAGCCGTCGTGGTGCCCGCGCCCGCGATGATGACGAGTCAAACCCGCTCAGGCTCTGGCGCCAAAAGGGGCAATCGCAGGATAGGAAACGGCAAGAAGATGCCGAATGATCGGTAGCAGGAACCAAGCGGTAGCGAGCAGATCGCCGTGGATCCTGTGACCGACACCGGATTGCCATGGTGCATCGCCGACACGTGGGCCCTGTGGCATGCGTTACCCGAAGTTCTTCATCGCATCGAAGAGGCATGAAAGATGAGAGGCGTAGGCGCGTGAAAGTGTGGCTCGTTGCAGGAGGAGCCGGGTATATCGGCTGCCACGTAGTAAAAGCGATGCGCGAGGCCGGGGAGAATGTTCTCGTAGTGGACGATCTGTCTACGGGGGACAAGGAGAAGCTGCCGGACGGCGTCCCGGTGATCATCAAGAGCATCCTGGATGAGCGAGCCCTCGAATGGATCTTTGGCGAATACGAAGTGGAAGGTGTAGTCAATCTGGTGGCGCGGACACAGGTTGGCGAGTCAGTGGAGCACCCGCTGGCACACTATCGCCAGAACGTCGAGGGGTTCAGGGTCCTGCTCTCTGCCATGCAGCGGGCGGGAGTGCGCAAGCTCGTGTACTCTTCCAGCGCCTCGGTCTACGGCACGCCGGAGGTAGACCTTGTCACCGAGGACACCCCATGTACACCGGTGAGCCCCTACGGCCAGACGAAACTGATCGGCGAGTGGCTCGGAGAGGCTGCCCACCGGGCGTTCGGGGTTGACGTCATCAATCTGCGCTACTTCAACGTAGCGGGGGCCGCAACGCCGGCGATGGCGGACAAGCGGGTGCTGAACCTGGTCCCGATGGTCTTCGAGAAACTGACTGCTGGCCAGGCTCCCGAGATCTTCGGGGACGACTATCCGACCCCAGACGGCACCTGCATACGCGACTACATTCATGTCGCCGATATCGCCTCGGCTCATGTGGCTGCCGCTCGCTATCTGAGGGAGCACCAGGGAGTGGCGCGGACCTTCAACGTAGGGCGTGGTCAGGGGCTGTCCGTGCGGGAGCTGATGCAGGTCATCGCGACCGTCACCGACCTCACCGAGGTCCCGGCGGTGATCGGCCGCCGACCCGGCGACCCAGCCAAGGTCGTCGCAGACGCCACCAACATCCAGCGGGAACTCGGCTGGAAGGCGGACCACAGCATCGCTGACATGGTCACCAGCGCCTGGCAGGGCTGGTGCACCCAGCAGGCTGAATCTCGGTCCTCCTGACGCCCAAAGCCTTTCCAAGGAGGCACGTGCCGGTCCTTGCCAGCAGTACAGGGGACACCGCTCCAGCCAACCCGTTTGCCGCTGCCGGCGTACTGCCTCACCCAACAAGAACGTCCACCTCGACGGCAAAGATGCTAGGACACCTCTTTGCTGGCCAGTCTTCCCACCAGGGCCAGCCCACTTGCTAGGGGCCCTGCAGCGCGCTGCCGCGACTGAGCCTCTTTCATCCTGAATAGTTGCAGGTCAGCAGGGTGTGGACAGCTTGGACGACGGTGCTGATGCGGCGGGTGGAGCATCGGGCCCGGCGGAGGATGCGTCAGGCCTTCAGCTGTGCGAAGGCCCGTTCGCCAGGAGCTCTCAGACGGGCGTGGTCGCGGTTGAACTGCTGGTAGTGCTCGGGTTGTTCGCGGTGGTGGTAGTAGGGGGTGCGGAAGGTGGCGCCGGCACCCTGGTAGGCGCGGTCGGCGAGGACGAGGATCTGCCGGGTGAGGCAGGCCTGGACGACGGCTGTGGGAGCGGACCGCGGTCAGGCCATGGGTCCTGCCTGGAGTGGCGCGGGAGAACCAGAGCGGTGTGCCGTCCGGGCGGGCGATGACCTGCACGTTCACGGCTGTGTTTGCGGTGTTTCATCGAGTAGTCGGCTCGTCCGCGCGTATCCGGTCGATCGGGATCAGGGCGGCTGTCAACGATGCCGTGGTCGCCTTCACCGACCCCGGTGAGGGCTTCCTGGAGACCGGGTGCCCAGCCGGCCAGCACGTCCAGGGTCTCGTCGACGTAGCGCCAGGCGGTGGCCTGGGATATCCCGAAACCGGCCCCGAGCTGCGAGAACGTCTCGTTCTTCCGCAGGTGCACCAGCGTGAGAAGCGCCTGCTGGAAGCAGCCGAGCTTGCGCCGGCGGGTGTTGCGGGCCTGGCGGTGCTCGTGCAGCAGCCAGGCGACATGCTCGACGAGCTCATGAGGGACATCGAGCACGGCAGGATATGGAAACCTTCAGGGCCCCTTCGGTCGCCGATGTGATGAGTGGAATCACCACGCCAACAACCAGGGGCCTTGCCTCGTCACCACACCCTCTGACCAGCCCATTTCACCCACCAGCACAGGATGAAAGAGGCTCACTGAGCTCTTTCAGAGTGGCCACTGGCCGGGTGACGGGCAGGTGTCCCACAACGCACGAGGCTCCTGTGCCGTTGAGAGAGGTGTTCGACGTCTCAACTCATCAGCGCAGGAGCCTCGTTGGTTCCATATCCTGCCGCACTCGACAAGACCCACATCGCCCAGGCCCTCGGCCACCTCGCCGTCCGCCAGGGCGCCCACGTCCGCTTCGCCAAGACCAGCCGCATCCTCGCCGGCCTCGCCGGCGGCCACGCGGACCGCACCTGGGAGAAACGGATCCGCGAACTCGTCCGCCCCGACGTCCTCATCCTCGACGACTTCGCCATGCGGCAACTGTCCGCGGCCCAGGCCGACGACCTCTACGAACTCGTCTCCGAGCGGCAGGGACGCTCGCTGATCATTACCAGCAACAGGGCGCCCAGCGACTGGTATCCCCTCTTCCCCAACCCCGTCGTCGCCGAGTCCCTCCTGGACAGGCTCATCAACACCAGCCACCAGGTGATCATGAACGGGCCGAGCTATCGGCCGAACAAGCGGCCCAGGAACCCCACCGACAAGACCAAGTAGGAAAACCGGTGGACGTCGTCGCGATACTGCCGTCATGGCCGTCACTCAGCAACTCGCCCGCATCCCGGCAGAGTATCTCGCCTCCTGCCGCCAGTCAGCCGACGCATCGCCGGATGGAGATCCGCTCTGGGATCCACCATTCGCGGACGTCCTCGACCTGGACTGGGCACCGTTCCCGATCGAACGGATCTGCGAGATGGGAGGTCTCGGCGGCGTCCGTCGAAGTGCTCTCCGGCAAGCTCTCAAGGGCGACACTGCCATCGACCTCGCCTTCCTCAACACGCCTCCGCATTCCATCGCCCCCTTCGGGTCAGACCCCACGGCCCTCTCAGCGGCTCAAGTGGACCGTGTTGCGCAACTGCTCGGGCAGATCGACTTTCCGGCCCTCCTGGCCGCCCTGCCGCCAGAGGAAGCCGAGGCCGCTGCCTTGATCGACAACGGCGCAGACAAGATCGTCGGTGGCCCGAAGAAGTACGTGCTGGGGCACTTCAACGCCCTGCGCAAGTTCTACCATGCTGCATCCCAACGGCAGCTCCTCGTCGTGCTCTGGTGGGACTGACCCGGACCGCCTCACCGTCGGCTCACGTCAGCAGCTGGGGAATTACGTGAACTTCCGCCTGGGGAATTATGGGCTCTGTCGGGGATCTTGTGATGTCACAGGGCTGAGCTGGGCAGTCTCCGGGTGTGCGGTTCAGGGGTGTTGGGGCGGTTGTTGCCGCATCTGTCCGGTGTTGTCATCGAGTCGATCAAGCGAACGGCCGGGGTCATCACGCTTCGCGCGGGGTGCCAGAAGTCTCCGGTGAGATGCCCGGGATGCGGTATGCCGTCGTTTCGGGTGCACGGCCGGTACGTCCGCCGGCTCGGCGACGCGCCTGTGGCCGGCAATCCGGTGGTGATCGAGCTGACCGTGCGACGGTTCAAGTGCCTGAGCAGCCGGTGTCCGGCGGTCACGTTCGTCGAGCAGATCGAGGGGCTGACCAGGCCGCACGCCCGGCAGACGCAGGTACTGCGGTCGATGCTCACCTCGATCGCCCTCTGCTTGGCGGGCCGGCCCGGCGCCCGCCTGGCCGCGGCCCTCGGGATCCGCATCGCCAAGGACGCGCTGCTGGACCTGCTCCGCTCGGTTCCACAGCCACCGGTCGGCGCCGTCAGATTCCTGGGAGTGGACGACTTCGCTCTACGCAAGGGCGACTCCTACGCGACGATCCTGGTTGATCTGGAAGCCCGTCGCCCGGTCGACGTCCTGCCCGGCCGGGACGCCGAACCGCTGGCCGCATGGCTTCGCCGGCACCCGGAGGTGGAGGTGATCTGCCGGGACCGGGCCGGCGCCTATGCGGAGGGGGCCCGAAACGGTGCCCCGCAGGCGATGCAGATCGCCGACGCATGGCATCTGTGGCGGAACGTCGCCGAGGCGGTGGAGAAGACGGTCGGTTCCCACCACGGTTGCATCCGGGCCGCGTTCGCGGCGACCCCGGTCATGGCGGAGGCGACCGCGACGGACCTGGGCACGCCGGAGCCGTCTGAGGCGGTGGCCGTACCGTTCGTTCCGCCGGACGGCACCCTCGACGTCAGCGGCCAGCCCCGGCGTCTGGTGGCCCGCACGACCCAGAGATACGAGGCGGTCCAGGCACTGTTGGCCGAGGGGAAGCCGCTGGCGGCGATCGGCCGGACGCTGCGGCTGGACCACTCCACCGTCCGCCGCTTCGCCCGAGCCGGCAGCCTCGACGAACTCCTGGTCAAAGCCACCAGCCGGCTGTCCATACTCGACGAGCACAAACCCTATCTCCATGCCCGCTGGCTGGAGGGCTGTCACGACATACCCCAGCTCCACCGGGAACTGGTCGAGCGCGGATTCACCGGCAGCGTCCAGTGCCTCCGCCGCTACTTCCGCGCCTTCCGGCCTGCCCGTCAACCAGGACGGAAGCGGCAGCCGGTGTCCCGGCCGCAGCCCAGGCCGGCCCCGAAGCCCCGGCGCATCGTCCGCTGGATCATGACGAACCCCCAGCACCTCGCGGCCGCCGACGCCGCGGAGCTGAAGGAGATCCGCACAGTCTGCCCTCACCTCGACGCCGTCACACGGCACGTCCACGACTTCGCCGAGATGCTCCACCACCTCCGGGGAGACCAGCTCCCGGACTGGATGGAACGCGTCCTCGCCGACGACCTCCCGGCCCTGCACTCCCTGGTCAGCGGCCTACGGCGAGACTTCGACGCCGTCACCGCCGGCCTCTCCACCCCATGGAGCTCCGGGCAGGTCGAGGGCCACGTCACCCGCGTCAAGCTCATCAAGCGCATGGCCTACGGCCGAGCCAACCTCGACCTCCTGCGCCAACGCGTACTCCTGGGACCATAACCCTGCGCCAGGGACCTCCCGCTGTGAGATCGTCCGAACCTGCCGTCTATTCTGAACGCGTTCAGTCGGGTGGCGGGTGGGATGCGGATGAGCACTTCAGCGAGACGGTGGTCGGCTCTGGTCGCCGCGTTGGCGTGGGCTTGCGTTGCTTGCGCTGATGCAGGTGGAGACGCGGCTCGCATTGATCAGTCGGCGCTTACGGGCGAGTGGAGTAGCCCTGGTGGCGCTCTTCTTCACTTGCGGGCGGACCACGGTATGACGGGTGAAAGCCTGAACAGTGCGATGCTGGGAGGCACATCGTGCCCGGACGCTGTAACCGGCCACTGGAGCTTCTTCAGCGCATCCGACGAGGCGGGTTCCTCCTTCGCTGACGACGCGCTCACCAGCGGCGACACCGTCTCCCTGAGCATCGACCCTCCGAAAGACTCCTGTCTCTTGTCGGCTCTGGTCCGGCGGGACGAGCACGGACTCAATCTCTGCCTGGTAGAAGACCCTGATTCCGACTGTTCCGCCGAAGAACTTCTCCGCCTTGAGTCAGCATCGGCAGAACAGGCTGCGAAGTGACCCACCACCCCTGCCTTTGAAGGAGCATCACAAGATCCCCGACAGAGCCGAATTATGTGAGCGTCCACAGCGGGGAACCGGTCCCACGCGAAGATCTGAGCCCTGGCCGAGAAGGCCGTCGCCACCCTCAAGTCCTGGCGGCTTCTCCGCAAACTGCGGTGCTCGACCACCCGGATCACCAGCCTCGTCCAAGCCGTCCTCGCTCTGCATCTGACCAGCTCAGGATGAGGATGGAAAAGGCTCAGTTGAGACCTATTACGCAGGAAGGAGCTGGACGATCCCTACCCACGGAAAGTCGGCCGTCTTGTGAAATGCGCGAACGCTCCAGCGTCCCGCCGGCACGGAAACTTGGGCCTGCTCCGGCAAGCCCCTCTGATCCGGGTACTTCACGGCCAGGTCGGCTCCGGCTACAGCGGTGTCCAAGAGAACCGCTGCCCCATCGGTCTCCCAGACACCGCAGTCTTCCCATTCGGTTGCGGGGTCCTCCATGACGGTCTTGGCGGCTTCAAGCAGCTCGGCATCAGAGTCGGCGGCAAGCCATCGCAGGAAGACGTTCTGCTCAGAGAGGTAGCAGGTCGTGGCGGGCTCGTCGGCCAGTACCAGCCCGGACCCCTCGGTGCCGACGGCGACGATCCCAGCCCAGCCCTCCACATCACAGGCACGGTCGTAGTCGTCGGGCACATCGGTTCCGCCGACGATGACTCCGTCTTCCGTGCATCCGCCCCACTGGTCCAGCGCAGTGACCGGGACAACGATCAAGGGGCCACCCATCGACTGCACCCAAGCAAGATCGGTATGGGCGTGACGAGCGAGGTTGCGAGATGCGGTCATGCGATCAGTCTGCCGTGGTCGACTGACAGTGCCTGCGGCGCCATTCCACACCGACGAGCGTGTGTGACTGGTCGAGACAGCGGTCACGTGGCCACGATATTTGTCACTCGTGTCGGCTCGGCGGGCTGCCATCATGCTCAGATGGCCCAAGACATAGTGTTCTTCCTTGCCCCCGACGACGAAACTGCCGCTGGGACGCGCCTGCGGGGACCTGGTGAGGCCTTTGAGTCAGTGGCCTGCCGTTCTATTGAGCCGGACAGTGCCATCGCCGAGTGGGACATGTACTTCGAGGAGCCTTCGGCTGAGGCCCCGACGCTTGAGCAGCTCTATGCGTGGCGGCCGTGGCCGGAGTGGGTCACCGCCCCACTGAACGATGGCGTTGAGGTGTTCGCTCTGCCGAAGCGACTGACCCGAGCGCTGGGCAACGCGAGCTCTGCCGAACTTGAAGAGCTCGCAAGCCGCTGGATCGCGCGGCTGTGGTCCGAGGACGGGGACGACATGACCGAAGATGATCTATTGGCCGTCCTGCAGGAAGTTGCCCGGCTCGCGGCCTCTGCGGTGAACACGGGTGGCGGCCTCTACAGCTGGAGCTTTTGAACGCCGGGTCTGGTGCAGCCCAGGCGTTCACCCTTTCAGCGACCGTGAATGCTGTTCGCCAGCCGCGCTGATGCCGAAGCACCCCCGCCTCGTCTTCAGTAGCCAGAGGCGTGAGGCTCTCATGCCGAAGCCGTCCGGGCGAGCGAGATGTCTGTCCGCCACACCGCATCGCCTTTCGCTGCCGTAGGCCGTGCAACAGCAATGGGCTGAGGAAGCGGATGCTACCGATCCAGGAAGCGACCGGCCGAAGCGATAGGGGTTGACCAGGAGCGCCCACCCAGGGGCAGAAACGGACGGGCTCCTTCGGCGGCTCTTCACCGGAATACCGCAGCTCCGGAACAAGTGCACTTCGCCAGTAAAGACGAAGAGGTCGCGAAGTAGGTGCGAGGGCCGTGCTGATGCGCACGGCCCTCGCACGGGTGTGGGGCCCCGTTCCCGCCCTCGTCGTACGGATCTGCACATGGTGGTGAGCTGTGCGTTGTGCACTGTCACTTGTACGCGGTGCTGAGCTGCACTGTTGATGGGGAGTTGAACCCCTGCGTTGCTCTTCACGCGCCAAGGGCCGGATAGACCGCCGGCCCGCGGTGTGTGCACGCCTCCGTGGCGACTATCTGCTTCCCACACCCAGCTTGGGGGTCACTCCTCGATCAGGTCGATCTCCCAGTTCGTGCGCTGGATCAGGGTGTCCACCTCGCGGAGCTCCTTGGCCATGACGTCCGCCTGAGCGCGGAGCTCGGCGACCGGTAGAGCAGAGAGGATCCTCAGCTCGGACCGCATCTGCCGCACCGCACCACGCTGGTCGTGCCCGGAAGCGGCGTCGGCGGCGGCAGTGGTCACCGAGTGGCGCAGCCGTAGGACGTCCCGGCGAGCGAGGGCATCGGTCAGGGTGCCGCCGCCCTCGATGATCGTGGTGGAGTTGGTCCGGTTGATCTGACGGATCAGCCGCTCCAGCTCCTCCAGCACCTCGCCCACCTCAGCCAGTACCGCTGCGGCGTTCTCGGCCGGTTCCTCGCCCTCCTGGTAGCGGGCGCTGCCGATGACGCGCGCCCGCAGCTGCTCGACGCGTCGTACCGCAGCCGCGCGCTGCGCGAGTGCTTCAGCCAGTTTCACCGCGACATCACCCCAACGTCCTCCTGATCGTCCGGTAAGTATGCACGTCAGAGCCTGCGGCATGGTGTGTGGGGCAGGGGCAGTCGGACTGACCCTGCAGATGCCGGCCGGGCACGGGGAACAGCATCGGCCACAACCTCCCCACCTAGGAACGGAGGGTCCATCCCCGCGGGCGCAGGGAGCACACAACCGGCGCCCCGCACATGCCCTCGTCGCCGGGGCCATCCCCAAGGGCGCGAGAAACAGGCGCCCTCCGACGCCTGCTGGTGCTCCAACTGGAGCCCATCCCCGCAGGCGCCGAAAGCATCGGCGGGCGGCCTCCTTGTGGGCCCACACCGAGGGCTCATCCTCACGGGTGAGGGAGCAGGGCTGGCTCAGGGTGGTGACGAACCCGGCCCGGGGGTCATCCGCGCGGGTACGAGGAGCAGGCGGCGGGCGTTGGGGCCATCCCCGCGCAGACGGGGATCAGCTGAACAAGACCGTCGCCCGCTACGGCCACGTCGACCTGCTCTGCATCGACGAACCCGGCTTCATGGAACTCGACGGCACGGCGCCGAACTCCTCCTCCAGGTCCTGGCCGAACGCGAGGAGAAGAACAGCACCGCCATCACCTCCAACGAATCCTATGGAAAAGCGCACATGTTCCGGCGAACCCGTGCGAGGTACTGCCTGAACAGCGCAGGTTCAAAACGGATAGGCGGGCCGCCAGGCCGGACGTAATCTGAGGGCTGTGACGGTGAGATACGTGGTGGACGGCAGCCGGGTCAAGACGCTGGAGGACTTCTGGCAGGTCGCTGGCGAGAGCATCGGCTGCGGTGGTTACTTCGGCCGCAACCTCGATGCCTTCGCTGACTGCCTCCGCGGCGGCTTCGGGACTCCGGACGACGGCGACTTCATGATCGAGTGGCGCGACCACGAAGTCTCCCGCCAGAACCTTGGACACCACGAAGCCGCCCGTCAGCTCGAGATGTGGCTCGCCCGCTGTCATCCGACAAACAAAGACCACATGGCCGTCAGGCTGGCGGAAGCCCGTGCTGGACGCGGCCCGACCGCCTTCGACTGGCTGGTCGAGATCATTGAAGAAGAACTACCGGGGGGCCTGCTCCTTCGTTAGCCAGGCGGCCTGGTCACGGAGCCGGCAGACGGCCCTCTGAGCTGCCCCGAGTTTCGTAGAGTCCGGTGGTCTTGGTTCAGGCGGACTGCGGGGTCTGCTCCTGGGTTCGCCAGAAGGCTTCCTCGTACTCGGCGGGCGGAACGTAGTCGAGCGCGGAGTGAAGGCGTTCTTCGTTGTACCAGGTGATCCACTGGAAAATCGCCCGTTCGACCTGGTCGATGTCCTTCCAGAGGCCCTGCATCTCGATGAGTTCGGCCTTGAAGGTGCCGTTCAGGGCCTCGGCCATCGCGTTGTCATACGAGTCCGCGACCGACCCGACGGAGGCAGAGGCGCCGATGTCCGCGAGCCGGTCGGTATACCGAATTGACACGTATTGCGACCCGCGGTCGCTGTGATGGATGAGGCCGGAGTCCTTCTTGATCCTCCGCCTCCACAGCGCCATCTCCAGAGCGTCCAGCGGGAGCTCGGTTCGCATGTGGTTCGCGACCTGCCAGCCGACGATCATTCGCGAGTACACGTCCAGGACGAACGCCACATACGCCCACCCGGACCAGGTGCGGACATACGTCATGTCCGCCACCCACAGCTGATCGGGCCGCGAGGCGGTGAAGTCGCGGTCGACCAGGTCCGGCGGCCGGGGTGCAGACGGCTCCGGGACCGTGGTGCGGCGGCGCCGGCCACGGATGACGCCTTCCAGGCCCAGCTCGGCCATCAGCCGCTCGACCGTGCAGCGGGCCACGACGACGCCTTTGCGCCGAAGCGCGCGGGTGATCCGGCGGGTCCCATAGGTGCCGCCCGACTCCGCATGGATCTCCTCGATCAGCGGCATGAGCGTCTCGTCGCGGAGCCGGCAGGCCGACTTCGCCCGCTTCCTGCGGGCGAAGTACGTCGACGGCGACAGCTCGAGAACCCGGCAGATGGGATCGACCCCGAGACCCTTCTGGCGCAGGTGGTCTATCACCTGCTCGGCCTCGTCCGGGAACGGTCGATCTCCTGGGCAAAAAACACCGACGCGGCCTTGAGGATCTCGTTCGCCCGCCTCAACTCGGCATTCTCTTTGCGAAGTTGCCTGAGTTCGTCCTGATCGGCGGAGGTCAGCCGGTCGTCGCGTTTACCCCGGTCGGCCTCGGCCTGGCGGACCCAGCCACGCAGGGCCTCCTTGTGGATGCCGAGGTCCTTCGCGACGTGCGCGATCGGGCGGCCGGTGCTGCGGACCTCGCGGATCGCGCGCTCCCGGAGTTCGTCCGGGTACTTACGTGGTGCAGGCATGGTGCTCGTGGATCTCCTTCGCCAGGATCGTAACCCTGGCATCAGGGACTCCATGAAACGCAGTACGGCTCACTCGTCGACATGATCGGCGAGATAAATCAAAGTGGCCTGAGAGTCTATCCCCGCGGGCGCAGGGAACAGGTGCTGCGGTCCCACCCTGTGGCCCAGCAGTTGGGGCCATCCCCACGAGCGCGGGAAGCAGCACTGGGCGAGCCTGATGCCGGCCCCAGGCCGGGGTCCATCCCCACGCCGGCGGGGAGTGGATCAGCATCGCCGCCTTCAAAGGTCCACCCCTGCGGGCACAGGGAAACAGATCGGGGACGGCTTGCCGTCCGGGCCGACCCGGGTTCCATCCCCGCAGGAGCAGGGAGCAGCGATCCAGATCGAGGCCGTCAAGATCGACGTCAGGACCATCCCTGCGGGCTGATGACGCTCTTTGAGATCAGCTGCCCTCTGCTCAGTGGTGCCCCCGAGACCTGCTCGCGATTTTCCAGTCTGGAGTGAGGTGGCCTCCGTGGGGCTGGTTTGTTCCTCGGCTGGTGGTCAGGGCTGGTTCACGATTCGTCGGCCGAGCTGTTCGAGGAACTCCTGCAAGCTGGACGCGGCGACCTCGAAGTCGTCAGACCAGGAGGCCGTGGTGGACCTCCAGACCTGTCCGCTGTCTCCGATCGCGAGCAGACGGCCCCCGCCGTCGCCGGCGAAGACCAGTGCGATCGATTCACCGTCGATCGGGGCAGGGCCGTACTCGCGGAAGTGTTCCGCCACCGTTGCCGGCGAGTGGATGAAGTACCCGTTGTCGACGTCGGGCAGGGAAGCCTCGCTGATCACCCAGTAGAGCGTGGTCAGGTCGGAGGGGATCGGCGTCAGGTCCACGAGCGCGTCCGTCGCCCGGTGGCTGTCGTCGCTCGCGAGCATCACGGCGTTGAGGCCGGGCGGGAAGCCGTGCGTGGAGAGGAAGGACTGCATCAGCTTCGTCAGCGCCGCGTCGGCCTGTTCCCGCCAGGTCCGGACCCATTGCGCGTCAAGCCGCTCACCAGGCACGTTTTCCCCTCAAATACGCGTGGGACGCGCCGGCGCGAGCCCGGAAGAACATATCGGAGGGGGGTAGCCTGGCCCCCTCCCCGGGAAGCGGCCAGACCCATCATCGCTAGCAGGGCTCCCGAGATCACCTCCCTGCGGCGGACTTCCTGAGCACCGCGGGCAACGACTTCGTCTGACCGTCACCGATTGGGACCTGCCCGGTCGATCATCGGCAAGAGCTACCGCCGGCGGATCCTTCTGAATCGAACTTTCAGCTTGGTGGGGCGGGTGCTGAACCGGTCCATCAGCCTGATCGCCATGTCGTGGCGGTGCTTACCGGCCCAGTCGTAGGCGGCTTCGCCGTTGACCGCGAGATGTGGATCAGCACCGTATGCCAGGAGAATCGCGGTCAGTGCGCTGTCGATCGGTTCCCCCGACTGGTTCGCCACATCGACTTCCGTGTCGATGGCGTGCATCAGCAGAGTCATCTGGCAGCAGACCTCGTCAGCGTCGACTCCCTCGTCGAGGATGCGCGTGAGCGTGGCGTGGTCGCTCAACTCCACCGCTTGGTGAGCGGGCGTCCAGGGGCTCTTCAACGTCAGGGCATCCTCCATCTTCACCCCAGGCATTCTGCCCGATGGAAAGCGACCTTGATCGGCCGGACAGGCCCTGACAGGGCCCGGCGGCCTTCAGCCGCCGGGCCCTCACACGCGCTCTTCGCTCCCCAGACTCCCCCCTCACTTCACACTGCAACGAAGTGGAGGGAAGAGCATCCCTGGCTGTTTTCGGAGATCCTCATCAAGGCCTACCAGCAGTCGACGCAACGGACGTGAGCAGATGTTGGAGCGGGCCCAGGAGCTGCCGGGAGGAGCGTGGGCGGTGGACGCGTCCGGGTCGGTCACAGCCGGCCGCGGAGAGCGGGGGCTGACTGTAAGGGCTGGGCGGCTCTCTGGATGGCCTCCGGGCAGGAGCATGTCTGGGCCACGACCGATTTCGGCACCACAGCGAGATAGCTCCGTTCCCGTCCAGGCCACCGAGACCGTGTACGAGCCGTGTACACCCCGCTCCCGCTGACTGGCCCGGGCGCGGCACTCTGGAGACCGTGCAGGAAGCCCCGGAGCCTCCCGCACTGTGCGCAAGGCGAGGCCAAAACACAGGGCAGGACCCGGCCGGGGTGACTACGGGGCCCGGCCGGGTCCTGGTCGTGTGGGCTGTGGCCGCTATCAGAGCCCGGCGTCGCGTGTCCTGTCCTCGTCGCGCTCGCGGTTTGTCTCGGCCCGGCCGCGGCGCTTGAGCTCCTCAGGGCTCTCGCCTCGCGTCCTCTCCCGGCCCGCGCCGGAGCCGACGGGATCCTGGCCCGGGCGGCGCAGGTGCTCCTGCTCCTGCTCCTGCTCCTGCTCCTCGCGACCTTTACCCGGTTCCTGGCGCTTGTCCTTCATACCACCCATGAGGCGCCTCCTCCGCGATGCGTATTTGCCTCGACTTCATGCTGACACGAAGAGTGACGGTTCACATCATTTGTGCCACTGAGGGAGCCTCTTTCATCCTGAATAGCTGCAGGTCAGCAACGTGTGGACGGCCTGGACGATGGTGCCGATGCCGGGTGGAGCATCTGGCCCGGCGGAGGATTCTCCAGGACTTCACCAAGAACCTCACCTGACCGTCCCGTTTCCCGGCGATCGGTGCGAAGGGGCTGCTCGCATTCAGCGGTCGACGGTGTCAGCGGCAGGCGCCCTCGTTGAAGGTCGCGTGGGAGACGTAGAAGGCGAGCATGTCGGGGCCGGGTGGCGGCAGGTCCTCCGTTCCAGGGAAAACCACGGGCGGCTCCTTGTCCGGAGTCAGTGTGACGCGGACGCAGTACTCGGCGTCGGTGTCCTCAGTGCTCACGGTGTAGCCGCCGTCCTCCTCCTTGCGCATCTCGACGCCGTATCCGGGTCCGATACCGCTCTCCCGGATTGCCTCGGCAATCAGGAAGCCATGGTCGCCCGCGAGACTGGTGTAGTGCCTTTTCCCATCCAGATCCGCGACGCCCTTGCGGACGGCGTCGCGGATCTCACCCTCGCTCCACGTCGAGTCGGCCCACATGCCGAACAGCCCGCCGAGCGCGATGAGCGGCGCCAGAACGATCAGCGCGCGACCAACCGGATTTCGATGGTTGTAGACATACCGGCCGCTCCCCCACCCGCTCCTGACGAAGACCGGCTCCTCGCTCACCACGCCTCCCATCCAGGATCGGCCCAACCCGGGCCCGTCCTCACGACGTTCACCCGCGACCAGCGATGCGCGCGAGGTTCGCGGCCGCTTCCCGGACGATCGCCGCGCTGATGTGGACCGGGATGTCGTGGTTGACGAGTTCCTCCTCCTGTTCTTCGCCCTTCTTCCAGGACACGATGAAGGGCTCCGTGGTGTACGCATTGGCCACGGCCCACTCGCCCTCGGACGACATCGTCGCCACCCCCGTGTTCGGACGGCCGGAATCGTGCCATCGGCCAGGGGCGCCGCACAGGGCCTACAGGCCGAGCACGAGTAATCGATCATACATACGGGAACTCCCGGCATGGCCAGCCCGCGTTCCTCCCGTACGAGAGAAGCCCACATCAACGACAGACCCGAAGCCGAGGAAAAGAATCCCTCCAACTTCGCTCCTCAGGCTGTTGGTTGAGTCGGCAGCACAGCGAAGCCCTGATGGACGGGCTCTCGACCAGGAGAACGATCCCCACCAGAGGCCTCGCACGCTTGCCCGCCCGCCAGGGACCGACGTATCAAAGTGAGCAGCGGCCGCCGAAAGCAGGCGTGCTTGCGTCGGCGGATGTTGCGGGCTTGGTGCTCACAGAGCGGCCAGTCGGCATGCTCGACGGGCGCATGCGGGACGTCGAGCATGGCTCCATACGGAACCCACAGGACCCCTCGGCCACCGGTGCGATGACCGTACTGGGCAACCTTCCTGCCGCCTGGGCGGTCAAGCTGTCATGCTCCTCTCGTCTGAAGACGCCGGTATTTGGATCCTGCCCGTGGTGCTCCTGTTCGGGGTTGTTGTCGTCTCGCCCATCGCCTGTGCGGTACTTGCCGGGCGAGTCGTCCTGCGCATCGCGCGGTCTGCGGTTGCGGGTGACGCCTGGGCTGCGTTCACCCCCGGAACGTGGCTGCTCGCCGCGGCATCGGGCACGTGCGGCGCGATGTGCCAGTTCACGGCCTCATTGTTCGGCAGGCCTGCCGCATGGGTCGAGTCCGCGAGCTTCGTCTGCGGCTGCTTCGCCCTGGCCGCCGGGGCGATCGCGACGTTCACGGCAACCCTTAACCGGTGCCACAAGGACGGCGTAGACCGTTCGTAAGAGCACCTGACGCGATCCTGTTGAACGTTCCCGGTCAGCCGTGACCAGTGTGAATACCCGGCTCCGGATCATGAGCGATGGCCCGCGGGCGATAGTCGAGCCGTTGCCGCCGCCCTGACTCGAGAAGGCTCCTGGCCCACGGCCGGTTCCGGACCGGTTGTGCCTGCAGGGCGCCTTACGAGTTGGGCCTGTGTGATGTCGTGATCACGCGGTGGTCTTAAGCAGGTCGTCGATCCAGATCATGGAGGCTCGGAAGTGGAGGCCGGCGAGGTAGCTTTCGGGTGCCTTGTCGTAGCGGGTGGCGATGCCTCGCCAGGCTTTCAGCTTGTTGATCAAGCGTTCGACGGTGTTCCGTTCCTTGTAGAGGCCGGCATCGTGGCTGATGGACCGGCCGCCTCGTGAGCCCTTCTTCTTGCAGTCTGCGGCCTGGTTCTTCTTCTCCGGGATGACTGCTTTGATGCTGCGTTTTCGCAGGTAGCTGCGGTTTCCGCGCGACGAGTAGGCCTTGTCGCCGGCGACTGCGCCGGGTCTGGCGCGGGGACGGCCGACCGGCAGACGGACTCGCACCTTCTCGAGCACGGGGATGAACTGCGGACTGTCCGCGGCCTGCCCGGCGGTCAGGACGAACGCGAGCGGACGGCATCTGCGGTCCGCCGCGAGATGAATCTTGCTGGTGAGGCCGCCCCGGGACCGGCCGAGCAGGGCTTGCTTCAGGCGGAGCTTGCGTCGGCGCCGGATGCGCCGGCGCTCGGCCTGTCCGTTCTGTTCCTGCGTGCCACCCCTTTTTGCCGGGCTGTCTCCTGCTCCTGCGCAGCTTCCTCCAGGGCCGACATGAGGTGCTTGCTGACGCGGAGCCCCGCGGCGTCATGGTGGGCGCGGATCGTGGTGGAGTCCACGCTGACCAGCGACAAGTCTGTGTGCTCCACGCGGGCTGCCTGAGCGATCAGGCCTTCCAGCAGGGCGGTGAACACACCGGCGTCCCGCCAGACGCGGAAACGTCCGTAGACGGTGGCCCATGGGCCGAACTCGGCAGGCATCTCCCGCCACTGACCGCTGGAGCGGAACCGCCAGATCACCCCTCGAACTGTTCCCGCAAACGCTCCGGATACGGGCCGTACCTACCGATCGACAGATACGGCTCGATGAACTTCCACTGAGCATGGGTGAGTTGCCTACGTGTCACGACCACAGCCCTACCGAGCCCCTCCCCACGAAGAGCGCAGAACCCGGCAACTGATCACAACATCACACAGGCCCTAGGGTGACCGGCATGTCTGCCTCTCTCAGTCCCGCGAGAACCCGTGCCGCACTGCACGCCTCGGCCCGTATATCGGCGGAGCTGCTGCTGGTCCTCTTGGGCACCGCGGTGACGATCTGGCTGCTCGGCCGGATGTGGTCGATCGTGTGGCCCCTCGTCATCGGCCTGCTGATCACTACGCTGACCTGGCCCTTCGCCCGCTTCCTGCGCCGCCGCGGCTGGCCGCCGGCGCTCGCCGCCGCAGTGGTCACCGTCCTCTTCCTCGCCGTCACCGCCGGCGCCGTCGCGCTCATCGCCGTACCGGTCGCCTCGCAGTCCGGCGAGTTGAGTGACGGAGTCGTCGAGGGCATCCAGCGCCTGCGCGAATGGACCGCAGGTCCGCCGCTGAACATCGGCGACGACCAGATCACCAGCGCCCTGGACACCGCCACCGACCGCCTCCAGAACAGCGTCGGCTCCATGCTGACGACGCTCGCCACCGGCGTCGGCACGGTCTTCAACGGCGTCGTCACGGCCGTGCTCGCGCTTTTCCTGATGTTCTTCTTCCTCAAGGACGGGCCACGCTTCCTGCCCTGGCTCGCCCGTCAGCTCCCCGGCCGCCTCGCCACCGACGCCACCACGATCGCAGAACGCGGCTGGGACACCCTCGGCGCCTTCGTACGCTCCCAGGCGGCGGTCGGTCTCCTCGACGCCGTCCTCATCGGCATCGGCCTGTGGGTCCTGGACGTCCCCCTCGTCCTGCCGCTCGCCGTGCTCACCTTCGTCAGCGCCTTCGTGCCGATCGTCGGCGCGCTGTTCGCCGGGTTCGTCGCCGTGCTTATCGCCCTGGTCTCCAACGGCCTGACCGACGCCCTGATCGTGCTCGCCATCATCGTGGTGGTGCAGCAGCTGGAGGGAAACGTCTTCCAGCCCATCATCCAGAGCCGCGGGCTCGGTCTGCACGCCGCCGTCGTCCTGCTGGCCGTCACCCTCGGCGGCAGCCTGGCCGGCATCGTCGGCAGCCTTCTCGCCGTGCCCGTCGCCGCCCTCATCGCGGTGGTGTGGGGGTACGTGCGCGAGCAGTTGTCCGAACCGCCGCGCCACGACCCCGACGGGGGTACGGAGCCGGGCCCCGGCGGCGGCCCTGAGGCCGTCGCCCCGGCCGTGCCCCCGGCGTCCTGAGCGGGCCGTCGCCCGCCGCGTACCGCGTGCCGAGCGATACGGGTAGGCGGCAGGCGCCCTCCGCTCCCCCGGGCGTCGCCCGGACGTCGCTGATGCCCCCGTCACCACCAGGGGGCGGGGGCGGGCGGGGCACTGGTCGCGGGACGGTGCCGCGGTGGGAAGGTCGCCGCCCTGCCGGCCTTCGGAGGGTCTCCCCCGGCCGAGAGGAGGAGGCGGGTTCTCTCGCCGTGGGCCCTGCCGCCGGGCGGGAGGCCCTGCTGGTGCGCGAGTGCCGTCGTCCTCTCCGTGTGCCCGTGAGACCCGTCGGCTGTCCGTGGACATGCGGCGGCCCGCGCGCCCCGCGGGAGGGGTGAGCGGGCCGACTGCTCGCTCATCGAGGTGCCTCGAACCCGAAGGAGGACCTTCAGGGGTTCCGGGGGCCTCGGAGGGAGTCCTTGACGCCCCTGGCCTGTTCCTCCGACTTGCCCGCGGCCTCTCGCGCCTTGCCCTTGACCTTGTCCGCCATGGGTCGACTCCTTTCCAGGATGAACATTCACCTACAAATTAGGGCAGATGCGGGGTTTCCGATTATCCAGTCGAGGGGGCGGGCCGGGGGCGGGGAGCAGATATGCATGCAGACTTTTCTTCCGTACGAGAGTTTCTCCGCCTCCGCCGCCGTGCTGGACCCGAAGCGTCTGGGGAAACAGCGCGTCGAGGCGCTGCAGGTGTTCCGGGGGCTGACCGTGCCGACGTACGGGTGGCGGCGGCACCCGGCGGTGCGGATGTGGGCCGGGTACGAGGAGGCGCTGGTGCGGTACGGGCTGGACGTCTGCGCCGTGTGGACCGGGCAGGGGTGGGCCGACACCTGCGCGGTGACCCTGCTGGACGACTACCGTGCCTGGCGGCCCTCGGGCACGGTGCGCGAGCAGGCCGAGCTCGCACGGGCGGGTGAGCTGCCGCCATGGCTGGGGAACCCGGCGTTCCACCGCAGTCACCGTTCGGCGCTGGTGCGTAAGGACCCGGCGCACTACCGGGGCCGTTTCCCCGACGTGCCGGACGATCTCCCGTACGTGTGGCCCGCGTCCGACCGGAAGGGGTGACGGGCGGGGCTCGTAGACTGGGCAAAGACATCGGAATCGGCGGCGGAGCGGGTATGGAGCGGCCTCAGGAGACGGACGGGGAGGCCGAAGGGCTGTTCGGGGTGGCGGAGCTCGTCGCCGCGTCCGCGCCGGCCGGGGCGCGCGAGGGGCGGGCGTTCCGGGACGGGCCCGAGGCGGCGCGGCTGCTGCGGGTGGCGGAGATCCACACGGAACCGGGCGCGGCGGCGTCCTGGCGTGGGCGGCAGATCATCGCGCGGTTCCCCGGTGCCCGGGTCGTCGAGACCGGCTCGCACTGGCGCATCCCGCACCTGCACGGCAACGAGGGGAATGTCGAGCACTGGGTGCGGGTGAAGCGGGAGACGCTCGTCCTGGGCGAGCGCTCCTCCCTCAGCGTCCGCCCCAACGGCCGCTCCGCCGACTGGATCGCCCCCGGGCTGTCCAACGGCTGCGCCATGGCCTGCGCGTACTGCTACGTGCCGCGCCGCAAGGGCTTCGCCAACCCCATCACCGTCTTCACCAACGTCGAACGGGTCCTGGCCGCGATCGGTCGACACATCGCCGCGACCGGACCGAAGAAGGAACCCAACCAGTGCGACGAGCGGGCGTGGGTGTACGACGTCGGCGAGAACGGAGACTGTGCGGTCGACGACCTGATCAGCGACAACACCGCCGACCTCGTCCGCGCCTTCCGCCGCTGGCCCACCGCCAAGGCGTCCTTCGCGACCAAGTTCGTCAACCCCGACCTGCTGCGGCTCGACCCCCGCGGGCGTACCCGGATCCGTTTCTCCCTCATGCCGCCGGACGACTCCCGGCTCCTCGACATCCGCACCAGCCCCGTCCCCGCCCGCCTGGAGGCCGCCGGCGACTTCCTGGACGCCGGGTACGAGGTGCACTTCAACCTGTCGCCAGTGGTCGTCCGGCCTGGGTGGCGGAAGGCCTGGGGCGAGCTGCTGCGAATGATGGACGACGTGCTCCCGCGGCGGGTGAAGGAACAGGCCGCGGCGGAGATCATCATGCTCACCCACAACGAGGACCTGCACGGGGTCAACCTCGGCTGGCACCCGCGCGCCGAGGACGTCCTGTGGCAACCGGACCTCCAACAGCCCAAGAGGTCGCAGAACGGCGCGCTGAACGTCCGCTATCGCACCCCGGTCAAACACGAGGCCGTCGAGTCACTGACCGGCATGATCGCGGAACGGACGCCGTGGCTACGAGTGCGCTACGCCTTCTAAGGGCTCGCAGAGAATCAACATGCTGACTTGATCTCCGTGGGTCTGCTGGTGGCGAGGAACGCGGTGACGTCGGCGGGTGTGCGGAACCTGGCTGTCGAGGGTCGGACGGTGTAGCCGTGGTCGGCAAGGAGGGGCTGGACTTGGTGAACGGCCCTGGTGATGGTGCTGGCGTTGACGCCGAAGAGCTGGGCGATCAGGTCTCGGGTGCCGAGTTTGCGCAGGTAGAGAATGGTGGCCAGGACTCGGTGAGCGGCGGTCAGTTTGTCCTTGGCGCCGGCGCCGCGAGCCCGGATGCGGTCTCCTCCTCGCTGCTGTGACCGCCCGTGTTCACGTAGCTCATCGAGTCTCCGGGACAGTTGCTCGACGAGTACCTCCAGTGCCGGCTCGGTCATGCCGGTCAGTTCCGGGTTGCGCAGCCCGCCGGCGCGGGACTGTGGCGGCAGGCCCTCGGCCACTCCGGCAGTGTCGTCGCGCTGTGGATAGAGGGTGTAGTTCCAGTCGCCGTGGAAGCGGTGCCGGTGGATGGGCAGGGCGTCGATGTCTGTGTCGGTGACCTTGATGCCGGTGTCGTAAGTGCTCGGGTCGAGTTCGGCGTGGACGGTCAGTCCGGTGTGGGTGGTGGTTGCTTTGATGCTGTTCACGATGACGTCGTGGCTGGTCAGGGGCCTGCCTCGCCAGTTCATGGAGATGTGGGAGAACAGCCGGTGCTCAATCTTGTTCCACTTCGAGGTGCCCGGTGGCATGTGGCAGACCGTGATCTCCAGGCCGGTTTCGGCAGCCAGGGCGGCGAGTTCGGTCTTCCAAGCGCGTGTGCGGTATCCGTTGGAGCCACCCGCGTCCGCGGTGATCAGCAACCGGGTGGCCCGTGGGTAGTCGCGGCTTCCACGGGCCTGCCACCAACGGCGGATGGAGGCGACGGCGAACGCGGCCGTGTCGTGATCGGTGCCGACGCTGACCCAGCCGGTGTTCGCGGCGATGTCGTAGATCCCGTAAGGAATCGCCTTGCCCGGTCCTTGGCGGTCAAGGAAGTCATGGGTCCTGACCTGGGCCGGCAGTCCTTTCGGATGCCACTCGCGGCCTCCGTTCTTGTACTGGCCGACCAGCTCCTTCTTCTTGGTGTCGACGCTGATCACCGGGTCGCCAGCGCCCATATGTTCCTTGGCCCGGTCGTTGATGTAGCAAAACCGGGCATCCCGGTCCGGATGCCGCCTCCCTTCGAGGGTCTTGGCGTTGGCCTGGAGACTGAACCCCTCCTCCCGCAGCAGGTCGGCGACGGTATCCGCCGAGATGTGGTGGCCCCGCCCGGTGAGCTCGCCGGCGAGTCTGCGGGTGGACTTCGTCGTCCACCGCAGCGGCGACATCGGATCCCCTCGCATATCCGGCTCGACCAGCGCCAGCAGTGCGGGCCGCAGTCCTGGATCCACCTCGGCCGCCCGCTTGCGCCCGCCACCGGGGCGGCGGACCCGGCCCAGCGGTTCGGCCCCCGCCTCCAGCTCGTCCACTCCCTTGCGCACGGTGGTCTCGCTGACCTGAGCCGCCCGGGCGACCGCCCGGATACCGCCGTGGCCCAGGATCCTGGCCTCGGCCCCCATCATCAGGCGGCGCTGCCGCTCGTTCAGGTGCGGGAACAACACCTGGAATTTCAAAGCAAGTTGACCACGGACCTCGTCAGATATGCGCATACCACACCAACGAGCCGAACCGAGGGAAGCAACACCTTGATTCTCTGCGAGCCCTAAAACGACGGGCTTCTCTGCGCCGGAGCGCTTCAGAACCCCGCCATGGACTTGTCGAACACTCCACCCAGCGCGCCGTAGACGCTACAGCGAGCCGTGTGCCGCGCCTTGCGACGTAGCCCGAACCCCACGATGAACGACAGTGCGAAGAGCCCACCGAGGACCATCGCTGCGAGCGGGCTGTGAACGAAGCCGACGAAGCCAGCGATGCCAGTCCAGAGGAAGATCGGCAGGAGCGAGCCTCGCAGCACCGTCCAGAACCGGATCCGCTCCGGCCCAGACGGCAGCGCACGGTTGTTCCACAGGTTGATGTGGTTCCTGGTCGCGCAATGCTCGGGTCGCATGCTGCCATCCCACCACCGACAGTCAGGAATGTGACAGTTACGGCATGCGCAGAACTGCGACTACATTGCCGAGGATGGCGGCGTGGCTGCCCGAGGTGTGCGCATATACGGGGTTATGCGGCATGAGCCAGACGTGGCCGTCCTCGCGACGCAGTCGCTTCACGGTGGCTTCGCCGTCCAGCACCGCGGCGACGATGTCGTTGTGGTCCACAGTGTCGGCCTGTCGGACGACGACGGTGTCACGTTGCAGATGGCCACGTCGATCATGCTGGCCGTCGCCCTGCTGCCGCACTGGGCAGGGCGCACCTCCTCGACCACGACCTCGAAGCGGCCTGGCTGCCGCACGGCACCGCGCTCGCCCCCCGCTGGACGGGCGACGCGCCGCCGGAGGACGTACGGGCCCTGGCACGGGACAAACTCCTGCTCCAGGGCGACCGGTTGTAACCCTACGCGGTCGCCACCGAGGGCGGCTGGTGGTCCTCGTCGTACCGGCAGGACCACAACTGGAATGCCAGGACGACACCGCCGCGGACCTCGCCCCCGCAGGCCGGACAAGGCGTCGAGGAGATGACACGAAGGCCGACAGGGCCTGCCCGCACGTCCGATACCAGGGCTCTTGACCTGGAGCGCGCTCCAGGTCCGAGCATGAAGGGCATGAACACCAACGACCCCCAGATCGTCCTCGGAACGATGGACTTCGGCACCCGCGTCGACCGTGACCGGGCCTTCGCGATCCTCGATTCCTTCGTCGCAGGTGGCGGCCGCTGGCTGGACACCGCGAACTGCTACTCCTTCTGGACCGACCCCAGCGGCGTCGGCGGCGCGAGCGAGCGCGTCATCGGCGCGTGGCTGCGGGCCCGCCCGGGCTTGCGCGACCGGGTGCGGATCGCGACCAAGGTCCGGCAGAATCCGCTGGTCCCGCACTCCTGGCCACAGAGCGCCGAGGGACTGTCCGCCCGAGCCATCGGCGCCGGTGTGGAGCAGAGCTTGGCGCGGCTCGGCGTCGATCACGTGGACCTGCTCTGGGCCCACGCCGAGGACCGCTCGGCGCCGCTGGAGGAGACGGTCGGCGCGTTCGGTGAACTCGTCGCCAAGGGAGTGGCGGGACGGGTCGGGGCGGCGAACCACGCCGCCTGGCGCGTCGAGCGCGCCCGGTCGCTCGCACGGGAGCAGGGCGTGGAACCGTGGACGGCCCTGCAGCTGCGCCACTCCCTCGTCCAGCCGCGCCCGCTCACTCCTCTCGCGGAGGCCGGTCACCGGATGCTCGCCGCCGAGGACCTGGATCTCGCCCGGGCGGAGGGACTCTCCGTGTGGTCGTACAGCTCACTGATGTGGGGAGCGTACGGGCGAGCGGACAAGCCGATGCCGGAAACCTATGATCATCCCGGGACCGCCCGGACGCTCGCCGTCCTGGAGGAGATCGCCGGCAACCTCTCGGCCACGCCAAACCAGATCGTCCTCGCCTGGCTGATGCGGCAAGGGATCGACCCCATCGTCGGCGCGAGCCGGGTGGAACACGTCGAGGAGGCACTCGCCGCACGCCATGTGCGGCTCGACGATGAGCATCTGACGCGCTTCGCCGAAGCGCGGTAGCCAGAGGTCACCCAGGAGACCCATGACCAGCCTTTCCCCGGCAGCGACCGCCGAGCGCAGCGGCGTCTCCATCGACACGCTGCGCTACTACGAACGCGAAGGACTCATCGGCCCGATCCGACGGACCGCCGGCGGCCGCAGGGAGTACACCGAGGACGACCTCTTCTGGATCGGTCTGATCACGTGCTTCCGCGAGGCCGGTCTCGGCATCACGGACCTGCGTGGATTCGTCGCCATACTGCGCGCCGAACACTCCCCTGAGGACCGGGTCTCCTTCCTCCGCGAGCGCCGCACGGCCCTGGAGCAGCGGGCGGCGGCACTGCGCCGGGCCATGCAGGTCCTGGACGAGAAGATCGCCTACTACAGCTGACCAGCAGAGACAGCAGAACCACCACGGGGTCGCGCCAGAAGTGGGGTTCTCGGCACCGCTGCCGACCGGATCCGGCGCCATCCTCAGAGCGGCACGCCCGACGGCCCTCCAGCTGTACGCCGCGGGACCGTCGGGCGTGGTGGCGGGATCGCCGTCAGCGGCTCCCGAGGAGGGTGCGCCAGGTCTGCGGGCCGACGACGCCATCGACCTGCAGGCGATGCTTCTGCTGGAAGGCGATCACCGCCGCCTTGGTGTTCGCGCCGAAGGCACCGTCGACCTTGAGGCCGTAGCCGTAGACGTTGAGCTGCGCCTGTGCTGCCTTCACGGCCTGGCCGGAGGAGCCGTGCTGGACCGTCTTGACCAGCTGGGACCAGGTGTTCGGGCCGATGACGCCGTCGGCGGCCAGGGACCGGGACTTCTGGAACGCGATCACGGCGGCGCGGGTCTTCGTGCCGAAGGCTCCGTCGGCGTCGAGCGTGTGGCCCCGCAGGGTGAGCAGGTGCTGGGCGGTCCGTACGTCGGCCCCCTGGGAGCCGCTCTTGAGGACCGGCCAGGAGACGCTCGGGGCCGGCAGCTGGCCACCACCACCGCCTGCCAGCTTGATCGGGCGGAACGGGTCGTAGTTGTCGTTGCCGAGCCCGTACTTGAGCTGTCTGTGGGTCGTGCCGTAGGTACCGCGCTGTTCGTAGGCCCAGTAGGCGCTGTGCGCGGCGTCGGCCCACTTCTCGAAGATCACGACGTGTCGGAAGTCGCCGTCGTCGGTGCGATAGTCGATCAGCAGGTCGCCCTTCTGGAGCTGGCTCACGCTGCCCAGTCGCTTGGTGACGCCGCTGCGGGAGTCGGCCAGGCCGACGGTGTTCAGGCCGGGCTTGCCCAGGCCGAGCGCCATGGAGACGTAGCCGGAGCAGTCCTGACGGTAACCGTCCTTCCAGACGCGCTCCATGCTGTACGGAACGGGCTTGCCGTTGTTGGCGGTGAGCCAGGTGCGCGCCCGGTTGATCATCGTGTCGGGCGAGAGTGCGGACGTGGCCATGGTCGTCAGCTCGTTCGGCTGGGTGACCAGCTTGCCGTCGGCCTCGGGCTCGGGTCCGTAGGCGGTGTCGGCGGCGACCGTCACGGGAGCCGGGGTCGGGCCGTCCACGAGCGACGGCACGACCGCGATCACGGCTGCGGCGACGCCGCCCGCGGTCACGCCTATGACGGTGAGGCGGGCGCGGCGTGTGAGTCGGCTGCGAAGAGACATGCTTCCCCCGGGGGTGGCTCTGGAGTGAAGTGTGGGCCGGATGTGTCGAACGGGCCCTGCGGAGTGGGTTGTTCGGCGGGCGCCTGCGGTGGCTCCCGGTGCGGCATCACGTTGCCAGGCGTTCCGGCCGTCGCCCAGTGTCGTGGGAAAGCAGCATCAGGCGGTGACGCGTTCCCGACAATTTCGGGGATGTGTGCCTGTTCGGCGACGGGAGCGGTCGGCTGCGTCCCAGCCCCTTCTGGTCGCTGCCGCGGGATCGAGGGCGGTGCCGCGCTCTCATGGCGTTGGCTGGTGCTGTGACCGGGAAGGTTCACCGGGTTGGGGCGTGCGCTGGCAGGATCGGCTTGTGGATCTTTCCGAGGGCTTGGCTGGATGGACTGATGGGGACGGTGCGGCCTTCGTGATGGGCCGTTCGCTGGGGATCTTTGACGAATCTGTGACGTTCACACAGGTCAAGGGCGTGTTCTGGACCGACAACCCGTTGGGGAACGCTCTTCACGAGGTGCTTCTTCAGCTGGTCACCGCAGGGGGGCTGGAGCGGCGGGTGGAACCGGAGGACGAGCAGTTCCGGTGGTCGGGGCGGTGATGTCAGGCTGCGGTCGGTACTGGTCTGCCGCCCCAGCGGACACCTCGACGCCCTTGGGTCCATCCCCGCGGGTGCGGGGAGCAGCGGATAACGTACAGGTCGCCGAGGCCGGTCACGAGGCCAACCCCACGGATACAGGGAGTAGAAGCCTCGTCGCGAGCTCGTTCTGAGAGCGCAAGGATCATCCTTACGGACGCAAGGAGCGGATGGTCCAGCGGGACTCCGAGACCTGGCGCACGGGCCCGCGGGCGCGTCGGCGGCCGACCCACCGTCGTCAACGACAAGCTGCTGCGCGCCGCTCGCGACATGCTGCCCAACCCGGACAACAGCATCGAGACCATCGCAGCCCTCCTCGGGTCTCCGTCGGCACCCTCTACAAGCACATCCCCGACCTGAAGGAACTACGGGTCTCCCGAGTTCCGGCCCAGTTGAAAGAAAGCCGCCGGTGACGACATCGGCTTCGGCCGACCACCCGTCGGCAGGGCACGCAGCGTTCGTCAGCCTTGGAGGGGCTTGAGGTGACAAGCCTCGGCTGCCCGTTCACGAACATATGGGTCGGCATCCGCCGCCAGCCGGGCGAGGACGGCCGAGGTCGAGAGGTCTGCGGGCTCCAGGGCGGGAAAGCGGCCCAAGGCAATCGCGACCCAGGCACGCACACGGGGAGTGCCGTCGTTCGCGAGGAGACGGATCTTCCGCAGGGTTCTGGGTTCCCGGATAAAGCCGAGAGCGCTGAGGGCGCTGATTCGTACCTGCGGGGAGGAGTCGTCCAGCAGGTCCAACAGCAGATCGACGGCGGCCGGGTCTGCTCCGTGGCTTTCGAGCGTGCCCGCGACCGCGCGCCGGATCTGCTCGTCCGAGTCGTGCGCGGCGAGGGCGAGCAGGTTGAGATCGGTGGGCTGGGGGACGAATCCGAGCAGCCAGATCGCCGCCCGGCGAAGATCCCCATCGCCGCTGACTGCGTACAGCAGCAAGATCTCGCGCGCGGCAGCCGGATCTTCCCTCGCCCATACGCAAAGCGTCGTCGAGAGAGAGTTCTGGTCGTCACCAAGATCCCGGGAGTATGCGCGCAACAGACTGGCCAGCGACGTGCGGCCAGCCGTCTTGGCCAGGATCCGCGCGAGCACATGCCTGGCGTACCAGTCGCCCGCTTCCACGGCGGCCGCAAGATACGCCTCGATGGAGGGAATCAGCTCGCGTCGTCCAGCGGTTACGAACTCCGCCTCGATCGCCGCGAGGTCATCGAGGTCGCGGTCCGGGTCCGCAAGGCCATCCGCTAGCTCCTTCAGGCGCAGCACTAGACCGCCCGCCGACCTCTGCTCGTCCAATCCGTCCTCCTCGTGCTCCTTCCGCACCGTACCTAGCCAGTACTCACGGGCCTCGACCAGCCTCGCCCCTGCGGAGTACCAGCCTGTGGCCGGTACTGGTGAAAGTCCGCACCGACTACCGTGTCTGGAGGCTGGCGGGACGTGCACGAGCGGACGTGCAAGGCGGCAGTACGCTGGCGTCCTTCTGGCATTCCCGTGGCAGGACCACTGACGTTCTGGTGGCAGACGACAGCCGCCCGGGCCATCCCCGCAGGCACAGGGAGCAGGTTCCGATCGCCGGGGGCTGCTGCGCGGCGGCGGGGCCATCTCCGCGCGTGCGGAGAGCAGGAGGTACGGCCCGACGAGGTGGACAGGGCCGGGCGGGCCATCTTGCCAGGGCGGCCGTTCAGCCACACAGGGGCGGCGGGCCCTCCTCGTACCCCTTGATCTCGTAGGTGCCACTGAGCAGGGTCTGCGCTGTGGCCCACGGCCACCGGCTGATCTTCGTCTGTCGACACAACTCACGATGATCGACGGTGGTCGTCCTCATCGGAGACCGACCTCGCTCGGCACGATCAAGGCCGGTGCCAGACCGGCTGTCCCCTGTCAGAGGGTGGCAGCACGCAGCACGATCAGGGCGATGGAGGCCATAGTGAGGACCACCGCCGGCGACGCGCCCCTGCGGTCGCCGACACGCAGGTGGAAGGCGACCGCCCCAGCGAAATAGAGCGTCAGGCCGATCGCGGCGGCAATTCCGACGGGTCCCCACCAGAGTCCGGCGATCACACCGGCCGCGCCCGCGACCTGAGCGCCTATCAGGAAACCCATCATGCTCTGCGGCACTCCGAGGGTGGACATCTGCTCTGTGATGTGACGCGTCCGCAGAGACTTGGCCCCGGCCGATACCAGGAGAAGCGCCGCCATGAACACGGTGACGACGGTCAGGGAGACGAACATGGCTGAAACCTCAATCGTGCGAGGGGCGAGTAGGGGCGTGCGCACCTCGACGACGATAGGCGGCCGACAGGTACCTCCAGGTAACCTTCGGGGGCATGAGCCTGCGCCCCGGAATTGCCTTCCTCGCCGACTGTCCCGCTCTCCTGGCCATGGAGATCATCGCCAGCAAGTGGTCCATGGTCACGCTCTTCGCACTGACCGACGGCCCGTTGCGCCACGGCGAACTGGTCGAGCTGAGCGGTGGCATTTCGCGCAAGGTCCTGACCCAGACGTTGCGCCGGCTCCAAGCCAACGGGCTCGTCGAGCGGCACGCGTACGCCGAGGCGCCGCCGCGCGTGGAGTACGGCCTGACCGATCTCGGGCGAACCCTGGAGGAACCCATCCGGATGCTCACCGCATGGGCGCGGGAGAACGGCGAGGCGGTCGTCACCTTCCGGGAAGCAGCCGAGGCGGCCAGGACCATCGAAGCGGATCAGACGACCCCGGTGAAGGCCCCTCATGGTGATCAGAACCCGAGCCGTTTCTGATCAATACAGCTCGAAGGCGAACTGCTCGGTGTCGGTCAGCTCGACGTCGAGGCCGTGGGCGCGGGAGCGGCCTTGGCGGAAGTAGACCTCGCCGAGGGCGTCGGCGGTGGCCTGCTGGAGGTCGCGGTTGGTGGTGCCGGCGGCCTGTACTTCGAGGAGGCGGGCTGCCTGGTGGGGCGGAAGGGCGAGGAGGGCGGTGAAGGCTGCCGAGTCGATAGTTGGGCGGCTGCAACGCAAGATGGAGGGACGAGGAGGAGCAGCCATGCGCGTTCACCGTCGTCACGCCTTTTCTTCAGCGCTCATCGCCGTGGTCACGGCCTCGGGTCTGGCCTTTGGTACTGCATGCAGCAGCGATGAGAGCAGCACACCTGCCCCGGAGGGAGAGACCAGCGCCCAGAGGTCTCCGGGGGGCGCGAGCGAACGAGCTGATCTGGTCAGCTTCAAGCTCGACGACCGTTCGCAGGCCGGCATCACCGACGTCTGGCTGGTTTGGACGATCAAGAACAGCAGCAGCAAGAAGTCGAACTACTCGTGGGACTGGGAAGCGATCGACGCCAGTGGCACCCGGGTGGCGAACGGAACTCAGCTGGAGACCGACGTCCAGCCCGGCCAGAGGGCGAACGGTGAGTTTCCGACGACGCTCAAGAGTACAGAGGGCGTGAAGCTGAACGTCACCAGCTTCGACCGTACTGCCGCCTCCTGATCAGACGCCGAGCGCTGTGCCGGGCTACGCGGGCCGGCCAGGAAGAGACCAGGGGCAAGGTCTACGCGGGATCGTCGGCCAGCGTGATCGTCGTGGGTTCTGGCCTGGGTCGGCTTCATCTGCCGCCACGACAGGTGGCCCCGCCCGCGGGGCCGGGAACCCGGAGGGGGTGTCGTGGCAGATCTGTCGGGTCCTCGGCATGATGCACGTAGACGGCAATGCGTCAGGGCGGGAAGTGGGGGCTGTTCATGAGTGGGAACTCGCGCGCGGGGACATCAGGCGCGATCGGCCATGGACCGCTGCCGCCGCGCTCGGCCTGGGGGCTGCGGTGCCAGTTCTATCTGCAGTGGTTCTACCTTCCCATCGGTTTCACCGTGATGACGGTCCTGCTGCTCTTCGGTGGTGGCGGTGGGTCACCTCTGTTCGGCGGCACGCCGAAGGGGGTGCCGAAGGATCCGTATGGTGACGGCTTCCTGCTGTCCCGGCGTCAGTACAAGCTGGAGCTGAACGGCACACCAGAGCAGTGGCGGGAGCGTGCAGGCTTCGCTCTGAGACGGGCCATCGCGGAAAACTCTCAGAGTTCTGACGAGACGATCTCGCTGCCCGCCCGCGCCTACCGTGGAATGGGTCTTGAGGGCCTCGAAGAGCTGGCCGGCGAGCTGAGTTGGCGCCTCGACCGAGAGAGACTGCGGTTCGGGGCAGTGGTCCTCAAGCGGATGGCTGCGCCTCATTGATGCTCAGTGAGACCAGCTGCCGCCAAGCGCCGGTCGTCACCGGGCAGAGTCATCGCTGTGATTTGGGGGCTCCGAATACCGCACCTCTGGAGTGACGTCCCCTGCCAGCTGGGGCCAGCGCCTGGGATGCGAAGCGGCGTGAGGCGTACGCCAACGACCAGGACGCCGCCGTCTCGCTGGTCGCGGTCACCGCGCGGACCAACCGGCAGAAGGCCGACCAGGACCCGTCGACCTGGATGCCGCCGCGCCCGGACACCCAGTGCCGCTACACCGGTGAGTGGACCGCCACCAAGCTCTGCTGGGGCCTGGCCGCGGACCAGGCCGAGGCCGACGCCCTGAAGGTGTATGCGGAGGCGTGTGAGACCACGGTCGTCCACTACACCCCCGCCCCGTAGCCGTCCGGCTGTGTGCAGGGCCTGAGCACTGCACACACAGCGGATGGCGCCTATGCCTGCTCGGCGAGGGTGGGCTCCGCATGATCCTGCAGACGCATCAGGATGGTCCGGCAGGTGTGCTCGATCTCCAGGTCGAGAGCGACGGAGCCGGTCCACAGCTGCTCGTAGCGGTGGGGCCGGGCGAGAGCGGCGTGGACTTGAGGCAGGGCGGGGTGGGCGGCCGGGCCCATGCGGTCGAGGCACGCGACGACGGCGTGGGCGCTGGAGTCGTCGTTCTTCCAGGCGGCCAGCAGCACTGGCAGCACGGTGTCCGTCTGATTGGCGCCGCCTATCTCCCATAGCGCTGACGCGACGCGGATGATGGTCCACCAGTCGTTCAGCACGCTCGAACCGTTCCGTTCGTTGCGCGCGTTCTCGGCGAGTTGTTCGTCGAGAATCTGCCGCAGGCGCGGCAGGACGGGGACGGAGGCAGGGCCGATCCGGCCGGCGAGGTCGATCGCGTCCGTTGCACAGCGTGTCTCCAGAAGCCGGTCCAGCAGCGGCACTACCTCCTCGGGGCAGCGCCCGATCTCCCAGACCGCGCACAGCGCCGCTGTCCTCAGGGAGAGGTCGTCGGCTTCGCTGAGGCGGCGGGCCGCGTCCAGAGCGGCTTCGGCACGGGGACCGAACGAGGCGAGCGCCTTCAGGATGGGTTCCGCGAGGTGCGACTGCTTGTGCTGGATCGCGTTCTGCAGGGCGGCGGTGAGCGCCGGGATGGCCGCCGGGTCACCGAGTTGGGAGAGGGCGACCGTGAAGGAATTGAACCCGAAACCGTAGGAATCGCCGGAGTCAGGGTTGATGGCGGTGAAACGGCTGATGAGCCTGGGAGCGAGTTCGGCAGCGGACTGAGGAAGGCGCCCGGCCACTGTCACCGCGCGCCAGGCGTCGGTGCCGGTGTCCAGTGCGACCAGCAGGCTGGGCAGGGCTCGTTCGTCTCTGAGGCCGGCCAGCGCCACGACAGCTTGCTGGTGCGCACGGCGCAGCCCGCGGTGCGGGCTCGCCCATGCATCGGACCGGTGCTCGGTGAGCTGGTTGCTGACGTAGGCGGCGAGGGCTTCGCGGGCGGGCTCGGCCAGGCGATCCAGGGCGGCGAGCGCTTCGGCCGCTGCCGCGGAGGTGTAGGAGTCGCCCGGCTGCAGGCAGTCGCCGATCAGCCGCACCAGATCGGTGTGGTCACCCCGCCAGGAGGCGATCAGACGACGGGCCATGTCGGTGGCGTCGTACCGCGTGGCCCGGTCCGCACTGCGCAGCTGCTCGGTCAGCAGCGCCTTTCGGTCGTCGAACCGCGCGCCCAGTGCCTCATGAAGGGCTTTCAGAAGCGGGGTGGTGGGGGCATGGATCCGGCCGTGGCGTTCGAGGTCGTCGAATGCTGCGGCGACGTGCCCGGGAACAGTCGGATTGCCCTCCGCCTCGGTCTCACATGCACACAGCCGTGAGGGCCTCCGGTCGTCTGGCGCCGGGTCCTGTTCGGGCGGGGGTGCAGGGGTGACCCGGCGGAGCAACTCGATCATGACCGGCACTGTCCGGTCGTCGATGGAATCGGGAGCGCAGCGGGCCCGGTGGGCGAGCGCCGCCAGACGGGTGTCCGCATCCGTGCTACCGCTGTCGGCCAGCGCGTCGAACCACGCCCTCGCCGGCGCTGCGGCCGCAGGCAGACGAAGGACAAGGTCCGCCATCGTCTGCACCACCAGCACCCGCTCGGCGACACCGCTCTCGTGCACGAGGCGTTCTTGCAAGAGTCCCACCGCCCGTTCGGCGTCCTCCAAGAAGAGCCCCAACCCCTCGATCGAAGCCCTGCGCACCCGGGGGTCGGGGTCGCTGGCGTAAGCGATGAAGGCGTCGGCATGCGCCCGCATCAGGTTCGCGGTGTCGGGGTAGATCGTGGAATCCTCCCCGTTCTCGCCGCAGACCACGGCGTAGACCTCCTCGGCATCCACCGCCTCCCGACCGATGCTGAGCAGCAGTGCGACGACCTCCGCCCGGTCAGGCGTCGCCGGGTCATCCGCCATCGCGAACAGGAACGGCACACTGGCCACCGTGCTCGAATACACACTCCCCTGGTGGAGCGCACTGTTGTAGAAGCTGCCGAACGCCTTCTCTCGCGCTTCAGCGTCCGGCGACACCATGCCGCACAACCATCCAGGAACGTCGTCGGCTGCCCCGTAGGCGTGGCCCAAGGACGCCCAGTCGATGCTCTGCAAGTTGTTGATCATGCCCAGCACTATGCCGGGCAGCACTGACACTCCTGGCAGAACCGGCCTCGACGCTCATCCCACACAGGCACGGAGCCGAAGGAGTAGGCACCGAAGCTCACGGGATACCGCTCTCTCGAATGACGCTCCCTGCCAACTGAGCAGACGGCGTGGGGTGCGGCGCGGCGTGAGGCGTACGCGAACGACCAGGACAGTCCCGACACTCTGATCGCGGTCACCGCGGCCTCGAACCGCAGCAAGGCGGACAAGGATCCGGCCGAGTGGCTGCCGTCGGACGCCTCCTGCCACTGCGCCTGTGCCGCGATCTGGGTCGGTACGAAGCTGCGCTGGGACCTGGCCGCTGATGAGGCCGAGCGGGAGGTGCTGCTGGGGCTCGCCGAGGACTGTCCGGCGACGGTCGTCTCTTACGAGCCGGCGCCGTAGTCCTGGCGGCATCCCGCTTTTGCCCTCGTCTTGCTGGTTGCCTGTCCGCCCGCGGGCCGGCAGTGCGGGTGAGTTCAGGCGCTGGTGGCGACCCTCATGAAGACGGCCGGTTCGGTGTGTTCGTTGAGGTGCGGGGAGCGGTGCTTTCCTGTGACAGGCACGTTGAGATTCATGGGTCCATCCCCGCGCGAGCGAGGAGCAGCGGCGGATCGCCGCCATGACCCACCAGAGCCCATCACCGCCGAGAAGCAGGACCGGGAGCCCAGAGCGATGCGCGGGGCATCGGCAGCTGGGAACCATCCCCGCAGGCACGAGGAGCAGAGCAGAGCGATCCCGTTGCGAACATGATCTCAGTGGCTGTTGTTGTTCCGATCTTGAGCAGTGTCGCTCGAACGAAAGTCTCTGTATCGGGTGACCGAGGTGGGTGCCGGGCAGGAGAAGGCGGCGTACATGGCCGTCTCGGCGCAGATCATCGCGTGTAGCTCGCCGTGGTCCCCTCAGAGTGGAGTGTCGACGCTACTCGGATCGTCGACGCGCGAGATGGGCGATGATGTCGGCGGAGATCTCGACCCTCTCGGGCAGGACCCGTGTGATCGCGTTGTACGCCTGCTGTCTCTTCGGCGGAGGCAGTTGGAGATACGCCGAGACGGTCGACAGGTAGCCGACGTAATCAGGAGCGCTCATTGTCAAGCGCCGTTTGACGACGGCCTGCTGAACGTCGAGAAACAACGGAGACTGCTGCAGCTCCGTACCCGGCCACTGCATTTCCTCGCCAGGAGCAGTCCCGTCGGGAGATGGGACCTCGTCGCTTTCCAGGAACGGCGCCCGCGCCGCACGCACAGCCTCCGCAACAGCTGGGTCAGCCAGCTGAACCTGGCCGCCGAATGAGGCGAACACGCCCTCCGGTTCCAGTAGCGCGGCCGCTCTTGACCACCGACCCTCCGGGCGTGTCCAGTGCAGGGCTGCCGCTGCATAGACCAACCCATAGGTCTCACCTGACCGCAGGTCCTCGAATGCGGCCCGCACTGTCGTCACGTTCGGGGGCACGGTCTTGTTCAGCTCGGCGAGCATGGCGGCGTCGGGCTCCGTCGCCGTGATCGTGACCCCTTGGTCAGCGAACAGGCGGGTTGCTTTGCCGGTCCCCGCACCGATCTCCAGGGCCGTCCGGACCGGCCGGCCCGCGTACGTCATCACCAAGTCGAAGAGCTCCTTGGGATACCCCGGCCGGAACCTTTCGTAGGCTTTCGCGGTTGCGCCGAAGCTCAGTGCACGAGCAGACATGCCGACCATCCTCACACGAGCGGTGCAGACAGCGCTTGGAAGTACTCAGCGGCTTGGCTGTCCGATCTTGAGGGGCGCTGGTCGAACGGGAGTCTCGATCGAGTGAGTGTGGCAGTCGTTGTGCATGAAAGCAGGGCCTCTTGGTAGCTCGAGGGGTGTCTACGCCAAAGAGCGGCCCAGGAGGCCCTGTTGTCGCATTCGTACGGCATCGCGGGAACGGGGTCCACTTCGGTCACTTTCGGGTGTGACTGTCTGGCACACCGGTTCGGGAACGCCTCCGACCACGGGGTCCGTGTGCGCCGCTACCCGACGGACATGTCCGATGCAGAGTGGGCGGTGGTGAGGCCGCTGCTGCCAGCGCCGGGCCGGCTGCGCGGGCGGGGCGGGCAGCCGGAGGCGTACTGCCACCGCGCAATGTTGGACGCGGTCCGCCACCTCGTCGACAATGGAACGGAGTGGCGGGCGATGCCGGCCGACTTCCCGCCGTGGGACCGGGTCTACGCGTTCTTCCGCCGTTGGCGCGACCATGGTCTGGTCAAGGAGTTCCACGACCGGCTTCGCAGCAAGGTCCGCGAGCGGGCCGGGCGGGACCCGGAGCCGAGCGCAGGGGTGACCGACTCCCAGTCCGTCAAGGCGGACGCCGTCGTCGGGGCCGACAACCGGGGCTTCGACGGCGGCAAGCTGGTCAACGGCCGCAAGCGGCACGCCGTGGTCGACACCCTCGGCCTGCTGCTGGGGGGTGATGGTCACCGCGGCGGATATCGGCGACCGCGCCGCCGCCCATGTCCTGCTTGCCCAGGTCGCGGCCTCGCATCACCGATTGGCCCTGCTCTGGGCCGACGGCGGTTGCACGGGCAGCCTCGTCGAGTACGGCCTCACCGTCCTCGCCTTGGTCCTCGCCATCGTCAAGCGCAGTGACGACATGCGCGGCTTCGTGGTGCTGCCCAAGCGGCGGATCGTGGAGCGGTTCTTTGCCCATCTGATGCGGAGCCGCCGCCTGGTGCGGGACTTCGAGAGGTCCACCAGCAGCGCGGAGGCGATGGTCTACTGGTCGGCGACGATGCTCATGACCCGCCGCCTGGCCCGGCCACGGCCTTCGCGAGCGTGAACCGGCCCGGCGCCGGCTCGGCCAGCCACCCGCGCGCTGTCAGCCGCTTCGCCTTCGACCGCAACGCCTCGATCTTCGCGGGCACCGGGTCCAGGCCGAAGCAACTGGCCATCTCCTGGCAATTCAGCGGGCCTTGACCGAGCCGGCGCCGGTCCGCGAGAGCCTGCACGATGCGCTGGTAGTCCGTCGACAGTGCCGACCGGGCCAGACCCACACGCCACATCGGTACCACCGACTTCGGCTTCGCCGCCTGCGAAGATGCAGGAAGCGCGGGCGGCTCACCGCGATCCGACGGCTCCTCGGCGGCATCCGGGCCGACGACGTTCTCTTCGCCCGGGGACAGCACCTCGCCGACGCGTGAGCGGGCGATGATCCACTCGTTCCACTCCTGCTCGGCCGCGACCAGCTCGGCCTGGATACGGTCCGCCTCCTCCCGCAGCGCGTCAACACGACGGCGAGCGGTCAGCTCACGCTGTTCCAGCAGCCCCACGACCGACGGCATCCCCGACCTCCTCCCAAGCGACGACACGTCACGACTCCCCGAGACCGCCGACCCCATGTATGAACAGCGGAAAGGCAGCCCTCAAGCCCGGAAAGACAACAACCACTTACACGGGCGGAGCGTCCTGGGGCTGCTCGGCGCTGCAGAACTGCTCCACGAGGAGCGGGGTGCCGAGGACGGTCGCGGTGAGCTTGCGGTGGGCGGATTCGAGGGTGCGGATGGTGGCGGGCAGGCAGGCCGACGGGGCCGGTGCGCCGCCGCGCGGGCGGCCGGGGGCGGTGGTGACCCAGAGTTGGTGGACGTCGCCGCCCTTCAGGTCCTTGAGGTGGCCGGCTGTCAGGGCCTGATGGGTTCGGGACCAGCGTTCAAGGGCGTGGGCGCTGGTTTCGTCGGTGATCGGGTGCCAGGTGCCACGGACGCGGATGCGCGGGGGCTGATGGTCGAGGTCGAGGTCGTCGCGGCGCAGGGGGTGGAGGACGGCGAGGCCTTCGCCGGTGGTGAGGGCGGCGGCGATGACGGCGGCGGAGCGTTCCCAGGTGGTCTGGAGGATGCCGACGGGGTGGAGTTCGGTGAGGGCCTGGAGGGCGCGCCGGGCCTCGTCGGGGGTGAGGCGTGGGGCGAACTGCCCGGCCGGGGGGCGTAGGTCGAGCGGGCGGCCGTAGTGGGCAGAGAAGGCGTTGGCCGTGGAGACCCTGGCGGCCATGGAGTTCTGGGAGGCCTCGGAGCGGGAGCTGCTGCGGCGCCGGGTGTGTCCCTGGGCGGCTGCGTGTAGCCACCGGGCGACGTTCTCCTCGTCCAGGAGCTCGGCGGTGGCGACGAGGCTGCGGGGTCGGTCGTGCGCTTCAGCGATCCAGGCGAGGTACTCGTCGAGGAAGGCCTTGCGCTGGCGCCGGGTGGAGGCGGTGTTGAGCGAGGCGAGAAACGTGTCGATGGCCTGGGCGGCGCGGGAGGGGAATTGGCTGGTGGGGGCCGTTCGCTGGGGGGTGTTCATCGGCTGCGGTCTCCGCGGGGTCGGGCTCGACCGTCAGGGTACGTCGCCGCGGCCTGAGGTAGTCCGGGAACCGGCGCCTACAGGTCGGATTCCGGAGCCTCGGGCTCGGCCTTGAAGAAGGGTCCCAGCCAGTTGAGCAGCCGGAAGCCGCGGTCGCTCTTCTTGGGAGCCCAAAGAGCGGTCGCGGCGCCGGCGACGACGAGCGCCAGGAAGGTATAGACGACGACATCGTGCGTGTTGTTGTTCTGGGGCTCGGGCTCGTTCGGGGTGTCCATCCGTGTCCTCGGTGAGGCTCGGGGAACAGCCTAGTAGAGCCGTTCTTGCGGCAGTTCGTGTGATGGTCTTGAGCGTATCGCCCATGTCCTCTGCCACGTAATCTTGACCGAAGCGGGAAACGCTGCCGGGCTGTCAATTGTCAGGCGAGCGGGCCGGCCAGCAGCTGAACTGCCAGGGCGTGCAGTTCAGTCAGCAGTTCCTTCGACGGGCCTCCGCAGCACTCGAGCTGGTCCTCCGCGCGGTGCAGCCAACTGCGGACCGGCCACAGCGGGGATTCCGGATCGTCGGGATGCCATAGCTCGTAGCCGATCCGCTCGGCCGCCGCCAACGGTTCGAGGCGGCCGTCCAGCAGGTCCCGCAGGCAGTACCGGGCCAGCGCCAGGCTGCGAGCCTCAGCGGTGACCGGCAGCCGCAACGCAGGCCAGAGTTCCTGCTCCAGCTCCGACAGCAGGTGACGCGCTTCCAAAGCGTCCCACTCGGGCAGCACGCCGAGCTCCCACAGGCGCGGGGTGTCCACCCCGCCGGCCAGAGCAGACTGAGCGGCCTCCACCGCCGCGGCGACCGTCGTCGGATCGCCGACGGGCCCACGCTCCAGTAGCACCCGGCGCAACGGTTCCAGTGCCTCGTCCGACTCCATGACCCGACCCTAGACGCCAGCTCTGCACCGGTTCGGCCACCACGGCCTCCCCGCCCCGTCGTCCGGCCAGCCGTTCGTGTCGGCTCGTGTCGAGCCGAGTCGTACGTGACGTCCCGATACGGACAAGGCGGGGCACCGGGGTGGGGCGGGGGCGCTCCGGGCTGCCGGGAGGGGCTGGTCGCGGGTTTCGGCAGTTTGCTGTTATTGAGGTTCAGTGCGGTGCGGACGTCAGGGCCCCTGCCGGTGAAGGGGGACGGGGACGGCTCCTGCATGACACCCCGCCCAAGATTCTTTTCCGACCCTCCCCCGCCGCGCCCCGCCCCGAAAAACCCCCGCCGGCCTGTCATGCAGAACCCGCCCCCCACGCCCCTTCCTGTGTGAACGGCCTGCGCGGAACAGCCGCGCGAGCCCCGCCGGAAGGAACACAATGGAACTCGTCATCGCCGCCGTCCTGGTCGTCCTCGTCCCGCTCGCCGACAAGCTCATCAAGATCCTCCAGGACCGCAGCCACACCCGGGGGGAGACCGAGGTCATCCACGCACACGTCCTCGCCGACCTTGCCCGCGCCCAGGGCGAAGCCGAACTCATCCGCGCCCGCGCCACCCTCCCCGCCACCCGCACCACCGCGGACAAGAAGGGCACAGGCCGCCGTGTCTGACCTCTTCGCCGAACGGCTCCAGGCCGTCCACCACGACAAGGGCAAGGCGCTCCGGCGCCTTGCCCGGCGCGAGCTCGCCTCCGAGAACCTCCCGTCCTGCCGCGCCGACGCCGAGGACATCGTCCAGGACGCCCTCGTCATCGTCCTCACCAACAGCGACCGAACCGAGATCGACAGCGTCTACGACTACCTCTGCGCCGTCATCCGCAACCGCGTCCGCGACCTCAGCCGCCGCAAGGCCGCCGCGCCCCTCGACACCACCGCCCCCACCGCCGAAGGCCACACGGCACTGTGGGTCTCCGACGTCGAACTGGACATCGACGCCGCGCTCGACGCCGAACGAGAGGCCGGCCGCGTCCTTGGCAAGCTCTCCCCCCAACAGCGCCGGCTCATCCTGCTCGCCGAAGGCTGGGAGTACACCCACGCAGAGATCGCCCAGATCACCGGCCTCAACCGCGGAACCGTCGCCACCCACATCCGCCGCGCCAAAATCGCCCTCACCATCGGTGCCGCCGTCGCCGCCGTCATCGTCACGGCCCTCATCAACTGGCTCCCCCGCAGCAGCACTCGGCCCCGCTGGTACGACATCGGCTCCGCACCCTGGCTCGGCGGCCCCACCCTCGCCGTTCCCGTCCTCGCCTTCGCCGCGTTCCTCGCAGCGGCCGCCCTCATCTACTTCTTCGAGTACAGACGAATCGCCCGCCGCAGCGCGGAACGCGCACGCCACACCGAAGTCCTCAACCTCATGATCAACACCACCGGCGAACTCGCCGCACGGCGCCCCCACATGGCACCCACCCCCGCCGACTACGCCGCCCACCTCGGCATCCCCGAAGAATGGATCACCCTGGACACCCTCTACCACGGAGACACACGCCAGCCCCCCGGCACACGGATCGCCCTCCTGTGCAGATTCAGCGACAGGATCGTCGACGGCATCATCGCCGACACCCCCCGCAACACCCTCCCCTCCCGCACCCCCTACTCCAGCTCATACCGCCCCTACGACAACCAGCCGACAGGACGCGGCTACGGCGGAGACGGAGCCGAAGGAGCGCCGTAAGCATGCGCGCACCCGGTCGCGCCGAGGGCAGAGGAACATCCGGCGCCGGACCGTGTCATGCAGACACCGCTCCCATCCCCCTCCCCCGGTGAACAGCTCACGCACCACCGCCGCGCGAGCACCCCCGAAAGGAGCACCATGCACCCCGCCGCCGGCCCCGCCCGCACCGGAGCCACCCGCCCCCATGCCGCCGCCGCGGTGGCGCCGGTCGCGTCCGAGGACTCCTTCGCCGAACGTCTGCTCGCTGTCTACCAGGACAAGCGCCGAGCGCTCCACGGCCTCGCCCGGCGTGAGCTCGCCGCCGAGAACCTGCCCGCTTCCCGCGCCGACGCCGAGGACGTCGTCCAGGACGCCTACCTCATCACCGTCGCCAACCGCGACAAGATCCAGACCGGCGAGCTCTACGCCTACCTCTGCACCGTCATCCGCACCCGCGTCCAAGACCTCGACCGCCGCAAGGAGAGCGTCCCCCTCGACCCCACCGACCCCGCCGCCCCCTACCGCGCGCCGCTATGGGTCTCCGCCGTCCAACAGGACACCGACACCGTCGTCGACGTCGAACGCGCCCTCCAGCAGATCTCCCCCCAGCAACGCCGCCTCATCATGCTCAGCCACGGCTGGAGCTACACCCACGCAGAGATCGCCGAACTCACCGGCATCCACCGGGGAACCGTCGCCACCCACATCCGGCGGGCCCAGACCGCCCTCACCACCCTCCTCGCCCTCTCCCTCGTGGTTCTCATCGTCCTCACCCAGTGGACCCGCAAACTCGCCGAACAGATCGGCGCACAGATCCCCTGGGTCGAAGCCAGCTCCGACGGCCAGCCGGAGTCGCTCGACCTCGGGCTCACTCTCACGCTCCTGCTGTACGGCGCCCCGGCCGGCCTCACCGCTCTGGCCCTCTGGCAGCTACGAGCCCTCTACCTCCGACAGCGCGAACGTCGTGAAGCCGCGCTCGAAGCCCGCCACTCACACATCCTCCAGGGCATGGTCCAGGTCAGCGACGAACTCAGCAGCACGCACCCCGCAGGACCCACCTGGTACGACTACGCCGCCAGGCTCGGCGTCCCCCCTTCCTGGGTCACCGCTGACGCTCTCGCCAACGGCCGCCTCGACAGCAGCATCCCGGCCGGAACAGTCATCACCCTCCACCTACGAAGCATCCGAACCCCGTTCACCCACGTCCGCGTACTCGAAGACGGCAGGGTCAGACCCGTCATTGAGCCACCGGTGTCCGCACTTCGCTGGTCGTCCGACAAGGGCTGGGTGGAACGCCCCTCGTACGCCTCGCCGCATTCCGGCGACGGCGCCGAAGGAACACCGTAGATCCGGGACGAGGACATCGCCCGGCTCTCCCCGCTCAAGCACCGCAACCTCAGCCTGCTCGGCCGCTACAGCTTCACGGCCAGCGCAGCGGCCCCAGGTGCCCTGCGGCCGCTGCGCGACCCGGACACGCCGGAGCTGGACACGCCGGGGACGAGGACGACAACGGGGAGGAGTGAGTCCCTGCCATAACTGGGACTGGGCCGTGCCGGCGACCCGGTGCCGGGCAGGGCGGTGTGGCGACTGCTCGCGCTGCTGTGCTGGTCAGGCCGGGGCGGTGTTCTGCCAGCCGTGTTCGAGGAGGTCGAAGGCGGCGTTGAGGGCCGCGGCGCTGTCGGGGTGGCCGCGGGCGATGCGGGGTGCTTCGAGGGCGAAGCGGGCGAGGGCAGTGCTGGCGGGGTCGTCGGCGGGAAGGCCGCTCTCCTCGGCGATGACCTGTGCCAGGGGGGCGGTGTTCTCCAGCCAGGTGTGGTGCTGGTAGTCGAGCAGTACCGGGGTGCTGGTCACCAGGTTGAGGAAGGCGTTGATGTCGGGGTCGTCTCCGTGGGTGAGCAGGCGGTAGTTCAGGGCGTGCTCGCGCAGGGCTGTGGGGACGGACTGCCCTTCCGGGCGGTTGCGTACGGCGTCGAGCTGGTGGGCCTTCATCTCGTCCTGTTGGTCGAAGACAAGTGCTTCCTTGCCCGAGAAGTGCTTGAAGAGCGTGGTGGTGGACACGTCCGCGGCGTCGGCGATCTCGCGGATGCCGACGTCGTCGTAGCCACGCTCCAGGAACAGGCGCAGGGCTGCGTCGGCGATCGCTTGTCGAGTGGCGGCCTTCTTGCGTTCACGGCGGCCTGTCGGGGCGGGCGCTGCATTTCTGTCGTCGGGCATGCACTCAGCCTACACCATTAGTGGCACGGTTAAAAAAGTTGCACCGTTGCACTTATGGATCGGTTGTGTTTTTCTGGTGTGGCGGGCTCCTGGATCTGTCCCGCCTCTCTGCGCGCCCCCTCTTTGTCTCCGGAAGGAGTGATCCGTCATGCCCGCATCCGCCCCCGCAACGGCCCTCGAACCATCCGCTCCGCCCAAGAACGTGCGCTGGGTGATGCTCGGCGTCATGCTCGCGATGCTGCTGTCGATGCTCGACAACATGGTCGTCAGCACCGCCATGCCGACCGTCGTGGCCGAGCTCGGCGGTCTGGAGCACATCTCCTGGGTCGTCACCGCGTACACCCTCGTTACTGCGGTCACCACGCCCATCTGGGGCAAGCTCGGCGACCTCGTCGGCCGCAAGTCCACCTACCTGACCTCGATCGCCGTCTTCATCGCCGGGTCCGCCCTATGCGGCGCGGCGCAGTCCATGGACCAGCTGATCGCCTTCCGCGTCATCCAGGCCATCGGAGCCGGCGGTATCGGAGCCGGGGCGTTCGCCCTGATCGGCGCGCTCGTCCCGCCGCGCGAGCGCGGCAAGTACCAGGGCATGACGGCCGCCGTCATGGCGATCGGCACCGTCGGCGGCCCGCTGTTCGGCGGGTTCATCACCGGCCACTTCGACTGGCGCTGGGCCTTCTACATCAACCTGCCCATCGGCCTGCTCGCCCTGGTGTGGCTGGGCTGGAAGCTGCATGTACCCGCCCAGCGCCGCAAGGTCGTCTTCGACTGGCCCGGCATCGCCACGCTCACCGTCTCCATCTGCGCGCTGGTGCTGGCCGCGAGCTGGGCAGGCACCACCTACGCCTGGACCTCCTGGCAGATCCTCGGCCTCGGCGCCGCGGCCGTGCTCGGCCTGGTGCTGTTCGTCCTCGCGGAGAAGCGAGCCGCCGAGCCGCTGGTGCCGATGACCGTGTTCACGGGCCACCGCAACTTCCCCCTGGCGATGGCCATCCTCCTCGCCGTCGGCGTGGTCACCTTCGGAGCAGGCCTGTATCTGCCGCTGTTCCAGCAGGCGGTGCAGGGCGCCTCGGCGACCAACTCGGGCCTGCTGATGCTGCCCATGATGGTGCCGGTCCTCATCGTCTCGACCATCGCCGGCAAGGTCATGTCCTCCACCGGCCGCTACAAGATCTTCCCCGTGCTCGGCACGCTCTTCCTGACCGCCGGCCTGGGCCTGCTGGCCACCATGGACGCCGACACCTCACGCCTGGTCACCAGCGCCTACATGGTGCTGGTCGGCATCGGCCTGGGCTTCGCCATGCAGATGGCAGGCACCATCGCCCAGAACAGCGTCACCCTGCGGGACATGGGCGCCGCCAGCAGCTCCATCAACCTCTTCCGCACCCTGGGCGGCTCCCTCGGCGTCGCCGTCTTCGGCTCCCTGTTCACCCGCGCCCTCCAGGGCGCCAACCCGGCCGCGGGCGACGCCTACCTCCAGGCGGTCTCCACCGGTACCAGCCACATCTTCCTGACCGCCGCGATCCTGTGCGCCCCCGCCGTCGTCGCCGCGCTCTTCGTGATCGAGGTGCCGCTGAAGAAGACCGGGCCACCGCCCGCCGCCGATACGGACGCCGACAGGGCTGCCGCCACCGCCTGACCCCTCACACCCACGTATCACCGTCCGGCCTGTGCCGGACCACAGGAACGGGGCATCACCATGACCACCACACCCACCCCCCGCATCGCCATCATCGGCGCCGGCCCTGGCGGACTGACCTGCGCCCGCATCCTCCAGCGCAACGGCATCGACGCCACCATCTACGACCTCGCCTCCGGTCCCGAGGACCGCAACCAGGGCGGCACCCTGGACATGCACGAGGAGGACGGCCAGGCCGCACTGAAGGAAGCCGGACTGCTGGAGGAGTTCACCCGCCTCGCCCGCCCCGAGGGCCAGGAGATGCGGCAGTTCGACGCCGCCGACGCAACCATCCGCTTCCACCACCGCCCCACCGAGGAACAGTTCTCCGCCCCCGAGATCGACCGCGGCCAGCTGCGCGATCTCCTGCTGAACTCCCTCACCCCCGGCACCGTCCACTGGGGCCGCACTCTCAAGAGCGTCGAAGGACCCGACGGCGGCCCCCGTCGGCTGCACTTCACCGACGACAGCGTCGTCGAGGCCGACCTCGTCATCGGCGCCGACGGCGCCTGGTCCAAGGTCCGCCGCGTGCTCTCTTCCGCCACCCCCGAGCACATCGGCATCAACTACCTCGAAGCCTGGTTCAACGACGTCGAGACGAAGCACCACTTCATCGCCGACTTCGTCGGCCAGGGTAGTGCCATGGCGGCCGACGGCGAGCGCTGCCTGTTCGCCCAGCGCAACAGCGGCGGCCACATCCGCGTCTACATCATCCAGACCGACCCCGCCGACTGGCTCACCCAGGCCGGACTGGACAGCCAGGACACCGAGCAGATCCGCGCCCTGCTCCTGGACCGCTACCGCGACTGGGCACCCAGCCTGCGCCGCCTCATCACCGACAACGACGGCCCGTACGTCGACCGCCCCCTCTACGCCCTGCCGGTCCCGCACGCCTGGCAGACCAACCCCACCGTCACCCTGCTCGGCGACGCAGCCCACCTCATGCCCCCGCTCGGAGTCGGCGTCAACCTCGCCATGCTCGACGCAAGCGAACTCGCCCTCGCCATCGCGGGCCACGACACCATCGCCGACGCCATCCGCGCCTACGAAAAGACCATGGTGCCCCGCTCCCACAAGATGCAGGCTGCCCTCGACGGCGCCGCCGCCGGACTGCTGTCGGACGAAACCTTCGACCCCAGCCAGCACGACGCCAGCTGATCGCACACCCCGCGGTGAACAACCCCGGTGGCGCCGTCCTGCCGGCGGCCCTCCGCGGCCCGAACCGGGGCTCGACAGCACCTGGATCGTGACCCGGTTGGGTGCCTGCCTCATCATGGCGACCCTGTGGGCGGTCGCCGGGGCATGCGCGGGGGTGGATCCAAGCGCCTTCCCCGCTCCGCTGGCGGGGTACTTCGCGGGCGCCGCAGTCCTGTCCTTCTTGGTCTTGATGGAGATGCTGTCGTCCGCGCGGCACACCGAGCGATCAGCGATCGAGTTGTCCAGCGGGCTCGGCCCAGTGCTCGCCATGTCCCTGGGGTACATCCTTCCGCAGTACCCCGCCTTCGAAATTGTGGGGACGGTGGCCGGCAGAACTCATCGGGCTGCTGTAACCGCCTCTCCGTTTCCGGGAAGACGGCACACGGTCCGTCTTCCCGGAAACGGGGAGCAGCGCGGACCGTGGCCCGCGCTGCTCCCCGGCTTGGTGAAGGTCTTCCCAGGTCCTTTGGGCGCGAGCCGTGAGCGCGCCCGGAGGGTGCCGCCTGAGACGGAGGTGCTGTGGCGCTCGCCGGTGTCATGCGCCGTCGTGTGGTCCCGCCCGGACGATGAGGGCGATGAGGGCCAGCAGGGCGGTGGAGAGCTTGATGATGTCCGCGGCGGGCCAGCCCGCGCTGAAGGCGAGGACGAGGATGACCACGACGGCGTAGGGCCAGCCCTTGCGTGCGGGGCCGGGCGGGGTGGGTACAGGCATGACGGTGCCTCCGGACAGTGAGGTTCGGTGGGTGACTTCACTGTGACTGGCCGTGAGATTGTTCGGTCGGAGCCGGAATCGTCGGCGCAGGTGGGAACCGAAGATTGCGAACAACGCGCAGCTTTTCGCGGGATTTCGCCGTAGGGAGGGGGACGTTTTGCCGGAGCGGCAGGAGCAGACGGTGGGTGAGGAGTCTCCGCGACGGCGACGCAGGGCCGGCCGGAGGCTGACGGAGTTACGGGGGCTGACCGAGCAGGCCAATGAGCTCGCCCGGTGGGTGCGGCTGGTCACCTTGAACATGACGGTGTCCGAGCTCGAGACCCGGTTCTCCTACGCGAAGTCGACCTGGACGCCGCTGCGCAACGGCTCGCGCAACATCTCCGCCGACCTGATCGACACCCTGCTCGACGAGCTGATCCCCGAGCCGGAGATGCGCGAGCGGCTGCGGGAGGAGGGCCACCGGCTCCTGCAGGACGCCGTGGAGGCCGAGAAGCTTCGCGTGGCCGGCGCTCCTCTTCCCGCGGCGCGTGCCAGGGCGGTCGTGCCTGTCGATGTGGCGCGCCTGGACGATGCCCGCCTGCAGTATCTGGAGGCCGCGCACAAGCAGGACGGCCTGGAGAAGCTGTGCGCGCGTCTGATGGGGATGGTGTCCGTGCTGCAGGACCAGAACGTGCAGCTGCGTGCCGACCACGAGAGGGCGTTGGAGAAGGCGGAGGCCAGGGCGGATACCGAGACCGAGCGTCTGCGAGTCGCTCTGGAGCGGGCCGAGGCTCTGCGCCGGCGGGCCGAGGACCAGCTGGAGCTCGCCCGGCGCGCGGCCAAGAACTCCTACCGGCTGCGGCGGGTGGCGGAGGAGAAGGTGTCCCAGGCGCTGGCCGCCGCCCGGCACGCCACCGAAGCCGATCCTCCCGCGCCGCTGCCCGCGCCTAAGGAGGAAATGGACTCGCTGCTGCTCACCTTCGACAAGATGGGCGACGCGCTCGACGACTCGGCCGCGGAGATCGTCGAGCGGACCCAGGGGGTGGCCGAGCTGGAGGACGACCTCGACGCGCCCCCGGCAGAACCCGGCCCCGCCCCCGGCCTTGTGCCGCCGGCCGGAGCCGAAGACCCACTCCCTGTCGACGGTCCCGGCGACAGGCCTGTGCTCTCGCCCTGGAAAACCGTCATCATCCCGCCTGCGACGACGGTGTCTGTGCCGGCGCCTGCCGATGACGCCGAGGACGATGTCGAGATCATCGACGACGTACCTGCTGCGGACCACGCCGAGATCATCGAGGACGCTGAGATCGTCGCGGTCGTGGACTACACGGTGCCCCGGTTCGGGTCCGCAGCGCGGCCCGCCGGCAGCGCTCCGGCCGACAGGGCCGGCCTCGCGGCCGGCGGCACGGACGCGACGTCCGCTTCCGGCGCCGCAAGCGGGCTGGCAGTGAACAACACGAACAACGTGAACAACGCGGTGAGCAGCGAAGATGCCGGGAAGGCGGGGGCTTCCGGCGGGCTGGTGGAGGCGTTGTCCACGGTGGCGCTGATGCGTCAGATGGGGGGCCTGATCGAGGTCCTCAGGCGCCGGGCGGGCGAGGAAGAGTGGAGCCGGATGTCCATGGCCAAAGCGGCCACCGGGCAGGCCTCGGACGCGAACGCCGAGCTCGTCCACCAGTGGACGCTGGGGACCCGGATCCCGTCCCGGGAGGAGCTGGAGCGTCTGGTGACGGCCATGGGAGCCACGGCGAAGGAAAGGAAGGCGTTCCGTGCCGCACACGAGCGGGTCATCGCGCCGAACTTTCCCCCGCCGGACTCCGCCTTGCCCGATCTCGGCCGGTGGAACACGGCCCTGATCGTCGTCCTGTTCTGTCTGCTGCAGGCGCTCGGCCTGGCGCTCTTCCTGTTCGACGTCGGGCTGGCCGTATGGAGCGGTGCCATGATCGACGCGCTCTTCGACGCCGATACCGACCTGCGCGCGTGGAAGGTTGTGCTCGTCGTCCTGGTGAACCTTGTCGTCGCCATCGCGGCGGGGAGGCTCGCCTCGGGCGTGACCGGCATCGACAACTGGTTCGGGCTGATCTTCATCGCCTGGCTGCCCACCCTGATCCTCGCCCTGCTCGTGACGGACCTGGGCGGCTGGGAGATCGGCGGAAGAGCCGCCGCCGTCTTCTTCCATCTGATCTGAGATCCCCATCCGCCCGGCGGCCGGACGCCACCACCACCGCCACGAGGCCAGTAGGACACGAAGCGGCGCCCCACCCCGTGGAACGGGTGGGGCGCCGTCGTGTACGCGGCCGCGCTCAGGGCATGAGCGGCGCCTGCGAGCCGGGGACCCTGGTCTGCTCGGCCAGGACCCGGCCGGCCTTGACCAGGCGGGCGAGATCGCCCTCGGCGCGGGCCGGGTCGACGGGCGGGCCTCCGAGAGCGAGAGCTTCTTCGTAGAGGGCCAGAGCACGCTCGGCAGCGTCAGCGGCCGCGACCGGCTTCGCGGTGATCTTCTCGGCCAGGCCATCGTCGAGCTGGTCCTCGAGCTTCCGGGACCGGCCCTGGGCGGGGAGCGTGGAGGAGTACCCGAGCCGCTTGACGGCGGTCTTGAGGGCGGCGTGGGAGACAGATGAGGTCGCTGAACGCAGTCAACGGCGTGCTCCGCATGTCGTTCAGATGACGTTGTCCAGTGCCGCAGCCACCGCCGTGTGCAGTTGCGCGTAGAGGGGGGCGAGGTATCGCAGTTGCGCTGCGGCAGTCTGGTCGTCACCGCGTGCCAGCGGATACTGCAGGCTGCCCAGGATCCGGGCCTGACGCTGCGCGAGGGAGGCCGCGTGCGACAGCCCCAGCTCTTCCAGGCACGTTGCCGCGTCGTTCATACGTCGTGCTCCCACCCGGACACCGAAGGCGGTGAGCAACGTGCGGATGCTGGGGGGGCGTCCCCCGGGCGACCATGTCGGCGAGCGCCTCGACGGCGGCGGCTCCGCCCAGTGAGCCGGGAGGCATGAGCAGGTCGTCACGGCCGGCCAGCCACCGCTCGGCTCCTGGAAGCGACTGCCTCAGCGCGTCGGCGGGAGTGAGTCGACGATGGCGCACGAAACCGGCCCGCAGCACGAACGGGGCATCGATGTAACTGATCGCTTTCGCTTCCCATGCGGAGAGGAAAGCCTGTGTGGGCAGCGTCGCGAAGGGGTGGCCGTGAGGGTCGTGCAGCTCGACGGCGTCCTGGTCGGCAGCCAGTAGCACGACGTAGTGGTCACCGCCGTCGGCGTTCGGTGTGCCGGGCTGGTACAGCAGCAGGCCCATGTCCACAGGCCCGACCAGGACCGGCCCGTGCGAGCAGGCGCTCCGCAGCCGGTCCAGTGCCTCGGCCGGAGTCCCGCCGTCGCTGCGCTCACAGGTCCAGCCCAGCAGTGCGATCGCGGCGTCGAGGCCGGCCTCGGGATCCCAGCCGTAGGGGTCGAACAAGGGCAGGGAACCGGCGATGAGCTGGGCACCGAACGGTGAGCCGGTCAACGTCTCGATGACTGCGGTGGGGGGAGAGTCCCCACCCAGCATCATGGCCAGCGAGTTCGTGTAGCAGTACGGGCCAGAGCCGATGTAGCTGAGCACAAAGAGCCCTTCGAAGAGACAGAGTCGACCTCCGCCGGCGGATCGCCGGACAGGTGGGACCAGCCGACCCCCTCACACACTGTCAGGGTCAACTCCCAACCCGGCCATCACGCTCCGGCTGGCCCGCCATCACGAGAACAGGCAGCCATCAGCAAAGCCCGACAGGTTCGCAACTGGGCATGAAACTCACCCGAATCTTCCTTTGACGACAACCAAATGCGGCGAACCCCGCCTATCGGCGGTCCAGGCGCGGCCCGGGCCGCGTGCCAAAGCCCGGGCACGTTCACCCGTACCTGACTGGGCACATTCAGGCGTACGCCGACACAAGCACCGCCTTGAGGAACGACTGGCCCAGCAGCTCGTACATGGCTCGGGGCTCGGTGGTTCGGATGTCGGTGAGCGGCAGCATGTCGGTGTTGGCCTCGGCGAGGGTGGTGCGCGACTTGATGGCCGGCTCCCATACGAGGTCCCCGAAAATCTGGCGGATCGAGTCGCGCTGTTCGGCCTGGAGCGCGGTGGTCGTGAGCGCGTTGACGACCACGCCGCGCACGGCGAGGGTCGGGTTGGCGAGGTCCCGGGGGGCGCGCTGGGTGGCAAACTCGTAGATTCGCTGGCGGCCTCGACGGAGTAGATGTCGCCTCGGTGACGATGACGACGTCGTGGGCGGCGGCGAGTGCCATCTGGGTCAGGTGGAACACGCTGGGCTGACAGTCGATGAGCGTGGAGTCGTAAGTGTCGTCGACACCCTTGAGGGCCATGTCGAGCCGGCGCCAGGCGCCGGAGACGCCGGCCTCGGACATCCGGCTCTCCAGGTCGAGCGTGGCGGGCGCGAGCGCGATCCGCTCCGCGTAGGGGGCGTCCCATGCGATCGGCTGGATCACCGTGCGGGCGGCGCCCTCGGTCACGGCCTGGATGGCGTGGCTGATGGTCGGCTGCTGTTGGGAGGGGTCCCAGACCCAGCCCAGCATGCTGGAGGCGTTGCCCTGCGGGTCCATGTCCACGACCAGAACCCGCTTGCCCTCCTTGGCAAGGGCCTCGGCCAGGCGGACCGTCGTGGTGCTTTTGCCGACGCCGCACTTGTTGTTCACGAACGCGACCCGGCGCGCCATCCGGTCCTCCTGGTGTGGTGCTGACTGCTCTGGCCCGTCAGCACGCCACCCGGCCGTCGCACGGCGGCAGAAGGAGGCCTTGCGGCGTGGCACAAGCTAGCCGGAGCGTGGGTAACGCACCCGGCGAGCGGGCTACCGCAGAGGCCTGTGCAGGGCTGGGCTGCGGCGGCTGTGGAGAACGGTTGTGCTGCCTGAGGGGCTGCCTCCAGGCCTCACCCGGCCTTGCCGTGGTGAGAAACCCGGGTGTGGCGTGCTCAAGCGTGCAGGCCGAAAAGTCTGAGAAGGGGGATGGCGAGAACATCGAGATGGAGGTGCTCCCCATACTCGAGGCCCAGCGGAACCAGCAAGACCGTCGGCACTGCTAAGACGATCATGCCGTAAGGGTGCGTGCGGCGACGAAGACGTCCCTCGAACCAGATCACCACACACGCCACGAGAATTTGGAAGAGGAGGATCCCGGCAACGATGTAAGTCCACTCCGCGGCCGTGGGTTCGACCGGACCGTCGTACATGAGGTCCATCCACTTCCCGTCTGACTTCTGGGCCCCGGGCAGGAAGTGGAAGCTCGTCCCCAGAAGCAGGGCCGGGAAGGCGCAGACAGCGAAGGTGAACAAGGCCAGAGCGAGGGCATCGAGGTCTTCGGCGTTCTTCTCGGAGTGCCGCCACTCGACATACATGCGGCGTGCGCGATCCGTACTGATCCCGAGGTCGAACAGTCCCGTGGGACGTCTTCCAGGCGTATGGCGAAGAGGCCCTGATTGCACGGCCTCCCTGGCGTGCACGGCGCTGACCTGCATTGACGGGTCGGCAACCTCCGACCGGGCCGCCTGCTGCGCATCGTGGTGGAGCAGTTGGACCTGGTGCTGCAGGACGCCGATCTCCTGCCGCAGACGCTGGACCTCGTACCGGCTGCCGGCGAGCTCGTTCTCGACCTGTCGGCTGTAGGCGGCGGCCGCGGCGAGCTGCCGGCCCTGTTCCTGCGTCTGGTGGTGCAGCCGGTCGCGTTCGTTCTCCGCGGCCGCTGCCCGGGCCATGGCGCGGGACAGTTCCTCGTCGAGCGCGGTCAGGCGGTTCCTGAAGTCGTCGAGCTTCGCGGTGGTGGTCCGGTGCAGATTGGTCATGGCGGACAGCTCACCGCGCAGCGCGGCCAGCTTCTCCTCCCAGGCCCCTTGCTGGGTTCCGCGTTCGAGCCGGACGTCTTTCGCCTGCTGCCGTAAGCGGCGCAGTCCTTCGATGTCCTGGGGGGCGTGGCAGGTGGCGGAGCACGCTGTCGAGGTCTTCCTGGGTCGGGATCAGCGTGGCGTTCTTCCACTTCGACAGCTTCGAGGGGTGGAAATGGCATGCCTGCGCGATCTCGCCCTGGGTGATGCCTGCGGCCTGGGCCGTGTCGAGGAGCGTCTTCACCGCGGCGGCGAAAGTCAGCTCCTGCGGAGTTCTGCTCTGCGGTGGCTCCGCCTCCGGTGTCATCCCTGGTTCTCCTGCCTGCGCGGCTCTGGTGCCCGCAGGGGCATTGTTGCCGACACGGCAACCCCTCCATGACGTGTTGCGACTTGAACGGGCAACCGATTGCTGATTCTGCATCTGCTGCGCGCCGCTGATCGTCGGATCACGGCCACACCGGGTGGCCGGCCGAGAGAAGAAGGAGGCGATCGGGATGGCGGTCACGCAGAACCTGGTGCCGGCCGTGGTGGTCAGCGTCACCGGGCTGGGCGCGGCACTGGTGGGAGCCCCGTGGTGGGCGGTGGTGCTCTGCCTGGGGCTGAGCCTGGTGGTCGTGGCGGTGCAGGTGGTCTTCCCCCAGGAGTCCGAGCACCGGCTGGGCTGGTGGAAGGACCGCCGGGAAAGCCGCCACAGGCGTCACCAGCTCCGTCAGAGCCGCCGGGACACCCACGATTCCGCGGGTGTCTGAGAAAGGAGAAAGGGCCGGCCCGGCGGTACTGCCCCCTGGATGACCTCCGGGGCGCCGGGCCTGGCCCGCGCACGCCATATCGGCGCGGGCTGGAGCGGACCCTACCGGCGCGGTGCGGGCGAGGTGGAGTTGGTGCCGGGATCTGCGGGGCCGTCCCCGAGCGGGCGACGGGCGGTGCGCGGCGCGGGCAGGGGGCGGTCGGGAGCGGCGGTCCACTCCCCCGCGGCAGCGAGGCCGGCGGCGGTACGGGCCCACCGGTCGGGCGGGAGCTGGTCGAGGACGTCGGGGCCGTCCCCGAGCGGGCGGCGGGGCGGTGCGGTGGTCACCCGGTCAGTCTCCCCCGCTCTGACGGTACGCCGGAACTTTCCGGCGGGCGGGCCGCCGCCGCTCCCGCACGCGGCAAGGAGGGGGAAGAAGGACAGCTCTCCTGGTCTCCAGAAGAGGTGTCGGCATCGGAATCGGCTGGCCCACCGGTCCTGACCAGCACGGACTGAGGGAGCGGCCCGGAGGGTACGCAACCGGTGAGGCAACTGTTGGTGCAACCGGTGAGGCAACTGTTGGTGCAACCGGTGACGCAACTGGTGAGGCAACCGGTGACGCAACCAAGTGCCGGGCTGTGCCCCGCAGCGATAGTTGTCACTTGGCAGAGGCAGCTGTCACCGAGTTGAGCCGTGACGCGCTATTTGGAACCTCATCACGGAAGTTGGAACCACAGGACCGCGGGCGCCGACTAGGCTCACCTCCATGTCCGAGCCAGCCCCCGACCCTCGCATGCAGTCCTTGATCAACCAGCTCTGGCCGGGGGCCGTGAGAACGGCGAGGGTCACCGGGTTCGACGAAGCGGATGTCCTGGTGCAGCTTGTGGGTGCCGAAGGGAAGGAAGCCGAGATCGGTCGGATTCCTCGACATGAGGCGTCGATGCGCCGGATGGAGCATCCATCTGAGTTGTTTGAAGTCGGCCAGGAGATCGAGGCTGAAGAGATCGGACGTCGGCGCGGAGGCGAGCTTCAACTCTCCGCCAGGGCGTGCGAGATTCCGGCCTTGCGGTCTTTCCTCCTGTCCCTCGAAGGAGGGCAGGTCGTCGCGGGGACGGTCTCCGGGGTGCACAACTTCGGGGTCTTCGTTCACGTCGACGGCGAACCGGCCGGTCTGTGCACCGGGTTCATCCGGGTGCCGGATCTGACGTGGGGCTGGATCGAGCATCCCTCCGAGGTAGTCGAAGCCGGCCAGCGAATCACCGCTGAAGTGATCATTGCCGAGACCCGATCCGGCCAGGTCACGCTCTCCTTGAAGGCTCTGCAGGAAGATCCACTCATTCGGTTCGCGGATCAGGCCGGCCGGACCCTCACCGGTCCGATCACCAAGATCGCCCCCTTCGGCGTATTCGTGCAGCTTGCTCCCGACGTCGTGGGGTTTCTTCGTCTCTCTGAGCTGACTGACGAACCCGTCGATACCCCGGAACAGCTTGTCGATGAGGGCGAGCTGATCACGGTGAGGGTCGAAGAAGTCGATCTCCAGCGCCACCGTGTGCGGCTGGGCGCCGCCGGCGGAGCGGGCACCGCCCCCGGCATCGGCCGGGCGCCGTTCTCCGGAGCTGGTGACAGCACGATCGAGAACAGCCCAGAAGTGACAACAACCACGCGCATCCAGTGAGCTCTTTCAGCGTGGCCACCGATCGGGTGACTGCGGCGAGCCCGAGGTGAGGGCCGCAACGCACAAGGCTCCCGTGCCGTTGGGGGAGGTGTTCGAAGTCTCAACCCACCGGCACAGGAGTCTCGTTGGTTCCCCATCCTGCCGCACTCGACCTCCCGCATGCCCTGGTCGAGTGGGTCACCATGCTCATCGTCACCCGCGAGGGTGACCGCCGCTGCAAGCTCCCGCCCCACCAGCGTGCGCTCGTCGCTCTGGTGTACCTGCGCCGCCACGACACACTCACCCGGATCGCGGCCGGCTTCGGGATATCCGTCGGCACCGCCCACGCATGCGTCACCGCCGTCACCGGCCTGCTCGCCGACCGGGCGCCGGGCCTGCTCAAGACTCTGCGCGAGCACGATCCGGACTTCGTCCTCCTGGACGCGACCCTCGCCGAGTGCGACCGCGTCGGCGACAGCCGGGCCGACTACTCGGCCAAGCACCGCCGGCACGGCGTGAACGTCCAGGTCGTCGCCGACCCCGCGGGCGAGATCCTGGGGATCTCGCCCGCGCTGCCCGGCCGCACCCACGATCTGACCGCGGCCCGCATCCATCGCATCATCCAGACCTGCGAGCGTCAGGGCGTCCCGGTCCTCGCCGACCGCGCGTACCCGGGCGCCGGCCCCTGGGTCACCACCGGACTCAAACGACCACCGGGCGGTGAGCTCACCCTCCCCCAGCGCACCGTCAACCGGGCTCTGGCCGCAGCCCGGGCACCAGTCGAACGCGGCATGGCACGGCTGAAGTCCTGGCAGATCTTCCGCAGATCCCGCATCAGCCCGAACCGCATGACCGTCATCACCAAAGCCGTCCTCACCCTGGAGAGACAACGCTGAAAACGCTCCTCGATCGCGCGCCATCCAGGATTGGGTGCACACGTCACGGTTGGGGCGGAGCGGGGCGCGTGCCGTACCGGGTCGGGTGGAAGCGCAGGGCCAAAAGGCAGAACAAGGCCACTCGTCTCAGTGAGTCCCGCCCCCACAGGGCTACTCCCATCCGGCGCTGCTCGTTCTCTGGACATGAACAAGCAGATCAAGCGCGCCGCCACCACCGCGGCCGCCACCACCGTCATCCTTCTGACCGCCGCGTCCATGCCTGCCCATGCCGCAGAAACCGTAACCACCAAGGGTGGCCTCGGCTTCCTGCGTAACTCCGCAGAAGCAATCATCACCTTCGTCAAGCAAGTCCTCGTGTAACCAGGAGTCCAGTGGCCGCCGCGCGCCCCGGACGCGCTGGAGCCCCGCCCTTATGGCACGTTCCGGTAGGCGGCGGCCGGCCGGACGACGGGGTGGCCCCAG
>NZ_BNBS01000050.1 GCF_014656075.1 Streptomyces hydrogenans
GCTCCCGTGCGGCCCGAGGCCGCGCCGCCGCCCGCGCCGGGGCCGCGGGACCCCTCCGGGCCGCAGGAGCCCCCGCCCGGCCCCGTACCGGCCGAGCCGAGGCCGTCCTTCGACTGGGCCGCCGCCGAGGAGCAGGTGTCCGATCTCGTCGGGCCGCGGTTCCTGGAGGAGCCGCAGGCCGAGGGCGGGGACGGGCCCGCCGGGGACGCCGCCGCCTGGGACGTGGACGCGCCCGGGGCCGTCCGCCTCGACGACGTCGGCGGCATGACGGACGTCAAGGACCGGCTCGAAGCCGCCTTCCTGGCCCCGATGCGCAACCCGGAACTGCGCCGGCTCTACGGCAAGTCGCTCCGCGGCGGGCTGCTCCTGTACGGCCCTCCCGGGTGCGGCAAGACCTTCATCGCCCGGGCCGTCGCCGGCGAGCTCGGCGCGAACTTCCTCACCGTCTCGCTCTCCGACGTCCTCGACATGTGGATCGGGGCCTCCGAGAAGAACATCCACGACATCTTCGAGACCGCCCGCCGCCAGGCCCCCTGCGTCGTCTTCCTCGACGAGCTGGACGCCCTCGGCGGCAAGCGCTCCCGCACCCACAACAACGGGCTCCGCAACGTCGTCAACCAGCTCCTCACCGAGCTCGACGGCATCGCCTCCGGCGCCGGCAACGAAGGCGTCTTCGTCCTCGCCGCCACCAACGTGCCCTGGGACGTCGACCTCGCCCTGCGCCGCCCCGGCCGGCTCGACCGCACCCTGCTCGTGCTGCCGCCCGACGCGCCCGCCCGCGAGGCGATCCTCCGCTACCACCTGCGCGAGCGGCCGATCGAGGCCGTCGACCTCGGCAAGCTCGTCAAGGTCACCGAGGACTTCTCCGGCGCCGACCTCGCCCACCTGTGCGAGACCGCCGCCGAGGCCGCCCTCCTCGACTCCGCGCGCACCGGCACGGTCCGCCTCATCACCACCAAGGACCTCCTCGGCGCCGCCAAGCAGATCCGGCCGTCCACCGAGCCCTGGTTCGCGGCCGCCCGGAACGTCGCCATGTTCGCCAACGAGGGCGGTCTCTACGACGACCTCCTCGCCTACCTGAAGCGGAAGCGCAAGCTGTGACCACCCCCGCCACGCCCTCCGCGCTCGCCCGGGCCGAGGCGCTCTACGACGCCGGACGGTACGAGCAGGCCGGGGAGCTCGCGGCCCGGCACCTCGCCGACGACCCCGAGGACGCCGACGCGCTCACCCTGCTGGCCCGTTGCCAGCACCGGGCGGGGAACCACGCGGCCGCCCTCACCGCCGTCGAGCAGGCCCTGCGCGCGGAGCCCGAGCTGCTCATGGCGCACCTGATGCGCACCCAGATCCTGCTCGGCCTCAAGCGGTACGGCGACGCCGAGGCCGCCGCCCACCGCACGGTCGAACTGGCGCCGCAGTTCTGGGGCAGCCACTACGCCCTCGGCACCGCGCTCGCCGAGACCGCCGAGGCGGGCCGCGGCCGCGACCCGGTCCGGACGGCCGCCGCCTACGAGGCCGCCCGCACCGCCGTCGCCCTCGGCCCGGAGGAGGACGCCGCCCACTTCCTCGTCGGCCTCACCGCCCAGCGGCGCGGCGACCACGCCACCGCCCGGCGGGCGTACGAGACGACCCTGCGGCTCAACCCGCAGAGCAGCGAGGCCCACAACAACCTCTCGCTGCTGAGGCTCCGCCGCCGCTGGCTGCGGCGCGGGGCCTGGACCCAGGCCGCCGAGGGCTTCGTCGCCTCCGCCGCGCTCGACCTCGGCGACCGCAAGGCCCGCTTCAACCTGGAGGCGATGGCCTGGGGCACCGCCGCAGGCGCCCGCTGGGTCGCCCTGCTCGGCTTCCTCGCCTCCGTGCTCGGCTCCGCCCCGGTCCGGACCGGCGCGACCGGTGCCGACGCCGTCGTGCCCTTCGTCGTCGGCGCCGTCGTGCTCGTCGGCGCCTGGGCCGGCTGGGCCGTGTGGATGGCCCGCCGGGTGCCGCCCCGGCTGCGCCGCCCGCTGCTGCTGGTCGCCCGCAACTGCCGGCCGGTGCTCGCGATGGCCGCCGCCGTCGGACTGCTCGGCCTGTACTCGGCGGTCACCCTGGCGCTCTGGTCCTTCGACGCCGGGGTCGTCGGGGCACTGGGCACCCCGCTCTTCTGGGCCGTGGTCATCACGTACTGGGTGAGCCGCTCGGCCCTCAACCGGCGGATGCCCAAGGACTGACGGGGACCGCCGGATAGCATGCGCAGGTACTGACCACCCGAGGGCGAGGAGGCCCGGAGCATGGCCGGAGAGCCGCAGAGCGACTGCCTGTTCTGCAAGATCGTGGCGGGGGAGGTGCCGGCGACGCTCGTCCGCGAGACCGAGACCACGCTGGCCTTCCGCGACATCAACCCGCAGGCGCCCACCCACGTGCTCGTCATCCCGCGCCTCCACTACCCGGACGCCGCCTCGCTCGCGGCGGCCGCGCCGACCGTCGCCGCCGACGTGCTGCGCGAGGCCGGCGAGGTCGCCGAGCTGGAGAAGGTCGACGGCAGCGGCTACCGCATCGTCCTCAACACCGGCACCGGCGCCGGCCAGACCGTCTTCCACGCGCACGCGCACGTGCTGGGCGGCCGCGGCCTCACCTGGCCCCCCGGATAGTCCGTGTCCGTCCGCGAACTCGTCGTCCTCGGCACCGCCAGCCAGGTCCCGACCCGGCACCGCAACCACAACGGCTACCTGCTGCGCTGGGACGGCCACGGCATCCTCTTCGACCCCGGAGAGGGCACCCAGCGCCAGATGCTGCTGGCCGGCGTCGCCGCGCACGACCTGAACCGGATCTGCGTCACGCACTTCCACGGCGACCACTCGCTGGGCCTGGCCGGGGTGATCCAGCGGATCAACCTCGACCAGGTCCCGCACCAGGTCACCGCGCACTACCCGGAGAGCGGCCGGCACTTCTTCGAGCGGCTGCGGTACGCCACCGCCTACCGCGAGTCCGTCGAGCTGACCGAGGCGCCGGTCGCGCGGGACGGCGTCCTCGCCGTCACCGGGGCCTTCACCCTGGAGGCCCGCCGCCTCTCCCACCCCGTCGAGTCCTTCGGCTACCGGCTGGTCGAGCCCGACGGGCGGCGGCTGCTGCCCGAGCGGCTCGCCGCGCACGGCATCAAGGGCCCCGACGTGGGCCGGATCCAGCGCGAGGGCGTCCTCGACGGCGTCACGCTCGACGAGGTGAGCGAGGTCCGGCGCGGGCAGCGCTTCGCCTTCGTCATGGACACCCGGCTCTGCGACGGCGTGCACGCCCTCGCGGAGGGCGCCGACATGCTGGTCATCGAGTCGACCTTCCTCGACGCGGACGTCCGGCTCGCCGAGGACCACGGACACCTCACCGCCGGACAGGCCGCCGCCGTCGCCCGCGACGCGGGCGTGCGGCACCTCGTCCTCACCCACTTCTCGCAGCGCTACTCCGACCCGTCGGAGTTCGAACGGCAGGCCAGGGCCGCCGGATTCGAGGGCGAGCTGAGCATTGCCCAGGACCTCATGCGGGTCCCCGTACCGAAGAGATAGAGCACCACCCATGCCCCTCCCCAAGGCGGAACTGCACCTCCACATCGAAGGCACCCTCGAACCCGAGCTGGCCTTCGCGCTCGCCGAGCGGAACGGGGTGACGCTGCCGTACGCGGACACCGCCGAGCTGCGCGAGGCGTACCGCTTCAGCGACCTCCAGTCCTTCCTCGACCTCTACTACGCGCTGATGGCGGTCCTGCGGACCCCCGAGGACTTCACCGACCTCGCCGACGCCTATCTGGAGCGGGCCGCCGCGCAGGGCGTCCGGCACGCCGAGATCTTCTTCGACCCGCAGGCCCACACCTCCCGGGGCGTCCCGATCGGCACCGTGATCGAGGGGCTGACCGCCTCCCTCGACCGGGCCGAGGAGCGGTACGGGATCTCCACCCGGCTCATCCTGTGCTTCCTGCGCGACGAGTCCGCCGAGTCGGCCCTCGCCACCCTGGAGGCCGCGAAGCCGTACCTGGACCGGATCACCGGCGTCGGCCTCGACTCGGCCGAGGTCGGCCACCCGCCGGCGAAGTTCCGCGAGGTCTACGAGGAGGCCGCCCGGCTCGGCCTGCGCCGGGTCGCCCACGCGGGCGAGGAGGGCCCGGCGGCCTACGTCCGCGAGGCCCTCGACGTCCTCGGCGTGGAGCGGATCGACCACGGGCTGCGCTGCATGGAGGACCCGGAGCTGGTCGAGCGCCTGGCCCGCGAGCGGATCCCGCTCACCCTGTGCCCGCTGTCGAACGTCCGCCTCCGGGTGATCGACACCCTCGCCGACCACCCGCTGCGGGCCATGATGGACGCCGGCCTCCTGGTCACCGTCAACTCCGACGACCCCGCCTACTTCGGCGGCTACGCGGGCGACAACTACGCCGCCGTCTCCGACGCCCTGGCCCTCACCGCCGAGCAGCTGCGGACCCTGGCCCGGCACTCCTTCGAAGCCTCCTTCCTGGAGGACGACGAACCCCGCCGGGCCCGGTACCTCGCCGAGGTGGAGGCGTACCGCTTCTAGGGCCTGGTCCTTTCCGTGAACGATCCTCCCGGCGATACTGGGAGGATCGTTCGTTTCGGGGGGAGCAGCGAGTGGCGGATGTGAACGGGCCCGGCGGGGCGGGGAGTTCGGACCAGGTGGGCGAGAGCGGGCGCTCGTACCAGCCGCCCCGCTGGGCCTGGTGGACGGCCGGCGTGCTGGTGCCGCTGGCGGGGATCGTCGCGACCTTCCTGACGGCGACGCAGCGGCCGCCGGCGAGCGCGCAGGTGTCGGTCGAGCTGCCGTCCACGACGACGACGCCGGCCTCCCCGACGGAGGTGCCGGAGCCGTCGGGCCCCTCGGCGTCGTCGGAGCCCCCGGCCTCCGGGGGGACGGGGACGGCGCCACCCGGGGACCGGCCGCTGCGGATCGTGAACGAGCTCAGCGGGCTGTGCCTGGCGGTGCCGGACGGGGCGGGCACGGCGGTCGTCGACCTGGACCAGGAGACGTGCGCCGACGGCCCGGACGACGTGTGGCAGCTCCGGCCGGACGGGGCGGACCCCGTGGGGCGGCGCCTCCACCGGATCGTCAACGGGAGCAGCGGCCGGTGCGCGGCCGTCCCCGGCGGGAGCTTGAAGGCGGGGACGAAGGTCAACCAGTTCGAGTGCGGCGACTGGCGCGACCACTTCTGGCGGGTGGAGCACGAACGCCGCGACACCGGCGGGCGGGACCTCTACCGGGTCGTGAACAGGAACAGCGGACTGTGCCTGGCCGTGGTCGACGCGCGTACGGAGTCCGGCGCGGCCGTCCACCAGGTGCCCTGCGACCCGTCCCCCGAGCGCCTCTGGTGGCTCGCGCCCCTCTGACCGGGCGGCCCGGTCAGCCCCGGTCCGACGGGCGGGCCAGGCGGAAGGCCGAGCGGGCGCGGCGGGCGGCCGTCGCCGGGGCCGGGATCGGGGCGATCTCCTGCTCCGGGGCGCCGACCTGGGGGAGGAGGGCGGTCGTCGTGGGGGTGGTGCCCGCGACGACGGCGGCGAGGGCCGCGACGAGGCGGCGGACGGAGCCGGGGACGAGCGGGCGGCCGGAGGCGTGCCGGGCCACCGCCGTCATGGGGGCGGCCACCAGCAGCAGCAGGCCGGCCAGGACCGCGCCCATGCCCGGATAGCCGGCCGCCTCCGAGAGGACGCTGCCTACCAGCGGGCCGCAGGCCGTGCCGAGCGAGGACGCCGAGCCGACCAGGACGGCCCAGCGGCCGCGCGGGTCGAGGGAGGCGGCGAGGCCCAGCAGGTAGGAGAGGACCACCGGGTAGACGGCGTTCCAGAGGATCTCGCCGGTCGCGAAGGAGGCCAGGCCTCCGGCGGCCGAGCTGAGCAGCACGCAGCCGGCGATCAGGACCGTGCCGGCGCCGATCGGCACCGCGCGGCCGAGCCGCGAGCCGAGCGCCCCGGCGGCGGTGACCCCGGTGAGGCCCGCGCCGAGCGCCAGCGCGAAGACCGCGCCGACGGTCACCTCGGAGAGCCCCGCCTGGCCGGTGCCGATCCGGCCGCTCACGCCCCAGAGCGCGTTCTGGGCGAGGGACCAGCAGAGGAGGCAGCCGGCCAGGACCGCGCCCGCCCGGCGGTACGGCAGCGGCCCGCCCGCCGCCGGGGTGTGCGGGCCGGGAGCGCCCCGGTACGCGCGCGTGGCGCCCGGCAGCCGGCCGGTGACCGGCCAGACCAGCAGCGCCGCGCCGGCGAGCGCCAGCAGCGGCAGGGAGTGGCCGCCGCCGAGCCGGGGCAGCGTCAGGTAGAGCGCGCCGGCCGTGGCGGAGACCGACAGCAGGCCCAGGGTGGAGGCCCGCTGCGGATCCGGTCGTCCGGCGATCCCGGAGGCCGCCACCGCCGTCGCGGTGCCCGAGCCGAAGCCGCCGAGGACCACCCCGGCGACCACCAGCGGCAGGCTGCCGGTCGCGGCGGCGGAGCCGTACCCGAGGGCCATCGCGAGCAGCCCGAGGCGGGCCGCCCGGCGCGGGCCGATCCGCTCCACGCGCGCGGCGAGCGTGAAACCGGCGGAGGCGGAGCCGAGCAGCAGCACCGAACCGACCAGGCCGGCCTGGGACGGGCCGAGGCCCAGTCCGGCGGCGAGCCGGCCGACGACGGTCGGCAGCAGGTACGGGGCGAGGTAACCGGCCGAGAAGAGGGCGACGAGGGCGGCGAGGGCCCCTCGGGCGCGCGGGCGCGACGACATGGGCGTTCCAGGAACTGAACGGGGGAATGAGACGGCGCCCGGTGATCCACGGGGTCGCGGCACCATGTGTATCAAGCAACCGAATGGGCGGAGAAGGCACTCTCCCCCGATTCGTCCTGTGATACGGGACACAATCGGTTTGGGTGGAGGGAAGCGGGGTATCGCGCGACGATCCGTCGCGTCACCCCCGTCTCCCCGACCCCATCGGGCACACTGTCCGGACCGGCACCCCGGGTGCCGGTCCCGCCGCACCACGACCGGGGAGTTCGCCGTGAGCACAGCCAGCGGAGACCAGCGCGGAGACCAGCGCGGAGGCCGGCCCGCGGACCCGCGCGCGGACGGGCGCGGCGACCGGCACACGGGCGCGCGCGCGGACCGGCCCGCCGACGCGGGCGCCGGCCGCCCCGCCGACCCCCGCCGCGCCGGCCGCCCCGCCGAGCCGTACGGGCCCGAGACCGGCATCGACCCGCTGGAGACCGTCCGCGAGCCCGCCGACCCGGCCTGCGACGTCTTCCTCACCGGCACCGTCTTCCTCGACATCATCTTCACCGGCCTCGACAGCGCCCCCGTCCGCGGCACCGAGTCCTGGGCCCGCGGCATGGGCTCCAGCCCGGGCGGCGTCGCCAACATGGCCACCGCGCTCGCCCGCCTCGGCCTGCGCACCTCCCTCGCCGCCGCCTTCGGCGACGACCACTACGGCGAGTACTGCTGGGACGCCCTCGAACAGGGCGAGGGCATCGACCTCTCGCTCTCCCGCACCGTCGCCGGCTGGCACTCCCCGGTCACCGTCTCCATGGCCTACGAGGGCGAGCGCACGATGGTCTCCCACGGCCACGAGGCGCCCCGCCCCGACGGCTCCCCCGTCCGCCCGCCGCGCGCCCGGGCCGCCGTCGCCTCCCTCGCCCCCGGCCGCACCGAGGAGTGGGTCGCCCGGGCCGCCCGCGACGGCGCCCGGGTCTTCGCCGACGTCGGCTGGGACGACACCGGCCGCTGGGACCTGGCCGGCCTGACCGACCTGGAGCACTGCGAGGCGTTCCTGCCCAACGCCGCCGAGGCGATGCGCTACACCCGCACCGAATGCCCCCGCGCCGCCGCCCGCGCCCTGGCCGACAAGGTCCGCTACGCCGTCGTCACCCTCGGCGCCGAGGGCGCCTACGCCGTCGACGGCGCCACCGGCGAGACCGCCGAGGTCCCCGCCATCCGCGTCGAGGCCCTCGACCCCACCGGCGCCGGCGACGTCTTCGTCGCCGGCTTCGTCACCGGCACCCTCGCCGACTGGCCGCTCGCCGACCGCCTCGCCTTCGCCGGCCTCACCGCCGCCCTCTCCGTCCAGGAGTTCGGCGGCTCCCTCTCCGCCCCCACCTGGACCGAGATCGCCGCCTGGTGGCAGCACGTCCAGCACGACGACCGGCAGGACCCCGAGGCGCTGCGCGCCCGCTACGCCTTCCTGGAGGACCTCCTCCCGGCCCCCGCCCGCCCCTGGCCGCCGCGCCGCGCGGTGCCCACCATCGGCTTCCGGGCCGCGGTCCCGTAAACCGCTTCGGGCTCACGGGCACCAGGTCGTAGGCTGGGGGCGAGAGGTTGTCGAGCAGCGAGAACCCCCGCAGCAGGAGGTATGCGCAGGCCACAGGGCCGGCCCATGACGCAGACACCCACAGCCCCCGACGGCGCGGCGGACGAGGCCCGCGCCCACTTCGCGGTGCCGGCCAAGCACCCGATGGTGACCGTCCTCGGCTCCGGCGACTCCCTGCTCCGGGTCATCGAGCAGGCCTTTCCCCGGGTGGACATCCACGTCCGGGGCAACCAGGTCAGCGCGGTCGGCGACGCCGTCGAAGTCGCCCTCGTGCAGCGCCTGTTCGACGAGATGATGCTGGTGCTCCGCACCGGACAGCCGATGACGGAGGACGCAGTGGAACGCTCCATCGCCATGCTCAAGGCGAGCGAGGACGGCGAAGGCACGGACGAGACCCCGGCCGAGGTGCTCACCCAGAACATCCTCTCCAGCCGCGGCCGCACCATCCGCCCCAAGACGCTCAACCAGAAGCGCTACGTCGACGCCATCGACAAGCACACGATCGTCTTCGGCATCGGACCCGCCGGCACCGGCAAGACCTACCTGGCCATGGCCAAGGCCGTGCAGGCCCTCCAGTCCAAGCAGGTCACCCGGATCATCCTGACCCGCCCGGCGGTCGAGGCCGGCGAGCGGCTCGGCTTCCTGCCCGGCACGCTCTACGAGAAGATCGACCCGTACCTGCGGCCGCTCTACGACGCCCTGCACGACATGCTCGACCCGGACTCCATCCCCAAGCTGATGGCGAGCGGGACGATCGAGGTCGCGCCGCTGGCGTACATGCGCGGACGGACGCTCAACGACGCGTTCATCATCCTCGACGAGGCGCAGAACACGAACCCCGAGCAGATGAAGATGTTCCTCACCCGGCTCGGCTTCGACTCGAAGATCGTCATCACCGGTGACGTGACCCAGGTCGACCTGCCGAACGGCACGAAGAGCGGTCTGCGGCAGGTCCAGGACATCCTGGACGGGGTCGACGACGTCCACTTCTCGCGGCTCACGTCCCACGATGTCGTCCGGCACAAGCTCGTCGGCCGTATCGTCGACGCGTACGAGAAGTACGACAGCGCCAACGAGCAGCGCACCGGCCGCAACGGGAAGTAGAAGCACCGCACATGTCGATCGACGTCAACAACGAGTCCGGCACCGAGGTCGACGAGCAGGCGATCCTCGACGTCGCCCGCTACGCGCTCGGGCGCATGCGCATCCACCCGCTCTCCGAGCTCTCGGTGATCGTGGTGGACGCGGAGGCGATGGAGCAGCTCCACATCCAGTGGATGGACCTCCCCGGACCGACGGACGTCATGTCCTTCCCGATGGACGAGCTGCGTCCGCCGGCCAAGGACGACGAGGAGCCGCCGCAGGGGCTCCTCGGCGACATCGTGCTCTGCCCCGAGGTCGCCAAGAAGCAGGGCGAGGACGCCCCGACGAACCACTCCATGGACGAGGAGCTCCAGCTCCTCACCGTCCACGGCGTCCTCCACCTGCTCGGCTACGACCACGAGGAGCCGGACGAGAAGGCCGAGATGTTCGGCCTCCAGGCGGCGATCGTCGACGGCTGGCGCGCCGAGAAGGGCCTCACCGGCCCGTCCCCGGCCCCCACCGTCAACTGACCCCGCGCGCCCGATGAGCATCCAGCTGATCCTCGGCGCCGTCGCCCTGGTCGTCGTCGCCTGGCTCGCCGCCTGCGCCGAGGCCGGGCTCGCCCGCGTCTCCAGCTTCCGCGCCGCCGAGGCCGTCCGCTCCGGGCGGCGCGGGGCCGAGAAGCTCGCCCAGGTCGCCGCCGACCCCACCCGCTACCTCAACGTCGCGCTGCTCGTCCGCGTCGCCTGCGAGATGGCGGCCGGCGTCCTCGTCACCTACGCCTGCCTGGAGTACTTCCCGGAGACCTGGGAGGCGCTCCTCGTCGCGATCGCCGTGATGGTCCTGGTGAGCTACGTGGCCGTCGGCGTCTCACCGCGCACCATCGGCCGCCAGCACCCGCTGAACACCGCGACGGCCGCCGCGTACGTCCTCCTGCCGCTGGCCCGGATCATGGGCCCGATCCCGCAGCTGCTGATCCTCATCGGCAACGCGCTGACGCCGGGCAAGGGCTTCCGCAAGGGCCCCTTCGCCTCCGAGGCCGAGCTGCGGGCGATGGTCGACCTCGCCGAGCAGGAGTCCCTCATCGAGGACGACGAGCGCCGGATGGTGCACTCGGTCTTCGAGCTGGGCGACACGCTCGTCCGCGAGGTCATGGTGCCCCGCACCGACCTCATCTGCATCGAGCGGTACAAGACCGTCCGGCAGGCCCTCACCCTCGCGCTGCGCTCCGGCTTCTCCCGCATCCCGGTGACGGGGGAGAACGAGGACGACATCGTCGGGATCGTGTACCTGAAGGACCTGGTCCGCAAGACGCACATCAACCGCGACGCCGAGGCCGACCTGGTCTCCACCGCGATGCGCGCGGCGGCCTTCGTCCCCGACACCAAGAACGCCGGGGACCTGCTGCGCGAGATGCAGCAGGAGCGCAACCACGTCGCCGTCGTCATCGACGAGTACGGCGGCACGGCCGGCATCGTCACCATCGAGGACATCCTGGAGGAGATCGTCGGCGAGATCACCGACGAGTACGACCGGGAGCTGCCGCCGGTCCAGGAGCTCGGCGACGACCGCCACCGGGTGACCGCCCGTCTCGACATCGGCGACCTGGGCGAGCTGTACGGCTTCGGTCCCGACGAGTTCGACGACGAGGACGTGGAGACCGTCGGCGGTCTGCTCGCCAAGGCCCTCGGCCGCGTCCCGATCTCGGGCGCCTCCGCCGTCGTCGCCCTGCCGGACGGGCGGGAGCTGCGGCTGACCGCCGAGGCCCCGGCCGGCCGCCGGAACAAGATCGTCACCGTCCTCGTCGAGCCGGTCGTCCCGGCCGGGGCGGAGGGGAAGGACCCGGAGTGACCCCGGACCGGCTGCGCGCCTTCTGCCTGGAGTTCAACGACGCCACCGAGGAGTTCCCCTTCGGGCCGGACACCTCGGTCTTCAAGGTGGCGGGGAAGCTCTTCGCCCTCTCCTGGCTCGACGGCGAGCCGCTGCGGGTCAACCTCAAGTGCGATCCGGAGGACGCCGTACGGCTCCGCGAGGAGCACCCGGCGATCACCCCCGGCTACCACATGAACAAGCGTCACTGGAACACGGTCGAGGTGGCCGGGCTCCCGGACCGGATGGTCCGGGAGCTCATCGAGGACTCGTACGACCTGGTCGTGGCCGGCCTGCCGAAGGCGGTACGGCTCCGCCTCGACCGGCCCTGACCCTCAGGCCCGCTTCCGCAGGCCCAGGGCGACCAGGACCGCGGCGGCCAGCACGATCGCCGCGTCCAGCGCGATGACCGTGCGCACCCCGTCGTACAGGCTGTCGCCCGTGGTGGCGAGGACGCCGAGCAGCGGGATGCCGACGGTCAGGCCGACCTGCTGGGTGGTGGTGACCAGACCCGTCGCCAGGCCCTGCTGCTCGTCGGGGACGCCGGAGGTGACGGTGACGCCGTACGAGATGATCGCGACCAGGTGGAACATCGAGGCCACCGAGACGGCGACGGCGGCGAAGACGGCGCCCGAGGAGGTGCCGATGCCCAGCAGGGCGGCGACGAGGACGCCCTGCCCGGCGAGCCCGGCGGCCAGGGTGCGGCGGGCGCCGAAGCGGCCGATCAGCCGGGGCGCGACCGTGCCGGCGAAGACCGACACCACGCCCTGGACGCCGAAGACCAGACCGGTGGCGAAGCTGGACAGGCCCAGCGTCTCCTGGAGGTACAGCGTCAGCACGAAGATGATGGTCGACATCATCGAGAAGGTGACGAGCCCGCCGAGGTTGCCGAAGGCGACCGTGCGCCGGCGCAGCATCGGCAGCGAGACCAGCGGGGCGGCGCTGCGGGACTCCACGACCACGAAGGCGACCAGCAGCGCCACCCCGGCGACCAGGGTGACCAGGACGTCCACGCCGCCGAAGCCGCGCTCGGCCGCCGTCGACAGGGCGTAGATCAGGGAGAGCAGACCCCCGGTGACGGTGACCGCGCCCGGCACGTCGAGGCGGGGGCGCTCAGGGGTGCGGGACTCGGTGAGCAGCCGGGGCGCGAGGGGCAGCACCAGGGCGCTGAAGAGGGCGAGCAGGCCCATGGTGGAGCGCCAGCCCAGGGTGTCGGTCATGACGCCGCCGAGGACCATGCCGATGGTGAAGCCGAGCGACAGCAGGGTGCCGGAGATGCCGAGCGCCCGGTCGCGCAGCGGGCCCTCCGGGAAGGTGGTGGTCAGCAGCGACATGCCGGTCGGCACGATCGCGGCGGCGCCGACGCCCTGGAGGGCGCGGGCGGCGAGGAAGACCGCCGGGCTCCAGGCGAGGGTGGCGAGCACGGAGGCCGCGCCGAAGACCGCGAGGCCGGTCAGGAAGAGCTTCTTGCGTCCGTAGAGGTCGCCGATCCGGCCGAAGAGCAGCAGGAAGCCGCCGGACGGCAGGGCGAAGGCGGTGACGGCCCACTGGAGGGCCGAGGGCCCGATACCGAGGTCGGCGCCGAGCGCGGGCAGCGCGACGTTGAGGACGGAGAAGTCCAGCGACACCATGAACTGGGCGGCGCACAGGACGACGAGGACGAGCCGGGCCCGGCCGGTGAGGGCGGGGGCAGGGGTCGGGGGTGCGGGGGTGACGGGCGGGGACGGGGGCGAGGACACGGTTGCCATGCCCACGACTCTCGTGCGCCGGGAACAACGCCGGGGAGCGGGAACTTATCCTGTTGGTCGTACCACCAGGCGTCCGGGGGAGGAAGCACACGTGGTCACAGCGACGGAGGGCGCCGGGGGCAAGGCGCACCGACTGGCCGAGCTGCGCGAGTTCCTGATGAGCCGCCGGGCCCGGATCACCCCGGCCGAGGTGGGTCTGCCGGACGGCGGCGGCCGGCGGCGTACGCCCGGCCTGCGCCGGGAGGAGGTCGCCGTCCTCGCCGGGGTCGGCGTCAGCTGGTACCAGTGGCTGGAGCAGGGGCGGGACATCACCGTCTCCCCGCAGGTGCTGGACTCGGTGGCGCGGGTGCTGCGGCTGAGCCCGGCCGAGCGGCGCCATCTGTACGTCCTGGCGGCGCTGAACCCGCCGGCCCTCGAAGCGGCCCCGGAGGACCGGGACATGTGCGACGGGCTGCGGCGGCTGATCGAGGCGTGGATGCCCTTCCCGGCGCACATCATGGACGTGTACTGGAACACGGTGATGTACAACGACGCGGCGGCGGCCGTGCTCGGGATGCGCCCGGACGTCACCCGGAACTGCCTGATCGACTTCTTCACCGACGAGATGTACCGGTCGCGGATGCGCGGCTGGGAGGAGCTGGCGCCGAGCATCGTGGCGCAGTTCCGGTCGGCCTGCTCGGAGGTCCCGGACGACGACGGCTTCCGCGCGGTGGTCGAGGAGGCGAAGGCGGCGAGCGCCGAGTTCGTGGAGCTGTGGGCACGCCGGGACATCCGGCCGGGCGGCCAGAACCGCAAGGAGATGGACCATCCGGTGGCCGGGCTGCTGGTCATGGAGTCCACCCAGCTGCGGGTGCCGGCCCGCCCGGACCTGGTGATCGTGCTGCACACCCCGCTGCCGGAGGCCGGCACGGCCGAGAAGCTGGAGTGGCTGGTGTCGCCGGAGGGCCGGCGGGGGGCCCTGTACCCGCTGGCGGGCTGACCGCTGGCCCCGACCTATGCTCGGTCCATGACACTCAGCAGTGAGCACGGCGACCTCGGCGCCGAGGACCTGAAGATCATCACGCTGGCGCGCAGCGCCCGCGCCCGCAACGGCGTGCCCGAGGGCGCGGCCGTACGGGACGAGACCGGCCGCACCTACGTCGCGGGCACGGTGGAGCTGGAGTCGCTGAAGCTGAGCGCGCTGCGGACCGCCGTGGCGATGGCCGTGGCCAGCGGGGCGCGGTCGCTGGAGGCGGCGGCCGTGGTGTCCGGCGCCGAGGCCGCTTCGGACGAGGACCGGGCGGCCGTGCGGGATCTGGGCGGACCGGAGACCCCGGTGCTGCTGGCGGGCCCGGACGGGAAGCTGCGCGCGGCGGTCACCGCCGGCTGAGCGGCGTGCGGGGAACGGTGGGGGTCCGGCCACGGCCGGGCCCTTGCGCGTTTGTGAAGGATCTCCGCGACTTCTCTTGCCTTCCCATGCCGTCTGCGTCTCAATAGGCGGCGGACGGTCCGACGGACCGTCAGATATTCGCCATTCCACGCAGTGCCCGCACCCCCTGCGTTCGTCATCGGAAGGGGTACGAACCCGCCATGAGAAGAAGCACCTTAGGGGCTGCCGGAGCACTCGCGGCCGGACTCGCCGCCGCGTCCCTCGCCTTCGCCCCCACGGCCTCCGCCGCCGTCTCGCCGGGCACGGCCACGGCGACGTACGACTGCGGCAGCTGGGGCGGCGGCACCGCCACCCTCACCATGACCCACTCCGGCACCACCGGGCAGGTGTCGATCACCGCTCCCGTGACCACGCCGATCGCGGTCGGCGCGGACACGATCAGCTCCTCGCTGATCCTGGACAACGCCACGGGACCCGACCGGACCTTCACCGGCAAGAAGAACCCGGCGATCCCCGCCGGCGGCACGGCGAAGCTGGGTCCGCTGACCGCCACCAACGTGGTGGCCGGCGACAGTCTCAACTCCTACTTCGCCGGGGTCGCCCTCAAGCTGGTGATCTTCGGTGTCACGGTGAACTGCGACGCGGTGACCTCGCAGTCCCCGGGACCGTTCGTCATCAGCTGATCCACCGCACCACCCGTGACCGGTGCCGCCGAGGGCGGCGCCGGTCTTCGGCGTGTGCGCCGACATTCCGGAGAAGTCGGCACATCGACCGATCCTGCCATTATCTGATGGGTCATCAGTCGATGGCGTCCGTCGTTATTGACTTCTCTCGCCCCCCGGCCGTCAATGGCGCCCTCTCGACCCTCAGGAGGGGGCACTCACATGGCATTCACCCGAACCCGGGCGGCGGCCCGAAGACGGCGGTGGACCGCCGTTCTCGGCGCCACCGCCCTCGCGTTCGCGGCCGGCGGCGCGCTCGCCGCCCCGGCGACCGCGCTCGGCAGCGCGCAGTCGGTGGACTTCACCACCCGCTGCGTCCCGCCGCCCATCGCCGGCATCCCGCCCATCGAGGGCACCACCACCGCCGTGATCTCGGTCGACAACGCCACCCCCAAGGTCGGCGACACGGTCAAGGTGACCTACTCGGTCACCAAGCCCGCCGCGTCGAACCCGGTCGACCTCGCGCTCCCGGCCGACATCCTCACCCCGAGCGGCAAGGTCGTCCTCGGCGGCGCCCAGACCGGGGCGGTCAGCGTCACCGGGCCCAAGAAGAACCCGCCGGTCCCCGGCAAGGGCGCCTTCCCGGGCTTCTCCATGACCGGCTCCTTCACGGTCACCACGGCCGGCGCGATCACCCTCTCGCCGGGCGACTACAACATCCACACCAGCTACCTCATGGAGCTGGACACCCCGTGCACGGTGCTCAACCCGCCCGCGCCCGTCTCCGAGACGGTCCAGGCCGGCGACCAGCCCGTGCCCAACGAGCGGACCCTCGCGCTCGGCGCCGCCTCCGGCGCGCCCGGCGTCCGCGTCACCGTCACCGGCGCCAAGTTCACCCCGCTCACCGAGGTGACCGTGGCCGCCCGCGCCGGAGCCGCGGAGACCGCCGACCGGATGACGGTCACCACCGACAGCGAGGGCGGCTTCGTCGCCCGGCTCAAGGTGAACGACCTCGCCACCACCGGGATCGTCGCCTACGAGGGCGGCTCCTGGAACGCCGAGAAGGGCGCCGGCCCGCTCCCGTACCAGGTGATCGACGACACCCCGACCCCGCCGAACAGCCAGAAGATCACCGCCACGGTCCAGGCGGGCGAACTGTCCATGACCCAGGCCGGTGACGCCGTCTCGCTCTCCGCGGTCGACTTCGGCCAGGGCGGCTCGGCCACCGGCGCGCTCCAGACGGTGACGGTCAAGGACTTCCGCGGCGGCCCCGCGGGCTGGTCCGTGACCGGCAAGGTCACCGACTTCACCGGCCCGGGCGGCGCCATCGGCGCCGACAAGCTCAGCTGGACCCCGGCCTGTGTCGCCAAGGAGGGCAGCCCCAGCGCCTGCGCGGCCGGCTCCGCCGGTCCCGTCGGCTCCGGCGCCACCCTCGCCTCCACGGCGAACGGCACGGTCACCGGCGGCGAGTTCACCGTCGACGCCCAGCTCGCGCTGGACGTCCCGGCGTTCACCGCCCCCGGCGCCTACGCGGGCGTGCTCACGCTGACCCTGTCCTGACGGCGGCCGACGGGCCGGCCGGGCGCACCCCCGGCCGGCCCGTCGGCGGCCCCGCACCCACTCCTCCCCACCGCACCCCCGGGGGTTCCGCACCGTGCGACGCAAGCTGTACGTCCTCCTCCTGAGCGCCGCCCTGCTGCTCCTCGGGGCCCCGGCCGCCCAGGCCGCCGAGAACGGCGAGTGGGCCGTCTACCCGGCCGCCGCCCGGCTCGGCGAACGCCCCTACTACTTCCTCACCGCCGACCCGGGCGCCACCCTCCGCGACAGGGTCACCGTCGCCAACAAGACCGCCGCCCCGCTCACCTTCCGGCTCTACGGCGCCGACGCCTACAACACCGAGCGCGACGGCGGCTTCGCCATCCGCACCCTCAAGGAGGAGCAGACCGGCGCCGGCGCCTGGATCAGGCCCGAGCGCACCACGGTCACCGTCCCCGCGCGCTCCTCCGTCACCGTCCCCTTCACCCTCACCGTCCCCGCCGACGCCGACCCCGGCGACCACCCCGGTGCCCTCGTCGCCCTCGACGAGCGGATCAGCCCGGCCGGCAGCGGCTCGGTCGCCATGGGCGTCCAGCGGGCCGTCGCCGCCCGCGTCTACCTCAAGGTCAACGGGCCCGCCGTGCCCGCGCTCGCCGTCGAGGACGTCACCGTGGAGCAGGACCGGCCGGCCGTCCCCGGCACCCGGGAGAGCACCGCCCTGGTCACGTACACCCTCCACAACCGCGGCAACGTCACCCTCGACCCCAAGGTCGTCCTCACCGCCGAGGGCCTCTTCGGACGGACCCTGCTCGACCGCGACCTCGACCGGGTCCCGTCCGAGCTGCTGCCCCGGCAGCGGATCCGGCTGACCGAGCGGTGGACCGGCTCGCCGCAGTTCGACTGGGCCGAGATCACCCTCACCGCCACCGCCAAGGACGTCCGCGAGAGCGCCGCCGTCTCCTTCCTCGCCCTGCCCTGGCTGGTCGCCGGAGCGCTCGCGCTCGCCGCCGCCGGGGGCCTCGCCGGGTGGCGGATCCGGCGCCGCCGGGCCCGGCCGGGACACTGAGTGCGTGGCGCGGCCGCTCATCGGGGACAATGGCCCCCATGAGCGTGCGCAGTGATGAGACCGATGAGAACACCGCCCCCCACCGGGCGGGCTTCGCCTGCTTCGTCGGGCGCCCCAACGCGGGCAAGTCCACCCTCACGAACGCTCTGGTAGGCCAGAAGGTGGCGATCACCTCCAACCGCCCCCAGACGACCCGGCACACCGTGCGCGGCATCGTGCACCGCCCCGACGCGCAGCTGATCCTGGTCGACACCCCCGGCCTCCACAAGCCGCGCACCCTGCTCGGCGAGCGGCTCAACGACGTCGTCCGCACCACCTGGGCCGAGGTCGACGTCATCGGCTTCTGCCTGCCCGCCGACCAGAAGCTCGGCCCCGGCGACCGCTTCATCGCCAAGGAGCTCGCCGAGATCAAGAAGACCCCCAAGGTCGCCATCGTCACCAAGACCGACCTGGTGGACTCCAAGACCCTCGCCGAGCAGCTGATCGCCATCGACCAGCTCGGCCGCGAGCTCGGCATCGAGTGGGCCGAGATCGTGCCCGTCTCCGCCGTCGGCGACAAGCAGGTCCAGCTCGTCGCCGACCTGCTCATCCCGCTCCTGCCGAAGTCCCCGCCGCTCTACCCGGAGGGCGACCTCACGGACGAGCCGGAGCAGGTCATGGTCGCCGAGCTGATCCGCGAGGCCGCGCTCGAAGGCGTGCGGGACGAGCTGCCGCACTCCATCGCGGTCGTCGTCGAGGAGATGATCCCGCGCGAGGGCCGCCCCGCCGACCGGCCGCTGCTCGACATCCACGCCAACGTGTACATCGAGCGCCCCAGCCAGAAGGGCATCATCATCGGCCCCAAGGGCAGCCGCCTGAAGGAGGTCGGGATGAAGTCCCGCAAGCACATCGAGGCCCTCCTCGGCACCCCGGTCTTCCTCGACCTGCACGTCAAGGTCGCCAAGGACTGGCAGCGCGACCCCAAGCAGCTCCGCCGCCTGGGCTTCTAGCGGTGCTCGACCCCGGGACCGAGCGCTTCGTCGACGCGGCGCTCGCCCTGCCGCCCGCCGCCCTGGCCGCCGCCTTCGACCGCATGGTCGAGGACCGTTCCCAGGGCGGCCGGGAGGCGAGCCGGGCCGCGAGGCCGTCGGCGGCGCAGGACTCGGTGCTCACGCACCGGGTCCGCGGCGGACTGCTGGCCCGCGCCGACGAGCTGGACGGCCACCTCACGGGGCTCCTGTCCGACGCCAAGTCCGCGATCTGCGTCGCCGGCCGCGCGGTCCTCAAGCGCGGCAGGCTCACCCCGGAGCAGTACGCCCTCCTGGTCACCCCCTTCACCGCCCTCGGCGTCCCGGCCCCGCCGCATCCGACCGTGGACCCGCCCCGAGACGGCGTGCCAGCATGACGCCGTGACGCAGATCAGCAAGGGGGAGGACCTGCCGGTCCCCGGGCAGCCAGGGCAGGGCGGGCCGGTCCCGCTGGAGATCCCGCACGGAGCCGTCGGCAAGTCGGCGGGCGCGGGCGCGGGTGCCGGGACAGGCTCCGGTACGGGCCCGGGCGCGGACGCCGGTACGGGCTTCGGCACGGGTACGGGCACGGGCTCTGCGGCGGCCGGCTCACCGGCCGGTTCCGGTCCACCGGGAGAGGACGGCGCACCGCCCCCGCGCCGGGTCGACCGCGCGGCCGGCGGATGGTGGGCGGACCTGATCGCCGCCTCTTCCGCCCCCTCGCCCGCTCCGGCCTCCGATCCGTCGGCCGCTCCGTCGACCGGGAGGGCCGCGCCGGCCGGGATCCTCGACGGCGGAGAGTTCGACGACATCGTGTACGTCGGCAGGGGCGATGCCAAGTTCGCCATGGAGGAGGTCCCGCCGCCCGGCTACGTCCTGGTCGAGTACGCCTGGAGGGGGACGGGCTTCTTCACGCTGGACTCCGTCGACTGGGACGGCAGGGACGCCGTCGGACTCGGCGGCTCGCATCCGGCCGGCCGGTTCGCGCAGCGGGTGATGTGGTGCGACAACCTGTACCCGCTGCGCTTCCGCCTCCGGTGCCGCGCACACGACGAGTGGGTGATCGTCGTCCGGCCCGTGACCGGCGTGCGCGAGCTCGGGGCGGGCGCCACGGGGCGGGGGACCGAGGTGCTGCTCCACACCGGACCCGCCGGTGAACTGCGCACCCGGCTCCGCCCGGCGGGGGCCGACGCGTCCCTGCGCGTCCTGGGCCACAAGCCGCGTCGCCCCGGCACCCCCGCCCCGTTCCCGGACACGCTGGCGAGCGACCACGCCCGGCGCCCGGAGGACGCCCGGAAGCTGCCCGAGGGGCCGCTGCTCGTCGAGGTCGTGAACGCCGACGGCGACTGGTCGCTCGACGTCGGCCCCGTCCGCCCCCCGGAGGAGAGGAAGTCCGGCTTCTGGGGCCGTCTCTTCGGGCGCTAGCTCAGGCGCCCTCCTTGAGGACCCTCGTCACCAGCGTCCGCTGGGCGTCCGTCAGATGGGGGTCGGCGCACCTGACGGTGCGCCCGTCGACCGTGATCTCGTAGGAGAAGCCGTCCGGGACGCCCCGGACGGCTTCCGTCGCCGCGAGGACGGAGGCGGCCAGGGACTCCCACTCGGGGCCCGTGACCTCCACCTCCGCCGACCGCTCGATGCCCGCGAAACCGCCCGTGCGCCGCACTCGAATCCGCATGGCCCCTGTCTACCAGCCGGATCAGTCGGTCGGCACGCCCACGGCCGCCCACGCCTTCATGACGGCCTGGATCTCCGCCGCGTCGCCGTACCGGGCCTTCGCCGCCGCCACCGTCGCCGCCGCGAACTCGGCGAACCGGGTCTCGGGGGCGAGCGTCCCGCCCGTCATCACGTCGTACCAGATCCGCCCGGCCCGGTCCCAGGCGTTGCCGCCCAGCTCGGTCGCCACCAGGTAGAAGGCGTGGTTCGGGATGCCGGAGTTGATGTGCACCCCGCCGTTGTCCCGGCCGGTGCGCACGTAGTCGTCCATGTGGGCGGGCTGCGGGTCCTTGCCGAGCACGTCGTCGTCGTACGCGGTGCCCGGCGCCTTCATCGAGCGCAGCGCCGTCCCCTCCACGTCCGGGTGGAACAGGCCCTCGCCGATCAGCCAGTCGGCCTGCTCGACGCTCTGGCCGAGCGCGTGCTGCTTCACCAGCGAGCCGAAGACGTCGGAGACCGACTCGTTGAGCGCGCCGGACTGGCTGAAGTACTCCAGGTTGGCCGTGTACTGCGTGAAGCCGTGCGCCAGTTCGTGCCCGATGACGTCCACCGGGAGGGTGAAGTCGAGGAAGATCTCGTCGTCGCCGTCGCCGAACACCATCTGCTCGCCGTTCCAGAAGGCGTTGCCGTACTTCTCGTCGTAGTGGACGGTCGCGAGCAGCGGCAGCCCGGCGCCGTCCATCGAGTCGCGGCCGAAGGCGTCCCGGAAGAGCGCGAAGGTGGCGCCGAGGCCCGCGTAGGCGCGGTTGACGGTGGCGTCGCCCGTCGCCTCCCCGCCCTCCTCGCGGACCTTCACCCCGGGCAGGTCGGTGCGCCGCTCGGCGTCGTAGATCGTGCGGCGCGGGGCCGCGGGTCCCGCCCCGGCGCCGGACGGGTCCGCCGCGGGGCGGGGGAGGACCCGGGCGGTGCGGGCCGAGGCGGAGGCGATCAGGGTCCGGCGGGCGGCGGCCGCGACGGCGGGGTTCCCGGAGGCGGCCAGGTGCTCCAGCAGGTGGGGCGGCACGATCGTGCAGAAGGGGGAGGTCATACCCGGCAATGTGGCACTGCGCGATGCCGCTGTCACGAGAAGTGACGGAGATTGGCGAAATGGAGTGATGAGTCACCTTTCGGTCTTGACGACACCGCCGTCCCGCATACTGGAACAAGACGTCCGCCTTCCCCGGTCCTGGGCTATGGTGACGCGCATCATGCGTTTCGGGCTGCTTCTCCTTAGCTGCCGCGGCGAGGGCCTGTAGTCGTAGGCCGACCCCCTCCCCGCGGGTTTCGGTGTTGCGTTCGACAGTCGGCCGTCCCGTTCAGAGGACCCGAGGAGCCCTACGCCATGTCCCAGTCTCCGTTCGTCAGCCGTCCGACGCCGATCACCAACGCGACGCACGCGCAGAAGCCGTCCGGGATGCCGATCCACAAGTACGGCCGCTACGAGGCCGTCGAGATCCCCGACCGCACCTGGCCCGAGCGGCGCATCACCAAGGCGCCCCGCTGGCTGTCCACCGATCTGCGCGACGGCAACCAGGCCCTGATCGACCCGATGTCCCCGGCCCGCAAGCGCGAGATGTTCGACCTGCTGGTACGCCTGGGCTACAAGGAGATCGAGGTCGGCTTCCCCTCCTCCGGCGAGACCGACTTCGCCTTCGTCCGCTCCATCATCGAAGAGGGCGCGATCCCGGAGGACGTCACCATCTCCGTGCTGACCCAGGCCCGCGAGGACCTGATCGAGCGGACCGTGGAGTCCCTGGTCGGCGCCCACCGCGCCACCGTCCACCTGTACAACGCCACCGCGCCGACCTTCCGCCGGGTCGTCTTCCGCGGCTCCAAGGACGACATCAAGCAGATCGCCGTCGACGGCACCCGCCTGGTGATGGAGTACGCGGAGAAGCTGCTGGGCCCGGAGACCACCTTCGGCTACCAGTACAGCCCCGAGATCTTCACCGACACCGAGCTGGACTTCGCCCTGGAGGTCTGCGAGGCCGTCTGCGACGTCTGGCAGCCCGGCCCCGGCCGCGAGATCATCCTCAACCTGCCCGCCACCGTGGAGCGTTCGACGCCCTCCACGCACGCGGACCGCTTCGAGTGGATGTCCCGCAACCTGACCCGCCGCGAGCACGTCTGCCTGTCGGTCCACCCGCACAACGACCGCGGCACCGCCGTCGCCGCCGCCGAGCTGGCCATCATGGCCGGCGCCGACCGCATCGAGGGCTGCCTGTTCGGCCAGGGCGAGCGGACCGGCAACGTCGACCTGGTCACCCTGGGCATGAACCTGTTCAGCCAGGGCGTCGACCCGCAGATCGACTTCTCGCAGATCGACGAGATCCGCCGCACCAGCGAGTACTGCAACCAGATGGAGGTCCACCCGCGCCACCCCTACGCGGGCGACCTGGTCTACACCGCCTTCTCCGGCTCCCACCAGGACGCCATCAAGAAGGGCTTCGACGCCATGGAGGCCGACGCGGCCGCCCAGGGCAAGACCGTGGACGACATCGAGTGGGCCGTCCCCTACCTGCCCATCGACCCCAAGGACGTCGGCCGCTCCTACGAGGCCGTCATCCGGGTCAACTCGCAGTCCGGCAAGGGCGGCATCGCCTACGTCCTGAAGAACGACCACAAGCTGGACCTGCCCCGCCGGATGCAGATCGAGTTCTCCCGGATCATCCAGGCCAAGACCGACGCCGAGGGCGGCGAGGTCACCCCGGCCGCGATCTGGTCCGTCTTCCAGGACGAGTACCTGCCCAACCCGGAGAACGCCTGGGGCCGCATCCAGCTGCGCTCCGGCCAGTCCACCTCGGACACGGACGGCACCGACACCCTGCGCGTCGAGGCGGTCGTCGACGGCGTCGACACCGTCCTGACCGGCTCGGGCAACGGCCCGATCTCCGCCTTCTTCGACGCCCTGCAGTCGGTCGGCGTGGACGCCCGCCTGCTGGACTACCAGGAGCACACCATGAGCGAGGGCGCCTCCGCGCAGGCCGCCTCGTACATCGAGTGCGCCATCGACGGACGCGTGCTGTGGGGCATCGGCATCGACGCCAACACCACCCGCGCCTCCCTGAAGGCGGTCATCTCGGCGGTCAACCGCGCCGCGCGCTGACCCCGCGCCCCGTACGGCGCCCCGCCCCTCCACGAGGGGGCGGGGCGCCGTTTTTTGTGAGGTGCGTCACGGTTTCAGGCCCACTTAAGGAAGATCATTCGGACTTGCCCGAATCAGCGCCATATCGGGTGAGTTGACGGCACATCACGGCGTGACGGATGGTTCAGACCACTCCCCACGGGACCCCCACACCTTCCCTCCCCGCACTCCCTGACCTGGAGTTCCGCATGCGCACGTCCGCTGCCGTGGCCACCGTCCTCGCGGTGACCGGAGCCGCCCTCGCCTGGGCCCCCGCCGCTTCCGCCGCCCCCGCCGAATGCACCCCGAACCCGCTCGGCACCGCCGGGCTCTACGCGGAGTTCGTCGAGGGCGACTCGGTCCGGCACTCGGACTCCGAGGGCGCGGTGGCGGTCGGCGGCGACGCCGCGTTCGGCGACCCGAAGGCGCCCTCCGGCTTCTCCGTCGGGTACCAGCTCACCCCGGGCGACCTCGGGAAGCTCCCCGGCGGCCACAGCCTCGTCGTCGGCGGCACCCTGACCGCCAACCAGGTCGTCATCACCAAGGGCACCGGCATAGCCGGCAAGGTCGTCAACGCCTCCGGGGGCAAGAACTTCGGCGTCGACGGCCCGATCGCCGAGGGCGCCTCCCCGGTCGACTTCGGCAAGGAGTTCACCGGCCTGCGCGCCCGCTCCGCCGGCTGGGCGGCCGAGAAGCCCAACGGCACGGTCGCCGTCTCCGGCGACGGCCTCTTCCTCACCGGCACGGACAGCACGCTCAACGTCTTCGCCGTGGACGCCGCCGAGCTCCAGAAGGCCCGCTCGATCACCCTGGACGTCCCGGTCGGCGCCTCGACGCTGGTGAACGTCCTCGGCGCCACGTACGACATGAACGCCAACGCCACCTACGGCGTCTACTACAAGAACCTCGCCGGCGGCGCGGCCGTCATCGACGACTACAACGTCCCGGACCCGGCCTACCGGACCATCCGCTCCAAGCTGCTGTGGAACTTCCCGCAGGCCACCACGGTGAAGAAGAACTACACCTCCTGGCCCGGCACCATCCTGGCGCCCGACGCCACCGTCCACATGGGCGGCGCCGGGGTCGGCCCCGGCCACGTCAACGGCGCCGTGATCGCCAAGGAACTCGTCACCGTCCCCGGCGCCGAGACCCACCAGATGACCTTCGCCGGCTGCCTCCCCGGGAAGACCACCCCCGGCCCCGTCGTCACCCCGGAGACGCCGAAGCCGACCGACACCCCGGTCCCCACCGCGCCGGCCACCACCGCCCCGGCCCCCAGCCCCACCACCTCCGCGCCGGGCGCCCCGGAGACCACCGCGCCCGCCACCCCGGCCCCCTCCGCGACGACCTCCGGCGCCCCCGCCGAGAGCCCCGCCCCCACCGGCACCCCGGAGGAGACCACCGCCGCGCCCGCCCCCTCGCCGACCACCCCGGAGGGTGATCTCGCGACGACGGGTTCGGCCATCGGGCCCGGTGTCATCGGGGCGGCCGTCGGTGCCCTGCTCCTCGGCGGAGGCTTCCTGGCCTTCGCGAAGCGGCGCCGCCGGGCCTGAAACCCGGGTGTCGTGTCTCGGCCATCTCCGGTGCGAAGTAGCGACGAGGTGCTGACGTCACATCAAGGATGTGGCTAACATCACGCCAACGCACCGGCAGTGCAGCCGGGCCGTTGAGGAGGTGCGCGTGCGTTCTGCCCGGGAAACGCGTGGTGGGAAGCTGACCGTCTGCGGCATCCGCACCTCCTGGAACACCATCGGCGACGGCGAGTTCTTCTGCGAGGAGTGCGGCGGCGACCGCAGCTACCGGCGGCGCACCGGCCGCCGCCGGTTCGCCGTCCTCGGCGTCCCGCTCGTGCCCCGGGGCTGCACCGGCCCGGTCGTGGAGTGCGCCGCCTGCCACACCCGCTTCGGCACCGAGGTGCTGGAGCGGCCCACCACCGGCCGCTTCTCCGCGATGCTGCGGGACGCCGTCCACACCGTCGCCCTCGCCGTCCTGGCGGCCGGCGGCACCGGCTCCCGCGAGGTCCTGGACCGGGCCGTGCACGCCGTCCGGTCGGCCGGGTACGCCGACTGCACGGCCGTCCAGCTCGTCGACCTGGTCGAGGCGCTGGAGGCCGACACCGGCCGCTTCATGCCGGAGATCAACCCCGAGGGCGCCCTCCTCGCCATCGAGATCCACGAGGCCGTCGCCCCGCTCACCCCGCACCTGGAGCCCGCCGGGCGCGAGGCCCTGCTGCTCCAGGCCGCGCGGATCGCGCTGGCCGACGGCGGCTACAGCCCGGCCGAGCAGGAGGTCCTGGGCACCGTCGGGACGGCGCTCGGCCTCCCGCCCGAGGACGTGCTGCGGCTGCTGGACTCCGCCCGGACCGTCTCCTGAGCCGCGCGCTCACGGCACGATGTTCTGGTTGAGCCGGAAGGCGTTGTCGGGGTCGTAGCGGCGCTTCACCTCGCGCAGCCGGTCGTAGTTCTGCCGGTAGTTCACCCGGACCCGGTCCTGGTCGTCGGTGTCCATGAAGTTCACGTAGCCGCCCGCCTCGGTGTGCGGGCGCAGCGCCCGGTCGTAGGCGCGGGTCCACGCGACGTTCGCCGCGGTGTCGGCCGGGTCCGTCCAGGTCGCGCCGAAGGAGTGCGAGACGTCCGCGTCCCGGTAGGCGAAGGCGGTCTCCTCCGGGCCCGTGCGGTGGCAGGCGCCGTCGATCGGGAAGAGCGCGGTGTCCGACTCCATGGTCGGCATGGTCGCCCCGTACGCGGCGTGCGCCGCGGCGGCCCCGGCGCTCAGGCCGGCGCTGAAGTTCCCCTTCCAGTAGTGGTACAGCCCGGCGGGCAGCTGTTCGTCGAAGAGCGTGTTGATCACCGGGTACGGCATCCGCTCCATGAACCGGCCGACGACCGGGCCCAGTCCGTCCAGGAGCGCCAGGACCCGGTCGTCCCGGTCGCGCGGGCCGCTGAAGCAGGTGAAGGCGGCGCAGATCGGGCGTCCGTGCCAGCGCTCCGGCAGGAACGGTTCCTCCGGGCCGAGGGCCAGCACCAGGATGATGTTCAGCTCCTCCGGGGCGGCGGTGGCCGCCTCGTGCCAGGCCCCGATCACCGCCTCGTCCAGCGGATAGCAGGTCAGGCCGCCGAACACGTCGGTCAGCGGGTGCAGCCGGTAGGCGAACTCGGTCACCACCCCGAAGTTCCCGCCGCCGCCGCGCAGCGCCCAGAACAGGTCCGGCCGCCGCCCGGCGTCGCAGGAGACCAGCGCGCCGTCGGCGGTGACGACCTCCGCGCCGGTCAGGTTGTCGCAGCTCAGGCCGTAGTGGCGGGCCAGGTGGCCCATCCCGCCGCCGAGGGTCAGTCCGGCGATCCCGGTCGTGGAGATCACCCCGCCGGTGGTCGCGAGCCCGAAGGCGTGCGCCGCGTCGTTGAGGTCGCCCCAGGTGGCGCCGCCGCCGGCCCGGGCCGTCCGGGTCTCCGGGTCGATCCGCACCTCCCGCATCGGGGAGAGGTCCACCACCAGGCCGTCGTCGACCGTGCCGAAGCCGGCGACCGAGTGGGCGCCGCCGCGCACCGCGAGCGGGAGGCCGTGCTCCCGGGCGTGGCGGACCGCCGCGCTCACGTCGCCGGCGTCCGCGGCGCGGACGACGACGGCGGGCCGCCGGTCGTGCAGGGCGTTGTAGACCCGCCGGGCCTCCTCGTAGGAGGGGTCGCCGGGGGTGACGACGGTGCCGCGCACGGCACCGCGAAGCGTGTTCAGGGTCTCCGTCGTCGTGGTCATGCCTCCGGTCTACGCGGCCGGCCGGTGCCGCCGCATCGCCCGTACCGCCCATCACGGCGGCGGCCCGCGCGTGGGCCGTTCAGACCAGACCGTGCGCGTAGGCGTAGGCGGTCGCGGCGGAGCGGGTGGAGACGCCGAGCTTGGCGAAGATGTTGTTGAGGTGCCGGGCGACCGTGTGCTCGCTGATGACGAGGGCCCCGGCGACGCCCTTGTTCGTCGCGCCCCCGGCGACCAGCCGCAGCACCTCCGCCTCCCGGGCGGTCAGCCCGCCCGGCAGCCGGCGGCGGGCGGCCGCCGACAGGAGCGCGGCGGCCCGGCGGGCGTCGGGCCCGGCCCCGAGCCCCTCGAAGCCGTCCCGGGGGAAGGCGAGGCCGAGCCGCCGGACCTGCTCGTACCCGGCGGCCCGGTCGGCCGCCGCGAGCAGCATCCGGGTCTGCGCCGCCTCGTACGGCACCCGCAGCCGCAGCCGCAGGTCGAGCGCCCGGCGCAGCACGGGAGCCGCCGCTCCGGGGTCCTCGGCCAGGGCCACCGCGCCGGCCGCCGTGCCGGCGAGGGCGCGCAGCAGCGGCACGTCACCGGCGAGGGCGTCGAGCTTCGACGCCGCGTCCGCCGCGCCCCGCACGGCTCCGACGGCGAGGGACACCTCGGTCGAGGCGGCCAGCAGCCGGGCCCGGGCCAGCGGGCCGTGCCGGGCGTCCTGGCAGGCCAGGGCGAGCCGGAGGCCGGCCGCCGCCGCGTCGCCGAGGCCCTGCGCGAGCCGCAGCAGGGCGAGCCCCGGCTGGGGGAGCCGGCCCAGCTCGTGGGCGTGGGCGTAGGAGCGGGCGGCCTCGTCGAGGCGGCCCTGGCGGCGCTGGACGTCCCCGGCGGCGCAGTACGCGGCGGCCGCCGCCTCCAGGCAGTCCACGGGTACCTCGCGGCAGGCCCGCCGGGCCTCCTCCTCGGCGGCCGTCCACTCGCCGAGCAGGTCCAGGACCTCGACCCGGTGGGCCCGGCACACCCCGCGGAAGGGGTTGTCGCCGGTGCCGAAGGCGGCGCACCACTCCATCGCCGTACGGGTCCACTCCACGGCCCGGCCGAAGTCGGCGGCCTCCATGCACTGGGTGAGGGCCAGGCAGTACAGCCAGCCGGTGAAGACGCCGCTCAGCTCGCCCGCCTCCGCCGCGCACATCGCCTCGTCGAGGAGCGCGAGCCCCTCCGCCCGGCGGCCCTGGGCGAGCAGGGCGGCGGAGGCGGCCTGGCGGCTGAGGGCCAGGAGGTCGGGGCTGCCGGAGCGCTCGGCGAGGCGGGTCATCCGGCCGGTGGCGGCCAGGGCGGCGGGGCCGTCGCCGCGGGCGGTGGCCTCCTCGGCGTCGGCCCAGGCGAGGAAGGACTGCTCGGGGCAGGGCGGCAGCCCGTCCAGGTGGTGGCGGGCGCGGTGCAGCCAGCCGGCGGCGACGGCGGGCCGGCCCAGGCCCGCGTACTCGTAGTGGAGCCACCAGGCGGCCAGCCCGGCGCCCCGGTGGTCGCCGGCCGCGACGTGGGCGGCGTGCGCCCGCAGCCGGGCCGCGACGGACTCGTCGAGGTGCCCGGACCACCAGGCGGCGTCGGAGAGCGCGCCGAGGTCGTCGGGGGTCAGTGCCTCGTCCGGGTGCCGGTCGCGGGCGTGCAGCAGCGCGTACGCTTCTCCCCACGCCTCGCGGGCCACCGCGTCCCGGGCCCGGCCGGCGCGGTCGATCACGGGTGCGGACACGTGCCTCACCCCTTCCGGTCCTTCCAGCGTAGGACCGGACGCGGGGAGGGGGCACCCGGTGGACGCCCCCTCCCTTCGTGCGCGTGACGCGGTCGCGCGTCAGTCGATGGCGCCGCTCGCGCGGAGCATGTCCTCGCGCTCGACGATCTTCACGCGCTCGCGGCCCTGCGGCTCGCCCAGCGCCTTCTCGGCGGCGTCCAGCGCGTACCAGCCGTCCCACGTGGTGTAGGTGAGGTCCTTGCCCTCCAGGAAGGCGGTGACGGCCTCGGGCTCGGGGCTGGCCGGGGTGAGGAGCCGGCCGGCGGCGAAGTCCTCCAGGAGGTTCGCGACGGTCTCGTTGGCGTCGCCCTTGGTGTGGCCGATGAGACCGACCGGGCCGCGGCGGATCCAGCCGGTGACGTAGGTGGAGGCCATGTGCTCCTCGCCCTCCATCACGCGGCCGCCCTGGTCCGGGACGGTGCCGCTGACGGTGTCCCAGGGCAGCTTGGGCAGCTCGTCGGAGAGGTAGCCGACGGCGCGGTAGACGGACCGGACGTCCCAGTCGGTGGTGACGCCGGTGCCCTTCACGTTGCCGGTGCCGTCGAGCTCGGTGCGCTCGGTGCGCAGGCCGACGACCTCGCCGTTCTCGCCGAGGATCTCGACGGGGGACTCGAAGAAGTGCAGGAAGAGCTTGTGCGGGCGGTCGCCGATGTCGCGGATCGCCCAGTTCTCCAGGGTCTTGGCGACCATGTCGGTCTGCTTGTTCTTGCGCCGCTCGGCGATCGAGCCCTCGTCGTAGTCGATGTCCTCGGGGTTGACGATGACCTCGATGTTCGGCGAGTGGTCCAGCTCGCGCAGCTCCATGGGGCTGAACTTCGCCTGCGCCGGGCCGCGGCGGCCGAAGACGTGGATCTCGACGGCCTTGTTGGCGGCCAGGCCCTCGTGGACGTTGGCCGGGATCTCGGTCGGCAGCAGCTCCTCGGCGGTCTTGGCGAGGATGCGGGCGACGTCGAGGGCGACGTTGCCGACGCCGAGGACGGCGACCTTCTCGGCGGACAGGTCCCAGGTGCGCGGGACGTCGGGGTGGCCGTCGTACCAGGAGGCGAAGTCGGCGGCGCCGAAGGAGCCGTCCAGCTCGACGCCGGGGATCCGCAGCTCGCGGTCGAACATGGCGCCGGTGGAGAAGACCACCGCGTCGTAGAAGGAGCGCAGGTCGTCGAGGTGGACGTCGGTGCCGTAGTTCACGTTGCCGAAGAGGCGGACCTGCGGCTTGTCGAGGACCTGGTGGAGGGCGTTGACGATGCCCTTGATCCGCGGGTGGTCGGGGGCGACGCCGTAGCGGATGAGGCCGAAGGGGGCCGGCATCCGCTCGAAGATGTCGATGGACACGCCCGGCTCGGCGGCGGTGTCGGACTTCAGCAGCGCGTCGGCGGCGTAGATGCCGGCGGGGCCGGCGCCGACGATCGCGACCCGGAGGGGGCGGGGCATGACTGGGTTCCCTTCGCAAAGCGGGGTGCGGCGGACCGCCGACACTTAGGCCACCCTAATTAACATCCGGAGCCGAGTGGTACCCGACCCTGGTCTATGCCCCCATAAGGCGAACTTATGACTTCCCAAAGAGATGCTAGTGGGCCCGGGTCAGGAGTCCAGGAAGAGGCCCACCGCCAGAGCGGCGGAGAGGAACGTCAGGGCGACGCCGCAGACCAGCAGGACCGCGCCGGCCAGGTTGTTCGTCAGGTAGGTGAACGGGGGAGACGGCACGAGCACGTCCGCCGGGTCGTCCGGGGGGAAGGCCACCGTGATCGCGGGCCCGGCCTCGCCGTGGACGAAGCCGCGGTAGGCGCCGGTCCCGTCCGGGTAGACGTACGCGCCGCGGGTCGTCGCCCGGGTCGCGGTCGCCGTGACGCCGTGGGCGAGCAGCCACCGCTCCCGCCGCGAGCGCGCCACGCCGTACACCCCGAACCAGAGGGCCAGCCAGCTCATGCCGCCGAACGGGATCGTCATGACGACCACGTCCCACTCGCCCAGCGCGCCGGCGACCGCGCAGACGGCGACGAGCGCGAGCAGGTAGCCGAGCACGCCCCACAGGAGCCGGCGGAGGAAGGTCTTCCGCCAGGTCGGACGGAGCGAGCGGATCACGGCGAACGGCGCCCCGTCGACGTCCTCGTCGTCCGTCCGGTTCGCCAGCAGCGCGTTGATCCCCTCGGCGAAGCGGACGGCCGCCTCCGCGTCCACGTCGTCGATCCGGTGGACGACCGGAGTCGCCCCGGTCCGCGCCCGCAGCTGGAGGAGGACCGCCCGCCCCTCGGCGCGCACCCGGGAGAGCCCGTCGGCGGTGAAGGTGATCTGCTCGTGCGGGAGGTCGAGGACCAGTCCGCCGTCGTCGGCGGAGAGGACGGCGCCGTCCCGGCCCCGGAGGGCGGGGAGGGCGGCGAGGGCAGGGTTCGGCATGAGCATGATCGTAAGGTCGTGCGTCCCCCGGTGACAGGGGCGCTACCCGCCCCGGACCGCGACCGTGACCAGGGCGACGACGGCGGTGAGGCAGCCGGCCGCCATGGCGGCGCCCACGAGGGTCGCGACGACGCCCATGACGCGGCCGTAGGGGGTGTCCGGGCGGATCACCCGGGTCGGGTCGCGCGGGTCGTGGGCGAGCTCGATCTCGTCCGGGCCGGAACTCGTCGCGTAGTCGTGCTCCACGCCGTCCACGTCCGTGTAGCGGTACACCTTCCGGTGGTTCGTGTGGTGCGTGAACCGGCCGACGACCGTGATCCCGTGCCGCGGCAGGTACCACTGGCGGTACGCCTCCCGGCCGGCCGAGCGCGCGAGGAGGCCGCCGACGCCGGCGAAGAGGACCGCGAGCCAGAAGACGAGCGCGTACTCGCCCCGGGGGGCGCGGAGCGCGATGAGGACGTCGAGGGCGACCAGCGGGACGCCGACGGCCGCCGCGACCGTCCACCGGCGGGCGCGCGCGGGCTCCGGGGCGGCCCGGAGGGGGCTGGTCGTGACGAGGGCGGCGCCGTCGGGGGCCGGGGCGGCCGGGAGCGCGGCGGTCACGGCGTCCGCGAAGGCGAGCGCGCCCGCCTCGCTGACGTCGGTGACCCGGTAGATCGTCGGCTCGTTCGTGCCCGAGGCGGTGAGGACGATCGCGACGGACCGCCCCTCGGCGTGGACGAAGGAGATCGCCGCCAGCGGTATGTGGTGCTCCTTGTCCGTGCGGTGCAGGGTGACCGGCCCGCCCGCGAAGCGGAGAACCGATTCGCCACCGCGCAGGACCAGAGAGGGGGTGGCCGTCATCGTCCGCGTTCCTCCGCCGCCGTCGGTGCGTCCCGGGGCGCCTCCGGGCGACAGGGCGACGCTCCCGCGCCGATCGTAGGGGCACCGGCCCGCCCGGCACCATGCCCGGCCCCGTGCCCGCGGCCGTTCCGTGCGCCCCCCGACGCGCCCCCGCGTGCGCCGGGGCGAAAACAGGAGGCGATTCGGTCCGCCCGGAGAATGACCCCCTCGACCGTCCGGGACGGCCGTTCGAGAATCCCCCGGATTTACGGTGCTCCGCCGATTCCGCGACCGACCCGACGGCCGCGAATCGAATTATCCGCTCGAACATCCCGACCCGGGTGGCGTGCGGAAACGGACCGAACTCCCTTGGTGCGTCCGACGATTCTACGGATCACCGGTCGCCCGGGAGTGGGGAAGCGGGAAATGGATTCAGAAAGGCATACGTTGGTGAAGGAAGACACCAGAAGAGAACGACCACGGGGGAAGTCGGAGCGGCACGGCGCGCGGAGCCGGAATTGCGCGGTCCCGGGCGCGGAGGGAATCCCCTCCGCACCGGACCGGCGTCCGGACCCGCCGCTCCGCCGTCCCCTCGGCCGCTCGTTCGCAAGGGACACCGCACGGTGCCCCGGCCCCGGCACACCCGGGCCGGGACCACCGGGGAGGAGGGCCGCTCATGGCACTGCAGATCGGGGCGTACGTCGTGGAGATCCGCACCGGGCGGGTCGCGAGGGTGATGGGCCACGAGGGCCCCTACGTCCAGGTCCGCCCGCTCGGCGGCGGACGCGAGTGGGACGTGGCGCCCGAAGAGGTCCGCGAAGCCACCTCCGCGGAGCGCCTGAGCGCCGCCACCGCCCACGCCAACGCCCGCAGCCGGGGCGAGGTCCCCTGACCCCCCCCGCGGCCGCCCGGGCCGGACGTCCGGGACGGAGCCGCGGCCGGGCGGCCGGGAGGGGAGCCGCGTGCGGGAGAATGGGGGGCATGAGTCTGTTTCGTGATGACGGGATCGTGCTGCGCACCCAGAAGCTGGGTGAGGCGGACCGCATCATCACGATCCTCACCCGGGGGCACGGCCGGGTCCGGGCCGTGGCGCGCGGGGTGCGGCGGACCAAGTCGAAGTTCGGCGCGCGCCTCGAACCCTTCTCGCACGTGGACGTGCAGTTCTTCGCCCGGGGGAGCGAGCTGATCGGACGCGGGCTGCCGCTCTGCACCCAGAGCGAGACGATCGCCGCGTACGGCGGCGGCATCGTCACCGACTACGCCCGCTACACCGCCGGCACCGCGATGCTGGAGACGGCGGAGCGCTTCACCGACCACGAGGGCGAACCGGCCGTCCAGCAGTACCTCCTGCTCGTCGGCGGCCTGCGGACCCTGGCCCGGGGCGAGCACGCCCCGCACCTCATCCTCGACGCCTTCCTGCTCCGCTCCCTCGCAGTGAACGGCTACGCCCCCAGCTTCGAGGACTGCGCGAAGTGCGGACTCGACGGACCGAACCGCTTCTTCTCGGTCGCGGCGGGCGGCGTCATATGCGGCGACTGCCGGGTGCCCGGAAGCGTCGTACCCTCAGCGGAGGCCATCGGCCTGCTCAGCGCGCTGCTCACCGGCGACTGGGCGACGGCGGACGCGTGCGAGCCGCGTCACGTCAGGGAGGGCAGCGGACTCGTGTCCGCCTATCTGCACTGGCACCTGGAGCGCGGCCTGCGCTCCCTGCGTTATGTAGAGAAAAGCTAGGTAGGAGAGACCACGTCATGGCCATCGCACGACTGCTCGGTCGCCAGCGCCGGGAGTACGCAACCCCCGAGCCGCACCCGTCCGGCGCCCGCCCGCCGAAGCTCCAGACCGAGCTGATCCCGGAGCACGTCGCGATCGTCATGGACGGCAACGGCCGCTGGGCCAAGGAGCGCGGACTGCCCCGCACCGAGGGCCACAAGGTCGGCGCCGAGCAGGTCCTCGACGTCCTCCAGGGCGCGATCGAGATGGGCGTCGGCGCGATCTCCCTCTACGCCTTCTCCACCGAGAACTGGAAGCGCTCCCCCGAGGAGGTGCGCTTCCTGATGAACTTCAACCGCGACTTCATCCGCAAGTCCCGCGACCAGCTCGACTCGCTCGGCGTCCGGGTGCGCTGGGTCGGCCGGATGCCCAAGCTGTGGAAGTCCGTCGCCAAGGAGCTCCAGATCGCGCAGGAGCAGACCAAGGACAACACGAAGCTCACGCTCTACTTCTGCATGAACTACGGCGGCCGCGCCGAGCTCACGGACGCCGCGCAGGCGCTCGCCGAGGACGTCAGGGCGGGCCGGCTCGACCCCGCGAAGATCACCGAGAAGACGATCCAGAAGTACCTCTACTACCCGGACATGCCGGACGTGGACCTCTTCCTGCGCCCCAGCGGCGAGCAGCGCACCTCCAACTACCTGATCTGGCAGAGCGCGTACGCCGAGATGGTCTTCCAGGACGTGCTGTGGCCCGACTTCGACCGCCGCGACCTGTGGCGCGCCTGCGTCGAGTACGCCCAGCGCGACCGCCGCTTCGGCGGCGTCGACCCGGCCGACCTGGCCGTCCTCGACAAGGCCTGAGGCCACGGGAGGGCCCACCGGGGGGTGACGCTACGATCCGGCGCGTGAACGGGACAACGGACGACTCCACGCTCCACGACCGGATCGAGCTCACCTACCTCCCCGCCCTCGCCGACGTGCGCGAGGCGGTACGCGTCACCCTGGACGCCGCCCGCTGGTGGCGGGCGCTGCGCCTGCTCGCGTACGGCGCCGCGGTCCTCGCCTTCCTGATCGCCGCCCTGGAACTGCTGCTCCCGGGCGAGCCGGACCCGGGCACCGTGGCCGAGATGGCGGGGCTCGGCACGGCCGCCGTCCTCGTGGTCCGCCTGATGGGCTGGGCCGTCGCGCGGGCGTTCTTCCTCGCCGTCCGCGCGCAGGGCGAGGCCCGGGCCGTCGTCGACGCCGAGGGCGGCCGGTGGGCCGCCCGGGACACCGAGCAGGTCATCCGCTGGGCGATGCTGCCCCGGTACGTGGAGACCGACCGGCTCTTCGTCCTGCTCACGCCCCGGAAGACCGGATCCGGCTTCGCCTACCTGCCCAAGCACGGCCTCGCCGACCCGGCCGACGCCGACCGGCTGCGCGCCCTGCTCGACCGGCACAGCAGCCGGCTCTGACGGCATGCGCGAGGGCCCGCGCCGGACGGTCGTCCGGCGCGGGCCCTCACGTATGTCAGGTCTCAGCTCACTTCGCCGCGCACTCCGCGCAGGTGCCGAAGATCTCGACCGTGTGCGCCACGTTCACGAAACCGTGCTCGGACGCGACCGCCTCGGCCCACTGCTCGACCATCGGGCCCTCGACCTCGACCGCCTTGCCGCAGGCGCGGCAGACCAGGTGGTGGTGGTGGTCGTCCGAGGAGCAGCGGCGGTAGACGGTCTCGCCGTCGCTGGTGCGCAGCGCGTCCACCTCGCCCGCGTCCGCCAGTGACTGGAGGGTGCGGTAGACGGTGGTCAGGCCGACGGAGTCACCGCGGTGCTTGAGCATGTCGTGCAGTTCCTGCGCGCTGCGGAACTCGTCCACCTCGCTCAGTGCCGCCGACACGGCGGCGCGCTGCCGGGTCGACCGGCCGCGTACGGGGGGTCCTGCCGTCGCCACGGGGGCCTCCTTGATGTTTCCGTTGCCCCCGCCATTCTGCCAGTCCCCCCTGTGCCGGGTCAGACCCTGACGTCGTCCGCCGGCTTCCGGCCCGCCGGGACCGTGCTGTCGCAGCCGTCCACGGCCGCCGCCTCGGCCGCCTTCGCGCGCCGCCGGGCCAGCGGCGCGGCGAGCAGCGCGAGGAGGACGAAGACGCCGATGGCGTAGAGGACGATCGTGGCGCCGGGCGGGACGTCCTGGTAGTAGGAGGTGACCGTGCCGGCCAGGGTGACGGTGATGCCCGTCGCCACGGCGAGGACGAAGGTCGCCCGGAAGGACTTCGTCAGCTGCTGCGCGGCGGCGACCGGCACCACCATCAGCGCGCTGACCAGCAGCAGGCCGACGACCCGCATGGCGACGGTGACGGTGACGGCGGCGGTGACCGCGATCAGCAGGTTGAGCAGGCGGACGGGCAGGCCGGTGACCCGGGCGAACTCCTCGTCCTGGCTGACGGCGAAGAGCTGCCGGCGCAGGCCGACGGTCACCAGGATCACGAAGGCCGCCAGGACGGCGATCGCGGTGATGTCCTCGGACGAGACGGTGGAGAGCGAGCCGAAGAGGTACGAGCTGAGGTTGGCGTTGGACCCGGTCGGCGAGAGGTTGATCAGCAGCACGCCGCCGGCCATGCCGCCGTAGAAGAGCAGGGCCAGCGCGAGGTCGCCGCGGGTCTTCCCGTACGCCCTGATCAGCTCCATCGCCACGGAACCGGCGATGGCGACCAGGGTCGCCATCCAGACCGGGCTGGAGTTGAGCAGGAAGCCGAGCCCCACGCCCGTCATCGCCACGTGGCCGATGCCGTCGCCCATCAGGGCCTGGCGGCGCTGGACGAGGTAGATGCCGACGGCGGGGGCGGTGATGCCGACGAGGACGGCCGCGAGGAGCGCCCGCTGCATGAAGGCAGGTTCGAGGAAGTCCATGGTCAGCTCAGCAGTCCGGTGCGGAGCGGCTCGCCGGCCGCGTGGGGGTGGACGTGGTCGTGGCCGGGCAGCGCGTGCTGGCCGAGGGCCTCGGGCGGCGGGCCGTCGTGGACGACGCAGCCGTCGCGCAGGACGACCGCGCGGTCGATGAGGGGCTCCAGCGGGCCGAGTTCGTGGAGGACGAGGAGGACGGAGGTGCCGCCGGCGACCTGTTCGCGCAGGGTCGCGGCGAGGATCTCCTGGCTCGCGAGGTCCACGCCGGCCATCGGCTCGTCCATGATCAGGAGTTCGGGCTCGGAGGCGAGCGCGCGGGCGATCAGGACCCGCTGGTGCTGGCCGCCGGAGAGCGCGGAGACGGAGTCCTTGGCGCGGTCGGCGAGGCCGACGAGTGCGATGGCCCGCTCGACGGCGGCCCGGTCGGCCCGGGTCGTCCAGCCGAACCTCCGGCGGGCGAGCCGGCCGGAGGAGACGACCTCGCGGATGGTGGCGGGCACGCCGGCGGCGGCGGTGGTGCGCTGCGGGACGTAGCCGACGCGCGCCCAGTCGCGGAACCGCTTCCGGGGGGTGCCGAACAGCTCGATGGTGCCGCCGGTCAGCGGCACCTGGCCGATGACCGCGCGGACGGCGGTGGACTTGCCGGAGCCGTTGGCGCCGAGCAGGGCGACGACCTCGCCGCGGCCGACGGTGAGGTCGACGCCGCGCAGGACGGGACGGGCGCCGAGGGCGGCGGTGGCTCCGCGGACGGAGATGACGGGGTCGTCGTTCACTGCTTGTCTCCTACTTGGCGCCGAGCGCGCTCTTCAGGGCGGCGAGGTTGGACCGCATGACCTCGATGTAGTCATCGCCCCGGGACTGGTCGGTGATTCCCTCCAGCGGGTCGAGCACGTCGGTCTTGAGGCCGGTGTCCTGCGCGAGGGTCTTCGCGGTCTTGTCGCTCGCGAGGGTCTCGAAGAAGACGGTGGAGACCTTGTCCGCCTTCGCGATGTCCTGGAGTTCCTTGATGCGGGCGGGGCTCGGCTCGGACTCGGGGTCGACGCCGGAGATGCCCTCCTGGTCCAGGTGGTAGCGCTCGGCGAGGTAGCCGAAGGCGGAGTGGGTGGTGATGAAGGTGCGGGTCGTGGCGTCCTTGAGGCCGGTCTCGAACTCGGTGTTCAGCAGGCCGAGCTTCTTCACCAGGGCGGCGGTGTTCGCCTTGTAGTCGGCGGCGTGGTCCGGGTCGGCCTTCTCGAAGGCGGCGCCGACGCCCTGGGCGACCTCGGCGTACTTCACGGGGTCGAGCCAGATGTGCGGGTCGGTGCCGGCCTCGGAGCCGTGGTCGTGGCCCTCGTGGGACTCCTCCCCGGCGTGCTCCTCGCCCTCGTGGTCGTGGCCTTCGCCGGCGGTGGTGCCGTGGGCTTCGAGGGTGGTGAGGGTCGCGGCGTCGACGGTGTTCTTCACGCCGGCCTGGGCGATGGCCTCGTCGACGGCGGGCTGGATGCCCTTGAGGTAGAGGAGGACGTCGGCCTCGCCGAGCTCGCCGATCTGCCGCGGCTTGAGCTCCAGGTCGTGGGGTTCGACGCCGGGCTTGGTGAGCGTGGTGACGGCGACGTGGCCGCCGCCTATCTGCTCGGCCAGGTACTGCATGGGGTAGAAGGACGCGACGACGTCCAGCTTGCCGTCGCTCCCCTTGTCCGCCGCGTCGGAGGTCCCGCCGCAGGCGGAGAGGGTCAGGAGACCGAGGGTGACGGCTCCGGCGACGGCGGTGGTGGGTATCAGACGGCGTACGTTCATGACACTCATTTTCAACAAAACTGGAAACGGTTGTCAATTGCCGGAGCTGTGGTCCGGGCCACGCGCGGCGGGCGGCGGCCGCCCGCCGAACCGATTTGATACGGGCCCCATGGGCGCCGGTAACCTGTGGCATTCGCACTTCGTCGTCGTAATGAAGAGAGCACCGTGGCCGCCGACAAGATCGACACCATCGTCAGCCTGAGCAAGCGCCGTGGCTTCGTTTTCCCCTGCAGTGAGATCTACGGCGGTCAGCGCGCCGCCTGGGACTACGGGCACCTGGGCGTCGAGCTCAAGGAGAACATCAAGCGCCAGTGGTGGCGTTACATGGTCACCGCGCGCGAGGACGTCGTCGGCATCGACTCGTCGGTCATCCTGGCGACCGAGGTCTGGGAGGCCTCCGGTCACGTCGCGACCTTCACGGACCCGCTGACCGAGTGCACCTCCTGCCACAAGCGCTTCCGCGCCGACCACCTGGAGGAGGCGTACGAGGAGAAGCACGGCCGCCTCCCCGAGAACGGCCTCGCCGACCTCAACTGCCCCAACTGCGGCAACAAGGGCACCTTCACCGAGCCGAAGAACTTCTCCGGCCTGCTCGCCACCCACCTCGGCCCGACCCAGGACTCCGGCTCCGTCGCGTACCTGCGCCCGGAGACCGCCCAGGGCATCTTCACCAACTTCTCCCAGGTGCAGACGACGGCGCGCAAGAAGCCCCCGTTCGGCATCGCGCAGATGGGCAAGTCCTTCCGGAACGAGATCACTCCGGGCAACTTCATCTTCCGGACCCGCGAGTTCGAGCAGATGGAGATGGAGTTCTTCGTCAAGCCGGGCGAGGACGAGGAGTGGCAGGAGTACTGGATGCAGCAGCGCTGGAACTGGTACACCAACCTCGGCCTGCGCGAGGAGAACATGCGCTGGTTCGAGCACCCGCAGGAGAAGCTCTCCCACTACTCGAAGCGCACCGCCGACATCGAGTACCGCTTCTCCTTCGGCGGCAGCGAGTGGGGCGAGCTGGAGGGCGTCGCCAACCGCACCGACTACGACCTGACCGCCCACTCCAAGGCCTCGGGCGCCAACCTGACGTACCTGGACCAGGAGTCCGGCGAGCGCTACACGCCGTTCGTCATCGAGCCCGCCGCCGGTGTCGGCCGCGCCATGCTCGCCTTCCTCCTCGACGCGTACACCGAGGACGAGGCGCCCAACGCCAAGGGCGTCATGGAGAAGCGCGTCGTGCTGCGCCTCGACCACCGCCTGGCTCCGGTCAAGGCCGCGGTCCTGCCGCTCTCCCGCAACCCGCAGCTCTCCCCGAAGGCCAAGGGCCTCGCGGCGGACCTGCGGCAGAACTGGAACATCGACTTCGACGACGCCGGCGCCATCGGCCGCCGCTACCGCCGTCAGGACGAGATCGGCACCCCGTTCTGCATCACCGTCGACTTCGACACCCTCGACGACAACGCGGTGACCGTGCGCGAGCGCGACACGATGAAGCAGGAGCGCGTCTCCCTCGACCAGATCCAGGGCTACCTGGCCACCCGCCTGATCGGCTGCTGAACCGTCTGAGCGCGTACGCGTGAGCCCCCGGGTCCGGAACGTCGGACCCGGGGGCTCACGCGTACGGTACGGACCTCAGGCGGCGGTCGCGGCCGCCGAGGCCTCCGCCTCCGCCGCCCGCCGGGCCCCCTCGGCCGCCCGGCGACGGCCGAACCAGGCCGTCCACACGCCGAGCGCGGCGAGCACGCCGTAGATCATCACCGGGCTGACCACCACCATGGTGTCCGTCGGCAGCGCGTACGCCAGCGCGATCCGGGTCAGCGCCTCCGCCACGTACGCCACGCCCCACACCAGCGTCATCGTGCGCATCGTGGAGCGGAAGCCCTCGTACTGCCACATGCCGTTCCACCAGGCGGTGCTCTCCGGGGTGCCGTCGGTGGCGAACTTCCGGCCGAAGTAGAACATCAGCGGGCGCGGCGCGAGCAGGGTGCCGAGGCAGAGCAGGCCGAAGAGGCCGGTCACGCCGGAGTCCTTCACCAGGAGCGCGCGGGCGGTGTGCGCGCCGACCAGCGAGACGACGGCCGTGATGACCAGGAAGACCAGGGTGACGACGGCGAACTCGTCGACCTTCCGCCGCCAGGCCGCCATGACCGCGGTGTCGAGCACCGGCCAGGCGCCGCTGAGCAGCAGGGCCGAGAACTCGGACCAGCCGTGGTCCTCGGTCAGGGTGTTGTACGTGACGATCGGCGCGACCACGTTGAGGCCGATGGTCAGCAGCCAGCCGAGCGCGGCCGCCTTCCCGGAACGGGCCGGCGGGCCGGCCGAGGGTGCGGTGACGGACATGGTCTCCCCCTGAGTGCGTGCGGTGGGGGAGACGCTAGGGAGGAACAGGACAGGGAAGGGGAAATTCCGGCCCAAATGATCTTCAAGCCCGGCGCAGGGACCTGAGGATCAGGGCGACGACGGCGGCGAAGGCCGTCTCGATGTCCGGCGCGGACCAGTCGGCGGCGTGCGCCGGGTCGTGGAAGCGGTCGGTGGCGTCGAAGACGGCGCGGGCGGTCGTCACGACCTCCTCGCCCTCGACGGCGGCGAAGACGCCCTCCCGGACGCCGTCCGCCAGGATCCGGGCGATCTGGTCCACCAGGTGCTCGACGTGCCGGTCGACCACCGCGCTGTTCTCGCCGATGAGGACCTGGAAGGTGGCCATCAGCTCGGGGTCGCCGCCCGCCTTGTTCCGCTTGAGCGCGAAGAGGGCCGTCAGCCAGCCGGTCAGCCGCTCGTCGGCCGGACCGGTCCCCTCCGCGTGGGGGCGGAGCTCGGTGATCGTCCCCTCCAGCCAGCGCTCCGTGACCGCCTCGCGCAGCGCCGCCTTGGTGCGGAAGTGGCGGTAGACGCTGCCGTGGCTCACGCCGAGCACCCGGGCCACGTCCACGACCGTCGCCTTCGCCGGGCCGTAGCGCCGCAGCACCTCCTCGGTGGCTTCGAGGATGCGCTCGGCGGTGAGGGTTTCGGTGGCGGCCATGGAAGGACAGTACCCGTCAGTGCTCGCTGTCCAGGTGGGCCATCTGCGCGGCCGGATAGCGCTCGCCGGCGGCGGCGCCGGCCGGGACGGCCTCCTCGATCGCGGCGAGGTCGGCGGCGTCGAGCGGGACGTCCAGGGCGCCGAGCGCCTCGGTGAGCCGGGTCCGGGTGCGGGCGCCGACCAGCGGCACGATGTCGTCGCCCTGGGCCAGGACCCAGGCGATGGCGGTCTGCGCGACGGAGACGCCCTTGGTCTCGGCGACGGCGCGCAGCCGGTCCACCAGGTCGAGGTTGCGGTGCAGGTTCTCGCCCTGGAAGCGGGGGCTCATGCCGCGGAAGTCGCCGGGGGCGAGCGCCCGGTCGCGGGTGAAGTGGCCGCTGATCAGGCCGCGGGAGAGGACGCCGTACGCGGTGACGCCGATGCCCAGCTCGCGGGCGACCGGCAGGATCTTCTCCTCGATGCCCCGGGAGACCAGCGAGTACTCGATCTGGAGGTCCGCGATCGGGGCGACGGCGGCGGCCCGGCGCAGGGTGTCGGCGCCGACCTCGGAGAGGCCGATGTGCCGCACGTGCCCGGCCTCGACCAGTTCGGCGATGGCGCCGACGGTCTCCTCGATCGGCACGTCCGGGTCGACGCGGGCGATCCGGTAGACGTCGATGTGGTCGGTGCCGAGCCGCTGGAGCGAGTACGCGGCGAAGTTCTTCACCGCGGCCGGCCGCCCGTCGTATCCGGTGAAGCCGCCCTCGACCGTGCGCAGCGCGCCGAACTTGACGCTGGTCAGCGCCCGCTCGCGCAGGGCGGCGGGCGCGGTCCGCAGGGCCTCGCCGATGAGCAGCTCGTTGTGGCCCATGCCGTAGAAGTCGCCGGTGTCGAGCAGGGTCACGCCGGCCTCCAGGGCCGCGTGGAGGGTCGCGAGCGACTCGGCGCGGTCGGCCTCGCCGTACAGCGCGGACATGCCCATGCAGCCGAGGCCGAGGGCGGAGACGGCGGGGCCGGTGGTGCCGAGGGGGCGGGTGGGGAGCATGACGGTCTCCTGGGTGGGGAGGGGAGTGCCCTGGAGCGGGCTCCCTACAACCATGACATGACCGATGACAGATTTCAATATCTGTCATTCAAAGGCGCGGGAGGGTGCCGGAAAACCGGATGCACCGGACCGAACCGGCCCGCTACCGTGCGGGCATGTTTGCTCACCTCCCGATCTACGAGTGAGAGCGGCGCCGCTCCGGCGGACCGACGACCACCGCACACCTCACCGAAGGGGAGAACCCCGTGGCCAAGAGCCGTAACAACCTCCTCGGCGTCGGCGGACAGCGCAAGAAGCTGTCCCGCGCCGAACAGAACGGCGCCGGGCAGTCCCGCGCCGCCGACCGCGACTCCGCGGAGGCCCGCAGGCAGGATCTCCTGAAGAAGATGCGCGAGCGCAGCCAGGGCGCCGCCGACACCTCCGAGGAGTAACCCGCACGAAGAAGGGCCCGGGCCGCGCGCACGCGCGACCCGGGCCCTTCGCCGTGCCCGACCGGACCGCCCGCTCCTCAGGCCGTCGCCCTCGGCAGGCGGAGGGCGTAGAGGGCGGTGAGGAGGGACAGCGCCAGCTGGATCAGGAGCGTCGTGGCCAGCGCCGTGCCCATGGAGCCCCGCGCCGCCAGCGTCAGGAAGAGCGAGCCCAGCGTGGCCACGCCGAGCGCCAGCGCCGACTGCTGGGTCGTCACCATCACGCCGCTGCCCACGCCCGCCCGGTCCGCCGGGACCTCCGCGAGGACCACCCGGAAGAGGACCGGCAGCTGGAGCCCCTGGCCCAGGCCCGCCACCGCCATGCCCGGCGCCAGTGTCCACGGGGTGACGTCCGGCCAGGAGGACGCCGCCGTCCACGCCAGCATCCCGAGCCCGGCCGCCTGCACCACCGCGCCCGCCGGGATCACCCGCGTCCCCCAGCGGGCCACCAGGCGCGGGCCCGCCAGCGAGGCGGCGAAGAACGCCAGCGCCATCGGGGCGAGCGCCGCCCCCGAGGCGACGGGACCCAGCTCCAGACCCTGCTGGAGAGCCACCGCGATCACCAGGATGAAGCCGCCGAAGCCGCCCGAGAGGGGCAGCACGAGGGCGAGGCCCCGGCGCAGCGGCGTCAGGCGCAGGAGGGACGGCGGGACCAGCGGGGTGCCGCCCCGGAGCTCCGTGCGCCGCTCCGCCCGCCAGAACCCGGCCGCCAGGAGCGGGAACGCGGCGAGCGCCCCCCACGTCCACGGCGGCCACCCCGCCGCCCTGCCCTCCGTCAGCGGGGCGAGGAGCGCGACCAGGGCCAGCGCCAGCAGGACCGTGCCCCGCACGTCCAGGGGCGCCGGAGCCGCCGCGCGGGTCTCCGGGACCGTGCGGAGCGCCAGCGGCAGGGCCAGCAGCACCGCCGGCACGTTCACCAGGAAGACCGCCCGCCAGCCGAGCCCCGCCACGTCCGCCGCGACCAGCAGGCCGCCCAGGATCTGGCCGGTCACGAACGCGAGCCCGGTGGTCGCCCCGTACAGACCGATCGCCCTGGCCCGCCGGGCCCCTGTCGTCGAGGAGTGAAGGGTCGCGAGCACCTGCGGCAGCATCAGCGCCGCCGCGGCACCCTGTGCCACCCGCGCCGCGACCAGCGCCCAGGCGCTCGGCGCGACCCCGCAGAGCAGGGACGTCACGCCGAAGGCCACCAGGCCCGCCAGGAAGAGCCGCCGCCGGCCGAAGAGGTCGCCGAGCCGGCCGCCGAGCACCAGCAGCACCGCGTAGGACAGGCCGTACCCGGCGACGAACAGTTCGAGGAGCGCCTCGCCCGCGCCGAGGTCGCGGCCGATCGACGGCAGCGCGACGTTGACGATGAAGAAGTCGACCAGGGGCAGCGCGGCCCCCAGCAGGACGGTGAACAGGCCCAGGGAGCCGAGGACCGGCGCCGGGGCGGCAGGGGGACGGGAGGGTCGCAGTGTCGTGGTCACGTCCACGACCCTCCGCGCCCCGCCGGACCGGTACCAGAGTCTCCTCATCCTGGTACCAGGACTGCCTGGCACCAGGGTCCGCCGACGGGCAGGCTGGGATCATGAGCATCGTCGCGACGACCGGGCCCGAGGCCCGGCGGCGGGAACTCGCCGCCTTCCTGCGCAGCCGGCGCGAGCGCGTCACCCCCGAACAGGTCGGCCTGGTCCGGGGCCGCCGGCGCCGCACCCCCGGCCTGCGCCGCGAGGAGGTCGCCCAGCTCTCCGCCGTCGGCGTCACCTGGTACACCTGGATCGAGCAGGCCCGGGACATCCAGGTCTCCCCGCAGGTCCTCGACGCCCTCGCCGGGGCCCTCCTCCTCGACCCGGCCGAGCGGGCCCACCTCTTCGCCCTCGCCGGCCAGCGCGACCCCCGGCCCGGCACCCCGAGTCCGGCCGTCACCCCCGCCGTGCGGGCGCTGCTCGACCGCCTGGAGCCCATGCCCGCCGCCGTCCAGAACAGCCGCTTCGACATCCTCGCCCACAACCGCGTCTTCGGGCGGCTCTTCCGCGACCTCGACGCGCTGCCGCCCGAGGACCGCAACACGCTCTGGCTGGCCTGCACCGACCCGGAGTTCCGGGCCGCCCTCACGGACCCGGACCTGATCTCCCGCCTCGCCGGCAAGCTGCGCGCCCGGATGGCCGGCTGCCTGGCCGAACCCGCCTGGAAGCGGCTTGTCCAGCGCCTGGAGGCGGCCTCGCCCGAGTTCCGGGAGATCTGGGCCCGGCACGACGTGGTCTCCTCCGAGAACATGGCCAAGGTCATCCGCAACCCCCTCGTCGGCCCGCTGCGCTTCGAGCACACCGACCTGTGGCTCCAGCCCGGCCCGGGACCCGTCCTCGTCACCTACGTGCCGCTCGACGAGGAGACCCGGGCCGGCTGCGCCCGGCTCCTGGAGCTGGTGGCCGGGGAGCGGGCGCCCCGGGCCGCGGCCTGAGGCGGACGCGGGCCGGGGGCCGAGGCGGACGCGGGCCGCGGGCGTACTCCCGACGGCCGTTCCCGCCGGTACGGGACAATGGGGTCCATGACCGCGTTCTCCCCCCTCTCCATCGGCCCGTACGTCGTGCAGCCGCCGGTGGTGCTCGCGCCCATGGCCGGCATCACCAACGCCCCCTTCCGCACCCTCTGCCGCGAGTTCTCCGGCGGCAAGGGCCTCTTCGTGAGCGAGATGATCACGACGCGGGCGCTGGTGGAGCGCAACGAGAAGACCATGCAGCTCATCCGCTTCGACGCGACCGAGCAGCCGCGCTCGATCCAGCTGTACGGCGTGGACCCGGTCACCGTCGGCAAGGCGGTGCGGATGATCGTCGACGAGGACCTCGCGGACCACATCGACCTGAACTTCGGCTGCCCGGTGCCCAAGGTGACCCGCAAGGGCGGCGGCTCCGCGCTGCCGTACAAGCGGCCGCTGCTGCGGGCGATCCTGAACGAGGCCGTGACGAACGCCGGGGACCTCCCGGTCACGATGAAGATGCGCAAGGGCATCGACGACGACCACATCACCTACCTGGACGCGGGCCGGATCGCGGTCGAGGAGGGCGTGACGGCGATCGCCCTGCACGGGCGGACGGCGGCGCAGCACTACGGCGGTACGGCCGACTGGGACGCGATCGCGCGGCTCAAGGAGCACGTGCCGGAGATCCCGGTGCTGGGCAACGGCGACATCTGGTCGGCGGACGACGCGGTGCGGATGATGCGCGAGACCGGCTGCGACGGCGTGGTCGTGGGCCGGGGCTGCCTGGGCCGGCCGTGGCTCTTCGCGGACCTGGTGGCGGGCCTGGAGGGCACCGGCGGCTACCGGACGCCGGGCCTGCGGGAGGTCGCGGACGTCATGGTGCGGCACGCGACGCTGCTCGGCGAGTGGATCGGGGACGAGTCGCGCGGCGTCATCGACTTCCGCAAGCACGTGGCCTGGTACCTGAAGGGCTTCTCGGTCGGTTCGGAGATGCGCAAGCGGCTGGCGGTCACCTCGTCCCTGGACGAGCTGCGCGCTCAGTTGAGCGAGCTGGACCTGGACCAGCCGTGGCCGGTGGGCGCGGACGGCCCCCGGGGTCGTACGTCCGGAAACAACCGGGTCGTCCTGCCGGACGGCTGGCTGAAGGACCCCTACGACTGTGCCGGGGTGAGCGAGGACGCCGAGCTGGACACGTCCGGGGGCTGAGATTCCGGGCCCTCCGGGCGAGTGATCCTCGCCACCCCTGAGGGGGGTGGCGCTCAGATGAGCAGGTTACGGAGGGCTGTACGGCTTGAAGGGGTGGCACTGGGTGCCACCCCTTTTGTGTTCAAGAGTTGAACGCAAATGGGCGGTGAAGCTGCTCATCTGAGCGTCTTGTCCCTGGATTGGGTCAAGCGGGCTTCGGGGCGTGAATGCGGAAGCTTCACGTCGGTAACTTTCGAAGTGGGGGCGGACGGGTGGTTACGACCGTGTGACCGGCAGGCGTACCTCCCCAGAAGCCTTCGATCTGGGTATGTTCCTCGCCGTCAGGGCAGCCAACCGAGTCGTCGAGGAGTCGAGACCCGTGTCGGAAAACAATGATCAGAAGTTCGTGTACGACTTCACCGAGGGCAACAGGGACCTGAAGGACCTGCTCGGTGGCAAGGGGGCCAACCTCGCCGAGATGACCAACCTCGGCCTCCCGGTCCCTCCGGGCTTCACGATCACCACCGAGGCGTGCAAGGTCTACCTCGAGTCCGGCTCGGAGCCCGCCGCCCTGCGCGACGAGGTCTCGGCCCACCTCGACGCCCTTGAGCGGCAGATGGGCAAGAAGCTCGGCCAGGCGGACGACCCGCTGCTCGTCTCGGTCCGTTCGGGCGCCAAGTTCTCCATGCCGGGCATGATGGACACGGTCCTCAACATCGGCCTCTCCGACGAGTCCGTCGCCGGCCTCGCCCGCCAGGCGGACAACGAGCGCTTCGCGTGGGACTCGTACCGCCGGCTCATCCAGATGTTCGGCAAGACCGTCCTCGGCGTCGAGGGCGAGCTCTTCGAGGACGCCCTCGACGAGGCCAAGGCCGCGAAGAAGGTCGCCAGCGACACCGACCTGGACGCCGCCGACCTGAAGAAGGTCGTCAAGCAGTTCAAGAAGATCGTGAAGGCCGAGACCGGCCGCGACTTCCCCCAGGACCCGCGGGAGCAGATGGACCTCGCCATCGAGGCCGTCTTCAACTCCTGGAACACCGACCGCGCGAAGCTGTACCGCCGCCAGGAGCGCATCCCGGGCGACCTCGGCACCGCCGTCAACGTCTGCTCGATGGTCTTCGGCAACCTCGGCCCGGACTCCGGCACCGGCGTCGCCTTCACCCGCGACCCCGCCTCCGGCCACGAGGGCGTCTACGGCGACTACCTGCAGAACGCGCAGGGCGAGGACGTCGTCGCCGGCATCCGCAACACGGTGCCGCTGGCCGACCTCGAGTCGATCGACAAGACGTCGTACGACCAGCTCATGCAGATCATGAACACGCTGGAGACCCACTACAAGGATCTCTGCGACATCGAGTTCACCATCGAGCGCGGCCAGCTCTGGATGCTCCAGACCCGCGTCGGCAAGCGCACCGCCGGTGCCGCCTTCCGCATCGCGACCCAGCTCGTGGACCAGGGCCTGATCGACGAGGCCGAGGCGCTCCAGCGCGTCAACGGCGCCCAGCTGGCCCAGCTGATGTTCCCGAAGTTCGACGACGCCGCGAAGGTCGAGCAGATCGGGCGCGGCATCGCCGCCTCCCCGGGCGCGGCCGTCGGCAAGGCCGTCTTCGACTCGTACACGGCCGTCAAGTGGTCCCGCTCCGGCGAGAAGGTCATCCTGATCCGCCGCGAGACCAACCCGGACGACCTGGACGGCATGATCGCCGCCGAGGGCATCCTGACCTCGCGCGGCGGCAAGACCTCGCACGCCGCCGTCGTCGCCCGCGGCATGGGCAAGACCTGTGTCTGCGGCGCCGAGGAGCTGGAGGTCGACACCAAGCGCCGCCGCATGGCCACCGCCTCCGGCACGGTCATCGAGGAGGGCGACGTCGTCTCCATCGACGGCTCCACCGGCAAGGTCTACGTCGGTGAGGTACCCGTCGTACCGTCCCCGGTCGTCGAGTACTTCGAGGGCCGCATGCACGCCGGCGCCGACGACGCCGACGAGCTGGTCCAGGCCGTCCACCGGATCATGGCCTACGCCGACCGCGTCCGCCGGCTGCGCGTCCGCGCCAACGCCGACAACGCCGAGGACGCCTCCCGCGCCCGCCGTTTCGGCGCCCAGGGCATCGGCCTGTGCCGCACCGAGCACATGTTCCTCGGCGAGCGCCGCCAGTACGTCGAGCGCCTGATCCTCGCCGACACCGACGCCGAGCGCGACGAGGCCCTCAAGGCCCTGCTGCCGCTCCAGAAGACCGACTTCGTCGAGCTCTTCGAGGCGATGGACGGGCTGCCGGTCACGGTCCGCCTGCTCGACCCGCCGCTGCACGAGTTCCTGCCCGACATCACCGAGCTGTCGGTGCGCGTCGCCCTCGCCGAGTCCCGCAAGGAGCCGCACGAGAACGACCTGCGCCTGCTCCAGGCCGTGCACCGGCTGCACGAGCAGAACCCGATGCTGGGTCTGCGCGGCGTCCGCCTCGGCCTGGTCATCCCCGGCCTGTTCACCATGCAGGTCCGGGCGATCGCCGAGGCCGCGGCCCAGCGGATCGACGCCAAGGGCGACCCGCGCGTCGAGATCATGATCCCGCTCGTCGGCACCGTCCAGGAGCTGGAGATCGTCCGCGAGGACGCCGAGAAGGTCATCGCCGAGGTCGTGGCGGAGACCGGCGTGGAGCTGAAGCTGGCGCTCGGCACCATGATCGAGCTGCCCCGCGCGGCCGTCACCGCCGGCCAGATCGCCGAGGCCGCCGAGTTCTTCTCCTTCGGCACCAACGACCTCACGCAGACGGTCTGGGGCTTCTCCCGCGACGACGTGGAGGCCAGCTTCTTCACCGCGTACCTGGAGAAGGGCATCTTCGGCGTCAGCCCCTTCGAGACCATCGACAAGGACGGCGTCGGCGCCCTGGTCCGCTCCGCGGTCCAGGCCGGCCGGGCCACCCGCCCCGACATCAAGCTCGGCGTCTGCGGCGAGCACGGCGGCGACCCGGAGTCGGTGCACTTCTTCCACGAGGTCGGCCTCGACTACGTCTCCTGCTCGCCCTTCCGGATCCCGGTGGCGCGCCTGGAGGCGGGCCGCGCGGCCGCCGAGTCGAAGGGCAGCGACAGCCGCTGACCCGAGGGGCCGCGAGGCCCCGTGAAGCCCCCGGGGCCGCCGTCGGTCATCCCTTCCGAACCCTCACCGGCGGACGGCGGTCCCGGATCCGAAAGAGGCGGGACGGACACCTTGTGCGGAGGTGTCCGTCCCGTCGTTTTCACGTCAGATTCATGCGCAATTACGGCAGCATTGAATTATTGGAAATTGAACGTCTTTGTTTGCGGACGTTTCGGTCGCGGCCCCCGGATCCCCACCCGGGGGCCGCGTCCTTTTTCTGGTGTCGGGCAGGTGAGCCGCAACCCTCGCCGACCGCCGCCGGACGGGCAAAGCCCCCCACGGTCTTCACCACGTCACCTCGGTCCTGAAGGTTTCCTGCCCGACCCGCACAGCATTTCCGTTGGGCCGTGTTCGCCGCGATGCTTTTCAACTGTGGCTGAAACACCCTGGTAACGTGCAGTGATGGTGTGCATACTCGATCGCGGGGTGGTTGCGAGTGCACAGGTGGGGACTTCATGCTTCGTATTCATTTCACCGCGGACGATCTGGCGGGGGTGCGGATCGCCGCCCGTCCTGACGTCCTGTGGGAAACGATTCTCAGCTTTCACCGTTTAAGGGACCGGCGCGGCCCGGTGGTGTTCGGCGGGTGGCGCACGGAAACGAGGGCACGGCTCGGCGGGGAGACCCGGCTGCTCGCCGCCCTCGTCCCGAGCCGCGGCTATTTCCCCGACTTCCTCACCCCGGCGGAGGGCCTGCACGGCCTCGACGACGGGCTGCGGGCGGTCCGCGCGACGGCTCCCGGCCGGCTCCGCTCCGAGCTGTCCCTGCTGGCCGCCGACCGGAGCGGCGGCCGCACCGTGCCGCACTCGCTGCGGGCCCTCGCCGACGGCGGCCCGGAGCCCTTCGACCGGCTGCTCGGGGCGCTGCGCAGCTACCACCGGGCGGCCGTGGAGCCGTACTGGCCGCACATCCAGGCCCGGGTGGAGGCCGACCGGGCCCGCCGGGGCCGGGCCGTCCTGGACGGCGGCGCGGAGGAGCTGCTCGGCTCGCTGCCGCCGATGCTGACCTGGCGCGCGCCGGTCCTGGAGGCGGCCTATCCGGTCGACCGGGACGTGCACCTGGACGGGCGGGGGCTGCTGCTCCAGCCCTCGTACTTCTGCCGGGGCACTCCGGTGATGCTGCGGGACCCGGCGCTGCCGCCGGTGCTCGTCTACCCGGTGACGCACGGGGAGGCGCCGACGGTCCGCCCGCCGGGCGTCTCCTCGCTGGCGAAGCTGGTCGGTCAGACCCGCGCGGAGGTGCTGCGGGCGATAGGCGACGGCGGGACGACGAGCGAGCTGGCCCGGCGGGCCGGGGTCTCGCTCGCCTCGGCCAGCCAGCACGCGGGCGTGCTGCGGGAGGCCGGTCTGGTGGCGACCCTGCGGCACGGGAACGCGGTGCTGCACACGCTGACGCCGCTGGGCGCCGCGCTCCTCGGCGGAGGCGGGGCACAGCGGCGCGGCGCGGAGCGCTGTTACGCGCGGAACGGGCCGGTCACCTCGTAGGTGATGCCGCCCGAGGAGCTGCCCGAGGTGCCGCGCTGGCTGGAGAAGTACAGCCGCGTGCCGTCGGGCGAGAAGGCCGGTCCGGTGATCTCGGAGCCGGACTGGCCGGTGATCCGCAGGAAGGGTGCGACGGTGTCGTCCGGGGTGATCAGGCAGATCTCCATGTTGCCGCCGTCCTCGGCGATGAAGAGGTCGCCGGAGGACGCGCCGGTGACGTTGTCCACGCCGGTGAGCGGGGCGGCGCCGCCGGGCACCAGCGAGTCGTCGTAGGCGAGCTCGTAGGTGCTGTTCGTGAGGTTCAGCTGCCAGAGGCGGTTGTCGCCCTTGGTGGTGAACCAGACCTTGTCGTCGGCGTAGTGGCAGCCCTCGCCGCCGCTGAACTTCTTCGCGCCGGAGACCTGGGTGCGGGTGGTGGTCGGGGAGCCGTCCGGGTCCGGCACGTTCTGCCAGGTGAAGGAGCCGGAGGTGGCGGTGGAGGCCTTGAGGACCTGGAGGGTGCCGGAGGAGAGGTTGCCCCAGGTGGTGGGGACGAAGCGGTAGAAGCAGCCGTCGGTCTCGTCCTCGGTCAGGTAGACGACCTTGCGGACCGGGTCGGCGGCGGCGGCCTCGTGCTTGAAGCGGCCCATGGCGTCCCGGCGGACGGCCGCGTTCACGCCGTACGGGTCGGTCTCGTAGACGTACCCGAGGCTGACCTCCTCGCAGGACAGCCAGGTGTTCCACGGGGTCTTGCCGCCCGCGCAGTTCTGCCGGGTGTTCGACAGGATGCGGTACGCGCCGGTGATCGTGCCGGTCGCGCCGAACCGCACCGCGCTCGCGCCGCCGCTCGGGTTGATCTCCGAGTTGGAGACGTAGATCCAGCCGGTGCCGTCGACGTAGCAGGCGCCGCCGTCGGGGGCGTTGTGCCAGGTGTACGAGGTGCCGGGGACGGTCTGTCCCGAGCGGGCGATGACCCGGCTGGTGAACCCGGCCGGCAGCATGATGCCGTTCGCGTCCGCCGAGCCGAGGGCGCCGTAGGGGCCGGTGCCGGGCTGGGCGGGGGCCGCGTAGGCGGCGCCCGCCATCAGGGTGCCGCCGAAGGCGGCGGCCGACGTGCCGATGACCGCTCCACGCAGGAAACTGCGTCGCTCCACGTGTTCTCTCCAGAGGTGTGGTGACTGCCCGCCGCACGGCCGGCGGCGGGGCCGCGCGGAGAGTGAACCTAGGAGTCCGGAGTTGACGGGGCGTCAACGGCCGGTGACCGGGAGGGGGCGGCTGCGGGGCGGGGGAGTCGGCGGCGGAGCGGGACGCTAGGTTGCGTGCCATGGACGTGAGGGCGGAGCGGGTCGGATCGGTACGGCTGCCGGGGGCGGCGCGACTCGTGGACGGCCGCGCCCGGCCGGCCGGGCCCGGCCGCTTCGCGCTGCGGCGGGACGACCGCCTGGAGGTGTACGACCTGACGGCGCTCCTCGCCGGCTCGACCGCCCCCGTGGCGGCCTTCCCGGCGCCCTGGCCCGGCTGGGACCGGGGTGTCGACGCGGTCGCCCCGGACCTCGGCCTCGCCGTCTTCTCGGGGCAGCGCGCCGTCCGCGCGGTGGCGGCCGACGGGCGCCCGCTCTGGGAGCGCCGGCACGGCTGCTGGGGCCCCGTGGTGGACCATCCGCACACCGGAGACGAGCAGGAGGTCTGCCCGGGCCTCGAACACGGCTCGGTGCTCGTCCCGGGCGACGGGACGGCCGTCTGGGCCCACGTCGTCGGTGAGGACGGGCGGGAGCACTGGCTGGTGCTCGACGCCCGGGACGGCCGGGAACTCGCCCGCGTCCCGCTGGAGGACAGCGTGGCCTCCGGCTCGCACCAGCTCGCCCTGCCCGACGACGGGACCGTCCTGCTGTGCGTCGGCATGGGGCAGGACGGGGTGCTGCTGTACGGGGCCCGCGCGGACGGGACGGGGATGTCCGTACGGGACCTGGGAGAGGACCTCGACCGGATCCTGCTCGACGTCCACCCCACCCGCCCCGGCTACCTGACCGTCGAGCACTCCTGCCATGACCTCCGGCTGCACGCCCCGGACGGCACCGTCCTCGCCGAGCGGGACGCCGACGAGCTGGGCGAGGAGGGGTGCTGGGACCACGCGGCGGGCTTCACCGACGCCGACACCGTCCTCGCCGTCGCCGAGGACCCGGAGGGCGGGGCGGGCCACTGGCTCCTCGACGCCGCCACCCTCGCGCTCCTCGGCCCCGTCGCGTACCCCCGGCCCGTCACCGGATACGCCCGCGGCCTCGGCGACGGCACCTGGCTCACCCACGACCGGGCCACCGACACCCTCACCCGCTGGAGGCGGGCGGGGGTCTGAGCGGACGGGACCTTCGGCACTGGGGGAGGCGGGTCGCGTCGGGGAGACTGGACACATGCGCGAGACCCGGGAGCTCACCGACATCGGCGGCCGCGACGACCTCGACGTGCTGCTGCGCCGCTTCTACACGGCGGCCTTCGCCGACCCCCTCATCGGCCCGTTCTTCACCGAGATCGCCGGCACCGACCTGGAGGTCCACCTGCCGCGCATCGCGGACTTCTGGGAGCGCGCCCTCTTCCGTACCGCCGACTACGCCCGGGACGCCTTCGCCCCGCACGCCGCGCTGCACTCCGCCCGCCCCCTGACCCCCGCCCACTTCGGGCGCTGGGTCCAGCTCTGGCACGCCACCGTCGACGGGCTCCACAGGGGGCCGCTCGCGGACCGGGCCAAGGCGATGGGGGAGCGGATCTCCGTCTCGATGATGAAGCGGCTGGGCGGCCCCGGCGCGGAGGTCGAGGCGGCCACCGGCGGGACCGGCGGCTTCGTCCCGCTGGCGGCGCTCACGCTGCGCGCTGCGGCCTGAGCGAAAAAACTTCTCCGGAGAGCGATGAGTCCGGGCCGGCCGGTCCGTCTCACCTCTCGACAGCACACGGCGGACCGCGAGACGGACCGCACGACGGAGAAGAGAGAGCACGCCATGGACCCGCAGATGATCTTCGTGAACCTGCCCGTGAAGGACCTCGCCACGAGCCGCGGCTTCTACGAGAAGCTCGGGTACACGATCAACCCGCAGTTCAGCGACGACAGCACGGCCTGCGTGGTGATCAGCGACACCATCTTCGTCATGCTGCTCACCGAGGAGAAGTTCCTGTCCTTCACCGCTCCCGGCAAGAAGGTCGCCGACGCCTCCGCCACCACCCAGGTGCTGCTGACGCTGAACGCCGAGAGCCGCGAGAAGGCCGACGAGCTGGCCGACCGGGCCCTGGAGGTGGGCGGCGGTCCGGCGAAGGAGCCGATGGACATGGGCTTCATGTACGGCCGCTCCTTCGCCGACCCGGACGGCCACCACTGGGAGGTCTTCTGGATGGACCCGGCCGCGATGCAGGGCTGAGCGCCCCGCCCGGGCTCAGGCGGAGACGCCGCCGTCGACCACCAGGTCCGTGCCGACGGCGGAGCCCGCCGCGTCCGACGCGAGGTAGAGCACCGCCGCCGCCACCTCGGCCGCCGAGGAGATCCGGCCGAGCGGCGACTGCTCCTTCATCCGGACCTCCCGCTCGGCCTCCGTCTCGCCGGGCAGCAGCGACATGGCGGACTCCGAGGCGCCCGGGCTGACCGCGTTGATGCGCACCCCGTCGCCGATGTGGTCCCGGGCCGCGGCGCGGGTGAGCGCCGAGACGGCCGCCTTGGACACCTGGTAGCCGAAGACGCCCGGGATCCGGACGTGCGGGCCCAGGTTGGACGAGATGTTGACGATCGCGCCGCCGCCGTGCGCCCGCATGTGGGCCACCTCGGCCTGGAGGGCGTTCAGGACCCCGGTGACGTTGGTGTCGAGCAGGGCCCGCCAGTCGTCGAGGGGGAAGTCGGCGGCGCTGTGGCCGCCCCGGAAGATCCCCGCGTTGTTCACGGCGACGTCGAGCCCGCCGTGGGCCGCGACCGTGCGCCGCACCAGCTCGCGGGTGGAGTCCGGGCTGGTGACGTCGGCGGTGACGGCGGTGGCGGTGCCGCCCTCGGCCTCGATCAGGGCCACGGTCGCGTCGAGCGCGGCGGCGGTGCGCCCCGCGGCGACCACCTTCGCGCCCTCGGCGGCGAAGGCGCGGGCGATCTCCCGGCCGAGGCCGGAGCCGGCGCCGGTGACGAGGACGACGCGGTCGGTGAAACGTGCGGACATGGGAACTCCCCTGGAATGTGCGGTCACTTGGCGAGACGGACGGTGAGGAAGGCCAGGGCGGCGAAGAGCGCGGCCGCCGCGGCGAGCGGTGCGGTGGAGCCGCCGAGGGTGAGCAGGGCGGCGAAGACCACGGTCGGGCCGAGCTCCATGGCCGTGTTCAGGACGCCGCCCGCGAGCCCGGCGCGCGCGGCCGGCACCCGTTCGGTGGCGAGGACGGCGGCACCCGCGAAGGAGAGCGCGGCGCCCGCGGGCAGCAGGAGCAGCCCGGGCAGCAGCCCGAGGGCGTAGGGCAGGGCGGGCTCGCCCCCGGTGGCGGCGAGCAGCGCGAGCAGGC
>NZ_BNBS01000051.1 GCF_014656075.1 Streptomyces hydrogenans
GTCGGCGGCGGGTGCGGCGGACCCCGCGCCGGCGGCGCCGGCGGGCTTCTCCGGCGTCCCGGGCTCCGGACCGGCCGTCAGCGGCGGCCGGTCGTACGGCGGTCCGTCCGGCCCGTCGGGGCCGCCCCGTTCGGCCTCGGCGCGCCGGGCGTCCAGCTCCGTCCCTATGCGGCTGATGCCCTCGCCGAGTCGGCTCAGCCATCCTGGCAGTCTCGACATCTGGTCCCACTTCCCCCGTTCGGTCCCTGGCAACCTACACGCAGGAAGCCCCGCACCGTAGGACGGTGCGGGGCTTCCCGGGGTTGAGCGGGCGCCGGTCTAGTACCAGCGGTTGGCCTGCCAGAACGACCAGGCGCCGCACGGGCTGCCGTAGCGGCCGTTCATGTAGCTGAGGCCCCACTTGATCTGGGTGGCGGGGTTGGACTGCCAGTCGGCGCCGGCCGAGGACATCTTCGTGCCGGGCAGGGCCTGGACGAGGCCGTAGGCGCCCGACGACGGGTTGGTCGCACGGTAGTTCCAGCCGGACTCGTGGTCCACGATGTTGCTGAAGCACTGGAACTGCGAGGCCGGGATCATCTGGCGGGCGATCGCCTTGACCTCGGAGATGGAGTACGAGCCCTGGGCGGAGAAGCTGGACGCGTCGCGCACGGAGTCGCGGCTGGCGCGCTCGGCCTCCGCCTTCTCGCGGGCCTCCTTCTCCTCGCGCTCCTTCTTCTCCTGCTCGGCCTTCTCGTCGGCGGCCTTCTTCTTCGCCTCCGCGTCCTCCGCGGCCTTGAAGCGGGCGGCCTCCTCGGCGTTCTTGCGCACGGTGGCGTCCGCGGCGGCGGCCTGGACGTCGGCCTGCTCCGCGAGGGAGGCGACCTGTACCTGGGCCTGCGCGCCCGCGGGGATGTCCGCGAGCAGGGTGCTGTCTGCCGCGGCTGCCTCGAAGTTGTCGTCCGAGGTGGCCTGGGCGGCGTTGCCCGTGGCAACTCCGACGACGGCGCCGACGGTGGTGACCGCAGTGGCAGACGCCACCGCGAATCCCCGGACCGAGATCCGGCTCACACGGTTTCCTTCCAGCATCACCCGCAGCGGTGACCACGCGGGCGAAATCGTGCCCCTCGCGCTGGTCTTCGTCGTACCGGGTCACAGAAGACACGGGCCCGTGGTGCTGTGGGCGGCATACGGCGACGATTGTGGAGTTGTGCGGTGCTGTTGTGCTCCTTCGACGGGTCGAAGGGTGCACGGGTGCCGTATGCGGGGCCTGACGGAAGCAAGACTTTGCCTGACGTGGACGCCGCAAGGCAATTCTGTGTTGCGTGTGAAAGCTCACACCTCGTTGGACGCAGGTGTTTTGACGGATGTTGCGGACATGGGGGCGCCGCCCGGCTAAGCTCCTGCGCTTCGCCGGGCGGCGCCAACTCCCGTACGGGAGCTAATAGGTACGAATCGGTCACCCGCTCCTTACAGGTGGCCGTCCTCCAGCATCTCGGTCACGAGGGCCGCGATCTGGGACCGCTCGGAGCGGGTCAAGGTCACGTGGGCGAAGAGCGGATGCCCCTTCAGCTTCTCGACCACGGCGACGACTCCGTCGTACCGCCCCACCCGCAGGTTGTCCCGCTGGGCGACGTCATGGGTGAGCACCACCCGCGAATTCGCCCCGATACGGGACAGAACGGTCAACAGGACGTTCCGCTCCAGGGACTGGGCCTCGTCGACGATGACGAAGGCGTCGTGGAGCGAGCGGCCCCGGATGTGGGTGAGCGGAAGGACCTCCAGCATCCCCCGGGACAGCACCTCCTCGATGACCTCGCGGCCCGCGACCGAGGAGAGCGTGTCGAAGACCGCCTGCGCCCAGGGGCTCATCTTCTCCGACTCGCTGCCCGGCAGATAGCCGAGGTCCTGGCCGCCGACCGCGTACAGCGGACGGAAGACCATCACCTTCTGGTGCTGCCGGCGCTCCAGGACCGCCTCCAGGCCCGCGCAGAGCGCGAGCGCGGACTTGCCGGTACCGGCCCGGCCGCCCATCGAGATGATCCCGACCTCCGGGTCCAGGAGCAGGTCGAGCGCGATCCGCTGCTCGGCGCTGCGGCCCCGGATCCCGAACGCCTCCCGGTCGCCGCGGACCAGCCGCACGTTCCCGTCGGCGCCGACCCTGCCGAGCGCCTTGCCGCGCTCGGACTGGAGCACCAGGCCGGTGTGCACGGGCAGCTCGGCCGCCTCCGGCACGTACAGCCGCTCCTGGTCGTAGAGGAGGTCGATCTGCTCGGCGGAGAGGCCCAGCTCGGACATCCCGGTCCACCCGTTGGCGTCCGTGATGGCGAGCTCGGCGCGGTACTCCTCGGCGAGCAGCCCCACCGAGGACGCCTTGATCCGCAGCGGCAGGTCCTTGGAGACGACCGTGACGTCGTACCCCTCCGCCTGGAGGTTGCGTGCGACGGCGAGGATCCGGGAATCGTTGTCGCCCAGCCGGTAGCCGGCCGGCAGGATGCCGGGGTCGGAGTGGTTGAGCTCGACCCGCAGCGTGCCGCCGAGGTCTCCCACGGGCAGGGGGGCGTCCAGGCGTCCGTACCGGACCCGGAAGTCGTCCAGCAGGCGCAGCGCCTGGCGGGCGAAGTACCCGAGTTCGGGGTGGTGCCTCTTCGCCTCCAGCTCGGTCACCACCACGATGGGGAGCACGACCTCGTGCTCCTCGAAGCGGGACATCGCCTTGGGGTCGGCGAGCAGGACGCTGGTGTCGAGAACATAGGTGCGCCGGTCGGAAAGGCGGCGCTTCGTGCTGGTCACCACGGAAGGACAGACCCCCTCTGAAGACCCGAATGAGGCCGGGGTGCGACGGTGGAACCCGTGTCGCGGCGGAATGGGACCGGGATCGGACCGCCCAGCGCGGGCCGAACACCGGCCCTCCGCTTCTCCCGTACGTGTCCCGCACGGTCGTCCTGGTGCAAGGGGCCTCCCGGGTGGCGGTCTCCGTGCCGCTCACTTCACCAGGCTTATGCCCTCGAACACTCCCCGCCATGCCAGGGCATATGACGGCGTGTTCGTGAACGTGCGGTGACGCCCCCGGGGGTCGGGGGGAGGGGGTGGTTCAGGAGCCGTAGCGCCGGTGCCGGGCGGCGTAGTCGCGCAGCGCCCGCAGGAAGTCGACCTTGCGGAAGGCCGGCCAGTGGACCTCGCAGAAGTAGTACTCGGAGTGCGCGCTCTGCCACAGCATGAAACCGGACAGCCGCTGCTCGCCGCTGGTGCGGATCACCAGGTCCGGGTCGGGCTGCCCGCGCGTGTACAGGTGCTCCGAGATGAGGTCGATGGAGACGGTCTCGGCCAGCTCCTCGAAGCTGGTGCCGCGCTCCGCGTGGTCCAGGAGCAGCGAGCGGACCGCGTCCGCGATCTCCTGCCGGCCGCCGTAGCCGACGGCGACGTTGACCAGTATCCCGGCGTTGCCGCGGGTGGCCTCCTCGGCCTCCTTGAGGACCGTCTGGGTCCGGGCCGGCAGCAGGTCCATGGTGCCGACGTGGTGCACCCGCCAGCGGCCGTCGGAGGCGAGCGCCTTCACGGCGTCCTCGATGATCCCGAGCAGCGGCACGAGCTGCGCCTCGGGGCGGTTCAGGTTGTCCGTGGAGAGCATCCAGAGGGTGACGACCTCGACGTCGGTCTCGGCGCACCAGCCGAGCAGCTCCCGGATCTTGTCCGCGCCCGCCTTGTGTCCCTGCTCGGGGGTCCCTCCGGACGCCTTCGCCCAGCGCCGGTTGCCGTCGAGGATGACCCCGATGTGCTTGGGCACCTGATCGTGGTCGAGACGGCCTTCCACCCGGCGTGCGTAGAGCCCGTACACCAGGTCGCGCAGGTTCACTGTTCTTTACCCCTCCATGGGCGGGCGGTTCGCAAGCCGCCACCCTACTGCGGCTGGATGAAGGGTCCCAGTCCGGGCGTGTCACAAGTGCGTACGGCTATGTCACAAGTCCGTGATAAGCAGAGATACGTGACTGATTCCCCCCTCTACCGCGCCGCCGCGGAGCGCTACGACTCCATGGAGTACCGCCGCTCGGGCCGCAGCGGGCTCAAGCTCCCCGCCGTCTCCCTCGGCCTCTGGCACAACTTCGGCGACGACCGCGCCCTGGACTCCCAGCGGGCGATCCTGCGCCGCGCCTTCGACCTCGGCGTCACCCACTTCGACCTGGCGAACAACTACGGTCCGCCGCCCGGCTCGGCCGAGCTGAACTTCGGCAAGCTCTTCGCCCAGGACTTCGCGCCCTACCGCGACGAGCTGATCATCTCGACCAAGGCCGGTTACGAGATGCACCCCGGCCCGTACGGCGAGTGGGGCTCCCGCAAGTACCTGCTGTCGTCGCTCGACGCCTCCCTGAACCGGATGGGCCTCGACTACGTCGACATCTTCTACTCGCACCGCTTCGACCCGGAGACCCCGCTGGAGGAGACCATGGGGGCGCTCGCCTCCGCGGTCCGCCAGGGCAAGGCGCTGTACGTCGGCGTCTCCTCCTACAACGCCGAGCAGACCGCCGAGGCCGCGCGGCTCCTGAAGGAGATGGGCGTCCCGGCCCTGATCCACCAGCCCTCGTACTCGATGATCAACCGCTGGACCGAGGACGACGGCCTGCTGGACACCCTGGAGACGGCCGGCATGGGCTGCATCTCCTTCGTGCCGCTGGCCCAGGGCCTGCTCACCAACAAGTACCTGAAGGGCATCCCGGAGGGCTCCCGGGCCACCCAGGGCAAGTCCCTCGACCCGAACCTGCTCTCCGACGAGGTGCTGCGCCGGCTGCGCGGCCTCGCGGACATCGCGGAGCGGCGCGGACAGTCGCTGGCGCAGCTGGCGCTGAAGTGGGTGCTGCGCGACCCGCGGATGACCTCGGCGCTGATCGGCGCGTCGAGCGTGGGCCAGCTGGAGGAGAACGTGGCCGCGCTGGCCTCCGGACCGCTCACGGACGAGGAACTGAAGGAGATCGACTCCTTCGCCATCGACACCGAGGGCACCAACATCTGGGCCGGCCGGGGCTGACGTCCGGGACGGACGGAAAAGAAAACGGGCCGGTCCGTGGGGGGGATACGGACCGGCCCGAGGGGGGGGTTCCACCATAACCCTTCGATAGTCGGGCTGCGCGCCACGTGCGCCGGACGAAGCAACCGGATTTCCCCGGATCCCAGGCGGCACAAGGGCTCCGGCCGCATGTGGCGGTTTTGTGCCCCGGCGTGGCGGCGGACTTCCGTCCCTCCGAAGGGGGAACGGCCGGCCCCTCCCGCGCGTTGACGCCCGGCAGGTCGGCGGCCGTCCGGTGGCGCTCCGCTACGGGCCGGTGGCCCTGCGCAGGCACCGCCGGGCGCGCCGCTCAGGGCAGGGCGGTGAAGGCTCCGAGGGCGAGCCCCAGGAGGGCGCCGCCGAGCATGAACGGGCCGAAGGGGATCGCGGAGGAGCGGCCCGCGCGGCCGAGGAGGACGCGCCCGAAGCCGTACCCCGCGCCGAGCAGGAAGCCCAGGAAGGCGCCGGTGAACAGGACGCCCCAGCCGTACCAGCCGAGCGCGGCGCCCAGCGGCAGGGCCAGCTTCACGTCGCCGAAGCCCAGCCCCTGCGGGCTGATGAGGTGCAGCGCCAGATAGCCGCCGCCGAGCGCGAGGGCCCCGAGCAGGGCGTGCGGCCAGGACCCGGCGTCGTACGGCAGGAGCTCGGCGGCCCCCAGCAGCAGCGGCACGGCGAGGGCGAGCGGCAGCGTCAGCCCGTCCGGGAGCCGCTGCACCCGCACGTCGACGCAGGCCAGGAGCACCCCGAAGGGCGCGGCCAGCAGCCACACGGCGAGCTCGGGCCGGGGCCCGCCGGTGGCGGCGGCCAGCAGCGCGCAGACCACCGCCGTCAACAGCGGCACGGCGTACGGCACGGGGGTCGTCGCGCACCCGGCACGCCCCGGCCCGCCGAGCCAGCCGCGCGCCGGACCGACGAGCCGGTGCCCCGCCGGACAGAGCGCGCGCCACGGCTCCTCGGGCTCCACGGACAGCCGGTACGCCGCCCGGGGCACGAGCAGCCCGACGGCGGCACCCCACAGGGCGGCGAGGACGATCAGCGAGGGGTACACGGGGTGACCCTAGGGCTAAGGTCGGGCGCATGGGGCGGAGTCGGCGGGACGGGACGGGCACGCTGACGGTGCCGGAGGGCGCGACGGTCCCGGTGGAGGTCGCCGCCTCGTACCGGGCGCGGCGGCGCGGGCTGCTGGGCCGGGACGGGGTCGCGGGGGCGATGCTGCTGACCCCGGCGAACAGCGTCCACACCTTCGGCATGCGCTTCCCGATCGACGTGGCCTATCTGGACCGGCGGCTGCGGGTCCTCGCCGTGGCCACCATGCGTCCGGGCCGGCTCGGGCTGCCGCGCCCGCGCGCCCGGCACGTCCTGGAGGCGGAGGCGGGGGCGATGGCGGGCTGGGGGCTGCGCCCGGGAGTCGTGGTCACGGTCGCGGCGGACCCGGCCCCAGGAGCGTGACGGCACCTCGCGGCCGCGGTCACGGCGGGCCGGACCCCAGGAGGGTGAAGGCGCCGTAGACCGCCGAGGCGAGCGCGAGTCCGGCGAGGGTGGCGGCGGCGGGGCCGGTGCGGACACGGGCGAGGGCGGCGGCGGGCGGCAGGAGCAGCCCGAAGGCGGGCATCATCAGGCGCGGGCGGGAGCCGAAGTACGCGGCGCCGACGAGCGACACGACGACCACCCCGACCGTGAAGACCAGCAGCGGCAGCGGCTGGCGCTGCCGGACGCACAGCACGACCAGCCACGCCAGGAGCGCGAGCGCCGCGCACAGGCCGAGCGCGGCCGGCCGGGGCAGGGAGGCGATGAAGCGGGCGAGGGCGACCCCGCCGTCGATGGAGTTGCCCCACCCCGCCTGCACGTCGAAGTAGGCGGTGGGGCTCGACTCGCGGACGCCGACGTACACGACGTATCCGAGCCAGCCGAGCGGCGCGAGGAGCACCCCGGCGACCGTCCGCCAGGGCAGTCGCCGGTCCCGGACCAGGGCGACGAGGGCGGTGACGCCGAGGGCCGCGATCAGCGCGGCGGCGGTGGGCCGGGTGAGCCCGGCGAACGCGCACAGCAGCCCGGCGAGGATCCAGCGCTCGCGCAGCACCGCGTACAGCGACCATGCGGCGAGCGCGGTGAACAGGGTCTCCGTGTACGCCATCGACTGGACGAACGCCGTCGGGTACGCGCCCCACAGCACGGCCAGCACGATCCCGGCGCGCGCCGACACGACGTGCTCCCCGCACCGGTAGAGGCCCCAGGCGGCGGCGAGCGAGGCGGTCCAGGAGACCAGCAGTCCGGCACCGGCCGCGTCGAGCGGCAGGACGGCGGACAGGCCCCGCTCCAGGGCCGGGAGGAGCGGGAAGAACGCCAGGTCGGAGTGGACGTCGCCGTTCGGGAGCGTCACCTGGTACCCGTAGCCGTGCTCGGCGATCCGCGCGTACCAGACCGAGTCCCAGCGCCCGCTCAGCCGGTGGAAGCCGTCCTTGCCGGTCACGGCGGCGGCGACGGCGAGGGCGGCCAGCCCGAGGACCCGGGTGAGGGCGTAGCCGCCGAGGGCGAGGAGGAGCGGGGAACGGCCGGCCGGCCACGAGGACCGCGGGGCGGGTGAGGCGGACGGGGCGGGCGGGGAGACGCGTGCGGAGGTCGGCGGAGTCGGCGGGGGCATGCGGTCGATTATCCCGAGGCGGTCCGCCCGCCCCCGCGCCGGCTACGCGAGGAGGCGGGAGACCGCGACGACGGCCACGAGGACCAGCAGCGCGAGGGCGGCGAGCCGCCAGGCGCGGCGCGGGGAGCGGACCGTGACGACCCGCGGGGCGGGGCGCCCGGGGATCACGACGTACACCCGGTCGGGGTGGTCGTCGTGGGTGACGCGCGCGAGCGACAGGTACCGGACCCGGACGCGGCGGGCGACCTCCCCGTCGCGGAAGCCGAGGCGGGGCTTCAGCCGGGCGGCGACCTCGGCAAGGTCGGTGTCTTGGGTGAGGTCGGTGGCTTGGGTGAGGTCGGTGGCTTGGGTGAGGTCGGTGGCTTCGGTGAGGTCGGTGCGGGTGCCGGGCCCGGACCCGGTGTCGGTGCCGTCCGGCGGGAAGGCGTCCTCGCCGACGTGGTCCACGCGGTTCCAGGCGTCGGCCTCGTTCGTCCAGGCGAAGGCCCGGGCGGGGAGGTCGGAGGACTCCTCGACGGTGTCCACGACGGGTTCCCGGACGACGACCCCCTCGGTCCACTCCACGTACCGGCCGGTGCCCGCGCAGAAGTCGTGCGACACCGTCCCGCCCCCCGCGCAGTCCGGACAGGGGCGGGAGGCGGTCCCGCCGCACACCCCGCACTTCTTCCGGCCGGCTCCCCGGCACTTCCCGCACGCCGCGTCGTCGGCCCCGCACTTCCGGCAGCGGACCCGGGACGCCGTCTCGCCCTGCGGCCGGTCGGCCGCCTCACGGGCCCGCTTGCCGGTGCCCTCGCAGGCGAGGCAGCACAGCCGCCCCTCGCACCCCGCGCAGGGCACGTGGGTCCGGCACGCCACGTCCCCGGCGCCGCGGCAGCGGGCGCAGGGCTTCCGGCCGTTGGTGCAGGTGGAGCAGGCGTGGGCGGCCACCGAACCGCGCCGCACCAGCCGCAGGGTCGAGCGGGCCGCCCCGGGGTCGGCGGGCGCGGGTACCGGGTACCGGTCGAGGTCGTCGTACTCGGGCAGGTCCGACAGGTCGCGGGTGCCGGCGTGGAAGGCGGTGCCCTCCGTGCGGGTCTCCACACAGCGGACGATCTCCCCGGCGAGCAGGAGGTGCCGGGTGATGTGGGCGCCCGCCGCGGGGAAGGCCGCGTCGTCCGCCCCGGGGGCCCCGAGACCGCGCCGCACCGCCGCCAGGATGTCGTCGTCGCTCAGCACGCCTCGGCCTCCACGGGACCCTCGTCGGACCCCGGGAAGCTACCCAACTACGGACCGAAGAAGCCCCGTTGGTATCCGGCGTGGTCAGCCACCGGGCCTTATCCGGACGAACTTCGCGGCCATGACGGGCCCGAGCTGCTGGACGATGCCGTGGCCCGGCTCGGTCGGCGACGGAAGGTCGCCGAGGAAGGAGGTCACGATCACCTCGTCGACGGCGGTGTCGCCGCGGCTGCTCCGCTCCTCCAGGAAGTCGAGGGTGCGGCGCCAGTCGGGCTCCGCCTCCTCGGCGAGGTAGGAGCGGACGGTCCCCTGGACGACGTCCCAGAAGAAGACGTGCGGCAGGACCCCGCCCTGCCGGAAGACGTGGCTCTCGTACGCGCCCCGGAAGGCGGGCACGTGCACGAGGAGGTCATGGACGAGCTGCACGCCGGCCGTGCCGGCGGTCAGAGGACTGGTGTGCGGCAACTGCTGCATCGGCGGCCCTGCCCCGGAGCGTTGTGGTGTTTCGGTCCAGAATGCTCCTCCCCCGAGGATGTGTCCCGACACTTTTGCGCAAACCTGGGGACAACTTTCTCCGGGTTTTCCACAGGGGGTGCGAAGTGTCCCCCTTCCGGGGAACCTTGCGCGTATGTACGAGTTGGCGATCCTCGCCAGGGGCGGGGTGCTCCTCACCGTCTGGGCGCTCGCGGCCGGCTGGCCGGCGGGCCGCCTCGCCGCGCGCCTGCGACGGGACGGCTGGCAGCGGATCTGCCGGGGCGCGTGGGCGGTGCCCGGCAAGGAGACGGACTGGCGGGTCCGGGAGACCGCCCTCCAACTGCTGCGCCCGCGCTACGTCTGCCACCACGGCACGGCGGCGCGGCTGCACCGGATCGAGGTCCTGACGGGGGCGGGCCGGGTACGGGGCTCGGGCTCGTCGGCGAGAGCGGGGGCGGGCTCGCGTGCCTCGCTGCCGCCGGGGGACGTCTGCCTGCGCCGGGGCCTGCGGGTGACGACGGCCGCGCGGACGGCCGCCGACCTGATACGGGCGTCCGGGAGCAGGGAGGAGGCGGTGGTCACGGCGGACTCGGCGCTCTCCCGGCGCGTCGTGGAGGGCGTGCGCAGGGACCCACCGGTCCGGTACGAGGAGCTGGCCGCGCAGCTGTCGGTCCGGCGGCCCGGCGCGCCGCGCGCCCGCGCCTGGCTCCGGCTCGCGGACCCGGCCGCGGGCTCGCCGGCGGAGACGGTGGCCCGGCTGCGGATGGCCGACGCGTCCCTGTTCCCCGAGTCCCAGCCCCCGCTGCGGACACCGGCGGGCCGCCCCCTCCACCCGGACTTCCTCTTCCGGGCGGCGGGCCTCGCGGTGGAGGTCGAGGGGTACGCGTACCACGGCACGCCCCGCGCCCACGAGCGGGACATCGCCCGCTTCAACGCGCTCCAGTCCTGTCCGGAGGTCCACCGCGTGCTGCGGTTCACGGCGCGGGAGGTCTTCACCCGTCCGGACCGGATGACGGCGACGGTCCGGACGGCCCTGGAGGAGCTCGGCGCGGCCACCCGAGCGACCTGAGCGGCCGGTTCAGAACACGTCCGGCATCCGGTTCAGGATCCGGAACGGAAGGGAGAACCAGCGGCCGCCCTGGGACAGGTGGCGGGTGTACACGCCCTGGAGGAGCAGGGCCAGGGAGAGGTCCAGCCCGTCGGCGGGGCCCTCCGCGCGGACGGTGAGGGCGAGGGGGCGGTACCAGTCGTCGCGGGTGACGCGTATGCGGAGGCCCGGGCGCAGGAGTTCGTGCACGCACTTGCCCGGCCCCTGGCGGTAGCGGTACGCCCGGCCGTCGATCCGGACGCGCAGGGCGCGCTGGTCGCGGGTGAGTCCGCTGCGGAAGCGGCTCACGGCGCCGGTGTGCGCTCCGACCTGGAGGCGCGCGCGGGAGGGCAGCGGCGCGTGCCCGTACCTGATGCCGCTGAAGACTCCGGCAGGGAGCCCCTCCCCGGCCACCGAGACCTGCGCGAACGCGTCGCTCCGCCCCGGCACCGGCCCGTACCGCACGTGCACGCCCCCCAGCCCGGGGACGGACCCGGCCCAGGACGGCGCGGGAGTCAACAGCCGCGATCCGCCCTCGGGATCGGTGTGGTGGAGCGTGAAGTCGGCCGAACCGTAGGAGGTGTTCATGGCCGATCAGTATCCCGAAGGCTGCGCGCCGGTTTTCCGCGCTCCGGCGCGACGGCGCGACGGCCGGTTCGCCACCATGGGGTGGCCCGAGGGCCGGCCAGCCCCGGGCGCGGGCGCGACGAGGGGAGCGGCGGGTGTCTCGTGCGGTGCGGTGGGTGGTGGCCGGGGTCGCGGCGCTGGTGGCGTTCGGGGTCGGGGTGGCGGTCGTACGGGCGCTGCCGTGGGGATGGTTGCCGCGGGAGGACGGGGCCCGGCTCGACCCGGCCCTCGGCCTCGGCGCGCTCGCGGGCGCGGCGGTGCTGGCGGGGCTCGGCTGGTCGGCCGGGCGCGAACGGCCCCCCGCGCCGGCGCCGGGCCCCGTACCGCCGGCGCGGACGCTCGTACAGACGGCGAGGTCCGCCAGTCCGGCGGCGGTGCGGCGACGCACCTGGAGCAGCATGCGGAGGCGTCCGGCTCGGGGCGGATCCTCCAGTCCGGCCGCGGCACGGCCGCCGGGCACGAGCGGGGCGAGCAGCGGGCGAAGGCGACCGGGCGGAGCAGTCCGGCGACGACGTCCACCCGGGCCAGGGGGCCTGAGGAGTCGGGCGAGCAGCACGCCCGGGTCTTTGGCGACGGCCGCGGCCGGGCGGAGCAGTCCGGCGACGACGACCACCCCGGCCAGGGGGCCTGAGACGTTGACCGAGCAGCACGCCCGTGTCTCCGGCGACGGCCGCAGCTATCAGGCCGGCAACATCATCTGCACCACGGAGGCGACCGTCACCGCCCTTCGCCGAGCCGTCGCGGTCTTCCACGACATGGACGACGAGCACCATGAGGCCCTGGCCCGGCAGAACCCCGACGCGGCGCTGCGGGGCCTCCGGGCCGCCCCCGGGAAGCGGCGCTGGTGGCCCTTCGGAACGGGGCGGGCGCGCCGGACCGAACGGTGACGGCAAGGACCGGCAGGACCCCGCCGCCCTCCTCTCCGCTCAGGGCGCGGCGGCCGGCGGAGCCGTGCGGGGGAAGGACACCTCCACGCGACGGTTCTTCTTGCGGCCCTCCTCCGTGCGGTTGTCGGCGATCGGGTAGTCCTCGCTGTAACCGCGGATCTCGTACGAGGTCCCCGGCTCCAGCTCCCGCGCCAGCACCTGCTGCACGGCGACGGCCCGCTCCTTGGAGAGCTTGAGCCCGTGCTCGTACGTCCCCAGGTTGTCCGTGAACCCGAAGACCCGCACCTTCCCCGACCCCTGCGTCCGCACCTCACCGGCGATGGCCCGGATCCGCGCGGCGGCGGCCGGGCTGAGCTTCGCGCTGTTCTTCGGGAACAGCACCTCCGCCTGCAACGCGAACGTCACGTCCACGTTCGTGTCCTCCCGCCGCTGCTCGCCCCCCTCCTCCTCCACGATCTGCTTGATGTCCAACACCTTGGCGGGCGCGAGCGTGGCGCCGTCCGGGAGCATCAGGTCGGGCGAGTTCGAGTCGATGGCGGGCGGCGGGGAGGAACTCGTGCTGCCCGGCGGATCGTCGGCGTAAGCGGTGACCGAAGCTCCCGACCACACCACGGTGACCACGACCGCGAGAGCGGCCAGCCTGCGTCGTCCTGTCGTCGTCATGGCGCCGCCTCAGGAGAGCTTGAGCGTGGCAGGTTCGAACGTGGGCAGTTGGAACGAGACCTCGGTGGTGGTGGCGGGGGGTGCGGGGAATTGCATGAAGACGGCGGTGGATTTACCGGGGCCGAGGCTGTCGAGACCGGTGGTGGTCAGGGGGCGACCGTCCGTGTCGCGGAGGACGTAGTAGCGCTTCTTGGCGGATGAGTCGACGAGGGTTGCTCCACCGAGGGAGAGGCCGTGCTTCACGACCTCCGTCTCGTTGCCTCTCATTTCGCCCGGCAGGACCACCGATGATCCGGTTGGGTTCGCGAGACGCCCCTTGATCGTGAGGAACCCGCCTGCGTCGCGCTCCACGGACTCGACCCGGAGTTCCACCCCCTTGCGCCCCTTGGCAACGAGCAGTGGCTCTGCGGGCGCCTCGCTGCTCTGCTCCACCTGAGTGGGGGCGGATTGCTGTGAGGGCTGAGTCGTCGCCGTCGGCTTCTGCGAGGTCTTGGGTTCACTGTCGGCACCGCAGCCGGCCACGGTCAAAGAGGCTGCCACCGCGAAGGCGATGAACCCTCCTCTCACGTAAGTAGTGACGTTCATGAAGAGCGCTTCCTTTACTCGTCGTCGCCGGTCAACCGAACATGGAAGAGGTCGTCCGCATCGGGAAGAACAGGATCCTCTGGGTCGATTTCCAGGGGCGTGCCTTCGCACACAAGGCCCGAGATCGGCTCGGGTTCGGCTTCCTCTGGCTCCTCCGACGGCGTAGAGGTCGGTTCTGGATCAGAAGGTGGCTCCGTGCTCGGATCACTGCTCGGTTCAGGCGGATCGAACCGACACAGCGGCTCGATCACCGCGGAGGCAGTGGCTGTGGCTTGCTCTTCCTCCGTACCCGGCACGATCGACTCCCCGACCGTTCCCTCACTTCGAACCGTCACGGTGAAGCCGAACTCCAGAGGTACGCAATCCTCGCTCTCAGCGTCGTTGAGGGAGGCCAACACGGCAGCACGCGCACAGGCCCGGCCCACGGTGTAGTCCTCGCCTCGAACGAACCGCTGCCACTGAGTTGGATCATCCAGCACTTCGAGCCAACCCTCCCGGAGTTGAGAACGGGCCTCCTCCACCGCCCCGAGCGCCGCCGCGTCGGCGGCGGTCTGAGCACCGTTCCGCAGGACCGCCGCCTGCCCGACGGCAAAGTAGACGAAGGCCAGGAACAACAGCCCTGCGACTACGGCCACGTAAGCGGGAAACGCCTGGCCCCGATCCGGCGGAGTCTTCCCTACTCTCCGCCGCCACCAGTGATGTCGCTGATCTTGTCGCGGATCGCGTTCAGGATCGACGTCCCGATATCGGTCCCGGTAATGGCAATGATGATGGCCGCAACCACCACGATGATCCCCAGATACTCCACCGCCGTCTGCCCCCGGTCGCCCCGGGACGTCGTGTGGGTTCTGATGGTGGTCAGGGCCTTCAGCAGCGCGTCGTACATCGTGGTCCCCTCCGCGGTCTGACGCTTGCGCAGTCGCACGGTACGCCTGTGGTTCGTGCGGTGCACAGGGTCCCTGTGGTCGTTCGTCAGATCGGGTCGGGCGGGTCGGGACCTTGTACTCCGGCAGGGTATGGCCTGGCGTGGGGGGGCCGGGGGGAGTTGGGGGAAGTTTCATCAGGGGTGCCTCACTCGCCCGCGATCGAGCCGAGGTCCGTCCCCGTGCCCAGGAAGAGGCCCGCGCCGAGGAGGATCATGGTGGCCGGGACCATCAGGGTGGTGATGACCATCGTCGCCTTGGGGACGGCCTTGGCCGCCTTGCGGCGGGCGTTCTGGGCGTCGGTGCGGCGCATGTCCTCGGCGATCTGGATGAGCGTGTCGACGATGGGCGCGCCGAGCTCCTCGCCCTGCTGGAGCGCGGTGACGAACTGGGCGACCTGTTCGGAGTCGTTGCGGCGGCGGAGTTCGTCGAACGCCTGGCGGCGGGTGACGCCCATGTCCATCTGGCGCAGGGTGATGCGGAGTTCGTCGGACCAGGGGCCGGAGTACTTGTCGGCGACGCGTTCCAGGGCCTGGCGGAAGCCGAGGCCGGCGGAGACGACGACGGCGAGGACGTCGAGGAAGTCGGGGAGGGTGCGTTCGATCTGGTCCTTGCGGATGCGGACGGCGGACCAGATGCCGACCTCCGTCCAGAACGCGCCGAAGGCGAGGAGGAGCGCGGCCGTGACGTACGAGCCGCGGCCGAGCATCAGGAGGCCGCCGAGGAAGCCGAGGAAGCCGTAGACGGCCCGTCGCGCGCCGTAGCGGTCGATGGTCAGGCCGCCGGGGTTGCCGGCCAGGTCGATGCGGCGGCGGACGGCGGCGACCCGCTTGGGGCCCATCCAGCGGAGGACCGACGGGGACCAGCGCATGCCGAGGCGGTCGACGGCGGAGTCGACCGCGCCGGTGCGGGTGGCGCCGACCTCCAGGGCGAGGCGGAGGTCGTCGGGGAGGCGGGCGTCTGCGCGGTAGAGGCGCAGGCCGTAGGCGAAGCCGGCGACCGAGAGGCCGGCGAGGAGGGCGATGGCGAGTTCCAGCATCTGCGTCTGCGGCCCTTACACGTCGATCTTCGAGAAGCGGCGGATGACGGCGAAGCCGAGGACGTAGAGCGCGCACGCCACGATGACCGCGCCCTGTCCGAGGGGCGAGCCGGTCATGCGGTCGAGGGCGCCGGGCTGCATGTTGTCGATGAGGAGCAGCGAGCCGAAGCCGATGACGGGGACGGCGTACGCCGTCATGCTCACCTGCGAGAGCTGGGTGCGGACCTCGCGCCGGGTCTCCTTGCGCTGTTCCAGCGTCTCGGTGAGGTTGCGGAGGGAGGAGACGACCGTGCCGCCGGCCCGGTTGGCGAGGACCAGGGTGGTGACGAGGACGACGAGTTCGCGGGAGGGGAGGCGTTCGGCCAGTTCCTCCAGGGCGTCGTCCAGGGGGGTGCCGACGGCCAGCTGCTGGGCGACCTTCTCCAGTTCGTCGCCGGCCGGGGACTCCATCTCGTCGGCGGCCAGGCTGATCGCCATGCGCAGGGCCAGGCCGGCCTGGGTGGCGTTGGCCAGGATGCGGGAGAGTTCGGGGAGTTGGTTGATGAAGCGCTCGATGCGCTTCTGACGCTGCCAGTTGAGGTAGCCGAGCGCCACCCACACCCCCAGCAGGCCGCAGATGGGGCCGAAGAACGGGGAGAGCGCGGCCTGGCCGACGATCCACAGGACGGTCACCGACGCCGCCAGGGCGACGGTGAACTCGCCCGGTGTGACGTCGAGTCCGGTGGCGGCGATGCGCCGTTCCAGGTTGCGGCCGAGGGCCGTGGCCCGGACCCGGCGGTCCAGTGCGGGGAACCGGCGCCGACGGCGGCCGGTGGCCTCGGGCGCGGCCGTGTCGTCGAGGCGGGCGACGAGCGCGGCGTGGCGCCTGGCCCCGCTCGCGTACACCTGGACGCCGATGACGCCGAGGACGCAGGCGAGCAGCGCCACGGCGGTCGTCAGCCAGAAGGGGTCGGTCATGGGCGCTCCTACCTCGCTTCCCGGGTGGCGAGTTCGGTGTCGGCCGCGGCGACGCCGAAGGCCGGCGGTATGGGCTGGCCCGCCATGTAGAGGCGTTCGGCGACGCGGCGCGGCAGCGGGTGGTGGACGTAGCGGCCGTGGACCCGTCCGTCGGCGGCGAGGGGTTCGGCCTGGAAGTGGCAGAGGGTGGCGAGGAGGAGGCGTTCGCGGCCGTGCGAGGCGAGGATGGCGATCTCGGTGACGCGACGGGTGCCGTCGGGGTGGCGGGTGAGCTGGACGAGGACGTCGACGGCGCTGTTGATCTGGTCGCGCAGCGCCTCGAAGGGGACCTTGACCTCGGACATGGAGGCGAGGGTCTGGAGCCGCATCAGGGCGTCCTCGGCCGAGTTGGCGTGGACGGTGGCGAGGGAGCCGTCGTGGCCGGTGGACATGGCCTGGAGCATGTCGAGGGTCTCGCCGCCGCGGACCTCGCCGACGATGATCCGGTCGGGGCGCATCCGGAGGGAGTTGCGGACGAGGTCGCGGATGGTGACCTGGCCGCGGCCCTCGATGTTCGGGGGGCGCGCTTCGAGCCGGATGACGTGGGACTGCTGGAGCTGGAGCTCGGCGGAGTCCTCGATGGTGATGATCCGCTCGCCCTCGGGGACGAGGCCGGAGAGGGCGTTGAGGAGGGTCGTCTTGCCGGTGCCGGTGGCGCCGGAGACGATGATGTTGAACTTCGCCTGGACCAGGCCGGACAGGAGCAGCAGCATCTGCTCGTCGAGCGAGCCGAGGCCGATCATCTCGTGCAGCGTGTAGGCGCGGGGGAAGCGGCGGATGGTGAGGGTGGCGCCGGTGAGGGCGAGCGGAGGGATGATCACGTTGACGCGTTCGCCGGAGGGGAGGCGGGCGTCGACCATCGGATTCGACTCGTCCACGCGGCGGTTGACGGTGGAGACGATCCGTTCGATGGTCTGCATCAGCTGGTCGTGGGAGGCGAAGCGGAGCGGGAGGAGTTCCACCCGGCCGGCGCGCTCGATGTAGATCCGGTCGGGGCCGTTGACCATGATCTCGGTGATGGAGGCGTCTTCGAGGAGCGGTTCGAGGACGCCGAGGCCGAGGGCCTCGTCGACGACGCGGCGGATCAGCTGGGCGCGTTCGGCGGTGGAGAGGACGGGGCCCTCGCGGCTGATGATGTGCCCGAGGACGCGTTCGAGCCGGGCGCGGCGTTCGGCCGCCGCCAGCGCGGACATCTCGGTGAGGTCGATCTCCTCCAGCAGCTTGGCGCGGAAGGACGCGACCAGATGTCCGTCCTCCCGGCCGCCGCCGGGCCCGAGGGCGCGCGGGTCGTCCCCGGCGTGGTGCATGCGGGCGCGCAGGCTCATGGGACCTCGTCCTCCTCCGGGACCTGGGGCAGGGGCATGGTGGCGGTCCTGGTGACCGGGTCGAAGGTCCAGAAGGGGACGACCTGGGGGATGTCGACGGTGACGGTCACGGTGTACGCGTCGCCGCCCACGTCACCGGAGGCGACCCTGGGGTCGATCCATCCGGACACGGCGGCCTCCGCCGCTGTCTGCGGGTCGATCGGATCCTCCCCCGGCAGCACGTCCCTGGTCGCGGCCCTGGCGGCCGCCCGCGCCGCCGTCCCCGCCTGCTGCGCCGCGTACGCGGCCAGTCCGAGCTGGAGTCCGGCGAGCCCGACGATCAGCAGGACGGGCAGGAAGCCGAGGAACTCGATGGCCGCCTGGCCCCGGTCCCGACGGCGAGGACGAGATGCGGTACGGCTCCGAGGGGCGTCGCCCGGCAGGTCCGTACCGCCCGGCCGCGCATCGCCCCGCCCCGCCCTCTTCCGGTTCACGGCGTCGCCCCCGGGCCCTCGTGGACCGCGCCGGCCGTCGCGGAGACCCCGTCGAAGGAGCCCAGGCCAGGGAAGAGGACCGGGACCGGGACGGTGACGGTCACGATGACCATGCCGCCCGACGGGGGTCCGCACGCCACCTCGGCCCCCGCCCACGCCCCGTCGAGGTGCCTGCGGGCGGCGCCGTCGCAGTCGCCGTCCACGGCTGCGGCGCGCGCCGCCTCGTCCGCCGCGTTTCCGGCCAGGACGTAGGTGTACCCGACCAGCACCACCTGCCAGAGAAGCGCGAGGGTCAGCAGGATGACCGGGACCATGCCGGTGAACTCCACCGCCACCTGGCCCCGGTCGCCGACCGCCCTCTGCCCGTCCACGGTTCAGCGTCCTCCGCGGCGGCGCAGCCCCAGCGAGCCGCGGTCGCCGGCGCGGGCGAGTTGCTTGCCGGGGGCGGGGGCGGTCGGGGGGCCGGTGAGGCCGAGTTCGCCGGCGAGGGACCACAGGGCCTGCTTGACGGTGGAGCGGGCGTCGAGTTCGTGGAGGCGGCCGGCGTCGACGACGGCCTGGAGCTCCTTGTAGGCGGCGGGGACGGTGACGGCGGCGATCCGGGTGCCGGTGATCTTCTGGACCAGGGGTGGCTGGATCTCGGTGGTGCGGGAGTGGCGGTTGACGAGGGTGACGGTGGTCTCGGCCTTGCGGACCTGGAGCCGTTCCCACATCCGTACGGTCCGCCGGGCGGCGCGGACGGCGATGACGTCGGGGGTGGTGACGAGGAGCGCGGTGTCGGCCATCTCGACGGCGGCGGCGTTGGCGCTGTCGAGGCGGGAGCCGCAGTCGACGACGACCACCTCGTGCCGGCCGCGCAGGGCGCTGACGATCTGGCGGGCGGCGCGGTCGGTGACCTCTTCGCCGCGCTCGCCCTCGGCGGGGGCGAGAAGGAGGGAGAGGCCGGTCTCGTGGACGTAGACGGCGTCCTGGAGGACGCGGGGCGAGAGGTCGGTGATGGCGGCGAGGTCGGCGGCGGAGCGGCGGAACTGGACGTCCAGGTAGGAGGCGAGGTCGCCGTTCTGGAGGTCGAGGTCGACGAGGGCGACGGTGCGGCCCGCGGCGCGGGCGGCGAGGGCGAGCTGGACGGCGGTGAGGGTGGTGCCGACGCCGCCCTTGGCGCCGCTGACGGTGACGACGGTGCCGCCGGGGCCGGCGACGAGTTCGGCGGCGCCGCCGCCGAGGTGGCGGCGGAAGCCGGCGGACCACTGGGCGGCGGCCTGGACGCGGCCGGCCAGCTCCTCGTAGCCCAGCGGCAGGGAGACGAGGCCGCGGGCGCCGGAGTCCATGGCGGCGGAGAGCAGCCCGGGGCCGGAGTCGGCGGTGATGAGGACGACGCCGACGGCGGGGAAGCGGAGGGCGACCTCGCGGACGAGGTCGAGGGCGGGGACGGGGCCGATCCGCTCGTGGACGAGGACGACCTCGGGGAGCGCGTCGAGGGACTCGGCGGCGAGCCGGGCGAGGGTGTCGACGAGCTGGGTGGAGTCGGGGACGGGCGGGGCGGGCTCGGTGTCGGGGAGCTGGCCGAGGAGGGTGGCGAGGGCCCGGGCCGCGTCGGGGTCGCCGACGGCCGGCAGAATCCTGGTGGGCATGGCCGGGCCTCACTTGTCCTTGTCGAGCGTGTAGGTGCGGTCGCCGGGGGCGGGCCCGGCGGGGGCGCCGTCGGCCGAGGGCGCGACGAGGGCGAGGCGTACGTGCTCCGCGAAGGACTCGGCGTAGGCGACGCGCTGGGTGTCCTGGGCGGAGAGGGCGAAGGTGATGGGGACGGCCTCGGTGGCGGCGCGGGAGCCGGAGCCGGACTTCTGCTTGACGAAGGGGCTCAGGGTGCCGACGTCGATGACGCGGGCGGCGGCGACGAGGAGGCGGGACTGGCTGGGTTCGCTCTTCCTGTCGCCGGCGAAGGTGGCGTAGATGTTGACGGTGGCACCGGGGGTGATCTTTCCCGCGACACCGGTGGCGGCGTCGATCATGATGGCGATCTCCTGCTCGCCGGGGCGGAGTTCGGGGCGAGGGACGATCATGTCCTTCTGGAGGAGCGAGCCGGCCTTGAGGGTGGTGACGGCGATCTTGCCCTCGATCTGGGCGAGGTCGGTGACGGCGGTCCCGGAGAGCCAGCGCTCGGGCATGGAGATCTTCTCGAACTGGCCCGCGCTCAGCCGCACATAGGGCTTGACGTCGCTCTTGACCCGGTACGCGGTGGTCTCCGGCCCGACCTTCGCGTTCACGTCGCTGATGACCGCGAGGACGCCGGCGAAGGCGCCGAGGGCGCAGAGGACGGAGAGCAGCAGCAGGATGACGCCGCGGCGCTGGCGGGAGTTCATCGGGTTTCCTCGTTCATCGGGTCACCGGCCGGCCGGGGCCGGGAGGGTGGTGCGGGCCAGGGGGGCGGCGCAGAAGCCGCAGCGGTCGCCGATGAGCTCCATGCCGCACCAGTGGCAGGTCTCGCGGCGTACCGAGGCGACGAGTCGGTGGAGGACGGGCAGGTCGGGGAGGTGGGCGGCGAACTCGGTGAGCTTGGGGGTGCCCCACCAGGCGGGCGAGGAGGCGGGCAGCGCGGTCTCCTCGACGGGGCCCGCGACGGCCCAGCGGGGGGCGAGGTCGGTGGTGGGCCACTCGGTGGCGAGCTGGCCCCGGGCGATCAGCAGCCGGGTGGTGAACTCGGGTCCCTCGAAGGCGGTCTCGTCGGCGCCGACGCGGACGATCCGGGGGGTGGGTCCGGCGAGGACGGCGAAGTGGGCGCCGGGGAGCCAGCCCTTGAGGTGGGAGCCGAGGGTGACGGGGACGCGGTCGAGGCGGGAGACGGAGCCGAGGACGGCGCCCGCGTAGATGTAGTGGGCGAGGAGGCGGGCGGCGGAGGCGAGGACGCCGGGGCTGATGTCGCAGACGGAGAGCTGGCGCAGCTGGCGGACGAGGACGGCGGCGCCGAGCGGCGGGAGGTCGGTCCTGACCAGCGCGATCCGGTCGCTCTCCAGGAGGCCGCGGACGGTGTGGAGGCGGTGGGCGACGGCGGGCGGCGCGGAGGAGGGGCAGACGACGAGGACGTGGCCGAAGCGGTCGACGAGGCGGCGGAGTTCGGTGACGGAGTCGTCGAGGCCGCGGGCGGCGGGGTCGCCGAGGACGGCGGCGTTCGGGGTCGCGGGGTCGGTGGGCGGCAGCACGAGATCGGCGCCGGTGACCGCGATCGCTGTCGGCACGTGAGCCCCCGTCCCTCCCGGCCCGCACCGGCCGTTCCCGCCGCGTCCGCCGTACGCGCCCGCGCGTCCTTCCGGTCCGCGGCGGCCGTTCCCGGCACACGCGACCCTTCCGGCCCGCACCGGCCTTCCCGTCCCCTCGGCACGGCTGTTCTGCACCTTATCCACGCGGACCGGGGTGGTGAACACACAATCCGTCAACTCCCACCCCCTTTCCCGTCACCGGATTCCCGGGCTCCGCTCGCCGCGGGTCTGTGCCAGAGGTCTTGACAACGCAATTGGTCTGGACCAACTTGGTGCGACGACGGCGGTGGCCACCTCCCGATCTCCATCCCCAGCCCCATCCCTGACCGCAGTTCCCCCGTACGACGACGTACGGCACCTCCAGCTCCCGACTCCCCCACCGGAGGATGCACGTGGACCGCACCACCACCCGCCCGGCCGCCCGCCGCTGGCTCGGCGGAGCCCTCGCGCTCGCCGTCGGATCCGGCCTCGCCCTGGTCGGCGGCACCGGCACCGCCCTGGCCGCCGACGTCAACAACGCCCGGAACGCGGGCTTCGAGAACGGCCTGGCGAACTGGGCCTGTTCGGCCGGCAGCGGCACCGCCGTCGCCACCCCGGCCCACTCCGGAGCCGGCGCCCTCAAGGCCCTCCCCGCCGGTCTCGACAACGCCAAGTGCGTGCAGACCGTCACCGTGAAGCCCAACTCCACCTACACGCTGAGCGCCTGGGTCCAGGGCGGCTACGCCTACCTCGGCGCGAGCGGCACCGGCACGGGCACGGGCACGGTCTCCACCTGGACGCCCGACTCCCCGTCCTGGAAGCAGCTGACCACCACCTTCACCACCGGGGCGTCCACCACCTCGGTCGAGATCTACACGCACGGGTGGTACGGCACCGCCGCCTACTTCGTGGACGACGTGAGCGTCTACGGCCCCGACGGGGGCGGCGGCCAGGACCCCGACCCGGTCGTCCCCGGCACCCCGGCCGGGCTCGCCGCCGGCACGCCCACCACCAGCGCGGTCCCGCTGAGCTGGGGCGCGGTCTCCGGCGCGACGGGCTACAAGGTCTACCGGGACGGCGCGCTCGCCGCGACCGTCAGCGGCACCTCCACCACGGTCACCGGCCTCGCCGCCGACACCGCGTACTCCTTCCAGGTCGCGGCCACCAACGCGGCCGGCGAGTCCGCCAAGTCGGCCGCGGTCAGCGCCCGTACGGCCAAGACCGGTGGAGGCGGCGGCGACAACCCGGCCGTCCCGAAGCACGCGGTCACCGGCTACTGGCAGAACTTCGACAACGGCGCGGCCAAGCAGAAGCTGCGGGACGTCCAGGCCGCGTACGACATCATCGCGGTGTCCTTCGCGGACTCGACGACCACGCCCGGCCAGATCACCTTCAACCTCGACCCGGCGGTCGGCTACACCTCGGTGGCCGACTTCAAGGCGGACGTCGCGGCCAAGAAGGCGGCCGGCAAGTCGGTGATCATCTCGGTCGGCGGCGAGAAGGGCAACGTCACGATCAACAGCGACGCCAGCGCCACCGCCTTCGCGAACAGCGCCTACGCGCTCTTCCAGGAGTACGGCTTCAACGGGATCGACATCGACCTCGAACACGGCATCAACTCCACCTACCTGACCAAGGCGCTGCGCCAGCTGTCCGCCCTGGCGGGCCCGAAGATGGTCCTGACGATGGCCCCGCAGACCATCGACATGCAGTCCACGGGCACCGAGTACTTCAAGACCGCGCTCGCCGTGAAGGACATCCTCACGGTGGTCAACACCCAGTACTACAACAGCGGTTCGATGCTCGGCTGCGACGGCAAGGTCTACAGCCAGGGCTCGGTGGACTTCCTCACCGCGCTCGCCTGCATCCAGATCCAGGGCGGCCTCGACCCGTCCCAGGTCGGTCTGGGCGTGCCCGCCTCCACCCGCGGCGCGGGCAGCGGCTACGTCGCCCCGGCGGTCGTGAACAGCGCGATCGACTGCCTCACCAAGCTGACGGGCTGCGGCACCTTCAAGCCCGCCCAGGCGTGGCCGACCCTCCGGGGCGCCATGACCTGGTCCACCAACTGGGACGCGACGGCCGGCAACGCCTGGTCGAACGCGGTCGGCGCGCACGTCCACGCCCTGCCGTAACCGCACTCCCCGCCACACCCCCATCGCGGCGCCGCCGGTCCTCCGGCGGCGCCGTGCCGCGTTCCCGACCCCGTCGTGCGCGTCCCGACCCCGTCGTGCGCGTCCCCCACCCCATCGTGCGCGCCCCCGACCCCGCCGCACCGCCCTCCCGGCCCCGCCGCACCGCGTTTCCGGCACCCCCGTCGCCTAGCGTGGCAGCGACCATGGCCGAACTCGCTCTCTTGACCCGTCCATGACATGGCTCCACCATGTGCCCCGGACACCCGCACCTGTTGTCGCACTCCCCCACACTCCCCACCCAGGAGACACCATGCGACGTCCTCGACGCGGCAGAAGGTCCGCCACCCTCGCGGCCCTCGTGGCGCTCGCCCTCGCGGCGCCCCTCTCCGCCCTCTCCTCACCCGCCGGGGCCGACCCGGCGAGCGCCGCCAGGGGCGGCGAGGAGGTGATCCGGCAGTACGAGATCGCCGGGCCCTCCACCCCCGCCGCCCGCTCCGCGCTCACCGCCACCGGCGTCTCGATCGACGAGGTCGACGCCCGCTCGGTCGTGGTCAGCGCCGACGCGCGCGAACTGGCCCGGATCGAGGCGCTCGGCTACGAGCCGGTCGCCCTGCCCGCCCCGCCCGACCGGGGCGACGCGGCCCGGTCCTCCCTCGGCCCGCTCGACTTCCCCTCCGCCGACGCGAAGTACCACAACCACGCCGAGATGACGGCGGAGATCGACCAGCGGCTGGCCGCGTACCCCTCGATCATGAGCAAGCGGGTCATCGGCAAGAGCTACCAGGGCCGGGACATCGTCGCCATCAAGATCAGCGACAACGTGGCCGTGGACGAGAACGAGCCGGAGGTCCTCTTCACCCACCACCAGCACGCCCGCGAGCACCTCACCGTCGAGATGGCGCTGTACCTGCTCCGCGAGCTGGGCGCGGGCTACGGCACCGACCCCCGGGTCACCGCCGCGGTGAACGGCCGCGAGATCTGGATCGTGCCGGACCTCAACCCGGACGGCGGCGAGTACGACATCGCCACCGGCTCCTACCGCAGCTGGCGCAAGAACCGGCAGCCCAACTCCGGCTCCTCGTACGTCGGCACCGACATGAACCGGAACTGGGACTACAAGTGGGGCTGCTGCGGCGGCTCCTCCGGCACCAAGAGCTCCGAGACCTACCGGGGCGCCGCCCCCGAGTCCGCGCCCGAGGTGAAGGTCGTCGCCGACTTCGTCCGCTCCCGCGTCGTGGGCGGCACCCAGCAGATCAAGGCCGGCATCGACTTCCACACGTACAGCGAGCTGGTCCTGTGGCCCTTCGGCTGGACCAACGCGGACACCGCCCCCGGCATGACCCAGGACGACCGCGACGCCTTCGCCGCGGTCGGCCGGAGCATGGCGGCGAGCAACGGCTACACCCCCGAGCAGTCCAGCGACCTCTACATCACCGACGGGTCGATCGACGACTACCTCTGGGGCGCCCAGAAGATCTTCGCCTACACCTTCGAGATGTACCCGACCTCGTCCTGGAACGGCGGCTTCTACCCGCCGGACGAGGTCATCGAGCGCGAGACGAGCCGCAACCGCGACGCCGTCCTCCAGCTCCTGGAGAACGCGGACTGCATGTACCGCTCCATCGGCAAGCAGGCGCAGTACTGCTGACGCCCCGCCGGCCGGGTGCCCCGACGGTCCCGACGGCGGACCGTCAGGGCGCCTCGTCGTCGAAGTAGGCGTCGAGGACGGCGTCCAGCTCCGCCTCCCAGGCGGCGATGCGCCCCCGGTCCGGCGCGAGGAGGTCGATCGGGTACCAGCGCCGGTCGGGGGTGTGCACGGTGACGGTGAACCGCTTGCCGAAGCGCCCCTTCGCGCTCTCGACGGCGGCGAGCTCGTCCCAGCGGAACTCGCACGCCTCCTCGTCGTAGCTCAGCCGCACGCCCTCGGCGTCGGCCACGATCCGCCCCCGCCGGTCGGCGGCCTCGAAGACGGGGCCGTCGGCCGGCCCGGCCTCGTCCTCGGCCGAGTCCTGGCCCTCCGACGCGTCCGGGGCGTCCGGGGCGTCCGGGGCGTCCGGGGCGTCGGCATCGGAGCCGACGCGTTCCGTCGCCTCGTCCGAGACCTCGTCCGGTACGGCGTCCCGGACGGCGTCCTGAGGTGCGTCCGTCACGCCCGTGAGTCCGGGGACGAACCCCGGGTCGGCCGAAGCGGCGCGCAGGGGCTGCATTATGGGTCCGTTGCTCTGCTCCACGGCGGCAGTATGGCCGACGCGGCTGTGAGGGGGACCCCCCGGGGTTCAGTCCAGGACGGCGAGCGCGTCGATCTCGATGAGCAGGCCCTTGGGCAGGCCGACGTAGACGGTGGTCCGGGCGGCGGGCGGGGCCTTGAGCTCCTGCTCCTCGAAGTACTGGTTGTAGAGCGCGTTCATCTCGGCGAAGTGGTCGACGTCCGTGAGGTAGACGCGCATCATCATCACGTCGTCCCAGCCCGCGCCGCCCTCCTCCAGGATCGCCTTGACGTTGGCGAAGGTCTGGAGGGTCTGCTCGCGCAGGGTCGGGCCGGCCGGCGTCGGCGGCTGCCCCTCGACGGCCGGGAGGAAGCCGACCTGGCCGGCGACCTGGAGGATGTTCCCCTTGCGCACGCCGTGCGAGAACTTCGCGGGCGGGGACGTGTGGGTGGTGGGGGTGAGGGCGGTCTTCTCACTCATCGACAGATACCTCTGTTTCCTTCGGTGGGGTGGTGCCGGAGTAGTCGTGGCTGATCGCCTCCGCGGTGCGGCGCACCTGCGGCAGCAGGGCGAGCAGTTCCTCGGCGGTGACGACCACGTTGGGCGCCGAGACCGACATGGCGGCGACGACCCGGCCGTCGGCGCCGCGGATCGGGGCGGCGACGCAGTTGATGGACTCCTCGTGGCCGCCGAGGTCGGTGGCCCAGCCCTGCTCGCGCACGGTGGCCAGCTCCTGGAGGAAGGCGGCGGCGTCGGGGGTCGAACGGGGCGTGTAGCGGGGGTAGTCGAGCTTGACGGCGAGGGCGCGCCGCTCGGGCTCGGGCAGGTCCGCGAGGAGCAGTTTGGCGACGGCGGCGACGGTGAGGGCGACGGGCTTGCCGATGCGCGAGTACATGCGCACGGGGTAGCGGCTCTCGACCTTGTCGATGTACAGCACCTCGCCGTCCTCGTGGACGGCGAGGTGGACGGTGTGGCCGGTGCGGTCGTTGAGGGCGGCGAGGTGGGGGTGGGCGATCTCGCGGACGTCGAGGTTCTCGACGGCCTCCTGCGCGAGGGCGAAGAGGCGGGCGCCGAGGCGGTAGCGCTGGTCCTGCTGCCGGTAGACGAGGCCGTGCTCGTGGAGGGTGCGCAGCAGCCGCAGGGCGGTGGACTTGTGCACGCCGAGCCGGTCGGCGACCTGGCCCAGGTCGGCGGGGCCCTGCGCGAGCAGCGGCAGGATGCTGAGCGCGCGGTCGACGGTCTGGCTCATCGGGTACGTACCTCCTCGTCGGCCGCCGGGTCGGAGCCGGCCGCCGTGTCGGCCGCCGTCCAGCCGGGGCCGAGGTGCAGTCTCCCCCAGGCGTCGGCGTCGAGCGCGGCGAGCCGGTCGGCGAGGGCGTCGCGCGGCGGGGCGGCGAGGTCGCCGGGGACGGTGAGGGCGGCCGCGGCGGCGAGGTGGCCGTGCCGGAGCCGGGCGGTCATGGGGAGGCCGCGGAGGGTGGCGGAGAGGAAGCCGGCGGCGAAGGCGTCGCCCGCGCCGACGGCCGCGACGACGTCGACCCGGGGCGCCGGGACGACGGTGACGGTGTCCGTGCCCCGGTGCCGTTCGAAGGCGGTTACCGGCCCTTCGCCGCCCTTGACGAGCAGGACGGCGGGCTCGGGGAGCAGCGCGCGGACCGCGCGGGGGTCGGTGGCGTCCCAGAGGCGCTCCGCCTCGTCGGCGCCGACGAGGACGAGGTCGGCCCGGCCGGCGAGGCCGAGGAGCACTCCGGGGGCGTCTCCGTCGGGCCAGAGCGCGGGCCGGTGGTTGACGTCGAAGGAGAGGGCGGGGCGGCCGGGGCGGGGCCGGGTCAGTTCGTCCAGGAGGGCCCGGCAGTCGGGGGAGAGCGCGGCGGTGATGCCGGTGAGGTGGAGGATCCGGGCGTCGGCGACGGTGGCGTACGGGACCGTCGCCGGGGACATCGCGGAGGCGGCGGAGCCGGCCCGGTAGTAGACGACCTCGTGGGCGTCGGTGGCGCGGTCGGCGTCGGTGCGGAAGTAGACGCCGGTGGGCCGGTGCGGGTCGCGGCGGACCGCGCCGGTGTCGACTCCGTACGCTGCGATCGTGTCGAGCAGGTGGTCGCCGAAGCCGTCGGTGCCGACCCGGCCGACCCAGCGGACGCGGTGTCCGGCGGCGGCGAGGGAGCAGGCGACGTTGGACTCGGCGCCGCCGACGGCGCGGGTGAAGGCGGGGACGTCGGCGAGGCGGCCCGGCCGGGAGGGCAGGAAGGTCACCATGGACTCGCCGACACAGACGACCTCGGGGGGTCCGGCCATGCTCACGGTCACGCTCCTGCGGTCCTCGGGCGCCGGGGGTCCATTGACCCGGCCTCGGCCCGGATGTTAGACAGCGACGAGCGATATACGCAATGGACGTTGCAGAGAGCGCAACGACCGAAGGAGGATCCATGCCGACCGACCTGTCGGACGAGCGCGTCGACCACCGGTTCAAGGGCCTGCCGCCGGACGCCGAGGGCCTGACCGTCGGCGAGCTGGCCGCCCAGCGCCGCTCCCTCTTCACCGGCGGCTTCACCACCCCGGTCCTCGCCCTCTCCGCCGAGTCCGTCGAGCACAACCTGCGCGCCCTGGAGCAGTACGCCGAGCGGCACGGCCTCGCCTTCGCCCCGCACGGCAAGACCTCGATGGCGCCGGTCCTCTTCCGGCGCCAGATCGAGCACGGCGCCTGGGGCATCACGGCCGCCGTCCCGCACCAGGTCCGGGTCTACCGCGCCCACGGCGTCGACCGGATCTTCCTCGCCAACGAGGTGGTGGACCCGGTGGCGCTGCACTGGCTCTCCGCCGAGCTGGACGCCCACCCGGACTTCCACCTGGTCTGCTACGCCGACTCGGTGCGCGGGGTCGAGCTGATGGACGAGGCGCTGCGCGCGGCCGGGGCCCGGCGCCCGCTGGACGTCGTCGTGGAGCTGGGCGCCGGCGAGGGGGCCCGTACCGGCGCCCGCACCGAGGCGGAGTGCACGGCCGTCGCCGACGCGATCGCCGCGACCGGCACCCTCCGGCTGGTCGGCGTCGCGGGCTACGAGGCCGAGGTCCCGGGCGCGGACGCGGAGTCGGTCCGGGCCTGGCTGCGCCGGCTGACCGGGCTCGCCGTCGCCTTCGACGAGGACGGCCGCTTCGACCCGTCGGTGGGCGAGATCGTGGTGAGCGCGGGCGGCAGCGCGTGGTTCGACGCGGTCGCCGACGTCTTCGCGGAGATCCCCGGTCTCTCCCTGCCGGTCCTGAAGCTGCTGCGCTCCGGCGCGTACGTGTCGCACGACGACGGCCAGTACCGCGAGAAGACCCCCTTCAACCGGATCCCGGCGGAGGGCGCCCTCCAGCCGGCCTTCCGCCTGTGGTCGCAGGTGGTGTCCCGGCCGTCGGACGGGCAGGCGTTCACCAACGCGGGCAAGCGGGACGCGGCGTACGACCTCCACCTGCCGGAGGCGCAGGTGGTGCGCTCCGCCCGGACCGGCGAGGTCCGGCCGGCCGACGGGGTGACCGTCACGGCCCTCTCCGACCAGCACGCGTGGCTGCGCACCGGGGACGGCGCGGACGTGGAGGTCGGCGACTGGGTCGGGATGGGCCTGTCGCACCCGTGCACCTCCTTCGACAAGTGGCAGCTGATCCCGCTGGTCGAGGCGGACGGCACGGTCGTCGACTACGTCCGCACCTTCTTCTGAGCGGGGGCCGGGGATGATGGATCTCGTCTTCCGTGACGCCGAGGTGGTCGACGGCTCCGGCGGCCCCTCCTACCGCGCCGACGTGGCCGTGGAGCGCGGCAGGATCGTCTCGATCGTGCAGGAGGCAGCCGCGGCCGGCTGTCAGCGGCCGACGGCCCGCCGGAGCGTCGACGCGGAGGGCCTGGTCCTCTCCCCCGGCTTCGTCGACATGCACGCCCACAGCGACCTCGCGCTGCTGCGCGACCCGGACCACTCCGCGAAGGCCGCGCAGGGCGTGACCCTGGAGGTCCTGGGCCAGGACGGCCTGTCGTACGCGCCGGTGGACGACCGCACCCGCGAGGAGGTGCGGCGGGCGATCGCCGGCTGGAACGGCGGCGGCCCCGAGGACCCGACCGTGGACCTGGACTGGCGGACGGTCGGCGAGTACCTGGACCGGCTCGACACCGCGCACGGCGGCGAGGGCATCGCGGTGAACGCCGCCTACCTCGTCCCGCAGGGCACCGTCCGGATGCACGCGATGGGCTGGGAGGACCGTCCGGCGACCCCGGCCGAGCTGGACCGGATGCGCCGGCTGGTCGCCGAGGGCCTGGAGCAGGGCGCGGTCGGCATGTCCTCCGGCCTGACCTACACCCCCGGCATGTACGCCCCCGACGCCGAACTCGCCGAGCTGTGCCGGGTGGTGGCCCGGTACGGCGGCTACTACTGCCCGCACCACCGGAGTTACGGCGCGGGGGCGCTGCGCGCGTACGAGGAGATGATCGCGCTCACCCGGGAGGCGGGCTGCGCGCTCCACCTCGCCCACGCCACCCTGAACTTCGGGGAGAACGAGGGGCGCGCCCCCGAGCTCCTGGCCCTCCTGGACCGGGCGCTGGGGACGGGCGCCGACATCAGCCTCGACACCTACCCCTACACCCCCGGCTGCACCACGCTCCTCGCGCTGCTGCCGTCCTGGGCGCAGGAGGGCGGTCCCGAGGCGGCCCTCGCCCGCCTCGCGGACGGGCCGACGGCGGACCGGATCCGCCACGACCTGGAGGTGACCGGCTCGGACGGCTGCCACGGGGTGCCGGTCGACTGGTCGACGATCGAGGTCTCGGGCGTCACGGAGCCCGCCCTGGCGGACCGGGTGGGCCGGCGGCTCGGCGGCTGGGAGGAGGCCCGGGCGCTGCTCCTGGCCGACCGGCTCGGCTCGACGATCCTCCAGCACGTGGGCCACGAGGAGAACGTGCGGGCGATCATGCGCCACCGCGTCCACACCGGCGGCTCGGACGGCATCCTCCAGGGCGCCAAGCCGCATCCGCGCGCCTACGGCACCTTCCCCGAGTACCTGGGCCGCTACGTCCGCGAGGAGGGCGTCCTCACCCTGGAGGAGTGCGTCGCCCATCTGACCTCCCGCCCGGCGGCCCGCCTGCGGCTCCCCGACCGGGGCCTGGTGCGCGAGGGGTACGTCGCCGACCTGGTGCTCTTCGACCCGGCGACGGTCGCGGCGGGAGCCACCTACGACGCCCCGCGCACCCTGCCCGTCGGCATCCCGCACGTCCTGGTGGACGGCCGCTTCGTCATCGAGGACGGCCGCCGCACGGACGCCCTCGCGGGCCGCGCGATCAGACGGACGCCGGTCTAGACGGCCCGGACGCCGTCGGCGGGTTCGGGCGCGGGGCCCGCGCCCGAACCCGCCGACGGCCAGCGGTCCCGGCGGAGCCAGAGCGCGCCGAGGGCCAGGACGAGGCCGGCGGCGACGAAGCCGTACCAGGGGGTGTGGCCGGAGGGCTGGGTCTCGTAGACGAGGGCCGCCGAGAGCACCGCGAGCACCTGCCCGGCGCGGCTGTGCCAGGCGACGGCCGCGACGACGACCGTGCCCCACAGCAGGTACCAGGGCTGCACCATCGGGGAGAGCGCGACCAGGGCGAGGAGGCCGTACCCGAGGCCGAGGACGGGGTCGATCCGCCCCCGGTACGCACGCCACGCGAGCAGGCAGATGATCACGACGGCGGCGAGCAGCCCCAGCTTCTGCACCACGGCCTTGACCGGCTCGGGGTCGTCAGCGACCAGCGTGCCGAGCGCGAGGCCGAGGTCGCTGGTGAGCGACAGCGGGGTGTGGATGGCCCCGGCGACGGACTGCGTCCCGAGCCAGCCGAAGCCGGTCCCGGAGACCAGACTGGCCCCGGCGGCGACCGCCCCGGCGACGGCCGGGGGCAGGACGAGGCCCTTCAGGAGTCCGCCGCGCCGGGCGACGACCACCGCGATGAAGAGCAGGGCGACGGCGGCCGGCGACTTCACCATCACGGCGCAGCCGACGAGCGCGCTGCCGAGGACCCACCGGCCGCGCACGGCGAGCAGCACGCCCGCGAGCATGAGCCCGGCCATCAGGCCGTCGTTGTGGATGCCGCCGACGACGTGGACCAGCAGCAGCGGGTTGAGCACGGCGAGCCACAGGGCGCCGTCGCCCCTGCCGAAGCCGCGCACGGCCCACACGAGGAGCGCCAGCGACCCGAGCGCGACCAGCCGCAGCAGCAGGACGGCCGGGACGACGGCCCCGCCGGTCAGCTTCACCACCGCCTCGGCCAGCAGCAGGAAGGCTGGTCCGTACGGCGCCGGGGTGTCGGTCCAGTTCCCGCCGACGCTCGCCGCCGCGTCCGCCCCCAGCTCGCCGGGGCCGAGCACGGAGGGCCCGGCGCCGTAGACGTCGTACCCCTCCAGGACCATCGCGCCCTGCGCGATGTAGCTGTACACGTCCGCGCTGTGCAGCGGCGGCGCGACCAGCAGCGGGGCGCACCAGGCGGCGAGCGTCCCGAGCACGCCCCCGGCGGCGCCGCGCGCCAGCAGCACGCCGTAGCGCCACCAGGCGGCGACGAGCAGCGTCAGGCCGAGCGCGGCGACGACGGCCCCGACGGTCTCGGCCGCGCTTCCGCGCGGCGCCCACAGCCCGCCCCCGCCGAGCACCGGCAGGGACCCGGCCGCGTATCCGCCGGCGGCCACGGCGAGCGCTCCGCCCGCCCCGGCCCACCGGCATCCGGAAGCACTGAGAACCCACATGACCAGCCAACCTACCCGCACCGCGCGGGGGCCCCGACCGGTCAGCCCCGGCCCTTGCCGTTGCCGCGGCCGCGGCCGGGCTTGGCGGACCGGGTGGCGTCGGAGGCGTCGGGCACGGGCTCCGCCGAGGGGGTCGAGGAGGCCGAGGGGGCGGCCGGGGCGGATCCGGAGGGCGAGGGCGTCGCCGAGGAGGCCGTGGCCGTGGCCCCGGGCCGTCCCGTGGCGGCGGGGCCGGCCGTCCGGCTGGGCGGGGAGTCCGGCTCCGGCGTTGTGCCGCTCGCGGTCGGGTCCGCCTGGATCAGCGTCGGCAGTCCCCCGCCGTCCGCGTCCCGCTCGGCCGGTCCGCGCGCGCCGCCGCCGGTCAGGGCCACCGCGCCGAGGCCCAGCACCGCGATCCCGCCGGCCGCGGCCAGCCACACCACGCCCCGCCCGCGCCGGGCGGAGGCGTGGCGGCGGCGCCCACGGGGGGCTCTGGCGGGGTCCTCGAAGCTCATGGCCCCGCATTGTAGGGATCACGACAGACCGGTCCTGCGGGCGCGTCCCGACACCCGACGTGTCCGAGAACACGAGGCGTCCCACCCCCCGCCGCCGTAAGCTCTCGTCATGCAGGTGATCCAGTCCACGAAGCTCGCCAACGTCTGTTACGAAATCCGGGGCCCGGTGCTCGAAGAGGCGATGCGGCTCGAAGCCGCGGGTCATCGCATCCTCAAGCTGAACACCGGCAACCCGGCCGCCTTCGGCTTCGAGTGCCCGCCCGCGATCCTGGAGGACGTCCTCCGGAACCTCTCCGAGGCGCACGGCTACGGCGACGCGAAGGGCTTGCTGTCCGCCCGCCGCGCGGTGATGAGCCACTACGAGACCAAGGGCATCCACCTCTCCGTCGAGGACGTCTACCTCGGCAACGGCGTCTCCGAGCTGATCCAGATGTCGATGCAGGCGCTGCTCGACGACGGCGACGAGGTCCTGGTCCCGGCCCCCGACTACCCGCTGTGGACGGCCTCGGTCTCCCTCGCGGGCGGCACGGCGGTGCACTACCGCTGCGACGAGCAGGCGGACTGGATGCCGGACCTCGCCGACATCGAGCGGAAGATCACCGACCGCACCAAGGCGATCGTGATCATCAACCCGAACAACCCGACCGGCGCGGTCTACGACGACGAGATGCTGCGCTCGCTGACGGACATCGCGCGCCGCCACGGGCTGGTGATCTGCTCGGACGAGATCTACGACAAGATCCTCTACGACGGCGCCACCCACACGCCGACCGCCGCGATCGCCCCGGACCTGCTCTGCCTCACCTTCAACGGGATGAGCAAGAACTACCGGGTGGCCGGCTTCCGCTCCGGCTGGCTCGCGGTCTGCGGACCGAAGCACCACGCCTCCTCGTACATCGAGGGCCTGACGATCCTGGCCAACATGCGGCTGTGCGCCAACATGCCGGCCCAGCACGCGGTGGCCGCCGCGCTCCAGGGCCGGCAGTCGATCGAGGAGCTCGTGCTGCCGGGCGGCCGTCTGCTGGAGCAGCGGAACACCGCGTACGAGCTGCTGACCTCGATCCCCGGCGTGACCTGTGTGAAGCCGAAGGGCGCGCTGTACCTGTTCCCGCGCCTCGACCCGAACGTCTACAAGGTCAAGGACGACCGGCAGATGGTCCTGGACCTGCTGCGGGCCGAGAAGATCATGGTGGTGCACGGGACGGGCTTCAACTGGCACGAGCCGGACCACTTCCGGATCGTGACGCTGCCGGCGGTCGCCGACCTCACGGACGCGGTGACCCGGATCGGCCGCTTCCTGGACGGCTACAGCCAGCCCTGAGCCCCCGCTCCCGGCCGGCCGGAGGCACTCCGACCATCCTTGACCCGCCCTTGAATCGGACTCGAATCAACTTTAGACGAAATCTAAGCTAGGCTGGTCTCCGAGCAGTCAGGAGGCCGTCCCCATGTACGAACCGATCCGCACCAAGTCGGTCCACACGACGGGCGGCGACGCCGGCGCGTATCCGCACCGCTCCCGCGAGGAGGAGCTGGACATCCAGCTCGCCGGCCACCTCGCCGCCCTGCTCGCCGTGACCGACGAGCTCGGTGACGCCGAGGGCGGCGAGCGGATCGCCCACCAGGTGGCCCGCCTCCGCGGCGCGCCCCCGGCCCGGCACGCCGGACTGAGCGGCGCCTCCCCCGAGGCCCTCCACCGCAAGGCGCACGCCCTCGCGGGCCGCGCCCTGGTGGTGGCCGCCTCCCGCGCGGACACCTCCGCGGCGATCCTCGCCGCCGAGCGGATGGACGCCCACACCGCGGCCCTGACCGGGGACCCCCTGGTCACCGCCCCCTAGACGGCCCCGGGTCGCGCGGCACGAACCGCACGACCCGGGAGCCACCCAACCGGACCGCGGGGAGCCCTCTCCCTCGTCGTCGACGACGACAACGGGGGACACGGCAGCCGTCCTTCCGGTTCCCTACCGGGATCGCTCCTTCACCCCCCGTCCACCCAACTCCCCCTGGAATGTGGGTTTCCGCGAGCACTCTGCCCGCGTGAGACGCATTCTGGGAATCGTCCTGGCCGTCCTGCTCCTGGGCGGCGTGGCCGCCGTCCTCGTGGCGGGCGGCGACAAGGACAAGGGCACGGCAACGAAGACCGTGCGAGGAGTCATCGGCTCGGAGAAGAGCGAGTTCTTCACCGACCCCGACGTCGTGAAGGCCCTGGCCGCCAAGGGCCTCACCGTGAGCACCGAGACCTCCGGGTCCTGGGACATGGAGCAACTCCCCCTCAAGGGATACGACTTCGCGTTCCCGTCCTCGAAGGGACCGGCCGACGAGCTGCGTGCCAAGGCTGCCGACAAGGCCGTCGCCACGCCGCTGCGCCCGTTCTACTCGCCGCTGGTGGTCGTCGCGCACAGCAACGCCGCCCGGGTCCTCGCCGGCAACGGCCTGGCCACCCTCGGCGCCCGCGGCACCAGCGGCATCCTCCGGATGGACGCCTATCTGGCCGCCGTCCGCGCCGACCGCAGCTGGCAGCAGCTCAAGGGCGCCGACAAGCACGCCGAGCTGAGCGGCACCCTCTTCATCACCTCCACCGACCCGGTGGCCTCCAACTCCGGCGCGCTCTACCTCGCCGCCGCGAGCTACGTCGCCGACGGCGGCCGGGTCGCCGACGGCAAGGAGGCCGTCGGCCGCACCGCCCCGCTGCTGCGGAAGCTGACCCAGGTGCAGGGCGCCCAGCAGACCGGCTCCGACGCCCCCTTCCGGGACTTCGTGAGCGGCGTCGGCAACCCGCTGGTCCTCGTGTACGAGTCCCAGGTCGCCTCGCAGCTCCTCGCCGGCCGGCCGATGGGCGACCTCGTCGTCCTCTACCCGGACACCACGGTCAACAGCGACCACACCCTCGTCCCCCTCACCGAGGGCGGCAAGGAGCTGGGCCGGCTGCTCTCCGAGGACCCCGAGCTGCGCCGGCTCGCCGTCCGGCACGGCTTCCGGCCGCAGGGCGCCGCGCCCGAGTTCACCGAGGCCACCAACCCGTACGGCGAATACCTCAACCAGACACTGACCGGAGTCCGCCAGGCGCCCGTGCCCACCGGCGCGGTGCTGCGCGACATGGCGCGGCGGGCCCGTGACCAGGGGGGCACCGCATGACCGAGCACACCGACCCGCGCGCCGCGGGGCAGCCCCGGAACCCGTACGCGGGCCCGCCGGAGTCCACCTTCGTCCTGACCCCGCCCGAGCACGACGCCCCGCTCCTCCTCACCCCGCCCGCTCCGCCCCCGGTGGTCCGCGCCGAACAGGCCTCCGGCCTGGTGCCGCTGGACGCGTCCGTGCGGGCCGAGATGGACCGGCGGGCCGAGGAGTACGTGGGCTCGCTCTCCGGACTCGACCCGCGCTCCCCCGAGTTCGCGGGCCGCATCGGCGAGATCGCGGCGCTCGGCTCCGGCGAGATGCGGGCCGCCGCCCAGCAGTCGAACCGGATGCTGGACCGCACGGTCCGCTCCCTCGGCCGGGGCGGCGGCGACGCGCCGGCCCGCGTCGGCTCCTCCCTGGTGGAGCTGCGCCGCACCGTCGAGGACCTCGACCCGCGCGACGCCCCCGCCAAGGGCGCCCGGCGGCTCCTCGCCAAGCTGCCCGGCGGCAACAGGTTCCGCGACCACGTCGCCAAGTACGCCTCCTCGCAGGCCACGCTCCACCGCATCGTCGACTCGCTCCGCGGCGGCCAGGACGAACTCCGGCGCGACAACGCCGCGTTGCAGACCGAGCGGGCCCGGCTGTGGGAGACCATGGGCAAGCTCCAGGAGTTCGCCGTCCTCACCGAGGCCCTCGACGCGGCCGTGGAACAGCGGATCGCGGCCACCGCCGACCCGGCCCAGGCCGACGCGCTCCGCGCCGACGTCCTCTTCCCGGTGCGCCAGAAGCACCAGGACCTGCTCACCCAGCTCGCCGTCTGCGCCCAGGGCTACCTGGCCATGGACGTGGTCCGGCGGAACAACGACGAGCTGATCAAGGGCGTGGACCGGGCCGCGACGACGACCCTGTCGGCGCTGCGGATCGCGGTCATGCTCGCCTCCGCCCTGGAGAACCAGCGCAAGGTCACCGAGCAGGTGAACGTGCTCCGCTCGACCACCGAGGACCTGATCCGGGGCAACGCCGAGATGCTCTCCACCCAGGCCGGCGAGATCCAGCGGATCGCGGCCGACCCGGCCGTCGGCGCCGAGACCCTGCGCACGGCCTTCCAGCAGATCTACCGCACCCTCGACGCCATCGACACGTACAAGGTCCGGGCGACCGAGGCGATGGCGGCGACCGTCTCCTCCCTCACCGGTGAACTCCAGGAAGCGAGCGCCCACTTGGACCGCAGCCGCCGCACGAGCGCCCTGGAAGGCGGCCCCTCCGCATGAGACCCCGCACGCTCCCCCGCCTCCTCACGGGCCTCGCCCTCACCCTGCTCCTCACCGCCACCGCGGGCTCCTGCGGCACGATCGACAACTCGGCCGGCGGCACCGGCGAGCAGCGCGACAGGACCGACTCCGGGCCCGCCGCCCCCGGCACCCTCCGGATCCTCGCCTCCTCCGAACTCGCCGACATGGCACCGGTCCTGGAGGAGGCCCGCGAGGCCACCGGCGTGACCGTCCGCGCCACCTACGCGGGCACCCTCGACGCCGTCGAGCGGATCGCCTCGGGCCGGGCCGAGAAGGAGTACGACGCCGTCTGGCTCTCCTCCAACGACTACCTGCGGCTCCGCCCCGACACCGCCGGCCGGATCACCAACGAGACCCCGGTGATGACCTCCCCGGTGGCGCTCGGCGTCCGCCCCGAGGCCGTCGCCCGGCTCGGCTGGGACCCGAAGAAGGTCACCTGGTCGCAGCTCCACCAGGCCGTCGCCGCGGGCCGGCTGACCTACGGCATGACCGACCCGAAGCGCTCCAACTCCGGCTTCTCCGCGCTGGTCTCGGTCGCCTCCGGCCTCTCCGGCGCCCAGTCCGCGCTCCAGGACCGGGACGTGGCGAAGGCGACGCCGAAGCTCCGCGAGTTCTTCACCGGCCAGAAGCTCACCTCCGGCTCCTCCGGCTGGCTCGCCACCGCCTACGGCCGCCGCACCGACATCGACGCGCTGGTCAACTACGAGTCGGTGCTGCTCTCCACGCCCGGCGCGCTCACCGTGATCCGCCCCTCCGACGGCGTCGTCACCGCCGACTACCCGCTCACCCTGCTCACCGCCTCCTCCGCCGACGCCAAGGAGTCCGCCCGGCGGCTCACCACCTACCTCCGCACCCCGCAGGCGCAGCGCAGGATCACCGAGACGACGCTGCGCCGCCCGGTGGTCGCCGGCGTCGACCCCTCGCCCCGGCTCGACCGGGACCTGCGGCGCGAGCTGCCCTTCCCGGGCAGCCGGTCCGTCGCCGACGGGCTGCTCGACGCGTACGACAACACGCTCCGCCGGCCCTCCCGCACGGTCTACGTCCTGGACACCTCGGGGTCGATGGGCGGCGAGCGGCTGACCCGGCTGAAGGAGGCGATCACCGAGCTGACCGAGGACTTCCGGGACCGCGAGGAGGTCACCCTGATGCCCTTCGGCACCACGGTGAAGTCCGGCGAGGTGCGGACGTACACGGTCGACCCGAAGGACCCGGCGCGGGCCAGGGACGCGATCCGGGCCGACGCGGCCAGGCTCACCGCCTCCGGCGGCACGGCGATCTACACCAGCCTCACCGAGGCGTACCGCAGTCTGGGCGCCGCGCCCCGCGACACCTTCACCTCGGTCGTGCTCATGACGGACGGCGAGAACACCGACGGCATGGACGGCGCGGGCTTCGACGCCTTCTTCCGCGCCCTGCCCGCCGAGCAGCGGCACACCCCGGTCTTCCCGATCCTCTTCGGCGACTCCGACCGGGTCGAGCTGGAGCACATCGCGGATCTGACCGGCGGCAGGCTCTTCGGGGCGGAGGGCTCCCTGAAGGGCGCGTTCGAGGAGATCCGTGGCTACCAGTAACCCGGTGCTCCGCTACGCGGAGTCCCGCAAGAACCTGACGGGCTGCCTCTGCGGCCTGGCCGGGCTCGGCATCGGCCTCACCGGCGCGGCCGGCGGACTGTGGCCGCTGGTGGTGCTCGGCCTGTACGGCGCGGGCGCGCTGATCGCCCCGCCCGAGCGCCCGGACGCCCCGGCCTTCCCGAGCGCCGGCGAGCAGCTGGAGTCGCTGCGCGCGGACCACGCCACGCTGCGGGAGTACCTCGCGGAGGTGGAGCTGCCCGAGGACGCCCGGACGCGCCTCGACGAGCTGGACGCCCTCGGCGAGGCGCTCCTGGAACCCGGCTGGGTCAGCGACCCCGAGCACCTGCGGGTGCTGGCCCGGACGGTCCGGCAGGACGTCCCCGAGGCGGTCGACGCCTTCGTGCGGACCCGCTGGTGGACGCGGGTGAACCCGGGCTCCGAGCCGCCCGAGCGGCATCTGGAGCGTCAGCTGGCCGCGCTGCGCGAGGAGGCCGGGCGGATCGCCGCGGCCCTCCAGGAGGCGGAGGAGCTCCGCCAGCGGGCGCACACCCGCTATCTGGAGGACCGCGGTACGTAGGAAGATGCGCCGGCCCCGGAGCCTGAGGGGGCTCCGGGGCCGGATGCGTCGTGGTGGACCGTCGTGACCCCACTGGTCAGGGCGGAATGTCGGGGCAGCCCACCACGAGTCTCATGCTGCTACGGGATCAGCCCAGGCGCTCGACCAGCGCGCGGTACTCGTCCCACAGCTCCTTCGGGGTGTGCTCGCCGAAGGTCTCCAGGTGCGCGGGGACCAGGGCGGCCTCCTCGCGCCAGACGCCCTTGTCGACGGTGAGCAGGAAGTCCAGGTCCTCGTCGGCCAGGTCGAGGCCGTCGGTGTCCATGGCCTCCCGGGTCGGCAGGACGCCGATCGGGGTCTCGACGCCCTCGGCCTTGCCGTCGAGGCGCTCGACGATCCACTTCAGGACGCGGCTGTTCTCGCCGAAGCCGGGCCAGACGAACTTGCCGGCGTCGTTCTTGCGGAACCAGTTGACGTAGTAGATCTTCGGCAGCTTCGCGGCGTCCGCGGAGGCGCCCACCTTGACCCAGTGCGCCATGTAGTCGCCCATGTTGTAGCCGCAGAACGGCAGCATGGCGAAGGGGTCGCGGCGCAGCTCGCCGACCTTGCCCTCGGCGGCGGCGGTCTTCTCGGAGGCCACGTTGGCGCCGAGGAAGACGCCGTGGTTCCAGTCGAAGGACTCGGTGACCAGCGGGACGGCGGTGGCGCGGCGGCCGCCGAAGAGGATCGCCGAGATCGGCACGCCCTTCGGGTCCTCCCACTCCGGCGCGATGATCGGGCACTGCCCGGCCGGGACGGTGAAGCGGGCGTTCGGGTGGGCGGCGGGCGTGTCGGACGCGGGCGTCCAGTCGTTGCCCTTCCAGTCCGTGAGGTGCGCGGGCGCCGTCTCGGTCATGCCCTCCCACCACACGTCGCCGTCGTCGGTGAGCGCGACGTTCGTGAAGACGGAGTTGCCCCACATCGTCTTCATGGCGTTGGCGTTGGTGTGCTCGCCGGTGCCGGGGGCGACGCCGAAGAAGCCGGCCTCGGGGTTGATGGCGTAGAGGCGGCCGTCCTCGCCGAAGCGCATCCAGGCGATGTCGTCGCCGATGGTCTCGACCGTCCAGCCGGGGATGGTCGGCTCCAGCATGGCGAGGTTGGTCTTGCCGCAGGCCGACGGGAAGGCGGCGGCGACGTACTTCGCCTCGCCCTGCGGCGGGGTCAGCTTGAGGATGAGCATGTGCTCGGCGAGCCAGCCCTCGTCACGGGCCATGACGGAGGCGATGCGCAGGGCGTAGCACTTCTTGCCGAGGAGCGCGTTGCCGCCGTAGCCGGAGCCGTACGACCAGATCTCGCGGGTCTCCGGGAAGTGCGAGATGTACTTGGTGGAGTTGCACGGCCACGGCACGTCCTCCTGGCCCTCCGCGAGGGGGGCGCCGAGGGTGTGGACGGCCTTCACGAAGAAGCCGTCGGTGCCGAGCTCGTCGAGGACGGCCTGTCCCATGCGGGTCATGGTGCGCATGGAGACGGCGACGTAGGCGGAGTCGGTGATCTCGACGCCGATGGCGGAGAGCGGGGAGCCGACGGGGCCCATGCAGAAGGGGACCACGTACATGGTCCGGCCCTTCATCGACCCGCGGAAGATGCCCTCGGAGCCCGCGAAGAGCTCCTTCATCTCGGACGGGGCCTTCCAGTGGTTGGTCGGGCCGGCGTCCTCCTCCTTCTCGGAGCAGATGAAGGTGCGGTCCTCGACGCGGGCGACGTCGGTGGGGTCGGAGGCGGCGTAGTACGAGTTCGGGCGCTTCACCGGGTCGAGCTTCGTGAACGTTCCCTTGGCGACGAGCTCCTCGCACAGGCGCTCGTACTCGGCCTCGGAGCCGTCGCACCAGACGATGCTGTCCGGCTGGGTGATCTCGGCGATCTCGTTCACCCAGGAGACGAGCTCCTGGTGCTGGGTGGGAAGGGGAGCCGCGTTGTCGCGCGCCACGATTGCTCCTTGTAGAGGGGTGTGTTCGCTGTATGCCCCGTGGGGGCTGCGACCCGGATGCGTCGTAGCTGCTCATCCGGTGCCGACCGCACTCATTTGATCATCCGACGGAAACGCCCATATGTCCAGGGGGGTGCACACGTGAGCATCGCCACTCATATACGGGACCTACGGGGCCGTAGGTACGATTCCGTGTCATGACTGCAGCCACGCCGGAAGTGACCCCGGTCGAGCCCGACCCGATCGTCCAGGCCCCGTCGCTCCCGCTGAAGCCAATGCTCAGAGGCTGGCTGCACGCGGGCATGTTCCCCGCCGTGATCGTCGCGGGACTGGTCCTGGTGGCCCTCGCCGACACCCCCCGCGCCCGCATCGCCTGCGGGATCTACGTGCTCACCGCCTGCCTGCTCTTCGGCATCAGCGCGCTGTACCACCGCGGCGACTGGGGCCCGCGCGGCGAGGCGATCCTGCGCCGCCTCGACCACGCCAACATCTTCCTGATCATCGCGGGCACCTACACCCCGCTCACGCTGCTGCTGCTCCCCGACTCCACCGCGAAGCCGCTCATGTGGGCGGTCTGGGCCGCCGCGCTGGCCGGCATCGCCTTCCGCGTCTTCTGGGTCGGCGCCCCCCGCTGGCTCTACACCCCCTGCTACATCGCCATGGGCTGGGCCGCGGTCTTCTTCCTGCCGGACTTCATGCGGGCCGGCGGCATCGCCGTCCTCGTCCTCGTCGTCGTCGGCGGCCTGCTCTACAGCGCCGGCGGCATCATCTACGGCATCAAGCGCCCGAACCCGTCCCCCCGCTGGTTCGGCTTCCACGAGGTCTTCCACTCCCTCACCCTGGCCGCCTTCATCGTCCACTACGTCGGCATCTCCCTGGTCGCGTACCAGTCCTGACCAGGCAGAATGGCCCCATGTCCAGCACGACGAACGGCCTGCGGGAGCGGAAGAAGCAGCGGACCCGCGAGGAGATCCGCCGGGCCGGACGACGGATCGCCGCCGCCCACGGCTGGGAGGCCGCCACCATCGAGCGCATCGCCGCCGAGGCCGAGGTCTCCCCCTCCACCGTCGTCCGCTACTTCCCCGTCCGCGAGGACATCGTCCTCACCGACGAGGACGACGAGCGCCTGGAGGCGAGGCTGCGCGCCCGCCCGGCCGGCGAGGAGCCCCTCGAATCCCTCCGCGCGGTCGTCGTCGAGGCCATTCGCGCGGCCCTGGAGGCCGACCCCGAGGAGATCCGGCTCCGCGCCCGGCTGATGGCCGGCGCCCCCGCCGTCCGCGCCCGGCTCTCCGAGACCACCGCGGAGACCGGCCGTCGGCTCGCCCGCGCCCTGGCCGACCGCACCGGCCGCGCCCCCGACGACCTGGAGGTCCGGGTCTTCGCCGCGGCCGTCCTCGGCGCCCTGCGCGAGGCCACCCTCTACTGGGCCGAGCGGGGCCTCGAAGAGGACCTCCCGGCGCTGCTCGACCGCACGCTCGACACCCTCAGGGCCGGGCCGGCGCTCCCAGCGCGCCCCTGACCACCTCGGCGGAGCGCGGGTTGTCCGCGCACCCCCACACTCCGTGCGGGCAGTAGTCGGTCACCGTCTGGTAGACGGGCCGGTGGGCGGCGAACCAGTCGAGCATCCCCCGCACGTAGGCGGGGTTGTCCCCGTTCCGGAACAGCCCCCACTCCGGGTACGAGACGGGCTTGCCGTGCGCCGCCGCGAAGGCCACGTGGTGCGCGAGCCCGTACTCCTCGCTCACCTGCTCCTCGAAGGAGAGCCCGGCGGGCTGGTCGTAGGCGTCCATCCCGATGATGTCGACGACGTCGTCGCCGGGGTAGCACTCCGGCCAGGGCACCGCGTCCCGCCCCCGGCTCGGCGTGAAGTCGAAGCGGAAGCGCTGCCCGGCCACCCCGCGCAGCGCCCCGACCGCCTTGCGCCAGTACGCCTTCCAGGCCGTCGGGTCCGGCCCGCAGCGGTGCCCGTACGTGGTGCCGTTCATCTCCCAGCCGAGCACCAGCACCGCGTCCCCGAGGCCGTGCTCCACCAGCCCCTCGCCCAGCGCCGTGAAGTGCCGGTCGAAGTCGCCGGCGGCGCCCCGCCGCAGCCCGTCCCGCACCTGGGCGTCGGTCAGCCCGGCCTCGTTGCGGTCCATCATCGGCACGTTCAGCACGAAGAGCCGGCCCGGCCGTTCGGCCTTCCACTCCGCCCAGGGCGCGAACAGCTGCGGATGCCCCTCGATGTTGGACCAGGTGTCGCCCGGCAGATAGGTGTGCCCGACCGTCAGCCCGCCGCCGCCCAGCCACGACTCGACCCCGGCGATCCGCCGCACCCCCTCCGCGTCGGAGCCGGTGAAGAAGCCGGACGGCACCCCGGGCAGCGGCGAGGGCTCGGGGGCGGCCCGGGTCCCGGTGTGCCGCTCGCCGGGCGCGAGCCGCCCGGGCAGGCCGGGCACGAGCAGGAGCGCGAGAACGGCCGCGAGCAGCACCAGGAGTGCGGCCCGCGGCCACGAGGGGAGACGGTTCACGTCAGCTGGTCCAGAATTCCCACCAGCGGGTCAGGATCAGCATCCCGATGATCCCGACGTGCAGGACGGGCAGGGCGAAGGCGAAGTCGCCGAGGAAGCCCCGCACCGCCGCCGGGGCGGGCAGCACCCCGGTCCGCACGTTGTGCGCGGTGACGTACCAGAACATGGTGATGGTCGCCGTCCAGGCGAGGCAGCACCACAGGCACAGCGCGTTGATCTCGTACAGCGACTGCTGCATCAGCCAGGTGCAGAAGCCGACGCCGAAGAGCGTCCCGCCGTTCAGCCCGAGCCAGAACCAGCCCCGGTACCGGGCCCCCGCGAGGAGCCCGGCGCCGACGGCGACGACGACGCCGTACGTGACGAGGCCCAGCATCGGGTTGGGGAAGCCGAAGACCGCCGCCTGCTCGCTCTTCATGATGTTCCCGCAGGACACGACCGGGTTCAGGCTGCACCCCGGCTGGAAGCCCGGGTCCTCCAGGAGCTTGAACTTGTCGATCGTGATCACCCACGCGGCCAGGATCCCGGCCGCCCCGGTGACGACGAGCAGCCAGCCGAGCGCCCGCCCGGCGCCGACCGTCCCGTCCTCCGACCGGGCGGCCGCCCGGTCCTCCCGCCGCTGACCCGGCACACCGCCGCGTACCCCGAGCGTCGTCATCGCGCCGCCCCTTCCGCTCAGCCCTGCACGCGCCGGACGGGCAGCAGGACGTGGGCGCACTCCGCGAGCGTCTCCTCGTCGGAGACGAAGGCGCGCAGCCGGTCCTCGTCCACGGGCTTCCCGGGGACGCCCTCGCCCCAGGGGCGCACCGAGCAGAGGAAGTAGACCTTGCCGCTCTCGCGGGCGGCGGTCTGCCACTCGGCGGGCACCGGGCACTGCACCTTGAGGAAGGGCAGGGTGAGCACGGCGGTGCCGGCCTCGACGAGCAGCGTGGCGCTGATCCCCGCGTCCTTCTCCAGGTCGAAGAGCCGGTCGCCGACGGAGAGGCCCATGGACTCCAGGGCGGTCCGCATGGCCTGCTGACCGGCCTCCGGCCCGTCGCGGCCGTCGCCGAGCGAATACGCCATCAGAAAGGGCGTGCCGGCGGAATCGGCGGTGGCTTCGCTGGACCACGGAATCACCGTGAGCGTGCCCAGCGGAGAGACGCTGCGCGCCTCGGAAAGGACGTGGGGAGTGGTCATGGAAGGGGATGCTAGTGGGGCAACCACCCTTTCCCCGTACCGAATTCACTCATCCGGCCGACATTCGCCCGCTCGAACTCCCGGCCGCAACGAACCCGGGTTTTCATCGTTGTGCCCTGAGGCCCCTTGTCGACACCAGGAGATCGCCGATGCCTTTCCCGCGCCGTGTCGCCCTCCGGTCCCTGTTCGCGCTGGCCGTCACCGCCGCCACCGGCGGCGCCCTCGGCCGGATCGCCGCCCGCTCCCCGGAGGCGGCGGACCCGTACGCCTTCGACGAGATGTACGCGGGCCGGCGGATCCGCGGTCTCACCGGTCCGGGAGGTGAGCCGGTGGCCCTGGTGGACGGCCGGCCGCTGCACCTGATGCGGTGCGCCGACGGCGGCTGGGTGACCCCGCTCGACCACTACGAGTCCTGTCCGACCCCGCTCTCCGCCACCCGCGCGGCGGTGGACGCGGCGGGCTCCGCCCCGCTGTCCCGGTACGCGGCGGGGCACGGCCTCCACTCCGACCCGACGGGAGGGAACCCGCGTGGTGTACACGCGTAAGAACCAGCGCGACCTGACGACGGCCGAGCGCCGGCGGTTCGTGGCCGCGGTGCTCGAACTGAAGCGCCGCGGCACCTATGACGAGTTCGTCCGCATGCACATCGACCACTACACCGCCGACGGCGCGGGCCGACTGCGCACCGCGCACATGGCGCCGAGCTTCCTGCCCTGGCACCGGAAGTTCCTGCTGGAGTTCGAGCGGGCGCTGCGCCGGATCGACGCGACGGTGTCCGTGCCGTACTGGGACTGGACCCGGGACTCCACTCCGGCGTCCTCGATCTGGGCCGAGGACTTCATGGGCGGCAACGGCCGCCGCTCGGACCTCCAGGTGACCACCGGCCCCTTCGCGTACGCCCGGGGAAAGTGGACGGTGAAGCACGCGATGACCGAGATCTCCTATCTGACCAGGGACTTCGGCCGTCCGCGCGATCCGGTGGCGCTGCCGACGGCGGCCCAGCTGGACGAGGTGATGCGGGAGCGGACGTACGACACGGCCCCCTGGAACTCGACCAGCCCGTCGGGTTTCCGCAACCGTCTGGAGGGGTGGGCGCCGGGCTCGGGCAACGAGCGGTTCCGGATCCACAACCGGGTGCACCGCTGGGTGGGCGGCCTGATGCTGGGCGGTGGGTCGGTGAACGACCCGGTGTTCTGGCTGCACCACTCGTTCGTGGACCTGGTGTGGTCGCGGTGGCAGCAGCGCAATCCGGGGGCGGCGTACCTGCCGGCGGAGCCGCCCCCGCTGGGCGACGCCCAGTACCGGAAGGTGGTGGCGCGGCACCAGCCGATGGCGCCGTGGGGCGTGACGCCGGCGGAGATGTTCGACCACGCCGGGATCTACCGGTACGCCTGACGGGCGGGCCCGGACACGGGCGTCCCCCCGGCCCTGGTGGGGCCGGGGGGACGCCCGGAGAACGGAGGCGGGGGCGGATCAGCCGCCGTAGCCGCCGTCGCCGTTGTCGTGCGGGGCGTCGATGTTGGCGCAGCTGTTGCCGAAGGCCGGGTTCAGCAGACCGATGACGTTGACCGTGTTGCCGCAGAGGTTGACCGGGACGTGGACCGGGACCTGGACGACGTTGCCGGAGGCGACGCCGGGCGAGTGGGCGGCGACGGCCTCGGCGCCCGAGTCGGCGACGGCCAGGCCGGCTCCGGTGAGGGCGACGGCACCGGTGCCGGCCAGAACGGCGGCAGCCTTGGCGATGCGAGACATCAGAACTCCTTGAATGGGTCGAGCGACCGCAGGGATCACGGCCGTCACTTCCGTTCAACGCCGCACCGGGGGCCGGGTCACGGTCTTTGGGCCGAACGGGAGGGAGAAATCGGAGAATCCCGCGGGGGCGGGAAAAGGTGGCCCGCGGTCCGGTGGCCGCCCGCCGTCGGATACGGCGGGCGGCGCACCGGACCGCGGGCCGCGGCCATGCGACAAGCCTTCCGGTGCAACGACGGAAAGCCCTTGCGGTAGCGGGGAAGAATCGTGTCTTCACCCGCGCGGACCGGATCCGTACAGAATTCCGAAAGGAAGGGGGGCGGGGTCAGCCGCGGTCGGGGGCGAGGCCGAGCTGGGAGTCGAGGGCGCCGCTGAGCGTCGGGGAGACCAGGCCGAGCTCCGGCACGTGCACGTCGGGCACGCCGGCCAGGCCGTCGCCGTCGGGCGCCTCGACGGGGTTGCCGAGGACGGCGCCGGGGGTGGCGGCCTTCATCTCGGAGTGCGGGGTGGCGAAGAGCGCCCGGCCGGGCTCGCTGCCCTCCAGGAGTTCGGGCAGCGGGGCGTCGACGACGGTCTCGGGCAGGGTGCCGGCGAGCGGGACGCTCGGCAGGGTCACGTCCGGGAGCGCGCCGAGGCCCTTCTGGAAGCCGGTGGGGGCGCCGGGCATCGGCACGGGTACGCCGGTCGCGACGGTGGGGGCGTCCATCGGCAGGACCGGGTCCAGGCCCTGGAGGGGGACGACCACCGGAGCCTCGACGGCGGCGGCCGGGGCGGCCATGGCGGCGGAGGCGAGCGCGGTCATGAGGAGGCCCATGCCGGCGTGAGAGCGCAGAGTCATGTCGTGTGAACGAGCCCCTTGGCCGAAACGTCGCGCGGGCGTCCCCCATGTGCAGCAACGCCCGAGGCCCCCGCCGGTGACGGCGGGGACCTCGGTTGACGTCACGTCAGCGGAGCGCGTACGTCAGTGGCGACGGCTCCGGACGAGGCGGCCGCCCCGGAGCTGGACGACGGTGCCGCCGATGATGAGGGCGGCACTGACGGCGGCCGCTCCCCACAGGGCGGGGTCGCTGCCCGTGTCGGGGAGTTCGGGCTTGTCGGTCGGAGTGGCGGGCGGGGTGGTGGGCTCGCACCCGGGCTCGGGCTCCTCGCCGGGGGCCGGCTCCTCGCAGTCGCCGGGGGGCTCGTCCGGGTTCGTGGGCGGGGTCCACGGCGGCGACGTCGGCGGAGTGGTGGGCGGGGTGGTGGTGGGCGGCGTGGTCGGTTCGCACCCGGGCTCGGGCTCCTCGCCCGGCTCCGGCTCCTCGCACTCGCCCGGCGGCTCGTCCGGATTCGTGGGCGGGGTCCACGGCGGCGACGTCGGCGGAGTGGTGGGCGGAGTCGTGGTGGGCGGGGTGGTGGGCTCCTCGCAGCCCGGCTCCGGCTCCTCGCCCGGCGCGGGCGCCTCGCACTCGCCCGGGGGATGGGTCGGCGGAGTGGTCGTGGGCGGAGTCGTGGTCGGCGGAGTCGTGGGCGGCTCCGTCGGCGGGTGTGTGGGCGGGTGCGTGGGCGGAGTCGTGGGCGGCTCCGTCGGCGGGTGCGTCGGCGGGTGCGTCGGCGGGTGCGTGGGGGGCTCGGTCGGCGGGTGCGTCGGATGCGTCGGGGTGGGCTCCTCGGGCTCTTCGCCGTAGCCGCCGTCCGGGTCCTCCGCCGTGTGGGCGCAGAGGTCTCCGACGGCCGACGCCACATAGCCGCCCAGGTCCATGCCGGCGCAGACCTCCGGCGAAAGGGGGGCGTGGGCCTGGCCGTTGCCGGGCCCGGGCGTGTCGCCCGTGCCGGGGTGCGCGTTCGCGGCCAGCGCGAAGCCGCCGGTCAGCGACAGCAGGCCGGTCGCTGCCGCCGCGGTGAGTACTTTCCTGCTGATGATGGACCGCATACCGCTCTTCCTCGGGAGAAAGGGAGAGACCGGCGAGGATCCCCCCTCGCTCCGTCCGGCCGCGTCCCCCGCTGACGTTCGCGTGGGACGGTCCCGAGAGTAGGGAGCGGCTCACCGTGTGGAGTCGAGGCCACACGGCGACCGGTCAGAAAATCATTCGATCAGCCGCCGAGCGGGTTGACCGGCAGGCCGCCGACCAGCGGGAGGCCCTTGCCGGTCTGGTTCAGCTGGGTCGCGGTGTCGGTGACGGACTTGACCGGGGAGCCCTCGGTGGTGCTGCTGAGCACGTCCGACTTCAGCCCGTTGGCGGCGATGGCCTCCAGGCCGCCGTTCAGGCTGGTCGGCGTCAGCGCCTGCTGGGCCATGGCGGGGGCGGCGACGCCCAGGGCCATCAGGGAACCGGCGACGACGGCGGCGACCTTGGTCGGCTTCATGGGGAGAATCCTTCCTCTGTTCTTTCAACTCACGTTCCGCACGGGCTTCTTGGGGAAATCCCGTACGTCGTTCTGCCTTCTGTAACGAGAGGTTCGCTCCCCGGAAACTCCAGAAGGAAGGATTTCTCGACACTGCACCCGATCGAAGGCGACCGGTGCTATTTCCGGATGACCGGGCGCACACGTGCCCGTACCGGCCCGGCGGGAGGCCGGACCGGTACGGGTCAGGGGGTGGTGCGGGCGGGTCAGCGGACCGGCAGCGGCGGCTTCACCGGCAGCTCGGGCGCGGACACCGGCGGCTTCACCGGCGCGTCGACCGGCAGCGCCGGGGGCTCGACCGGCGGGTCGACCGGCAGCTCCGGCGCCTCGACCGGCGGGTCGACCGGCAGCGCCGGGGGCTCGACCGGCAGCGCGGGGAGCGCGGGCAGACCGGCCAGGTCCGGCGCGGGCAGGCCGCTGCCGAGCACGGTGGCGACGGCGAGGTTGACCAGCGAGGTCAGCGTGGCCGTGACCTGCGGGGCGACTCCGGCGGCGTCCCCGGAGGTGACCGCGGCGAGCAGTCCGGCGACGGCCTTCTCGACGGTGCCGAGGGCGTCGTCCACCAGGTCCGCGGGCGCGGCCTTCCCGGCCTTCACCGCCGCCGCCCCGGCGGCGACGGGCAGGGTGACCGGCGGCTTCACCGGCAGCCCGGCCGGAGTCTCGACGGCGGGTGGGGCGACGGGGGTGTCCACGGCCGGCGGGGTCACGGGGGTGTCCACGGCCGGCGGGGTGACCGGGGTGTCGGCGGCGGGCGGGGTGACCGGCGGCTCCGGGAGGGCCGGGGTCTCCGGCACCGGGGCGGGGGCGGTCTCCTTGGCCCGGTCGACGGCGGCCTGGATCCTGGCCTTCAGGGACTCGGCGTCGGCGGCGGGGACCTGACCGCCGTCGGCCCCGAGGGCCGCCGTGACGAGTTCGGTCACGGGGGTGGTCACCCCGCCGACGTCCGCGAGGGCCTTGGTCTGGGTCAGCAGGGCGGCCGCGTCGGGAAGCGGGGCGCGAGCGGCCCGGTCGGCCGCGGAGGACGGGTGGAGCTCGTCGGCGACGGCGGGTCCCGCCGTGCCGAGGGTGAGGGCGGCGGATATCGCCAGGGCGGTGAGACGGCGTGAAGCCAGGGGACGCATATGTGTTCCTTTTCCTTATGCGTCGGACAACTGCCCTCCCACCGTGCCTGCGGTTATAGCCCTCCGCAACTGATGCGCTACGCAGCGCCACGTCCCCGTTCGAGTGAATCTGCCTTCCGACCTGCCCCCCGAAGGGGCGTACGCCGTTGCACCGGACGGCGCATGGGGGTGCGTCCGAACGAGTACCGATCCAATGGCCGCAAGGAAAAAGCCGGTGCGCCCACCCGCGGGGTGGGCGCACCGGCTTCGGAAGGACCGATCCGACGTGCGAGATCAGACGTTGGCGCAGGCGTTGCCGAAGGCCGGGTTCAGCGCACCGATGACACTGACCGTGTTGCCGCAGACGTTGACCGGCACGTGGACCGGGACCTGCACGACGTTGCCGGAGCCGACACCGGGGGACTTCACGGCGGCACCCTCGGCGAGGGAGTCGGCAGCGGCGGCGCCGGCGGCACCGGCGACCGCGGCGGCGGCACCCACGGTCAGGACGACGGCCTTGGCGATACGGGACATGGAGAAGTTCTCCTCGATCGATTTCCAACTCGGACTGCGCGGACTGTTCGGCCCGGCTCCCTCAACAACGGCCCGGCTATTCATCGGTTGCTCTCCCGAACGGGTGACGTTCAACCGATCTTTGGGCCACACGGGGGTCATTCGAGCGATGGGCCGGAGAAAGGCGCAACACGCTCAACGAGGAACCGGCCGCGCGGATACGGGAGTTAGCGTTTCCGAGCATCTAATGCTTACTATCGCCCCGCGCCGGGGTTATAACGTTCCCGAACGTTGCTTCCGGGCCCGCCGCGCGTTCACCCATTTCGTGCGGACGACACCTTCCCCTCCCCCGGTCTTCACGGGTCTTCCCTTCCTTCTCTCATCAAAGCGGAGAACCTGTATGCGGAATTCAGCGGTTCTTGCTGTGCGTCGCAGCGTGTGGTGCGCCACCGAATTCGGCAGGGCCGGGACCACGCGCTTCCCCGCCGCCGGGAACACCCTGGGGTACGAATCCGACGTCTTCGATCTGCGGGGGGCGCTGCGCAGCGGGGCCGACGGTGTCCATGTCCGGCTCGGCAGCCGTCAGGACACCGTCTGGCTCGGTGCGCTCTTCCCGCAGGCGGACGTACGGCGCTGACGTGCGGGCCCCGATCGAGACGGACCACGGGTCCGTCACCGTCCTGCACGCGGTCCAGCCCGGCGACGGCGGCGTCGCCCGGGTCGTCGTGGACCTGGTGCGCGCCCAGCGCGCGGACGGGCTGCGGCCCGTCGTCGCCTGCCCGCCCGGCACGGAACTCGCCGCGGAGCTGCGCGCCGAGGGAGCGGAGGTCCGCGACTGGCGGGCCGGCCGCGACCCCGGTCCGGCGCTGTTCCGGGAGACCCGCGACCTGGCCCGGGTGGTCCGTGCCGTCCGGCCCGGGCTCGTCCACGCGCACTCGGCGAAGGCGGGCCTGTGCGCCCGGCTCGCGGTGCGCGGGCGGATCCCGACCGTCTACCAGCCGCACGCCTGGTCCTTCGAGGCCGTGACCGGCACCACCGCCGAACTCGCCCGCCGCTGGGAGCGGTTCGGCGCCCGCTGGACCGACCGGATCCTCTGCGTGAGCGGGGCCGAGCGGCGCACCGGCGAGGAGGCCGGGGTCGAGGCGGCCTGGTCGGTGGTGCACAACGGCGTGGACGTGGCGCGTTTCGCGACCGACGGGCCCGCCGGGAATCCGGCGCCGACCGTGGTGTGCGTGGGCCGGCTCTGCCGGCAGAAGGGCCAGGACGTGCTGCTCGCCGCCTGGCCGGCGGTCCTCGCCGAGGTGCCGGACGCCCGGCTGGTGCTGGTCGGCGACGGGCCGGACGGCGAGCGGCTGCGGGCCGCGGCCGGTCCCTCGGTGCGGTTCACCGGCGCCGTCGGCGACACCGTGCCCTGGTACCGGGCGGCGGACGTCGTCGTGCTGCCGTCCCGCTGGGAGGGCATGGCGCTGGCGCCGCTGGAGGCGATGGCGGCGGGCCGGCCGGTCGTCGTCACCGACGTCGACGGGGCCCGCGAGAGCCTGCCGCCCGGCCACCGAGCCCCGTGCCTGGTCCCCTCCGAGGACCCGGCCGCCCTCGCCGCCGCTCTCGGCCGCCTCCTCGGCCGGCCGGAGCTGCGGCACCGCCTGGGCCGTGAGGCCCACGAGCACGTCCTCAGCAGTTTCGATGTGCGGCGCACCGGCGCGGCCGTCGCGGAGATCTACCGCGAGCTGGCCGGAGTGCGGGGCACCGAGCACAGAGAGCCGATTGCGCAGTGACCACGGAAAGTACGAGCGTTCCCTCCTCACCCGGCCCGTGGCCGGTCGCGGGTCCGGCCTTCGGGACGGCCTCGCTCGCCCCCCGGCGGCGGCTGCCCGGGCGTCTGTCCGGCCGCCTCGCGCTGCCGCGCCACCGGGCGGCCGCCCGGTCGGGTCCCGGGGCGGGCGCGCTGCGGGCGGTCGACTGCCTGGCCGTGCTCGCCGGTGGCGCGCTGCTCGGTCCCGCCCATCAGGACCCGCGGCTGCTGCTGCCGTTGGCGGTGCTGCTGCTGGTCCTCGACGGGCGCGGCGGGCTGTACCGGCCGCCGGCGCACGCGCGGCTGTTGGACGAGCTGCCCCTGCTGGCCTCCCGGGCCGGGGTGGTGTGGTGCGTGGCCGCGGCGGGTGCCGCGGCCTGGTCGCCGGAGCTGGCGATCGGTCCGCTGCGGCTGTGCGGGGCGTACGCCGTGCACGTCGGGTTCGCGGTCGTGGTGCGGGCGGTGCTGCTCGCGCGCGGGCGGCGGATCGCCCGGGAGCGGCCGCGGTCGGCGCTCGTGGTGGGTCCCCCGGCGGCGGGCCGCCGGTTCGCCGCGGCGGCCCTCCAGCACCCCGAGTACGGGATGCGGCCGGTCGGCCTGGTCGGGCCGACCGAGGGGACGGTCGGGGAGCAGCGGCCGCTGGAGCCGGGGCTGCCGCTGCTGACGACGGCGGAGGAGATCCGCCGGGCGGTCATCCAGAACGCGGTCCGCGAGGCGGTGTTCCTGGTCGACGAGCCGGAGCTGGTGACGCTCTTCCAGCACTACGGCTGTGCGACCTGGCGGGTCGGCGGGGAGCGGCGCGAGGGTCCGATGGGCGAGCACGTGTGGGGGTACGCCCGCCGCCGGCTGATCCCGGTGACCCAGCGGCGCGGGGCGCGGGCCAAGCGGGCGCTGGACATCGCGCTGGCGGGTCCCGCGCTGGCGCTGGCGCTGCCGGTGCTGGCGGTGTGCGCGCTGGCGGTGCGGCTCTCGGACGGGCCGGGGGTGCTGTTCCGGCAGGAGCGGGTGGGGCAGCACGGGCGTCACTTCACGCTGCTGAAGTTCCGTACGCTCCGGCCGTCCGACGAGACGGAGTCGGCGACCCGGTGGAACGTGGCCGGGGACCGGCGGATGAGTGCGGCCGGCGGCTTCCTGCGGAAGTCCTCGCTGGACGAGCTGCCGCAGTTGTGGAACGTGCTCCGCGGTGACATGAGCCTGGTCGGGCCGCGGCCCGAACGCCCTTACTTCGTCGCCCAGTTCAGCAAGATCCACGCGGGGTACGCGGCCCGCCACCGGATGCCGGTCGGGCTGACCGGTCTGGCGCAGGTGCACGGGCTGCGCGGCGACACCTCGATCGAGGACCGCTGCCGTTTCGACAACCACTACATCGACCACTGGTCGCTCTGGCAGGACGTCTGCATCCTGGTCCGCACGGCGGCCGGGCTCGTCCGACCGACGGGGAGCTGAGGATGGCCACGGCCGTGACGACGGCACCGGCCCTCGCGGGGACGCCGGACGCCCGGGACCTGGTCCGCAGGGCCGGGGCGCTGTCCCCGGTCCTCGCGGTGATCGCGCTGCTGCTGGTGCCGGGGCCCGACGGGGCGCAGGGCGGGACGGGCGGCACCGGCACGATCGCCGACGCGGCCTCGGGGCTGCTGGTGCTGATCTGTCTCGTCCGGGTGTTGCGCGGCGGGGCCCGGCCGCTGACCCGGACCGCCGCGGTGGTGCTCGGGCTGCCGGTGTTCGGGATCTGCCTGGCGGCGGTCACCTCGAACGATCCGGCGTCGAGCCTGCCGGGCGTGGCCCGTTACGTGCAGGTGTTCGTGCTGGTCCCGGCGGCGGTGCTGCTGATGATCCGGGACCGGCGGGACTTCGCGGTGGTGGCGTGGGGACTGGTGGCGCTGGCGCTGGTCCAGGGCGCGGTGGGCGTCGGCCAGTACCTGACGGGGACGGGCGCGTCGTACCAGGGCGAGGACATCCGGGCGGTGGGCACCTTCGGGGCGACCGACGTGATGGGCATGGCGACGGTGGTGGCGTACGGCCTGGTGATCGTCACCGGGATCGCGCTGGGCAGCCCGGCCGGCCGGGTCCGCACCGTCGCGCTGGTCTGCGTGGGGCTGCTCGTGGTGCCGCTGCTGCTGTCGTTCAGCCGGGGCGCGTGGATCGCGACCGTGCTGGCCTGCGGGATCCAGCTGCTGCTCGGCGGGGTGCGCCGGGCGGCGCGGGTGGTGCTCGCGGTGGGGGCGCTGGCGGTCGTGCTGGTCGGCGGCTTCGGGCTCGGTTCGGAGATGGTGGAGGAGCGCGTCACGAGCATCACGCGGGTGACGGCGGCGCCGGACCAGTCGGTGACGGACCGGTACACGATGTGGGCGGCGGCCGGGCGGATGTGGCGCTCGGAGCCGCTGACCGGGGTCGGGCTGAAGGGCTTCCCGCACTACCGGGACTCGAACGCCTCGGTGGCGCTCTCCTCCGGCAGCGACACGGCGGGCGCGGGCGCGGGCTTCCAGCGGCAGCCGCTGCTGTCGCCGCACAACATGTACCTGCTGGTCCTGAGCGAGCAGGGGCTGATCGGGCTGCTCGCGCTGGCGGGGAGCTGGCTGGCGCTGCTGGTGGGCGCGCTGCGGCGGCGCCGGACGGGCGCGGAGTGCGCGCTGGTGGCGGGCGGGCTGCTCTCCTGGCAGCTGATCGACTTCTTCTACGCGGACATCGGCGGCCCGTCGACGGTGCTGATGTCGGTGGTCTTCGGCCTCGCGGCCTGGTGGGCGCTCTCGCCCGGTGCCGGGGCGCCCGCGGGGGGTGTGCGCGGTGCGTGACCCGTGGGCCGGTCCGCCGGATCCCACGGACGCGTACGCCGCGCCCCCGGGGTCCGGCGGCCCCGCCGTCCCGCCGTGTCCGCCGCGCGGCGAGCCCCTGACCGACCCCTGGACCCCGATGCCTCCGGACGCCACGGACTCCCCGTGCGCCCCGGGGGCCGCCGTGCTGCCGGGGGTCGGCGTCGGTTCGCCGCCGGCCGGTCTCACCGGGGCGCGACGGGTCGCCGTGCACCGTCCGGCGGGCCACACGCCGACCTCGGACGTGTGGGCGCCCGCGCCGGTCGCCACGGTCACGGCGCCGCCGCCTCCGGACCCGGCCGCGCCCGTGCCGCC
>NZ_BNBS01000052.1 GCF_014656075.1 Streptomyces hydrogenans
GGGCCGTGCGGGGGGCGGCCTGGGCCGGCGGGGCGTGGACCGGCGCGGGCATGGCGCCGGCCGTCGCGGGCCGGGGGGCGTACTCCCGCCACGCGCCGGAGCCGAACCAGTCGGCGATCGCCTGCGCCGGCGGGCGCTGCTCGGGCTGCTTGGCCAGCAGGCTCAGCAGATACGCCTCGAAGGCGGGCGTGAGGACGACCCCGAGCCGGCTCGGCGGGGTCGGGGCGCTGTCGATGTGCTGGTACAGCAGGGCGGTCGCGGTGTCCGCGCGGAACGGCGGGTGTCCGGTGAGCAGCTGGTAGAGGACGCAGCCCAGCGAGTAGACGTCCGAGGCGGGGGAGGCGGGCTTGCCGAGGGCCCGCTCCGGGGCCAGGTAGAGGCCGGTGCCGACGATCTGGCCGGTCGTGGTCAGCCCGGCCGAGGGGTCGTCGACGAAGCGGGCGATGCCGAAGTCGGCCAGCTTGACCGTGCCCTCGGCGTCCATCAGCAGGTTGCCGGGCTTGATGTCGCGGTGGACCACGCCCTGCCGGTGGGCCGCGGCCAGACCGGCGGCGGCGTGCGCGGCGACCACGGCGACCCGCTCGGCGGGCAGCACCAGCGGATGGGCGGGGGTGGAGCCGAGGCTGTCGCCCTCGACCAGCTCCATCACCAGGAAGAGCTTGCCGTCCCAGGTGCCGAAGTCGAAGACGCCGACGACGTGCGGGTGGCTGAGCCGGGCGGCGGTCTGCGCCTCCAGGCGGAAGCGGTCGGCGCCCGACGGATCGGTGGACTGCGCCAGCATCAGCTTCACGGCGACGGACCGGCCGAGCACCTCGTCGGTGGCCTGCCACACCTCGCCCATGCCGCCACGGCCGATACACCCGTGAAGCCGATATCGGTCCGCGACCAGCACCAGGAGACGCCCTTTCGACAATCGATCACTTGACGGCAGAGGACCAGGGTAGAGCCGCCACTTGTGCGCGCTCGCCGCGCTCCCCCCGAAGCGGAGCCGAAACGGAACCGGAAGGGAACCGCCGCCGTACGCACGGACGTACGGGAGGGCCCCGGGGGTTCCGCCCGACGGCGGGTTCGGTGGTGGGACCGGTCACAGTGCGGCCACAAGCCCGGTGACAGGTCCGGTCACAGGGCCGGTGACAGGTCCGGTGGCGAGTCCGTCGACGGATCCGGCGGAGGGTCCGGTGACGGGTCCGGCGGAGGGTCCGGTGACGGGTCCGGCGGAGGCCCGGTCGCGGCTGCGCCCGCCCTGGCGGCCCCGGTTCACCCCGCCCGCGGCCCCCCGGGTTCCCTCCGGGTACCGCCAGGGTTCCCGGAGGGTGAACAATGGGTGCCGTGGGGCCGGCGGCTGCCGGCCCGTACGCGAGACCCGACCCCGATCTGGAACGGAGTGGACCGTGGCGCGACCGCGAGTGGGCGTGGCGGTACTGACGATGGGCACCCGCCCCGCCGAGCTGGGCGCGCTGCTCGACTCGGTGGCGATGCAGGACGAGCCCGCCGCCCGGGTCGTCGTGGTCGGCAACGGCACGGGTTCGCTGCCCGCGCTCCCCGACGGCGTCACCGGCGTGGAGCTGGCCGAGAACCGCGGGGTCACCGGCGGGCGGAACGTGGCGATCGACACCCTCCGCTCCTTCGGCGACGTGGACGTCCTGGTCGACCTCGACGACGACGGCCTGCTGGTCGACACGGACGTCTTCCGCCGTCTGGTCGACCTGTACGAGACCGAGCCGAAGCTCGGCGTCGTCTCCTTCCGGATCGCCGACGAGACGGGCGAGACCCAGCGCCGGCACATCCCCCGGCTGGGCGCGAAGGACCCGATGCGCGGCGGTGAGGTCACCACCTTCCTCGGCGGCGGCCACGGCCTGTCGATGCCGATGCTGGACCGCATCGGCGGCTGGCCGGAGGACTTCTTCTTCGCGCACGAGGAGACCGACCTGGCCTGGCGCGCGCTCGACGCCGGCTGGCGGATCCGGTACGCGCCCGAGCTGCTGCTCCAGCACCCGAAGACCAGCCCGGCCCGGCACGACGTCTACTACCGGATGACCGCCCGCAACCGCGTGTGGCTGGCGAAGCGGAACCTCCCGGCCGCGCTGGTCCCGCTCTACCTGGTGGTCTGGGTCCTGCTGACGGTCGCCCGCACCCGCTCGGTCCGCGGCCTGCGCTCCTGGTTCGCCGGCTTCGCCGAGGGCCTGAAGGCCCCGGCGGGCCCGCGCCGCCCGATGCGCTGGTCGACGGTGCTCCGCATGACGAAGCTTGGCCGCCCTCCGATCATCTGACGCCCCCGACCGTCAGGAACCTCTCCACCGCGTCCGCCCAGCCCTCCGGGTCCTCCCAGAACGGCAGGTGTCCGGTGGCGAGTTCGGCGGTCCCGGCGCCCGGCACGGCCGCGGCGAGGGCCCGCTGGCGGGCCGGGGAGACGAGCGGGTCCTCGGCGGTGACGACGACGAGCACCGGCACCGCGAGCCGCCCCAGGTCCTCCCGTACGTCGATCCTCCCGGCCAGCTCCAGATGGGCCGGGGTGCCGGCGGGCGGGGCGGGGGCGAGCCGCAGCATGGCCCGCAGCCGGTCCGGGTCGGTCGCGTCCAGGAAGGTTCCGCCGAGCCCGTTCAGCGCCAGGTGCTCGGCGAGCAGCCGGTGCCGTCCGGTCTCGTGCAGCCCCCGCCACAGGGCGAGCGCCAGCCGCATCCGGTGGTCGGGGTACGCGAACGGCGCGGTCAGCACCAGGGCGCTGACCCGCTCCGGGTGCCGCACCGCGAGCCGTATCGCCAGCGGGGCGCCGAGCGAGTAGCCGCAGACGGCGAAGGTCCCGGCCCCGGCGGCGTCCGCGGCGGCCACGAAGCCGTCCACGACCTCGTCCGGCCCGGGCCCGGGTCGGTCGGGCAACTGCCCCCGGACGTACCGGAAGCGGTCTCCCAGGCGCCTCGTGAGCCCCCCGAAGTGCCCCTCGACGCTTCCCCCGGCCCCGTGCACCAGCAACAGCCCCGTCACCGCAACCCCTCACCCGTACCCACGACTTGGCCCCGCCCTGCCTATCACGGCGGGAACGGGGCCTGGTCGTGCGGGTGATCAGTCGGTGATCTCCACCTTCCCGTTCACCGAGGGCGACACCGGGGGAGCCGCCGCCGGGGCGCCGGCCGCCTTGGCGGTGAACCCCTGGAGCAGGGACGCGAGGTCGACTCCCGTGGTGGACGAGAGGAGTTCGACGCCCTGGGCGACGTTGTCCGTCACGGTGCGGGTCAGCCGGCTCGCGCCGTCCGTGGAGATGACGGTCATCTTGTCGACGGCGGCCAGCGGCTCCGCGGCCTTGCCGACGACCTGCGGCAGCACCTCCACCAGCATCTGGAGCACGGCCGCGTCGCCGTACCGCTCGAACGCGTCGGCCCGCTTGTGCATGGCCTCCGCCTCGGCGGCGCCCTTCGCCGCGATGGCACCGGCCTCCGCGTCGCCCTCCAGCCGGACGGCCTCCGCGATGGCCGCACGGCGGGCCCGCTCGGCCTCACCGCGCTTGGCGCCCTCGATGGCCTCGGCCTCCGCCAGGGCCTGGCGGCGCTGCTTCTCGCCCTCACCGGTGAGCCGGGCCCGCTCGGCCTCGGCCTCGGCCGCCGCGATGGCCGCCATCCGCTCGGCCTCGGCCTGCTTCACCCGGGCGGTGCGCTGCGCCTCCGCCTGCTGCTCGGCCTCGTACCGCTTGGCGTCGGCGGGCTTGCGGACCTGGGTGTCGAGCTGGCGGTCGGTCAGCGCCGCCTGCCGGGCGGCGACCTTCTCCTGCTCGGCGAGGATGTCCTGCTGGCGGGCGGCCTCGGCGAGCGGGCCCGCGGCGTTGGCCTGGGCGGCGGCCTCGTCGGTCTGCGCCTTGATCTCGGCCTGCTTCAGGTACAGCGTCCGCTGGGCGACCGCGATCTCCTCCTCGGCCTTCAGCCGGGCCTGCTCGGCGGCGCGCCGGGCCTCGGCCTCGGCGATGTCGGCCTCCTGCTTGGCGCGGGCGGCCTCGGGCCGGCCCAGGTCCTCCAGGTAGGAGCCCTCGGTGGTGATGTCCTGGATCTGGAAGGCGTCGAGGACCAGGCCCTGCCCGGAGAGGCTCGCCTCGGCCTCCTCGGCGACCTGTCCGGCGAAGGCGGCCCGGTCGCGGATGATGTCCTCGACCGACATCCGGCCGACGATGGACCGCAGCGCGCCGGACAGCACCTCCTGGGTGAAGCCGACGATGCCGTCCTGCTGCATCAGGAAGCGCTGGGCGGCAGCGCGGATGGAGTCCTCGGTGCCGCCGACCTTGACGATCGCGACGCCCTCCAGGTTGGCCTTCACGCCGCGCAGGGTGACGGCGCCGCGGACGGCGATCGGGATGTGCCGGCTGGAGAGGTCGAGGGTGAACTTCTGCTGCACGAACGGCACGACGAACACGCCGCCGCCGACGACGACCTTCTGGCCGCTGTTGTCGGTGTAGACGCGGCCGGTCGCCGGATCGGTGGCCTTCTGGCCGCGCCGGCCGGTGATGATGAACGCCTCGCTCGGACCCGCGACCTTGTAGCGGGTGACGACGGCGAGGGCGAGCAGGACGACGAGGACGACGATGCCCACCACAGCGGTGAGGACAGGGCTCATGACGAAACCCCCTTCGGTCGGATTCAGCGGAGGGACGACGGCCGGAGCCGGCGGGCGACGGTCAGCGGTCGACGGGACGCACGAGGACGGAGGTCGGCGAGAGGACCGACTCGACCCACACCTCGGTGCCGCGCGGCACCGGCCCGGCCGCCCGGGCCGCGTACTTCACGGGCTGGCCGGCGAGGTGCAGCAGCACCTCGCCGTAGCCGTCCGCGGGCACGGCGGTGACCACGGAGCCGGAGCTGCCGGTCAGGTCCTCGCCGCGCGGTGCGGGCGCGCCCGGGTCGTGCAGCAGGGCCCGGCTGAACCGCCAGGTCACCCACCCGACACCGACCCCCGCGACCGCGCCCGCACCGGTGGCGACCCCCGCCCCCGTGCCGGTCGTGCCGAGCACGAGCGCCCCGGTGAAGCCGAGTGCCGAGAGGAACCCGGCGACCACCGGCAGCGACAGGAACCCGTCCAGCCCCCCCACGCCGTCGAAGAGTCCTTCCAGGACCCCGTCGAAGACCAGGCTCAGGACGAGCATCAGCAGACCACCGATGCCGAGACCGAGAAACCAGACCATGTCCCCGCTCCTTCGGCCGCCGTGTCCTGTCCGCCGTCCAGAGGATCGTTTCACCGCACAGGCATCCCCCGCATTGCCGGTGACCGGCAATCTTTACGCGTTCTTGATGCCGTCCCGAAACGGACGGGCCGCCCGGAGGCTCACAGCTCCTCGTCGGGCCAGCCGAGCAGCCGGGCCCCGATCGCGGCCGTCTGGAGCGTGTACCGCTGCGTCGGATCGCCGGGATCCGCGCCGGTGAGCCGGTGGATCCGGTCCAGCCGGTACGTGACGGCCCGCACGCTCAGGTCGAGCCGGCGGGCGGCCTCGGTGGTGACGCAGCCCGCGTCGAAGTAGGCGTGCAGGGTGTCGAGCAGCGGCCGCGCGCCGCCCCGAGCACCGGCGAGCGGCCCCAGCACGGTCCGGACGAGGTCGGCCATGGCCTGCCGGTCCCGCCCGAGGACGGGGTAGACCAGCAGGTCGGCGGCGTACAGCACGGGCCCGTCGAGCCCGATGCGGTCGGCGAGGTCGAGCGCGCCGAGCGCCTCCTCGTAGGAGTGGACGACGCCGCCGGCGCCCGGGTGCGACCGCCCGATCGCGACGAGGCTGCCGTCGGCGGCCGCGTACGTCTGCTTGGCGAAGTGGGCGAGGACCTCGGGCTCGTCGGCGGGGGCGACGCAGATCAGCCGCCCGTCCTTGGTGGTGAGCAGGATCCGCCGGGTGCCGAAGCGGGCGAGCAGCGAGGACTCCACGCCCCGCGAGACCGGCGCCCCGTCCCCGAAGGGCTCGGGCGCCTGCGCGACGGCCACCGCGTGCGCGTGCGACAGCAGCAGCCCGAACCGCTCGGCCCGCTCGGCCAGCCGCCCCAGGTTGCTGCGCCCGTACAGTAGGTCGTCCACGAACTCCCGCCGCGCGGCCTCCTCCTGCCGCACCGCCAGCTTCTGCGCCCGCTCGTGCCCCTCGGCGAAGGCGTCGACGGCCTGCTCGACCGCGCCGAGCAGCAGATCGGGATCGGTCCCCCGGGGCAGCCCGCCCCGCACCACCCGCGCGGCGGCCAGATGGGCCCGCACCAGCGCCCGCAGCCCGATCCCCGCCTCGGCCGCCCGCTCCCCCCGGGCCCGCAGCCCCTCCAGCTCCGCACGGCTCAGCCGCCGCCCGGTGGCGCACACCCCGGCGAGGATCGCGTCGTACCCGTCGAGGTACGCCTCGTACGGTTCGGTCATGGTCGGCTCCGCCCCCTGCTCGGCCCCGGAAACGACTCAGGGCCCGACCCGCTTGCGCGGATCAGGCCCTGAACCTTTGGCTGTCGGGGTGGCGGGATTTGAACCCACGACCTCTTCGTCCCGAACGAAGCGCGCTGCCAAGCTGCGCTACACCCCGATGTCGCTGTTCTGTTCTTCACGTCCCGGCGACATCGATTACTTTAGCCCACCGGCGCCCAGAGACGAAATCCGGTTACGGCGCCCCGCCACCGCGGGTCGGAAGCGGTCGGCCGCGACGAGCAGCAGGCCGAGGGCGTAGAAGGCGAGACCCAGGACGAGGGCGTTGACCAGGACGCCGGCGTAGCCGTGCGCGGTCACGTCGATGAAGGGGTACGTGTAGCGGGTCCGGGCGCCGTCCGGGAGCAGCGCGCCGCGGACGAGGGCGAAGGCCAGGTAGCCGCCGGGCGCGGCGAGCCACAGCGCGGCGTGGCGGGGGCGGAGGGCGCCGGGCGGGGTGAGGAGCAGCCAGTCCAGGGCGACGCCGAGCGGGGTCACGGTGTGCAGGAGCTGGTTGGCGACGGCCCGGGCGCCGGTGAGGCGGGCGATGTCGGCGGCCTGGTTGAAGGAGCTCGACGGGTTGTCGAGGACCAGGTGGAAGACGAGCCCGACGATCGTGATGCAGAGCAGCACCCCGCCGGTCCACACGGCCGGCGGCGGCGGGCGGCCGGTCCAGGCGCGGGCGGCGCCCAGGCCGAGGACGACGGCGACGGCCGTGTTGGACCAGATGGTGAAGAAGCTGAAGACGACCAGGGGGTTCCCCTGGACGCACTCGATCACGATGCCGGTCGCCGCGGCCAGGGCGATCAGGCCGCGGACGACGGCGGTGAAACGGTTCGGCATGCGTTCACGGTACGGGGACGGGCCCGCCCCCGCCCGGAGTTCAGGCGCGTGCCGTCAGCGTGAGCAGCGTCGCCTCGGGCGGGCAGGCGAAGCGGACCGGGGTGAAGCGGTTCGTGCCGCAGCCCGCCGAGACGTGCAGGTAGGAGGTGTGGCCGCCGGCGGTGTGGGTGGAGAGGCCCTTCACCCGGTCGGTGTCGAGGTCGCAGTTGGTGACGAGGGCCCCGTAGAAGGGGACGCACAGCTGTCCGCCGTGGGTGTGCCCGGCCAGGACCAGCTCGTAGCCGTCGGCGGCGAAGGCGTCGAGGACCCGCAGGTAGGGGGCGTGCACGATGCCCATCGAGAAGTCCGCCGCGGCGTCGGGGCCGCCGGCCACCCGCTCGTACCGGTCCCGCTTGATGTGCGGGTCGTCGAGGCCGGTGAAGGCCAGGTCGCCCTGGGGCAGCTTGAGCGCCCCGCGGGTGTTGGTGAGGTCCACCCAGCCGGCCGCGTCGAAGGCGTCCTTGATCCCCTCCCAGGGGTTGTGGACGGCGCCGACGACCGGCTTGTTGCCGTTCAGCCCGTGCCGGCCCTGGACCTTCTCCAGGAGGTAGCGGGCCGGGTTGCGGAAACGGGGGCCGTAGTAGTCGTTGGAGCCGAAGACGTAGACGCCGGGGAACTCCATCAGCGGGCCCAGCGCGTCCAGCAGCTCGGGCACGGCCTCGGTGTCGGAGAGGTTGTCGCCGGTGTTCACGACGAAGTCGGGGCGCAGCCCGGCGAGCTTCTGCAGCCAGGCGCGCTTCTTGTCCTGGCCGCACACCATGTGCACGTCGGAGACCTGGAGGACCCGCAGGTCGTCCATGCCCGGCGGCAGGACGGGGATCGTGATCCGGCGGAGCCGGAAGGAGCGGGCCTCGAAGCCCGCCGCGTAGACGAGTCCTGCCGCGGCCGTGGCCGCGACACCTGCCGTGATCTTCAGGGGGATGCCGTACCGTGCGCGCATCCCCCCATCGTTCCAGACCCGCGAGGCGGAAATGGACGGGCGGGGTGCCGCGACCACCTGCCACACTTGACGCCATGACCACGCTCAAGGCACGACTGAAGGACGACCTCAACGCCGCGATCAAGGACCGCGACGAACTGCGCTCCTCGACCCTGCGGCTGACCATCGCCGCGATCACCAAGGAGGAGGTCGCGGGCAAGACCAAGCGCGAGCTCTCCGAGGACGAGGTGCAGAAGGTGATCGCCAAGGAGGCGAAGAAGCGCCGCGAGGCCGCGGACGCCTTCGAGCAGGGCGGTCGCGCGGAGTCCGCCGAGCGCGAGCGGGCGGAGGGCGTCCTGCTCGACGCGTACCTGCCGAAGCAGCTCTCCGACGAGGAGCTGGACGGCATCGTCGCCGCCGCCGTCGAGGAGGCGAAGGCCGCCGGCGCCGAGGGCCCGCGTGCCATGGGCGCCGTCATGAAGATCGTGAACCCGAAGGTGGCCGGCCAGGCCGAGGGCGGCCGCGTGGCCGCCTCGGTGAAGAAGCTGCTCGCGGGCTGAACCCGCGCCCGGGACCACGGGGAGCGGGCCGCGCCCGCACCGGACCGCCGTGAGCGGGCCCTGCCCGTGCCCGTGCCATGACGAAGGGCGCCCCGCCGGATCTCTCCGGCGGGGCGCCCTTCCTCGTGTCCGGCTAGCGGTTGCCGCGGCCGTTGCCGCGGCCCGGGTCCCCGCCCGTCAGGTCGGGGAGGGTGATGTCCGGGAAGGGGACGACCGGGCGGTCGGCCGGCTTGTCGTCCTCGCGGTCGCCGGGCTTGTCGTCCTCCGGCTTCTTCTTCTCCTTCGGCTTCTCCGCCCGCGGCACCTTCACGTCGACGAAGGACGGGGCGTCGGAGCCGAGCGCGCCGGTCATGGCGATCCGCCAGATCGGGCCCGGGAGGCAGCCACCACAGACCTTCTCGTAGTACTCGCCGCCGATGGTCAGGTCGAACATCTCGTCGCGCTTGCCGACGTCGTCACCGACCCAGACCGCGGTCGACAGGTCCGGGGTGTAGCCGACGAACCAGGCGTCCTTGCGGCCCTCGGTGGTACCGGTCTTGCCCGCGTTGTCCCGGTCGCTCAGGCCGGCCCGGGTACCGGTGCCGTCCTCGACCACGCCCTTCAGCATCTGGTTGATCGTGTCGGCGGTGTGGTCGGACATCGCGCGCGTGCACTTGGTCTGCGGCACGTTCAGCTTGTCGCCGTTGGCGGCCTTGATGGAGTCGATGACCACCGGGACGCAGTAGATGCCGCGGTTGGCGAAGGTCGCGTAGACGTTCGCCATGTCGAGCGGGGTGCTCTCCAGGGAACCGAGGGTCGCGGACGGGCTCTGCTTGATCGGCTTGCCCAGCTCGCGCTCGTAGCCGACCTTCTTCGCCATGGTCAGCGTCTCGCAGAGGCCGGCCATCTGCTCCAGCTTGGCGAAGTAGGTGTTGATCGACTTCCCGAGGGCGCTCGTCATGTCGTACGCCCCCTTCTCCGTCTTGAGCTCGTTCTGGACGGACCAGTCCGCGTAGCCGGACGGCTTGCCGTCGCAGCGCGTGTAGTCGCTCTCCTTCATCGAGATCTTCCACGGCGTGTCGAAGCTCTGCGCGGGGCTCAGCCCCTTCTCCAGGGCCGCGGCCGCGGTGATCGGCTTGAAGGTCGAGCCGACCGGGAAGCCGTACGTCGTGCCGCCCATCTTGCTGCCGACGGCGAGGTTCAGCGTGGTCTGGTGCTGCTTCTGGTCCAGGCCGTAGGGACGGGACTGGCTCATCGACAGGACCTTGCCGGTGCCGGGCTGCACCTGGACGACGGCGGTCGCGACCCCGTCGTCCTTGTTGACCTTGGCCACCGCGGCCTCGTTCGCGGCCGCCTGCGCCTTCGGGTCGAGCGTGGTCCGGACGGTCAGACCGCCCAGGTTCCACAGCTTCTGCCGGTCCTCCGTGGTCTTGCCGAAGACCGGGTCGCTGAGGATCGTCTTGCGGACGTAGTCGCAGAAGAAGCCGGCGCCGTCCACGGCGGTGATGCAGCCGTTCCGCGGCGTCTTCACCTTCAGCTTGATCGGCGTGGCCTTGGCCTTGTCGAACTCGGCCTGGCTGATGTCGCCGACGTCCGCCATCCGCTGGAGGACGATGTTGCGCCGCTTGGTCGCTTCCTGGAGGTCGTTGATGGGGTCGAAGCGGCTCGGCGACTGCACCAGGCCTGCCATCATCGCGGACTCGCCCAGGGTCAGCTTGGCCGCGGGCTTGGAGAAGTAGCGCTGCGAGGCGGCCTCGATGCCGTACGCCTGCTGCCCGAAGAACGTGATGTTGAGGTAGTTCTCCAGGATCTTCTTCTTGCCCAGCTCCTCCTCGACCTGGATCGCGTACTTCAGCTCGCGGACCTTGCGGCCGATCGTCTGCTGGGTGGCCTGCGCGACCTTCTCCGGGTCGTCACCGGCCTCCTCGACGAAGACGTTCTTCACGTACTGCTGGGTGAGCGTGGAGGCGCCCTCGGAGACCCCGCCCGACTGCGCGTTCTTGTTGATGGCGCGCAGCACGCCCTTGAGGTCGATCGCCCCGTGCTCGTAGAAGCGCGCGTCCTCGATCGCGACGATCGCCTTCTGCATGTAGGGGGAGATCTTCTCCAGCGGCACCACCTTGCGGTCCCGGGAGTAGACGGTGGCGATCAGCCCGCCCTTGGAGTCCAGGATCGTGGTGCGCTGACTGAGCGGCGGGGTCTTCAGGTTGGAGGGGATCTCGTCGAATCCCTCGACCGTCCCCTTCGCCGCCAGACCCAGTGCGCCGGCCGCGGGCAGGGCGATGCCCGCCAGCACGGCTCCGGAGAGCACACTGACACCGAGGAACTTGGCGGCCTGCTGGGTCCCGGTCAGACCACCGCCCGAGCGCTTCTTTGCCATGGGGGCAGCCTACGTTCTCAATCGCCGGACACACGTATATGCCTTGGCCTAAGCTGCTCCCAACTGTCACAGGAGTGCGGTCCGGCATCAACCCCCGTGCACGACATTCGCCTGATTTCCGGCATGAGTTCCGCGTCCCCGAATCCGCGGGAATCGTGTGCCCGATTCAGGTGCGTGTGTCGGGAAGTGCCCTATAACACACGCATGTCCTTCGCTCACTCCCCTGGGTGATCTGACGCACACGCATAGTCCGTTCGGGCCATTCAAGATTGGGCCCGAAGGGGGTGTTGCGCTGTCCCCGCCTTCCGTAACGTCCCAACTGGCAGCGGTGAATATGCCGCTGCCGCCGTGGGGGAGCCTCGATTCGGGAGAGGACGGCGCCGGTATGGGCTGGGTAGCTGACTGGAGTGCGCAGGCGGCCTGCCGCACTACCGATCCGGATGAACTTTTCGTGCAGGGAGCGGCACAGAACAGGGCAAAGGCGGTGTGCACCGGCTGCCCGGTACGCACCGAGTGCCTCGCCGACGCCCTGGACAACCGCGTGGAGTTCGGCGTGTGGGGAGGCATGACGGAGCGCGAGCGCCGCGCCCTGCTGCGCCGGCGCCCCACGGTCACCTCGTGGCGGCGGCTCCTGGAGACCGCCCGCACCGAGTACGAGCGCGGCGCGGGCCTGCTGCCCGTTGCCATGGACGACGACGCCACGTACGCGGAGTACGCCGCGGTCGGCTAGTCCGGCCGGACCGCCCGCCGTGGCGCGGGCCCTGCCGTGTGAGGTCCCGTCAGGACCCGCCGCGCGGGGAGGAGAGGCGCTCACCGATGGCCCGCAGCCCGGCGAGGTCGTGCACATCGCCGGGCAGGGCGGCCACCTCGGTCACCGCCACCTCCGGGTGGAGGGCCGTGAAGCGGTCCCGCGTGCGCTGCTCGCGCGCGAGCACCCGCATCCGTTCGGCATGCAGCCGGAGCAGACCCGCGGTGAGACGCGCCAGATCCTGATCGGTGTCGGGGTCGGTGCCGTGCTCTTCGGTCACGTCGGCCGTGGGGGCGGCCTCCGGTGCGGCGGAAGGACGTGCGGCGGAAGGGCGTGCGGAGGAGTCGGCGGCGGTGGCGTGGTGCGACGGCTCGGACGACGTGGCCGGGACGCCACGCAGTCCAGTCTTCCCGGGCCCCCGATCCCCCATGCGGCCCTCCTCAAGATTTTCCGCGGCCGCCCGCGCCCGCTCGGCCGACAGCCCCGCCGCGCCGCTGCCGTGGACCCGGTTGAGGACCAGACCGGCCAGCGGCATGCCCTCCGCGGCCAGCCGTTCCACGAAGTACGCCGCCTCCCGCAGCGCGTCCCGCTCCGGCGCCGCGACCACCAGGAAGGCCGTGCCCGGCGCCTGGAGCAGCCGGTACGTGGCGTCCGCCCGCGTCCGGAAGCCTCCGAACATCGTGTCCATCGCGGCGACGAAGGTCTGCACGTCCCCCAGGAACTGACCGCCGAGCAGCTTCCCCAGCGTCCCCGACATCATCGACATGCCGACGTTGAGGAACTTCATCCCCGCCCGGCCGCCCACCTTCGCCGGGGCCATCAGCAGCTTGATGAACTTCCCGTCCAGGAAGGAGCCCAGCCGCTTCGGCGCGTCCAGGAAGTCCAGCGCCGAACGGGACGGCGGGGTGTCGACGATGATCAGGTCCCACTCGTCCCGCGCCCGGAGCTGGCCCAGCTTCTCCATCGCCATGTACTCCTGCGTACCGGCGAAACCGGCCGACAGGGACTGGTAGAAGGGGTTCTCCAGGATCGCCCGCGCCCGCGCGGGATCGGCGTGCGCCTCGACGATCTCGTCGAAGGTCCGCTTCATGTCCAGCATCATGGCGTGCAGCTCACCGCCGTCCGAGCCCTTGATGCCGTCGACCTTGCGCGGGGTGTTGTCCAGCGCGTCGATGCCCATCGACTGGGCCAGCCGGCGCGCCGGGTCGATGGTGAGGACCACCACCCGTCGCCCCCGCTCCGCCGCTCGCACGCCCAGCGCCGCCGCCGTGGTCGTCTTGCCGACGCCGCCCGAGCCGCAGCACACGATGATCCGGGTGCCCCGGTCGTCGAGGATCGGGTCGATCTCCAGGGCGGGCACGGCGTCGAGGCCGCCCGCGCCGACGGCCGTCCCCTCCACCGCCTCGCGGTTCCGCTCCGGCACGGGCGTCCTCTCCGGCCCGGGGGTCCGCTCCGTCACGCCGCACCCACCCCTTGCCTCCGCAGTTCCTTCGCCAGCCGGTAGAGACCCGCGATGTCCGCCCCGTCGCCCAGATACGGCAGCTCGTACGCGGGCAGGCCGATGCCGTCCAGGACCGCCCGCTGCTCCCGCTCCAGCTCCACCCGGCGGGCGTGCTCGGCGGCCTGGTCGAGCAGCGGCTCCACCAGCGCGGCGCCGCCCGTCACCCCGGCCGACACCAGGGTCCGCGCGATCGCCTCGCGGTGGTCTCCGGAGGCGGCCCGCACCGCCGCCTCGTCCAGCACCTGCGGGCGGACCATGTTCACCACCACCCGGCCCACCGGCAGCCCCGCGGCGCGCAGTTCGGCGATGCCGTCCGCCGTCTCCTGGACCGGCATCTCCTCCAGGAGGGTCACCAGGTGCACCGCCGTGTCGGGGGACTTGAGGACCTTCATGACGGCCTGCGCCTGGTTGTGTATCGGGCCGATCCTGGCCAGCCCGGCCACCTCGTCGTTCACGTTGAGGAAGCGGGTGATGCGGCCGGTCGGCGGCGCGTCCATCACCACGTGGTCGTAGGCCGGGTGGCCGTCCCGCTCCCGCCGCCGGACCGCCTCGCACGCCTTCCCGGTGAGCAGGACGTCCCGCACCCCCGGGGCTATCGTCGTCGCGAAGTCGATCGCCCCGAGCTTCTTCAGGGCCCGGCCGGCGCCGCCCAGTTTGTAGAACATCTGGAGGTAGTCGAGGAGGGCGCGCTCGGCGTCGATCGCCAGCGCGTACACCTCGCCGCCGCCCGGAGCCACGGCGATCTTGCGCTCCTCGTAGGGAAGCGCCTCCGTCTCGAAGAGCTGTGCGATGCCCTGTCTGCCTTCGACCTCGACGAGGAGCGTGCGCTTCCCCTCCGTCGCGAGGGCGAGGGCGAGGGCGGCGGCGACCGTCGTCTTACCGGTACCGCCCTTGCCGCTGACGACCTGGAGCCTGCTCACGCTGTCGAGCCTAACCACTGGCGGGCCCGCGCAATCAGCGGACCGCCCCGGAGAAGCCCCCGAGCCCGGACCCTAGGGGGAGCCTCGGCGGAGCACCCCGCCGCAGCGGCTACAGTCGGGCCCATGACCAAGTGGGAGTACGTCACGGTGCCGCTTCTGGTGCACGCGACCAAGCAGATTCTCGACAACTGGGGCCAGGACGGCTGGGAGCTCGTCCAGGTCGTGCCCGGGCCCAACCCGGAGCAGCTCGTGGCCTACATGAAGCGGCCCCAGTCGTGAGCGGGGCCGTCGAGGCGCGGATCGCCGAGCTGGGCCTGAAGCTGCCCGAGGTCGTCCCGCCGCTCGCCGCCTACCAGCCGGCCGTGCAGTCCGGCGTGTACGTCTACACCTCGGGCCAGCTCCCGATGGTGGAGGGCAAGCTTCCGGTGACCGGCAAGGTCGGCGCCGAGGTGACCGCCGAGGAGGCCAAGGCCCTCGCCGCCACCTGCGCGCTGAACGCGCTCGCGGCCGTGAAGTCGGTCGCCGGTGACCTCGACCGGATCAAGCGGGTCGTGAAGGTCGTCGGCTTCGTCGCCTCCGCCGCGGACTTCACCGGCCAGCCCGGCGTCATCAACGGTGCCAGCGAGCTGCTCGGCGAGATCCTCGGCGACAAGGGCGTGCACGCCCGCAGCGCCGTCGGCGTCACCGTCCTGCCGCTCGACGCCCCCGTCGAGGTCGAGGTCCAGGTCGAGCTGACCTCGGCCTGATCCGGCCGCCACGCGCGCGTGGCCGCCGTCGGCGGAGCCCGTACCGGGCCGTCCGTACGCGGAGCCGGCTGCCCCTCACCGGGGCGGCCGGCTCTCGTGCATTGCGTTCGTTGCGCATAGCATCCGCCCATGTCGAATGGTCAGTGGTACCCGCCGGAATGGCCCGACCGCATCCGCGCCCTCGCCGCCGGCGAGCTGGTGCCCGTGACGCCCCGGCGCGCCGCCACGGTGCTGCTGCTGCGCGACGCGGACACCGGCCCCGAGGTCCACATGCTGCGCCGCCGCACCTCCATGGCCTTCGCCGGCGGGGCGTACGCCTACCCCGGCGGCGGCGTCGACCCGCGCGACGAGCAGCCGGTGCGCTGGGCCGGCCCGGCCCTGGAGGAGTGGGCGGAGCGGCTCGGCCTCGACGACCCCGCGCAGGCCCAGGCCGTGGTCTGCGCCGCCGTCCGCGAGACCTTCGAGGAGGCGGGCGTGCTGCTCGCCGGCGAGACCCCGGACACCGTCGTCGGCGACACCACCGGCGAGGACTGGGAGCGCGACCGGCGGGCGCTGGTCGCCCACGAGCTGTCCTTCGCCGACTTCCTCGACCGGCGCGGCCTCGTGCTCCGCTCCGACCTGCTCGGCGCGTGGGCCCGCTGGATCACCCCCGAGTTCGAGCAGCGCCGGTACGACACCTGGTTCTTCGTGGCCCTCCTGCCGGCCGGGCAGCGCACCCGGGACGTCTCCGGCGAGGCCGACCGCACCGTCTGGACCCGCCCGGCCGACGCCGCGGCCGGCTACGACCGGGGCGAGCTGACCATGATGCCGCCGACCATCGCGACCCTCCGGTCCCTCCAGCCCTGCGCCACGGCCGCCGAGGCCCTGACGGCGGCCGGGAAGCAGTCCCTGACGCCGGTCCTCGCGCGGGCGCGCGTGGAGGGCGGCCAGGTGGTGCTCACCTGGCCCGGGCACGACGAGTTCACCAAGCGGGTCGGGGGGGACGCCTCGTGACCGACGCCGCCGCGCTGCCGGGCCAGCCGCGCGGGCTGGTCACCTCCGGGCCCGCGACCGAGCGGGCGGTGAACGTGCTCGCGCCCAACCCGTCCGCCATGACCCTCGACGGCACCAACACCTGGCTGCTCTTCGAGCCCGGCTCCTCCCTGGCCGTCGCCGTCGACCCCGGCCCGCTCGACGAGGGCCACCTCCGGCACGTGATCGACACCGCCGAGAAGCTGGGCAAGCGGATCGCGCTGACCCTGCTGACGCACGGTCACCCGGACCACGCCGAGGGCGCGGGCCGCTTCGCCGAGCTGACCGGCACCTCGGTCCGCGCGCTCGACCCGGCGCTCCGCCTCGGCGACGAGGGCCTGGGCGAGGGCGACGCGGTCACCGTCGGCGGCCTGGAGCTGCGGGTGGTGCCGACGCCCGGCCACACCTCCGACTCGCTCTCCTTCCACCTGCCCGCCGACCGCGCGGTGCTCACCGGCGACACGATCCTGGGGCGCGGCACGACGATGGTGGCGCACCCCGACGGGCGCCTGGGCGACTACCTGGACTCGCTGCGGCGGCTGCGCTCGCTGACCGTCGACGACGGCGTCCACACGGTCCTGCCGGGCCACGGGCCGGTCCTGGAGGACGCCCAGGGGGCCGTCGACTTCTATCTGGCGCACCGCGCGGGCCGGCTGGCCCAGGTGGAGGCCGCGGTGGCGCTCGGGCACCGGACGGCGCCGGAGGTCGTGGCGCACGTGTACGCGGACGTCCACCGCTCGCTGTGGCCCGCGGCAGAACTGTCCGTACGGGCGCAGCTGGAGTACCTCCGGGAGCGCGGCGCGATCTGACGCGACGAGCCGGGACCCCGGGCGGCCCCTCCCGGGGAACCCCGACCGGGACCCCGGGAACCCTGCGGCTCCCCCGAGTGTCTTACGCTCCGCTTACATCAGGCCGCAGCTCTCGGGGGAATGCCCATGTTCGTCATAGCCATCCTGCTGGTCATCGCCGCGGTGGTGCTCTGGTTCGTCGGCCGGTCGCAGGACTCGACCGGCTGGAAGCTGGGCGCCGCGGGCGCGCTGGTCGCCGGCGTCTTCTCGGTGATCGTGAGCATGACGTACGTGATCAGCGCGTACGAGGTCGGCGTGCCGGTCGCCTTCGGCAAGGTCGGGTCGCCGATGACCTCCGGCATGCACGTGAAGTCGCCGTTCACCGACGTCACCACCTTCTCCACCCGCCCGGTCGACCTCAACCTCTCCGACAAGGACGTGGTCGAGGTCCGCTCCTCGCAGGGCGGCGTCATGTACGCCGAGGTCACCGTGAAGTGGGCCGTGGTCCCGTCCAAGGCGGTCGAGCTGTACAAGCTCGCGGGCAGCGAGGACGCCATCCAGCAGCGGCTGGTCTACCCGGACAGCCGCGAGATCGTCCGGAACGTCTTCGCCCGCTACAGCAGCGAGCAGGGCTACGCCTCCGACCGCGAGAAGATCAACGCCGAGATCGCCACGCTCATCACCGAGCGCCTGGAGCCGCGCGGCATCGTCGTCACCACGGTCAACCTGCGGAACGTGAAGCCCTCGGACGCGCTCCAGGGCCAGATCGACCGCAAGATCCAGCAGCAGCAGGCCACCGAGCGCGCCCTGGAGGCCGCCCGTACGGCCAAGGCGGAGTCGGACCGGCGCCGCATCGAGGCGGAGGGCATCGCCCGCGCCAACAAGATCCTCAACGACTCGCTGACCGACAAGGTCCTGGCGAACCAGTGCATCGACGCCTTCAAGGAGGCCGCGGCCAAGAACCCGGTCTACGCGGTGCCCTGCGCCACCGGCGGCGGCTCGGCCCCGGTGATCGTGGACGGCACGAAGCGCTAGGCCAACCGGCACGCGGAAGGGGGCCGCCCGGTCGAACCGGGTGGCCCCCTTCTCGTGCGTACGTACGCGCGCGTGGCTACCGCGAGCGCTTCGCGAGGCGCTCCACGTCCAGCAGGATCACGGCGCGGGCCTCCAGGCGCAGCCAGCCGCGCTGGGCGAAGTCGGCGAGCGCCTTGTTCACGGTCTCGCGGGAGGCGCCGACCAGCTGGGCCAGCTCCTCCTGGGTGAGGTCGTGGACGACGTGGATGCCCTCCTCCGACTGCACGCCGAAGCGGCGCGACAGGTCGAGGAGCGCGCGGGCGACACGGCCCGGCACGTCGGAGAAGACCAGGTCGGACATCTGGTCGTTGGTCTTGCGCAGGCGGCGCGCGACGGCCCGCAGCAGGGCGCCGGCCACCTCGGGCCGGGCGTTCAGCCAGGGCTGGAGGTCGCCGTGGCCGAGGCCGAGCAGCTTGACCTCGGTCAGCGCCGTCGCGGTCGCGGTGCGCGGGCCCGGGTCGAAGAGGGACAGCTCGCCGATGAGCTCGCCGGGGCCGAGGACCGCCAGCATGTTCTCGCGGCCGTCGGGGGAGGTGCGGTGCAGCTTCACCTTGCCCTCGGTGACCACGTACAGGCGGTCACCGGGGTCGCCCTCGTGGAAGAGCGCGTCGCCACGGGCGAGCGTCACCTCACTCATCGAGGCGCGCAGCTCGGCGGCCTGCTCGTCATCGAGCGCCGCGAAGAGCGGGGCGCGCCGCAGAACGTCGTCCACGAGTTCACTCCTACTGTCGACCTGCTCACGGGAACCTGGCTCCCATGATGCCGGACGTGCCAAACAGTGCGATCAATCACAACAAGTTTGACGCACCGGACGCCATTGCCGAACGTCAGGGGCCCGATCGGGGCCCGATCGGTGCCGAGCGGGGCGGATGTCGGCCCCGGCCCCTAGGCTGGCCGGGTGTCCAACTCACCGGTGAGAACGCAGGCCAAGGGGGCTGGAAGAGTGTCGGCCGAAGGTAATTCCGCTGTGGGCGAACACGGCGCGTCGAAGCGGTCAAAGGGGACGAATCGGACTGATTCCCCCCGTGTGAACGGCCCTTCGAAGGCGACCCCCGTGACCCCGACGGCCGCGAAGGCGGGGGCGGCGAAGGCGGGCGCGAAGAAGACGGGCGGTACGACGACGAAGGCGGCCGCCGAGAAGCCCGGGACCAAGGCGGCCACCAAGGCCACCGCCAAGAAGACCGCCGCCAAGAAGGCCACCGGCACCAAGTCCGCCGCCAAGGAGCCCGCCGCCGTCGCCGCCCCGCCGAAGCCCTCCGGGGGCAGGACGGAGTCGCGGCTCGGGATGGTGCGGCGGGCGCGCCGGATCAACCGGGAGCTCGCGGAGGTGTACCCGTACGCCCATCCCGAGCTCGACTTCCGCAACCCCTTCGAGCTGCTGGTCGCCACGGTCCTCTCCGCGCAGACCACCGACCTGCGGGTGAACCAGACGACTCCGGCGCTCTTCGCCCGGTACCCGACCCCCGAGGACCTGGCCGCGGCCGTCCCCGAGGAGGTCGAGGAGCTGATCCGCCCGACCGGCTTCTTCCGCGCCAAGACCAAGTCGATCATGGGTCTGGCCGCCGCCCTGCGGGACGAGCACGGCGGCGAGGTCCCCGGCCGTCTGGAGGACCTGGTCAAGCTGCCCGGCGTCGGCCGCAAGACCGCCTTCGTCGTCCTCGGCAACGCCTTCGGCGTCCCCGGCATCACCGTCGACACCCACTTCATGCGCCTGGCCCGCCGCTTCCGGTGGACCGAGTCGGACGACCCGGTCAAGATCGAGGCCGAGATCGCCGAGATCTTCCCGAAGAGCGACTGGACGATGCTCTCGCACCGGGTGATCTTCCACGGCCGCCGGATCTGCCACGCCCGCAAGCCCGCCTGCGGCGCCTGCCCCATCACCCACCTCTGCCCCGCCTACGGAGAGGGCGAGACCGACCCGGAGAAGGCGAGGAAGCTGCTCAAGTACGAGAAGGGCGGCTTCCCCGGCCAGCGGCTCAACCCGCCCGCCGACTACCCCGGCCGGCCCGCCCCGCCCGCCCCCGGCGTGGCCCCGGGCGCCGCACAGCGCCCTTCGGGGGCGGAGTGAGCACGGCACGGCCCCTCGGGAACGAAGGAGCACGGCGACGGCGTTGGACGACACGGGGGTGCCCATGACGCGCACGGACGAAGAGATCTACGGCCCCGGCACCGGCGGCCTGCTGGACCGGGACGGCCTGCCCGACTGGCTCGCGCCGGTCGACCGGGCCGCGCGCACGGTCGCGCCCGAGCAGCTGAGCCGCTTCCTGCCGCCCGCCAGCGGCGCGGGCCGCCAGTCCGCCGTGCTCGTCCTCTTCGGCGAGGGCGAGCGCGGGCCCGAGCTGCTGCTCATGGAGCGGGCGGGCAGCCTCCGCTCGCACGCCGGACAGCCCTCCTTCCCCGGCGGCGCCCTCGACCCCGAGGACGGCGACCCGGCCCACGGCGGGCTGCTGCGCGCCGCGCTGCGCGAGGCCGAGGAGGAGACCGGCCTCGACCCCGCCGGCGTCCAGCTCTTCGGCGTGCTGCCCCGCCTCTACATCCCGGTCAGCGGCTTCGTCGTCACGCCCGTGCTCGGCTGGTGGCGCGAGCCGAGCCCCGTCGGCGCCGTCGACCCCGCCGAGACCGCCCGGGTCTTCACGGTGCCCGTGGCGGATCTCACGGATCCGGCCAACCGCGCCACGGCCGTCCACCCGGCCGGCCACGCGGGCCCCGCCTTCCTCGTCGCATCCGCCCTGGTCTGGGGTTTCACCGCCGGAGTGATCGACCGGCTGCTGTACTTCGCGGGCTGGGAGCGGCCCTGGGACACCTCGCGCAAGGTCCCGCTCGACCTGCGGTCATGACAGGCTGACCCTCCGGGCGACCGGAGACGAAACGGCGACCGGAAGAACGAATCTGCGAGGCTGAAGACCGTGAACGTGCTGGACATCCTGCTGCTGATCGCGGCCGTGTGGTTCGCGATCATCGGCTACCGCCAGGGCTTCGTGGTCGGCATCCTCTCCGTGATCGGCTTCCTCGGCGGCGGGCTCGTCGCCATGTGGCTGCTGCCGATCCTGTGGGACCGGCTCACCGAGCAGAGCGAGGTCACCACCACGGTCACCGTGGTCTTCGTGATGGCGGTCATCGTCGCCGCCTCCGTCGGCCAGGCGCTCACCACCCACCTCGGGAACAAGCTCCGCCGCCACATCACCTGGTCCCCGGCCCGTGCCCTCGACGCCACCGGCGGCGCGCTGGTCAACGTGATCGCCATGCTGCTCGTCGCCTGGCTGATCGGCTCGGCGCTGGCCGGCACCTCGATGCCCACCCTGGGCAAGGAGGTCCGCGGCTCCAAGGTGCTCCAGGGCGTCTCCCGGGTGATGCCCGATCAGGTCGGCGTCTGGTTCGCCGACTTCAGCTCCACCCTCGCCCGCAGCGGCTTCCCGCAGGTCTTCAGCCCCTTCGCCAACGAGCCCATCACCGAGGTCCTGCCCCCGGACCCGGCGCTCGCCGGCAGCCCCGTGGCCACCCTCGCCCAGCGCTCCATCGTCAAGGTCGTGGGCACCGCCCCGAGCTGCGGCAAGGTCCTGGAGGGCACCGGCTTCGTCTTCTCCGACCGTCGCGTGATGACCAACGCGCACGTGGTCGGCGGCGTCGACGAGCCCACCGTGCAGATCGGTGGCGAGGGCCGGCTGTACGACGCCAAGGTCGTCCTCTACGACTGGCGCCGCGACATCGCCGTCCTCGACGTGCCGGACCTCAAGGCCACCCCGCTGCGCTTCACCGAGCGGGAGGCGCACAGCGGCGACGACGCCATCGTCGCCGGCTTCCCCGAGAACGGCTCGTACGACGTCCGCTCCGCCCGCGTCCGCGGCCGGATCAGCGCCGACGGCCCCGACATCTATCACCGGGGCGAGGTGCGCAGGGAGGTCTACTCGCTGTACACGACGGTCCGCCAGGGCAACTCCGGCGGCCCGCTGCTCACCGAGGACGGCACGGTCTCGGGCGTCATCTTCGCCCGGTCCCGCGACGACGCCAACACGGGCTACGCGCTGACGGTCCAGGAGATCCGCGAGGACATCGAACTCGGCCGCGCCGCCAACCAGCAGGTGGACACCGACGGCTGCGCCCTCTGACGGCCCCTACGCGGTGTCGCGCGGGTGCCGGAGCCGGGCGGAGACCCAGCGGGCCCGCCGCCTGAGGATGCGTGAGATCCCGACCTCTCCGCCGGGAGCGCGGCCCTGGTCCGGCGGTCCTCCCCGCTCACGGGAGCCCGGCCCGGAGGCGGAGCGGCGGTCGCGTGCCGTGTCACCGTAGTCGTGCGTCCAGCCCATACCGGGACGTGTGCCCGGGGTCCGGGCTCGGTAACCTCTCCGGGGCCCGCCAATCGGAGTATGCGCGGGGCACATGGCCGTTCGACGTAAACCCGTGCGGGCGGGGGCCCGTACCGGGATCAGCGGTCGGGCTCGGGGTCCTTCAGCCAGTTGACGAGCTCCGCCGTGAAGGCGGCCGGGTCCTCCTCGTGCGGGAAGTGCCCCAGGCCGTCGAAGAGCCGCCAGCGGTACGGAGCCTCCACGTACTCGCCCGAACCGGCCGCGCTGCGGGTCCGCATCACCGGGTCCATCGAGCCGTGCAGGTGCAGGGTCGGCACCCGGACCGGCCGCTTCATGCGCCGGTTGAACTGGATGCCGTCGGGGCGGGCCAGCGAGCGGACCAGCCAGCGGTACGGCTCGATCGAGCAGTGCGCCGTGGACGGCACGAGCATCGCCCGCCGGTACGCGTCGACCGCCTCGTCCTCCACGGGGCGCGGCCCCGACCACTCGCGGATCAGACGTCCCACCAGCTCGGCGTCGTCCGCGACCAGCTGACGCTCCGGCAGCCACGGCCGCTGGAAGCCCCAGATGTGCGAGCCGGCCCGGGACTGGGCGTAGTCGGAGACCATCGCCGAGCGCCAGCGGCGCGGGTGCGGCATCGAGGAGACCACGAGCCGGCGGACCAGCTTGGGCCGCATGACCGCCGCCGTCCAGGCGAGGTAGCCGCCCAGGTCGTGGCCGACGAGCGCGGCGTCCGGCTCGCCGAGCGAGCGGACCACGCCGGTGATGTCGAGGGCCAGGTTGGCGGGGTCGTAACCCCGGGGGGTGCGGTCGCTGCCGCCGACCCCGCGCAGGTCCATCGCGACCGCCCGGAAGCCGGCCTCGGCGAGCGCCGGCAGCTGGTGGCGCCAGGTCCACCAGAACTGCGGGAAGCCGTGCAGCAGCAGCACCAGGGGGCCGTCGCCCATCTCGGCGATGTGGAAGCGGGCGCCGTTGGCCGCGACGTCACGGTGGGTCCACGGACCGTCGAGGCGTACGGGCCCGCCGCCGGGGGTGCCGCTGTCGGGGAGGGTCATACGGACGAGCGTGCCACAGTCTGGGCCTTGGCCATCGTCACCTCGGCGGCCGGGACGCCCTCCGGACGGGGGTGCGGCTTCACGTTCTGCATGACCGCGGCCGTCTGCTTGGCCGAGGCGATGGACTTCTCCGGCGGCTTGACCTTCTTGAACTGTGCCCAGGCGATCGCGATGAGCAGGCCCCCGACAATCATGTTGAAGGCGAAGGACAGCAGGAAGCACCAGACGAGGTTCCAGCCGCCATTGCCGTTGTGCCCGCCGGTCCAGGTGTTGATGGCGTACGCGAGCGCGAAGCTCAGCATCGGCAGCGAGAACAGCATCACCACGGCGGCGACAAGGCCCAGGACCGCGCCCATCCCGCCGCGCTTCACGTCCTGCCGGAGCTCGGCCTTGGCCAGGGCGATCTCGTCGTGCACCAGTGCGGACATCTCGGCGGTCGCCGAGGCGACCAGCTGGCCGAGGCTGCGCTCGGTTCCGTCGAACGGGTCGCTCATCGCTCTCCCTCTCCTCTTGTACGGTCCGACTCAGATCATGCCGGACGGTCGGCCCCGTCGCGCGGTGCCCCCGCCAGTCGGGCGCGCTCGCGGTGTTCCGCGGCCTTCCGCTCCAGGATGTCCGCCATCCGGAGGTGGTACGCCGCGGTGCCCTCCTCGTACACGTCCGGGATGCCGTCCTGGTCGTCGTCCCGGTCCTCCTCGGCGACGAGCAGCTGGTACTTCCGCACCCGCAGCTTGAGCAGGAGGGCGGCGCAGGCCGCGGCGATGAGCGAGCCCATGAGGACGGCGGCCTTCACCTCGTCGGTGAGGGCCGGGTCGCCCACGAAGGCGAGTTCGCCGATGAGGAGCGAGACGGTGAAGCCGATGCCGGCGAGGGTGGCGACGGCGAAGACGTCCGGCCAGGCCAGCTGGGGGTTGAGTTCCGCCCGGGTGAAGCGGGCGGTCAGCCAGGTGCCGCCGAAGATGCCGACCGCCTTGCCGACGACCAGGCCGAGGACGACGCCGAGGGTCACGGGCTGGGTGAAGACGTCCCTGAGCGCCTCGCTGGACATGGCCACGCCGGCCGAGAAGAGCGCGAAGAGGGGCACGGCGACGCCGGCCGAGAGCGGCCGGACCAGGTGCTCGACGTGCTCGCCGGGGGAGTGCTCCTCGCCCTCGCGGGTGGTGCAGCGGAGCATCAGGCCCATGGCGACGCCGGCGATGGTGGCGTGGACGCCGCTGTTGTACATCAGCGCCCAGATGACCAGCGCCAGCGGGACGTACACGTACCAGCCGCGGACCTCCTTGCGGAGCAGGAACCAGAAGAGGGCGAGGCCGGCGAAGGCGCCGCCGAGGGCGGCGAAGTTCAGGTCGCTGGTGAAGAAGACCGCGATGATCAGGATCGCGAAGAGGTCGTCGACGACGGCGAGCGTGAGGAGGAAGGCGCGCAGCGCGGAGGGGAGCGAGGTGCCGATGACGGCGAGGACGGCGAGCGCGAAGGCGATGTCGGTGGCGGTGGGCACGGCCCAGCCGTCCAGGGAGCCGCCGCCGACGGTGTTGACCAGGACGTAGACCAGGGCCGGGGTGGCCATGCCGCAGATCGCGGCGATGACGGGGAGGGCGGCGGCCTTGGGGTCGCGCAGCTCGCCGGCGACCAGTTCGCGCTTGAGCTCGATGCCGGCGACGAAGAAGAAGATCGCGAGGAGGCCGTCGGCGGCCCAGTGCTCGATCGAGAGGTCGAGGCCGAGGGAGGCGGGGCCTATGTGGAAGTCGGAGACGGCCTCGTAGCTGTCGTGGAAGGTGTTGGCCCAGACGAGCGCGGCGACGGCGGCGAGGAGCAGCAGCACACCGCCGACGGTCTCGGTGCGCAGGGCGTCGGTGAGGTGGCGGCGCTCCGGGAGGGAGAGCCGGCCGAGGAACGTGCGGTCGGTGGACACGGGGAGCCTCCGGTCGGGTGGGCAGCACACAGCACATGCCGACCAGACTTCCCGGCGCACCTAGGTCTTTCTGTCGCGTTCCTGACGCGTTCCTTACTTTACCTAACGAGCCCGGGGCGTGTCCGGCGAGGCTCACTTTAGGGTGGTATGGGGCATTTGGCATGGCGTGATGGCCACGCGGAAAGGCCCGCCCCGGGGGTGCCGGGGCGGGCCTTCACGCGGGGGGTACCGGTGCTCAGTCCTCGCTGGAGGCGGCCGGCAGCTGGTCCTGGATGAGCGCCATGACCGAGGAGTCGGCCAGCGTGGTGACGTCGCCCACCTGCCGGTTCTCGGCCACGTCGCGCAGCAGGCGGCGCATGATCTTGCCGGAGCGGGTCTTCGGCAGCTCGGCCACCGGGAGGATCCGCTTGGGCTTGGCGATCGGGCCGAGGGTGGCGCCCACGTGGTTGCGCAGCTCGGCGACGAGGGCGTCGTCCTGGCTGGCGGTGCCGCGCAGGATGACGAAGGCGACGATCGCCTGGCCGGTGGTCTCGTCGGCGGCGCCGACGACGGCCGCCTCGGCCACCGACGGGTGGGAGACGAGCGCGGACTCGACCTCGGTGGTCGAGATGTTGTGGCCGGAGACGAGCATGACGTCGTCGACGCGGCCGAGGAGCCAGATGTCGCCGTCGTCGTCCTTCTTGGCGCCGTCACCCGCGAAGTACCGGCCCTCGAAGCGGGACCAGTAGGTGTCGATGAAGCGCTGGTCGTCGCCCCAGATGGTGCGGAGCATCGACGGCCACGGCTCGGTGAGCACCAGGTAGCCACCGCCGCCGTTCGGCACCTCGTTCGCCTCGTCGTCGACGACGGTGGCGGAGATGCCGGGCAGCGGGCGCTGGGCGGAGCCCGGCTTGGTCTCGGTGACGCCGGGCAGCGGGCTGATCATCATCGCGCCCGTCTCGGTCTGCCACCAGGTGTCCACGATGGGACAGCGGTCGGCGCCGATGTGCTTGCGGTACCAGACCCACGCCTCGGGGTTGATCGGCTCGCCGACCGAGCCCAGCACCCGCAGGCTGGTCAGGTCGAACTTGGCGGGGATGTCGTCGCCCCACTTCATGAACGTGCGGATCAGCGTCGGCGCCGTGTAGAGGATGGTGACGCCGTACTTCTGCACGATCTCGAAGACCCGGCCCTGGTGCGGGGTGTCCGGGGTGCCCTCGTACATGACCTGGGTCGCGCCGTTGGCCAGCGGGCCGTAGACGATGTACGAGTGGCCGGTGACCCAGCCGATGTCGGCCGTGCACCAGTAGACGTCGGTCTCCGGCTTGAGGTCGAAGACGGCGTGGTGGGTGTACGCGGCTTGGGTGAGGTAGCCGCCGGAGGTGTGCAGGATGCCCTTGGGCTTACCCGTCGTGCCCGAGGTGTACAGGATGAAGAGCGGCTGCTCGGCCGGGAACGCCTCGGGGGCGTGCTCCGCGGACTGGCGCTCGACGACGTCGTGCCACCAGACGTCCCGGCCCTCGGTGAAGGCGGTGTCCTGGCCCGTGCGGCGGACCACGAGGACGTGCTCGACCGTCGGGCACTTGGCGACGGCCTCGTCGATGGCCGGCTTGAGGGCGGACGGCTTGCCGCGGCGGTAGCCGCCGTCGGCGGTCACGACGACCTTGGCGTCGGCGTCCTGGATGCGGGAGGCCACCGCGTCGGCGGAGAAGCCGCCGAAGACGACCGAGTGGGCGGCGCCGACGCGGGCGCAGGCCAGCATCGTGATCGCGGCCTCGGGGATCATCGGCAGGTAGACGGCGACCCGGTCGCCCTTGCGCACGCCCAGCTCGGTCAGGGCGTTGGCGGCCTTGGAGACCTCGTCCTTGAGCTCGGCGTAGGTGATCGCGCGGCTGTCGCCCGGCTCGCCCTCGAAGTGGATGGCGACGCGGTCGCCGTGTCCGGCCTCGACGTGCCGGTCGACGCAGTTGTACGCCACGTTGAGCTCGCCGTCGGCGAACCACTTGGCGAACGGCGGGTTCGACCAGTCGAGGGTCTCGGTCGGCTCGGTGGCCCAGGTCAGGCGCTTGGCCTGCTCGGCCCAGAAGCCCAGCCTGTCCGCCTCGGCCTGCTCGTACGCCTCCGCCGTCACGTTGGCGTGCGCGGCCAGCTCGGCGGGCGGCGCGAAGCGGCGCTCTTCCCGGAGCAGATTGGCCAGGCTCTCGTTGCTCACGACATCTCCCTTTCCCAGGGCGTCCTCTGTGCGTATGTGTCCCGGGTCATACCTCATCAGCCCGAGACCCCGGGTGACAAGAGTCTCCGGGGAATTGGTTTAGACCTGTGAGGATCCACCGGTGGCTGCCGGTGGACCGAGGGTGTCCTGATGAGGGCTTGACGGGCGGGGGCCCCTTCGTCCCGAGCGGAGGGAGAAGGGGCCACACAGTCTCACGGACCCGCGCCGGGAAAGGTTCAGGACGCGCGGGCGCGGGGGCGCCGGGGGAGCCCGGCACCCCCGCGCCCGGCGGGGGCGCCGAGATCGCGGCCGAGGAGGACGCCTCCGCCTTCGGCGTCGGCGCGGAGGGGGCGGGGCCCGGCGGTCAGGAGGCGGCCTTGGCCGCCAGGATCGCCGGCGGGACGCTGTCGAAGACGTCGTCGTAGCCGCGCACCTCGTCGCCGGAGAGCAGGTACGCCTGCGCCTCGCCCACGTGGAAGTACATCCCGTGGAGGGTGAGGCTGCCGTCCGCGAGCCGCCGGGCCACCGACTCGTACGCCCGCAGGTGCTCCAGCTGCTGCACCACGTTGGTGAGGCACAGCTGCTCGACCGCGTCCGCCGGCAGCCGCCCGGAGATCCGCGCCCACACGTGACGGCGGCTCGCCATCCGCTCCAGGCTCGGCCGGCCGTGCCGCAGCCAGCGGCGCAGCGGGGTCGCGGGCTCGTCGGGACCGGCGCCCAGCAGGGCCTGCATGGCGCCGCAGCCGGAGTGGCCGCAGACGGTGATCGACTGCACCCGCAGCACGTCCACCGCGTACTCGATCGCCGCCGCCACCGAGTCGTCCCCGCTCTCCTCGCCGGGCGGCGGCACCAGATTGCCGACGTTGCGCACGGTGAAGAGGTCGCCAGGACCACTGGACGTGATCATGCTGGTGACCAGCCGCGAGTCGGCGCAGGTGAGGAAGAGCTGCGACGGGGTCTGGCCCTCCCGGGCGAGCCGGGCCAGCTCGTCGCGGACCAGCGGCGCGGTGTTCCGCTGGAACTTGCCGATCCCGTGCGCGAGCTGATGGCCCGTCCGGACCGGCGGCTCCTCGGCCGGGGCGACGGGCGGCGCGGGCCGCTCGGCGCACTGGTGGTTGTGCCAGGGGGTCCAGGGGCGGCAGCAGGCGTGCGGGGAGGCCTCCGGCGCGGGGCTCGTACCGGACTCCTCGCCGGGTGCGCGGTCGGCGGGCGACCCGGCGATACGGCCTCCGGTGGGGCCGGTCAGCTCGACGACACCGCCGTGCGCCCGGTGGCCGGCCGTCCAGTCGTTCAGCGTCTCGTACGCGGCATGGTCCATGAACGAGCCGTCCAGCTCCACGGTCACCTCCGAGCCTGCGGGGATCTGGTGCAGCGCGCGGCTCAGCCGCGGCACCGCGAGGAAGGTCAGCTGGCCGCGGACGCGCAGCAGCTGGCGCCCCTCGCGGTCCTCCCGGGTGATCCGGGTGCGGGCCAGCCGGTGCATCGCGACCGCGACCGCGACGGCGATGCCGAGGGCGACGCCCTCCAGCACGCCGACCAGGACGACCCCGGTCACGGTCACCGCGTACACCGCGACCTCGCGGTGCCGGGTCACCGTACGGATGTGGGTGATGCTCACCATCTGGATGCCGACCACCATGACCAGCGCGGCGAGCGCGGCCAGCGGGATCAGGTCGATGGCGGGGACCAGCAGCAGCGCGGCGAGCACGATCCACAGACCGTGCAGCATGGTGGAGGCGCGGCTGACCGCGCCCGCCGAGACGTTGGCGACGCTGCGGACGGCCACCCCGGCGACCGGCAGGCCGCCGAGGGCCCCGGAGACCATGTTGGCCGCGCCCTGGCCGGCCAGCTCGCGGTCGAGGGCGGAGCGCGGAATTCCCTTGCCCCGGTCCGGGCGGGCGGCGACGAGCTTGTCGACGGCGACGGCCGAGAGCAGCGACTGCACGCTGGTGACCAGGGTGATCGTCAGGACCCCGGTGGCGATGCCGAGGACCGGCCCCTCGGGGAGCCCGGGGAGCGCGTGGCTGCTCCAGGACGGCAGGTCGACGCGGGGCACGGTGAGTCCGGCGGCCAGCGCGAGCAGGGTGGCGCCGCCGACGCCGACCAGGGCGGCGGGGGCCTTCCGCAGGAACCGGCCGACACGGCCGGGCAGGCGGGGCCAGCCGAGCAGGACGGCGACGGTCAGCCCGCTGATGACGAGCGCGGCGGGTCTGGCGTCCGCCAACTGGGCGGGCAGGCCCAGGGCGTTGTCGACGGCGGAGCTCTGCGGGGTGCCGCCGAGCACGATGTGGAGCTGGGCCAGCGCGATGGTGACGCCGATCCCCGCCACCATGCCGTGCACGATGGCGGGCGAGACCATGAGCGCCGACCGGGCCACTCTCAGGGCGGCCAGGGCGAGTTGGGCGAGACCGGCGAGGACCGTGATGGCGCAGGTGGTGCGCCAGCCGTACCGCTGGATCAGCTCGGCGGTGACGACCGTGAGGCCGGCGGCTGGTCCGCTCACCTGGAGCGGGGAACCGCCGAGGCGGCCGGCGACCAGACCGCCGACGGCGGCGGCGACGAGACCGGCCTGGAGCGGGGCTCCGGTGGCGAGGGCGATGCCGAGCGAGAGCGGCAGCGCGATCAGGAAGACGGCGATCGACGCGGAGACGTCCGCGCCGGCGGGGCGGAAGCGGCGGGCGCCTCCGGGCGGGCTGTGGGGCCGCTGGACACGGGGTCGGTTGGGCGTGCGGGCGGGGGTGCAGAGGGTCATCCGGTCTCCTCCGGGGCCGGGCGGGTACCTCAACTCTGAGTAAACGAATCGTAATGGAGAGTAAAGTCTGCGGCATTATTTTCGGGGCAAACAGGGCAATGGTTCACCGGTTCCGGTGAATGGGCCGCGTATTGCCGCTTGTCGTTTCATCTTTCCGGCAGGCCGGGTGCGACGTTGACGCCGCTCGTAGCTCGTAGTCGCCAGAGGAGAGGTGGGCGGATGTCAGCCGCCGTGCGAGGAAGTACGTTCCGGAGGAAGACGCTGGCCGCCGGCGCCCTCACCGTCGCCCTGGTCGGCGGGCTGGCCGGCTGCTCGGAGCCGGGTTCCTCCGGCCCGGTGTCCGAGGGCGCCCCCGGAGCGGGGGTGGGGGCGAAGAAGGCCCCGGCCGCCGCGCCGGAGAACGCCGTCCGGCTGATCGGCGACGGCTCCACCGCCTACACCGGCGCCCAGCCGCACCAGCCGGTCTGGAAGAAGCTGAAGCCCGGCGAGGCCCCGCCGCAGTTCGTGGTCTTCTCCTGGGACGGCGCCGGCGAGGACAGCCAGAAGCTCTTCTCGCACTTCCGGAACGTCGGCAAGAAGTACGACGCGACCATGACGTACTTCCTCAGCGGCGTGTACCTCCTGCCGGAGGAGAAGCGGGCGATGTACGACCCGCCCCAGCACTCCGCCGGCCGCTCCGACATCGGCTTCAACGACGCCCAGGGCATCCGTGACACCGTCCGCGAACTGCGCGGCGCGTGGCTGGAGGGCAACGAGATCGGCACCCACTTCAACGGGCACTTCTGCGGCGCCGACGGAGGCGTCGGCACCTGGTCCGTGGAGGAGTGGAAGAGCGAGATCCGGCAGGCCAAGTCCTTCGTCAAGAACTGGAAGACCAACGCCGGCCTGCGCGCCGAGCAGCCGCTGCCCTTCGACTACGACAAGGAGCTCGTCGGCGCCCGCACCCCCTGCCTGGAGGGGCGCGCGAACTTCGTGAAGGCGGCCGCCGAGCTGGGCTTCCGCTACGACACCAGCGGTGTCAACGACCAGATCTGGCCGAAGAAGGACGGCGGCATCTGGGACCTCTCCATGCACCTGGTCCCGGTGCCCGGCCGTGCCTTCCAGACCCTGTCCATGGACTACAACTTCATGGTCAACCAGTCGCCCGGCACGACCCAGGGCGATCCGGGCATGCACCGCTACTGGGGTGATCAGATGCGCGACGGCCTCGTCCAGGCGTTCGAGCGCTCCTATCGGGGCAACCGGGCGCCGGTCGTGATCGGCAACCACTTCGAGTCCTGGAACGGCGGCACCTACATGCGCGCCATCGAGGAGACCATCGCCACCGTCTGCGTCCAGAAGGACGTCGAGTGCGTCTCCTTCCGCCAGCTCGCCGACTGGCTCGACGCCCAGGACCCCGCCGTCATCGCCAAGATGCGTACGCTGGGCGTGGGTGAGGCCCCCGCCGGCGGCTGGCCCGCCTTCCTGGCGGCCCAGCCCCCGGCCACCGCCGCCGGTTCCGCCGCTTCCGCCGCCGAGCAGCCCGCACGCGGCTGACCTCCGTCGGCGCCCCTCGGGGGCGCCGGTCGGCAGGCGGTCCCGGCGCCCGTCAGCGGGCCGCCGCGGTGACCGGCTCGCCGAGGACGAAGTCGGGGTCGACCTGCGCCGCCAGGTCGGCCCCGGTCTTGGCGTTGCCCCAGCTCTCCGCGTTGCGGAGGTGGAAGTGGACCATCTGGCTCGTGTAGCGGTGCCGGTCGCGCCGGGCGTACGAGTCGTCCGCCGCCTCCCGCAGGGTCCGCAGGGCCCGGTGGTTCTCGGGCTCCAGCCGCTCGAAGCGCGGCGGGCGGCCCTTCTCCATCGCGCGGACCCAGTCCGAGTGGCCGACGGTGACCAGCAGGTCCTCGCCGACCTCCTGGCGCAGGAAGTCCAGGTCGTCCGGGCCCTGCACCTTGTTGCCGACGACCTTCAGCGCGACGCCGAAGTCCCGCGCGTACTCCTTGTACTGGCGGTACACCGACACGCCCTTGCGGGTCGGCTCGGCGACCAGGAAGGTCATGTCGAAGCGGGTGAACATGCCCGAGGCGAAGGAGTCCGATCCCGCCGTCATGTCGACGACCACGTACTCGCCGGCCCCGTCCACCAGGTGGTTCAGGCACAGCTCCACCGCGCCGACCTTCGAGTGGTAGCAGGCCACCCCGAGGTCCGCCTCGGTGAACGGGCCGGTCGCCATCAGCCGCACCTCGCCGGGGTCGAGCCGCACCGGCCGGGCGCACGCCTCGTACACCGGGTTGTCCTCGCGGACCCGCAGCAGCCGCGAACCCTCGCCGGGCGGCGTCGTCTTGATCATCGTCTCGGCCGAGACGATCCGCGGATTGCTGCCGCGCAGGTACTCCTTGATGAGCGGCAGGTGCGCCCCCATCGCGGGCAGGGCGGCCGCCTCCGCCTCGGTGAGGCCGAGCGCGGCCCCCAGGTGCTGGTTGATGTCCGCGTCGACGGCGACGACCGGCGACTCCGTGGCGGCGAGGTGACGGACGAAGAGCGAGGACAGCGTCGTCTTGCCACTGCCGCCCTTCCCGACGAAAGCGATCTTCATGTTCACCTAGCGTAGTGGCATGAACGCGCTTAGTGGTCGAGGTCTATGAAGAAGACCACTCCTTCGTGGGGCGGACCCCTGGGGCGCGTAGCCTCCTTACCTATGAGTACGCACGCCTCTGACCCCTTGGCCGCCCTCGGCTCCCTGCCGGGCGTCGCCGACGCGGTGGACTCCGTACGCAAGGCCGTCGACCGGGTCTACGGCCACCGCGTGATGCGCCGCCGCAGCAACGAGATCGCCTCCGAGGCGGCGCTCCGCGGCGCTCGCGGCTCGGCCGCCCTGGCCGGGGCCGACTGGGCCCTGGAAGAGGTCCGCCGCCGGACCGACTTCAGCGCCGACCCCGAGGCCCGCACCGTCGGCGCCGCCCTGCGCCTGAGCGCCGAGGCCGGCCAGCTGCTCTCCATCTGGCGCCAGTCGCCGCTCCGGGTCCTGGCCCGGCTGCACCTGGTCGCCGCGGGCGAGCACGAGGAGTCGGTGGGCCGCCCCCGTCAGGCCGGCGAGGCCGTGGACGAGCCGCTGATCGAGTCCCCGCTGCCGAACCCCGACGAGGTCGCCGCCCGGCTCGACGGCCTCGCGGAACTCGTCGTCGCGGGCGGCGAGGCCCCGGCGCTCGTCGTCGCCGCGGTGGTCCACGCCGAGCTGCTCGCCCTGCGCCCCTTCACCTCGCACAACGGCCTGGTCGCCCGGGCCGCGGAGCGGATCGTCCTGGAGGGCAGCGGCCTCGACCCGAAGGGGGTCTGCCCCGCCGAGGTCGGCCACGCGGAGCAGGGCCGGGCCGCCTACGCGGCCGCTTTCGAGGGGTACCTCACCGGCACCCCGGAGGGCGTCGGCGGCTGGATCGCGCACTGCGGGCGATCCGTGGAACTCGGCGTCCGGGAGTCGACCGCGGTCTGCGAGGCGCTCCAGCGCGGCGCGGCCTGAAACACCCCCGGACATGGGTTGCGGCGGTACCGATGTTCAGTACCGCCGCTGGCACGTCCACCCAGTTACCAAGCGTCCTCGATATGTGCCCATCAGGCGGGGTGCTTTGCCCTTCGCCTGGTGCGGCTGGCCCGTAATCGACGGGTCGACGTCGCGTGGGTGCCAGGTTTTTGTGCGTCAGGTCCGTGGGGCCTTGATGCTCAACAGGTGATCCTCTCGGATGTCCCAGGTCTCGCGGGCCTGATTCCTTTCTACTCCTGTCCGCCGGTAAGCGAAAGTGGTGGATCCGCTTCTTCGCACCCTTTCCGGACCGTCCGAAACCGGGACGAGCGGTCAGGGTCCGGCGAGCACCGCCGTGGCGGCCCGGTGCCGCCGACGGGTGGCGTACCAGACCAGCCCCGCGGTGGCCGCCGCCGCGCCCACGGCCGCCGCGGCCATGAGCGCCGGACGGGGCGGCATCCGCAGCGCCGGCAGCCGCTGCTTCAGCCGCACCGGCCGGTCGAAGACCAGCACCGGCCACTCCCGGGCGACCGCCTCGCGGCGCAGCGTCCGGTCCGGGTTGACCGCGTACGGATGCCCGACGGCCTCCAGCATGGGAATGTCCGTCGCCGAGTCGCTGTAGGCGTAGCAGCGGGAGAGGTCGTACCCCTCCGACGCCGCGAGCTCGCGGACCGCCTCGGCCTTCGTCGGGCCGTAGGCGTAGTACTCCACCTCCCCGGTGAAGCACCCGTCCTCGCCGACCACCATCCGGGTGGCGACGACGCGGTCGGCTCCGAGCATCTCCCCGATCGGCTCGACCACCTCGGCACCGGAGGTGGACACGATCACGACGTCGCGGCCGGCGGCGTGGTGCTCCTCGATGAGGGAGGCGGCCTCGTCGTAGATGATCGGGTCGATCAGGTCATGCAGGGTCTCGGCGACGAGTTCCTTGACCTGGGCCACGTTCCAGCCTTTGCAGAGCGCGGAGAGATATTCGCGCATCCGCTCCATCTGGTCGTGATCGGCCCCGCCGACGAGGAACACGAACTGGATGTAGGCCGTCCGCAGGGCGGCACGGCGGCTGATGAGTCCGCCTCGGTAGAAGGACTTGCTGAAGGTCAGCGTCGATGACTTCGCAATGACCGTCTTGTCCAGGTCAAAGAAGGCGGCTGTGCGCGGCAAGGAGTGGTTTTCCACAACGCTGAGCATAGGTGCCCGCCATTCGGCGTACGCTCGGGCGCGTGGGTTTGCCTGAGAAGGCTCTCGGGTACACCATGGAAGTCACGGATCGTTCGCGACCGTGCTAACCCGGTCCGGCTCCTCCCCCCCCGAGTCGGCCGGAGAGACGACCCCCGCTCTCCCCCCCGGCGGGGGTCGTCGCATGTCCGGAGCCGTTTTCCGACGCTGAGCCATCGCTCGCTCCCCTCTCTCGCGCCTTCGCCCGCCCGGTTGTCCCGGACGCGGCGATCCCTCGATTCGTCACCCAGAGTAACGAGTGGACTGCGTTCCGGGCAGTCCCCGCAGGGGTGGTCGAGTTATTCACAGGCAGTGGATTGTCCACAGTTTTTCGGTGGAGTCCGCACGATTTCCCGTACGGCCTCACGGTGATTCCCGTCGCGAAGTTCGCGGCCCGCGGGAATCACGAGAGGGGTGTGCGCGATGCAGGAGCCGACGGCTTCCCGCACGGGAGGAACGGACCACGAGGACACGGCGCGGAGCGGGGCGGGAGTGCGAGGGCCCGGCCCGCTGATCGTCACCGAGGACCTCGCCCTCCTCGACGACCTGCTGCGGCTCTGCGCCGCGGCCGGCGTCGAGCCCGAGGTGCACCACCGGGTGCCCGAGCGGCGGTCCAGCTGGAGCGATCCCCCGCTCGTCCTGGTCGGGGAGGACGCGGCGGCCCGCTGCCGGGGCTCCGTGCGCCGGCCAGGGGTCGTCCTGGTCGGCCGCGCCCAGGACGACCCGGAGGTGTGGCGGCTCGCCGTCGAGCTCGGCGCGGACAGCGTGCTTCGACTGCCCGGCGCCGAGCCGCTGCTCGTCGAGCGGATCGCCGACGCCGCCGAAGGCGTCGGCCGCACGGCCCTGACCGTCGGCGTCATCGGCGGCCGGGGCGGCGCCGGCGCCTCTACCCTGGCCTGCGGGCTCGCGCTCGCCGCCGCCCGCACCGGCAGGCGAACCCTGCTCGTCGACGGCGACCCGCTCGGCGGGGGCCTCGACGTGCTCCTCGGCGCCGAGCGGGAGCGGGGCAGGCGATGGGGCGACTTCACCGCCTCGAAGGGGCGACTGGCCGGCGGCGCCCTGGAGGAGTCGCTGCCCGCCGCCCGGGGCGTGCGGGTGCTCAGCTGGGGCCGGGAGCCCACCGGCGCCGTGCCGTCCGACGCCGTCCGGTCCGTGCTCGCCGCCGCGCGCCGCAGGGGCGGCGCGGTCGTGGTCGACCTGCCGCGCGCCGTCGACGAGGCGGGCGCCGAGGCACTGGCCCAGCTCGACCTCGGGCTCCTCGTCGTCCCCGGCGAGCTGCGGGCGGTCGCCGCGGCCCACCGGATCACCGGAACCCTCTCCATGGTCGTCCGTGACCTGCGGGCCGTCGTCCGGGGGCCGTACGCGGCGGGGCTCGACGAGCGCTGGGTCGCCGACGCGCTGCGGCTGCCGCTCGCCGGCGAGCTCCCCTACGACCCGGGCATCCTGGCGGACCAGGACACGGGCAGCCCGCCCGGAGCCGACCCCCGCGGGCCGCTGGGCCGCTTCTGCGCCGCCTTCTGGGAGCGCGCGCTGCCCACCGGAGGTGCGGCATGACCGCGACGGACGCGAGGGAGGCCGGGGCGACGACCGCGCCCGGCACCGCCCCGCTCTCCCGGGCGGGCGGAGCCGGGCTGCTCGACGCCGTGCGGCTGCGGCTCGCCGCGAGCGGCGCCGAGCCGACCCCGGCGCGCGTGGCGGCCGCCCTGCGCGCCCAGGGCCGTCTCCTCGGGGACGCCGAGGTGCTGGGCGCCGCCGAGGAGCTGCGGTGCGAACTGACCGGCGCCGGGCCGCTGGAGCCGCTGCTGGCCGACCCCGACGTCACCGATGTGCTGGTCTCCGCCCCCGACCGGGTGTGGGTCGACCGGGGTGCCGGCCTGGAGCGGGCTCCGGTCGTCTTCGCCGACGCCGCCGCCGTGCGCAGGCTCGCCCAGCGGCTCGCGGCGGTGGCCGGTCGCCGCCTCGACGACGCCCGGCCGTGGGTGGACGCGCGGCTGCCCGACGGCACCCGCGTGCACGCGGTCCTCCCGCCGGTCGCCGTCGGCTCCACCTGCCTCTCGCTGCGGGTGATGCGCCCCCGGGCCTTCACCCTGGAGGAGCTGACCGCCGCCGGGACGGTGCCGCCCGGCGGCGACCGGATCCTGCGCGCGCTGATCGACGCCCGGGTCTCCTACCTGGTCAGCGGAGGCACCGGCACGGGCAAGACGACGCTCCTCGCGGCCCTGCTCGGCCTGGTCGGCGAGCGGGAGCGGATCGTCCTCGCCGAGGACTCGGCCGAACTGCGCCCGGACCACCCCCACGTGGTGCGCCTGGAGGCCCGGCCGCCGAACCAGGAGGGCGCCGGACTCGTCACCCTCAGGGACCTGGTCCGGCAGGCCCTGCGGATGCGGCCCGACCGGCTGGTCGTCGGCGAGGTCCGCGGCGGCGAGGCCGTCGACCTCCTCGCGGCCCTGAACACGGGACACCAGGGCGGCTCGGGCACGCTCCACGCCAACACGGCCTCCGACGTCCCCGCCCGGCTGGAGGCGCTCGGCACCGCGGCCGGGCTCGACCGGGCCGCCCTGCACAGCCAGCTGGGCGCCGGCCTGTCCGTCGTGCTGCACCTGGTGCGGGATCCCGACGGGCGGCGCCGGATCGCCGAGGTCCACGTCCTGGAGCGGGACCGCGAAGGCCTGGTGAGGACGGTGCCCGCGCTCCGCTGGGACCCGAACGGCTTCGAGCGGGAGCGGGGCTGGCCCCGGCTGCGCGCGCTCGTCGGAGGCACCCCGTGACGGCCGCGGCGTACGCGGGGCTCTGGATCCTGCTGGGCGTCCTGCTCGCCGCGTGGCGGGCGGCCGGGCACCGTCGGGCGGTCCGGCGGGCCCGGACCCTGCTCCCGGCGGAGGGAGCCGGACGCGGCGGGGGTGCCGGCCGCCGGGAGGCGCTGGCGCGCCGGTGGGCGGTGGCCCGGGCGCGGCCCGAGTGGCTGTGCCTGCCGGCCGGGGGGCTGGTCGCGCTGCTCGGGGAGTCCCCGCTGCCGCTGGCCGCAGGCGCCCTGGCCGTCCCGCTCGTGCGGCGGCGGCTTCGGGCGGCGGGCCGGCGCAGGGAGCGCGAGGCGCTCGCCGGACGGGTCGTGGCGATGTGCGAGACCGCCGGCGGTGAGCTGAGGGCGGGCGGTCAGCCCGGCCACGCCCTCGCCTACGCGGCCCGCCGCACCGAAGCCCTCGGCCCTGAGGAGGCGCGGGTCCTCGCCGCGGTCGGCTTCGGCGGTGACGTGCCGGAGGCGCTGCGAGCCGAGGCCGGCCGCGAGGGCGCAGAGGGGCTCGCGGGGCTGGCGGCCTGCTGGCAGGTGGCCGTCGACCGCGGCGCGGGCCTGGCCGACGGCCTCGACCGGCTGGAGGCGGCCCTCCGCGAGCAGCACGAGCGGCGCGAAGGGCTGCGGGCCGAACTGGCCGGAGCCTGGGCCACGGTGGCCGTGCTCGCGGCCCTCCCGGTGGCGGGGATCGGCATGGGCGCCGCGCTCGGTGCCGAACCGCTGCGGGTCATGCTCCACACCCCCGCCGGCGGGGCCTGCCTCCTCCTCGGAGGCGCGCTGGAGGCGGCGGGGCTTTGGTGGGCCGCGCGGATCGTGCGGGGAGGCGGCGATGCTGAGTGAACTGACGTGGTCGGGGCCGCTGTTGCTCCTGGGCTGCTGGCTGCTCGGCGGGGCCTGGCTCCACCTGGCGCGGGAGCGGCGCGGGCGGGGCGTCCGGCGACGGCTCGGCGGGCTGTCGGCGGCCGTCGGCGGTGGACCCGCGGGACGACAGGCCGGGGCCCGAGAGCGGCGGTGGGCGCGGTGGACGGCCGGGCTCCGGGAGATGCCGGTCCCGGTGCCGGCCGCGGTCCTCGGAGCGACGCTCGGCGCGGGGGCGCTCTTCGGGGCGGTGGCGGTGCTGCCGGTCGGCGTGGGCGGCGTGCTCGGCGCCCGGTGGTGGCTGCGGCGGGCCGGCGCCTTCCGTGAGGCCGCGGCGGAGCGGGAAGCGGTGCGGCAACTGCCCTTGGCAGCCGACCTGCTGGCCGCCTGCGCCTCGGCCGGGGCCGGGCCGGGAGAGGCGGCGGAGGCGGTCGGGCGGTCGATGGGCGGCCCGCTCGGGGAGCGGCTGCTGCGGACCGCCGCCGAACTGCGGCTCGGTGGTGAACCGGCCCGGGTGTGGGCGGGGTTCGGCGCGATACCGGGCGCCGAGGGGCTCGCGCGGTGCCTGGAACGGGCCGGCGCCTCCGGAGCGCCCGCCGCGGACGCGGTGGCCCGGCACGCGGCCGTGCTGCGGGCGGCCGCCGCCGGCGCCGCCCGCGCCCACGCCGGCCGGGCCCAGGTGCTGATCAGCGCCCCCGTGGGGCTGTGCTTCCTGCCCGCGTTCCTCGCGGTCGGTGTGGCTCCCGTGGTGATCGGCCTGGCGAGGGGGCTGCTCGGCCCCTGAACGACGACTCGACACATGAACGACGGCACGACACATGAACGACGACATGACACGAACGACCGGACGAACCGAAGGGAAAAGGGAGATGGCGATGACGTACAGGTGGGCGCGGAAGGCGCTGCGGGGGTTCTGGGCGAGCCGGCGGGCCGGTCTGCGGGCCGACAGCGGCATGAGCACGGTCGAGTACGCGCTGGGACTGCTCACGGCGGCGGGGGTGGCGGCCCTGTTCTACGGGGTCATGACGAGCGGCAGTGTCTCGGGCGCCTTGCAGGCGATGGTCACCAAGGCCCTCGATGCGCCGTTCTGAGCGGGACCGGGGCTTCGTGACCGTGGAGGCGGCCGTCGTGCTGCCGGTGCTGGCGCTCTTCGCGATGGCGCTGCTGTGGGCGCTGGCCGCGTCCGCCGCGCAGATCCGGTGTGTGGACGCGGCCAGGGCGAGGGCGCGGGCGGCGGCCAGGTCGGAGCCCTCCGAGGCCGTCGCGGCCGCCGCCCCGGCGGCGGCGCCCGAGGAGGCCCGGGCGGCGGTGGCCCGGGAGGGCGACCTGTGGCGGGTGACGGTGGAGTCCGTGGCACCCGGGCCGGGCGGCCTGGGCGTGACCCTGCGGGCTGGGGCAGCGGCCCTCGCCGAGGACACGGTCGGGGGAGGCGGGGCGGTGTGAGGCGCGGACGCGGCGACCGGGGCGCGGCGAGCGTGTGGACGGCCTTCGCGGCCTGCGCCCTGTGCGTGGTCTTCGGGGCGGTGCTGGCGCTCGGACAGGCGGTGGCCGCCCGGCACCGAGCGGGCGGCGCCGCCGATCTCGCGGCCCTCGCCGCCGCCGAACGGGCCGTGTGGGGCGAGGCGGAGGCGTGCGCGGCGGCGGCCCGGGTGGCGGCCGCGCAGGGCGCCGAGCTGGTCCGCTGCGGGGTGGTCGGCGCCGAGGCGGAGGTGACGGCGCGGGTGGTCCGCGGGGCGTGGGCCCCGACGGTCAGGGCCCGGGCGGGACCCGGCCCCCAGGAGCCTCCGCCGAACCGGCCTCCAGGCCCTGCGGGGCCCGGTCGGCCTCCGGGCCCGGACCCTGCGGGGCCCGGTCAGCTTCCGGCCCCGGCTCCTGCGGGGCCCGGTCTGGCCTCGGGCCCTGATCTTACGGATCCTGGTTCGCCTCCGGGCCCGGCTCCTGCGGATCCCGGTCCACCCCCGGGCCCGGCTCCTACGGATCCCGGTCCACCCCTGGCCCCGGCTCCTGCGGATCCCGGCCCGCCCCCGACCCCGGCTCCTGCGGAGCCGCCTCAAGGGTCGTCTCCTGGGGCGACTCCCGGGGTGCCTCCCGGAGGAGTTCCGTGAGGAGGCGGACGGCGCCGCGCTTGTGGAGGGGGTCGTTGCCGTTGCCGCACTTGGGGGACTGGATGCAGGAGGGGCAGCCCGCCTCGCACTCGCAGGAGGCGATCGCCTTCCGGGTGGCGGTGAGCCAGGTGCGGGCGGTGTGGAAGGCGCGCTCGGCGAACCCGGCGCCGCCGGGGTGCCCGTCGTACACGAAGACGGTCGGCAGCAGGGTGTCCGGGTGGAGCGGGACGGAGACGCCGCCGATGTCCCAGCGGTCGCAGGTGGCGAAGAGCGGCAGCATGCCGATCGAGGCGTGCTCGGCGGCGTGCAGGGCGCCGCCGAGGATCTCCGGGGTGATCCGGGCGGCGTCGAGCTGGTCCTCGGTGACCGTCCACCACACGGCCCGGGTGCGCAGGGTGCGGGGCGGCAGGTCGAGCTTGGTCTCGCCGAGCACCTCGCCCGTGATCAGCCGGCGGCGGAGGAAGGAGACGACCTGGTTGGTGACCTCGACGGAGCCGTAGCAGAGGCGGCCCGCGCCCCAGGGGATCTCGGTGTCGGTCTCCAGGACGCGGATGGAGGTGGTGTCGCGGGCGGTGGTCGAGTACGGCGGGACGGCCTCCTCGACGAGGGCGACGGAGTCCTCCAGGTCCAGCTTCCGCACGAGGTAGGTGCGGCCCTGGTGGAGGTGGACGGCGCCCTGGTGGACGGCGGTGTGGGAGGCGGCCTCGTCGACCGTGCCGAGGAGCCGGCCGGTGCCCTCCTCCACGATCCGGACCGGGCTGCCGCCGCCGCCCCGGATGTCGGCCAGGTCGGCGGCCCGTTCGCGGCGGGTCCAGTACCAGCCGCCGGCGCGGCGGCGCAGCAGCCCGGCCGCCTCCAGCTGGGGCATGAGGCCGGGCGCGGCGGGGCCGAAGAGGGCGAGGTCGGTCTCGGTGAGCGGGAGTTCGGACGCGGCGGCGCACAGATGGGGAGCGAGCACGTAGGGGTTGTCGGGGTCCAGGACGGTCGACTCGACCGGCTGGTCGAAGATCGCCTCGGGGTGGTGGACGAGGAAGGTGTCCAGCGGGTCGTCGCGGGCGATCAGGACGGCGAGGGCGCCCTCGCCGGACCGGCCCGCGCGGCCGGCCTGCTGCCACAGCGAGGCCCGGGTGCCGGGGTAGCCGGCGATGAGGACGGCGTCGAGGCCGGAGACGTCCACGCCCAGTTCCAGGGCGGTGGTCGCGGCGAGGCCGAGGAGTTCGCCGGAGTGCAGGGCCCGCTCCAGGGCGCGCCGCTCCTCGGGCAGGTAGCCGCCCCGGTAGGCGGCGACCCGCCGGGCGAGCTTCCGGTCGTGCTCGGAGAGCCGTTCCTGCGTGATCACCGAGATCAGCTCCGCGCCGCGCCGGGAGCGGACGAAGGCGACCGTGCGGACGCCCTGCCGGGTGAGGTCGGTGAGGAGGTCGGCGGTCTCGGCGGTGGCGGTGCGGCGGACCGGGGCACCGCGCTCGCCGTGGAGTTCGGTGAGGGGCGGCTCCCACAGGGCGAAGACCAGTTCGCCGCGCGGGGAGGCGTCGTCGGAGACCTCGGTGACGGGCAGGCCGGTGAGACGCCCGGCGGCGTGGGCCGGGTCGGCGGAGGTGGCGGAGGCGAGGAGGAAGACCGGATCGGAGCCGTACCGGGCGCAGACCCGGCGCAGCCGGCGCAGGACCTGGGCGACGTGGGAGCCGAAGACGCCCCGGTAGGTGTGGCACTCGTCGATGACGACGTAGCGCAGCGAGCGCAGGAAGGAGGACCAGCGGGGGTGGGCGGGGAGGATGCCCCGGTGCAGCATGTCGGGGTTGGTGAGGACGTAGTTCGCGTACTGGCGGACCCACTCCCGTTCCTCGACCGGGGTGTCGCCGTCGTAGACGGCGGGCCGGATCCGGTTGCCGAGCGGGGCGGCGAGCTCCCGGACGGCGCGCCGCTGGTCGGCGGCGAGGGCCTTGGTGGGGGAGAGGTAGAGGGCGGTCGCCCCGCGCCCGTTCGCGGCCTCCGCGCCGTCGAGGAGGGTGGAGAGCACCGGGGCGAGGTAGGCGAGCGACTTGCCCGAGGCGGTTCCCGTGGCGATCACCACGGACTCGCCGTCGAGGGCGTGCTCGGCGGCCTCGGCCTGGTGGGCCCAGGGGTGGTCGATCCCGGCCTCCTGGATCGCGGCGATCACCTCGGAGCGGATCCGGTCCGGCCAGACGGCATGGCGGCCCGTCCGAGCGGGCATGTGCTCCATATGAGTGATGCGCGCGGCGCGGCTCTCGCCCGAGGTGAGCCGTTCGAGGATCCGGTGCGGGGAGGGGCGGCTGCCCGTGTCCCCGGCGGGTCGAGCGGTGCGGTGATTCTTGGCCATCGGCACCGAGTGTGTCACCGGCGTGACGGACAATGCTCCCAAGGCGTCGTGCATGGCTGCTGGTAAGTGATTGAATGCCATCGCGGCTGGCGATTCGTTCTCTGACTCCGACCGGGAGACGCAGAGGGGCGAACGCCCGATAGCAAGGTGCTGGAGGATCCGTGGACCTGTCCCTGTCGACTCGCACTGTGCCCGGAGCTGGCGGCGACCGTACGGTCGTCGAGGTCGGTGGCGAGATTGATGTTTATACCGCGCCCAAGCTGCGCGAGCAGTTGGTCGAGTTGGTGAACGACGGCAGTTACCACCTGGTCGTCGACATGGAGGGAGTGGACTTCCTCGACTCCACCGGACTCGGGGTGCTCGTCGGTGGGCTGAAGCGCGTGCGCGCGCACGAGGGCTCGCTGCGTCTGGTCTGCAACCAGGAGCGCATTCTGAAGATCTTCCGGATCACGGGCCTCACCAAGGTCTTCCCGATCCACACCTCGGTCGACGAGGCCGTCAACGCGGTCGACTGACCGGGGGTATCCCATGGCCACCGTTGAACTCCGCTTCAGCGCCCAGCCCGAGCACGTCCGTACGGCCCGCCTGGTGGCGGCCGCGGTCGCCCGCCGGGCCGGGGTGGACGAGGCGGTCCTCGACGAGGTGCGACTCGCCGTCGGCGAGGCGTGTTCCCGCGCCGTCGGGCTGCACCGCGGCAACGGCGTCACCACGCCCATCCGGGTCGTGCTGACCGAGGAGGAGAAGACGTTCTCCATCGAGGTCGGTGACGAGGTGCCCGGTGCGGGTGCGGCGGCCGGTGTCCCCGGCGCGCGCGCCGAGGCCCCGGGGGAGTCCGACGACGCCGACGGTGAGGACGAGATGGGCCTCGCGGTGATCCGCGGGCTCGTCGACGACGTCGAGGTGACCGCCGGCGACGACGGCGGCACCATCCGGATGAGCTGGCCCACCACGCCGGCGGAGACGGACGCGGACGTCCTGTCCTGACCCCGCACCCCGAGCGCGGTACCTGACGTACCTGAAGAGGCCCTGCCCCGCGGCAGGGCCTCTTCACGCGTCCCGGGGTCTCCAGGGGCAATCGAAGGATTCCACCGGGGTGCCGCCTGCGGGAGCCGGTTTGTACCGCTTCGGCTGCCTATGATCCGTGCCCATGCACCCGGAACCGGAATTGGCCCAGGCCTCCGCCGCCCTCGCCGCGGCGGTGCTCACCAGCGGGAACCGGACGATCGTCGCCGTCATCGCCGGGGTCGCCCTCGCCGCACTGGTCACCGCCGGGCTCTTCGGCCGGCAGGTGCTCAAGGCCGACGAGGGCACCCCGGCGATGCGGCGGATCGCCGCCGCCGTGCAGGAGGGCGCCAACGCCTACCTCGCGCGCCAGCTGCGCACCATCGGACTCTTCGCCGTCGTCGTCTTCCTCCTGCTCATGGCGCTGCCCGCCGACTCCTGGTCGGAGCGGGCCGGGCGCTCGCTGTTCTTCCTGGTCGGGGCCCTGTTCTCGGCGGTCACCGGGTACGTCGGGATGCGCCTCGCGGTGCGGGCCAACGTCCGGGTCGCCGCCGCCGCCCGGGAGGCCGCCCCGGGCCCCGGAGAGCCCGGCCGGGACCCGGCCGAGGCCGCCCGCCGGGCGATGCGGATCGCCTTCCGCACCGGCGGGGCCGTCGGCATGTCCACCGTCGGGCTCGGGCTGCTCGGCGCCGCCTGCGTCGTCCTCGTCTACGCCGCCGACGCGCCCAAGGTCCTGGAGGGATTCGGGCTCGGCGCCGCCCTCATCGCCATGTTCATGCGGGTCGGCGGCGGCATCTTCACCAAGGCCGCCGACGTCGGCGCCGACCTGGTCGGCAAGGTCGAACAGGGCATCCCCGAGGACGACCCGCGCAACGCCGCCACCATCGCCGACAACGTGGGCGACAACGTCGGCGACTGCGCGGGCATGGCCGCCGACCTCTTCGAGTCGTACGCCGTCACCCTGGTCGCCGCCCTCATCCTCGGCAAGGCCGCCTTCGGCGACCACGGCCTGGTCTTCCCGCTGGTCGTGCCCGCGATCGGGGTGCTCACCGCCGTCGTCGGCATCCTCGCCGTCGCGCCCCGGCGCTCCGACCGCGGCGGGATGCGCGCCGTCGACCGCGGCTTCTTCGTCTCCGCCGTCGTCTCCCTCGTCCTCGTCGCCGTCGCCGCCTTCGTCTACCTCCCGTCGTCCTACGCCGAGCTGGCCGGCGTCACCGAACCGGGCCTGACCGGGCACGACGGCGACCCGCGGGTCCTCGCCCTCGTCGCCGTCGCCATCGGGATCGTGCTCGCCGCGCTGATCCAGCGGCTCACCGGCTACTTCACCGAGACCGGCCGCCGCCCCGTCCAGGACATCGGCCGCTCCGCCCTCACCGGCCCGGCCACCGTCGTCCTCGCCGGGGTCGCCATCGGCCTGGAGTCCGCCGTGTACGCGGCGCTGCTCATCGCCCTCGCCGTCTACGGCGCGTTCCTGCTCGGCGGGGCCTCGATCATGCTCGCGCTCTTCGCGGTCGCACTCGCCGGCACCGGGCTGCTCACCACCGTCGGCGTGATCGTCGCCATGGACACCTTCGGGCCGGTCGCCGACAACGCGCAGGGCATCGCCGAGATGTCCGGGGACGTGCGGGGCGCCGGCGCGCAGGTGCTCACCGAGCTGGACGCCGTCGGCAACACCACCAAGGCGATCACCAAGGGCATCGCGATCGCGACGGCCGTCCTCGCCGCCGCCGCGCTCTTCGGCTCGTACCGGGACGCCATCGCCACCTCGGTCGCGGAGGTCGGCGCGCGGGCCGGTGAACTCACCCTCTCCATGGACATCTCGCAGCCCAACAACCTGGTCGGTCTGATCCTCGGCGCGGCCGTCGTCTTCCTCTTCTCCGGACTGGCCGTCAACGCGGTCTCCCGGTCGGCCGGTTCGGTGGTGTACGAGGTGCGGCGGCAGTTCCGCGAGCACCCCGGGATCATGAACGGCACCGAACTACCCGAGTACGGTCGGGTCGTCGACATCTGCACCAAGGACGCGCTGCGCGAGCTGGCCACGCCCGGGCTGCTCGCCGTCACCGCACCGGTGGCGGTCGGGTTCGCGCTCGGCGTCGGACCGCTCGGCGCGTACCTCGCCGGGGCGATCGGCACCGGCGCGCTGATGGCGGTCTTCCTGGCCAACTCCGGCGGTGCCTGGGACAACGCGAAGAAGCTGGTCGAGGACGGCAACCACGGCGGCAAGGGCAGCCCGGCGCACGAGGCGACGGTGATCGGCGACACCGTCGGCGACCCGTTCAAGGACACCGCGGGGCCGGCGATCAACCCGCTCCTCAAGGTGATGAACCTGGTGGCGCTGCTGATCGCCCCGGCCGTCGTGCGCTTCGGGTACGGCGAGGACGCGAACGCCTGGGCGCGGGCCGGGATCGCCGTCCTCGCGCTGCTCGTGGTGGGGGTCTCCGTGTGGGTCTCCAAGCGGCGTCCGGTGACCGTCGCCTGACGTGGCGTCCGTCTCATTTCCGGGGCGGGGGAGGGGCCCGGAGGCCCGGCGCCGCTTGGTTCAAACGGATTCAACACGGGATGAATCACTCGTACGAAAGGTGGAAGTCACCCGCGCGGCGTGTATGTTCCGGGGCCGAGAGTCTTGGAAGGGACCGATCCGGTGAACAAGAAGCTTGCGGCAGCGCTGTCCGGCGGTGCGGTACTGGTGCTCGTGCTGTCCGGCTGCAGCGAGGACGAGGGCGACAAGGTCAACGACTGGGCCAAGTCGTTCTGCGACCAGGCGAAGCCGCAGATCCAGAAGCGGGCCGACGCCCACCAGATCATCATCTCGACCGCGGCCGACAGCCGTCCGGCGGAGATCCAGGCCGCGGACTCGCAGGCGTTCAAGGACATCGCGGACGCCGACCGGGCGCTGGCCAAGGCCGTCGAGACCGCCGGCGTCCCGCCGATCGAGAACGGCGAGAAGGTCCAGAAGGACGTCATCGCGGAGCTCAACGCGACCGCCGTCGCCTACGACGGGCTGAAGAAGCAGGTCGACGCGCTCGACCCGACGAACCAGCAGAAGTTCGCCGAGGGGCTCAAGGACGTCGCCGACGGCCTCACCAAGATCGAGAAGATGGACCAGAACGCCCTGGCCAACCTGGAGAACGGCGAGCTGGGTCAGGCCATGGCCAAGCAGCCGGGCTGCCAGAAGCCGACCCCGTCGGTCCCGAAGACGCCGACCGGCTCCGCCTCCCCGAAGGCGGGCGCCACGGCCACGCCCACCACCTCCGCCTCGCCGAAGGCGAAGGCCACCGCCTCCGCGGAGTCCTGACCGCTCCGCGGCCCGAGGCCGGGCGCTCCGCCCCGCGCGGGGTCCCGGCGGCCGCGACGGCGTCCGCACGGCCGGCCCGGGACCACTCCCGGGCCGGCCGTCGGGCTGTCGGTGACCGGGTTGCCGGTGGCGGCCGTCACAATGGAGCGCGTGAGTACGACCAGCCTGACCCCCAGCCTTCCGGTGCCCGCGCACGCCGCCCGACTGCGCGAGGCCCTTCTCGCCGCGGACTTCACCGCCGACGGCCTGCTCGACCTGCTCGGCGCCCCCGCCTACGCGGCGCTCGCCCGCAGCGAGACCGTGCCCGCCCTGCGCGCCACCCGCGGCGACTCCCCGCTGGAGACCCTCGTCCGGCTCTTCCTGCTCCAGCGGGCCGTCGCGGACGGCCCGGCCGCCGCCGCGCTCCCGCTGGAGGAGGCCCTGGCCGACGGCTGGGTGGTCCGGGAGGACGGCGCCGTGCGCGCGACCGTCGACGTGCGGCCGTACGGCGGCCCCGACGGCGAGGACTGGTTCATCGTCTCCGACCTGGGCTGCGCCGTCGGCGGGGCCGGCGGGATCGGCAGCAAGGAGGAGGGGGTCGTCCTGGGCGTCGGCGGCGCCTCCACCACCCTCGCGGGCATCACCGTCCGCACCCCGGTCGCCGCCGCGCTCGACCTCGGCACCGGCTCCGGCATCCAGGCCCTGCACGCGGCCCGGCACGCCACCCTGGTCACCGCCACCGACCTCAACCCGCGGGCGCTGGACTTCACCCGGCTGACGCTCGCCCTCTCCGGGGCCCGCGAGGCCGAGCTGCTCGAGGGCTCGCTCTACGAGCCGGTGGACGGCGACACGTACGACCTGATCGTCTCCAACCCGCCGTTCGTGATCTCCCCCGGCGCCGGACTCACCTACCGGGACGGCGGGATGAGCGGCGACGACCTGTGCCGCACCCTCGTCCAGCAGGCCGGCGAGCGGCTGAACGACGGCGGGTACGCCCAGTTCCTCGCCAACTGGCAGCACGTCGACGGCGAGGAGTGGCAGGACCGGCTGCGCTCCTGGGTGCCGCGCGGCTGCGACGCCTGGATCGTCCAGCGCGAGGTGCAGGACGTCACCCAGTACACCGAGCTGTGGCTGCGGGACAGCGGCGACCACCGCGGCGACCCCGAGGCGTACCGGGCGGCGTACGACCGCTGGCTGGACGCCTTCGAGGCGAGCGGGACCCGGTCGATCGGCTTCGGCTGGATCACCCTGCGGCGCGACCCGGCGGTGGCCGCGGGCGAGGCCGAGCCGTCGATCGTGGTCGAGGAGTGGCCGCACCCGGTGGAGCAGCCGCTCGGCCCGGCCGTCCGCGCCCACTTCGAGCGCCAGGACTACCTGCGCCACCACGACGACGCCGCGCTGCTGGAGGACAGCTTCACCCTCGCCCCCGAGGTGGTCCAGGAGCAGGTCGGGCTGCCCGGTGCCGAGGACCCCGAGCACGTCGTCCTCCGCCAGAACCGGGGCATGCGCCGCGCCACCCGGGTCGACCACGTGGGCGCGGGCTTCGCCGGCGTCTGCGACGGCACGCTCAGCGCCGGCCGGATCCTCGACGCGATCGCCCAGCTCATGGGCGAGGACCCGGTGCTGCTGCGGGACCGCACCCCGCAGGCCATCCGCCTCCTCGTCGAGGAGGGCTTCCTCACCCCGGAGTCCCTGCTTCCGGAGGACGGGAAGCAGGGAGCGGGGACGGAGTAGTGGGGCACTACCGGCCATCTTCGTGAAACCGCGCGGCCCGGCCCGCGTCGTTCACCCGGAATTCGCGTCCCTGACGCCGGAAGGTGTCAGCCTCCCTCTCAGGACACCTCGGGGAGCGACACACCGCGCGGGTGCGGCGCCGGGACGGGAAGCGGGTACGGGCATGGAGAGCGGGCCGGCGATCTTCGCGGGAACGGCGTTCGCGCTGTTCGGAGGCGCGCTGCTGCTGTGGACCACGGTCCGGGTCCGGCACGGCGCGCCCGTCGCGATCGGGGTCGCCCCGCGGGCCGCCGCCGTCCTCACGGGGCTGGCCGGAGCGGCCTCCCTGGCCCTCGGCGTCTGGTGCTTCGGCCGCCTCTGAGCCGCCGCCCGCGCCGCCCGCTGAGACGCGCTCCACACCCGGCCGCCCCGCCGGTCCGGCAGTCCGGGCGGCAGGAAGGGCAGGAGTCGGGTTACCGTTCGAGTGGCCGTTGCGGGCTTTCCCTGTTTGACACGGGGGCGGGTTGTACCGTCACACTCCGCAGCGACGGGAGCGTCACCGTCCGTGGCGTTGTCGTGCGCGCCCAGCGTCGTACCGGCGCTGCGTGGCGCTGCCAGCGCCGTACGGGCCGGCCCTGGCCCGCACGGGCCCGCACCGGGCCTGGAGAGTGTCGACCGGAGAGAAGAGCGAAGTTGTCCCCGACCAGCGAGACCGCACACGGCGGCCGCCGACTCGTCATCGTCGAGTCGCCTGCCAAGGCGAAGACGATCAAGGGCTACCTCGGCCCCGGCTACGTCGTCGAGGCGAGCGTCGGGCACATCCGTGACCTCCCCAGCGGCGCCGCCGAGGTACCGGAGAAGTACACCGGCGAGGTCCGCCGCCTCGGCGTCGACGTCGAGCACGACTTCCAGCCCATCTACGTCGTCAACGCCGACAAGAGGGCGCAGGTCAAGAAGCTCAAGGACCTGCTGGCCGAGTCCGACGAGCTCTTCCTCGCCACCGATGAGGACCGCGAGGGCGAGGCCATCGCGTGGCACCTCCAGGAAGTCCTCAAGCCCAAGGTCCCCGTCCACCGGATGGTCTTCCACGAGATCACCAAGGACGCGATCCGCGAGGCCGTCGCCAACCCGCGCGAGCTCAACCAGCGCATGGTCGACGCCCAGGAGACCCGCCGCATCCTCGACCGGCTGTACGGCTACGAGGTCTCGCCGGTCCTGTGGAAGAAGGTCATGCCGAAGCTGTCGGCGGGCCGCGTGCAGTCCGTCGCCACCCGCCTCGTCGTCGAGCGCGAGCGCGAGCGCATCGCCTTCCGCTCCGCCGAGTACTGGGACCTCACCGGCACCTTCTCCACCGGCCGCACCGGTGACGCCTCCGACCCGTCCACGCTGGTCGCGCGCCTCGCGGCGGTCGACGGCAAGCGCGTCGCCCAGGGCCGTGACTTCGGCGCCGACGGCCGGCTGAAGAGCGAGGCGGTGCTCCACCTCGACGAGGCGAACGCCCGCGCGCTCGCGGCCGCCCTCGCCGAGACCCGCTTCTCGGTCCGCTCGGTCGAGTCGAAGCCGTACCGCCGCTCGCCGTACGCGCCCTTCCGCACCACCACCCTCCAGCAGGAGGCCAGCCGCAAGCTCGGCTTCGGCGCGAAGGCGACCATGCAGGTGGCGCAGAAGCTGTACGAGAACGGCTTCATCACCTACATGCGTACGGACTCCACCGTGCTCTCCGACACCGCCGTGGCGGCCGCCCGCGCCCAGGTGACGCAGCTGTACGGCGCCGACTACCTGCCGGAGAAGCCGCGCGTCTACGCCGGCAAGGTCAAGAACGCGCAGGAGGCGCACGAGGCGATCCGGCCTTCGGGTGATCGTTTCCGCACCCCGGCCGAGACCGGCCTGACCGGCGACCAGTTCAAGCTCTACGAGCTCATCTGGAAGCGGACCGTCGCCTCCCAGATGAAGGACGCCACCGGCAACTCCGTCACCGTCAAGATCGGCGGCACCTCCGCCGACGGCCGCGACGCCGAGTTCTCGGCCTCCGGCAAGACGATCACCTTCCACGGCTTCATGAAGGCCTACGTGGAGGGCGCCGACGACCCGAACGCCGAGCTCGACGACCGCGAGCGGCGCCTCCCGCAGGTCACCGAGGGCGACGCGCTCTCCGCCGAGGAGATCACCGCCGACGGCCACGCCACCAAGCCGCCCGCCCGCTACACCGAGGCCACCCTGGTCAAGGAGCTGGAGGAGCGCGAGATCGGCCGCCCGTCGACGTACGCCTCGATCATCGGCACCATCCTCGACCGCGGCTACGTCTTCAAGAAGGGCACGGCCCTCGTGCCGTCCTTCCTCTCCTTCGCCGTGGTCAACCTGCTGGAGAAGCACTTCGGCCGGCTCGTCGACTACGACTTCACCGCCCGCATGGAGGACGACCTCGACCGCATCGCCCGCGGCGAGGCCCAGTCCGTGCCGTGGCTCAAGCGCTTCTACTTCGGAGAGGGCGAGGCCGCAGGCGGCGCCGCCGACGCGGGCAACGGCGACGGCGACCACCTCGGCGGCCTCAAGGAACTCGTCACCGACCTCGGCGCCATCGACGCCCGCGAGATCTCCTCGTTCCCCGTCGGCGACGGCATCGTGCTCCGCGTCGGCCGCTACGGCGCCTACGTCGAGCGCGGCGAGCGGGAGCAGGAGGGCTACCAGAAGGCCGACGTCCCCGACGACCTCGCGCCCGACGAGCTCACCGTGGAGTACGCCGAGGAGCTGCTCGCCAAGCCGAGCGGCGACTTCGAGCTGGGCACCGACCCGGTCAGCGGCCACCAGATCGTCGCCAAGGCCGGCCGGTACGGCCCGTACGTGACCGAGATCCTGCCCGAGTCCACCCCGAAGACCGGCAAGAACGCGGTCAAGCCGCGCACCGCCTCCCTCTTCAAGACGATGTCCCTGGACACCGTCACCCTGGAGGAGGCCCTCCAGCTCATGTCGCTGCCGCGCGTGGTCGGCGCCGACGCCGAGGGCGTCGAGATCACCGCGCAGAACGGCCGCTACGGCCCGTACCTCAAGAAGGGCACCGACTCGCGGTCGCTGACCAGCGAGGACCAGCTCTTCTCCATCACGCTGGAGGAGGCGCTGGCGATCTACGCCCAGCCCAAGCAGCGTGGCCGGGCCGCCGCCAAGCCGCCGCTGAAGGAGCTCGGCACCGACCCCGTCAGCGAGAAGCCCGTGGTCGTCAAGGACGGCCGCTTCGGCCCGTACGTCACCGACGGCGAGACCAACGCGACCCTGCGCACCGGCGACAGCGTCGAGACGATCACGCCGGAGCGCGGCTACGAGCTGCTGGCCGAGAAGCGGGCCAAGGGACCGGCGAAGAAGACCGCCAAGAAGGCCCCGGCGAAGAAGACCGCGGCCAAGAAGACGGCCGCCAAGAAGACGACGGCGGCCAAGAAGACCGCGGCGAAGAAGACCACGACGGCGGCGAAGACGACCGCCACCGCGAAGAAGACGGCCGCGGCCGAGCCGGAGTAGTCCGGACGGGCCGGCCCGGCGGAAGCCGGACGGCGGTGCGTGAGGAAGGGCGGGAGCCGCGGCTCCCGCCCTTCCTCCATATGTTCGACTGTGGGCCCGGTGAGCCAGGCCGTCCGGATAGGGTGGACGGATGACGCGAGCAGAGCAGCCAGAGCTTCTGGGCGACTCCGAAGCCGCACCCGCCCCCGGCGCCGCCCCCGTCTTCGACGCGGCCCTCGTCGCGGATTCCCGGGAGCGCGCCGTACGGGCCCTCGTCCGCCACCAGCCACTGCGCAGGCTGTGGAGCGCCCAGGTCGTCGGCGGGGTCGGCGACGCCCTCGCCCTCCTCGTCCTCGTCCTGCTCGGCCTCCAGGCCGCGCTCGTCGGGGGCGCGTTCGGCGGCGGAGGGCGGGGCCTCGCCTTCGCCGTGGCCGCCGTCGTCGGCGCCCGGCTGCTCGCCACGGTCCTCTTCGGCGCCGTCCTGCTCGGCCCCCTCACCGCCCTGACCGCGCCCGGCGCCGCCCTCGACCGGCGGTGGACCATGATCGGCGCCGACGGGCTGCGGATCGCGCTGCTCGTCATCGCGCCGCTGTGGATCGACTGGACCCCGGACGACGCCCTGTGGTTCCTGCTCGGCACGGTCTTCCTGACCGGCGCCGCCGAACGCCTCTGGACGGTCTGCCGCGACGGCGCCGCCCCCGCGCTGCTGCCCGCCGCGCCGGTCGAGGGCGACGCCGTGCGCCCGCTCCCCGACCACCTCGGCGCCCTGCGCACGCTCAACCAGCGCACCGCCTTCCTCGCCGTCCCGGCCGCCGCCGCCGTCCTGCTCGCCGCCACCCTCGTCGGCAACCTGCTCGGCTCCGGCATCGACTGGTTCTCGCTCCACCAGGCCGCCCTCGGCGCGTACGTCGCCGCCGGCCTCCTCGCCGCCTCCGTCAGCGTGCTCGCCGCGATCACCCTGCCCGGCGGACAGACCCCGCGCCCCCGCTCGCCGCTGGAGGGGCTGCGCCGCCCCGCCGCCGACAAGGGCCGCACCGGAGCCGTGCCGCTGCTCGTCCTGGCCTGCGCCACCGTCGCCGGCGCCATCGGCGCCGCCGCCTCGCTCGCCGCCCTGCACGCCTTCGACCTCGACGGCGGCCCGGTCACCTACGCCCTGCTGGTGCTCGCGCTCAGCGGCGGCACCGCCGTCGGCATCCGCACCGCCCGCTCCGTGCTGCCGGTGCTCTCCCGGCGCCGGCTGCTCGCCCTCGCCGTCGCCGTCACCGGCGTCGCCCTGATCGCCGTCGGCCTGGTGCCCGACACCGCGACCGTGCTCCTCCTCGCCGCCCTCGCCGGCTACGCGGCCGGCGTCGCCGCCAACACCGGGCACGTCCTCATCGACCAGGAGACCGAGGAGCCGCGCCGGGAGCGCACCACCGCGCACCTCCAGGCCACCGCCCGCGTGGGCATCGCCGTCGGCGCGCTCGCCGCGCCGCTGCTCGCCGCCGCGATCGGCCCGCACCGCTTCGTCTCCGACTCGGGGAAGTTCGTCTTCGACCACGGCGGCGCCGCCTTCACCCTGGCGCTCGTCGGCGCGCTGCTGCTGCCGGTCGCCGCGCTCGTCCTCGCCAAGGCCGACGACCGCGCGGGCGTCCCGCTCCGCCGCGACCTGCGCGACGCGCTGCGCGGCGGCGACCCCGCCCAGGCCCCGGCCGCCACCGGCTTCTTCATCGCCCTGGAGGGCGGCGACGGCGCCGGCAAGTCCACCCAGGTCCAGGCGCTCGCCGACTGGATCCGCGCCAAGGGCCACGAGGTCGTCGTCACCCGCGAGCCCGGCGCCACCCCCATCGGCAAGCGGCTCCGCTCGATCCTGCTCGACGTCTCCTCGGCCGGGCTCTCGAACCGCGCCGAGGCGCTGCTGTACGCCGCCGACCGCGCCGAGCACGTCGACTCCCTGGTCCGGCCCGCCCTGGAGCGGGGCGCCATCGTCCTCACCGACCGGTACATCGACTCGTCCGTCGCCTACCAGGGCGCCGGCCGGGACCTGTCCCCGACCGAGATCGCCCGCATCTCCCGCTGGGCCACCGGCGGCCTCGTACCGAACCTGACCGTCCTCCTCGACGTCTCCCCGGAGACCGCCCGGGAGCGGTTCACCGAGGCGCCGGACCGGCTGGAGTCGGAGCCGCCCGAGTTCCACGCGCGCGTGCGGGCCGGTTTCCTCGCCCTCGCCGCCGCCGACCCCTCGCGCTACCTCGTCGTCGACGCGGGCCAGGAGCCCGAGGCCGTCACCACCGTCGTGCGCCACCGGCTCGACCGCATGCTGCCCCTCTCCGAGGCCGAGGTGAAGGCCGCCGAGGAGGCCCGCCGCAAGGCCGAGGAGGAGGCGCGGCGCAAGGCCGAGGAGGAGGCCGCTCGCAAGGCAGAGGAGGAGCGGCTGGAGCGCGAGCGCCAGGAGCAGCTCGCCAAGCTGCGCGCCGAGGAGGAGGAGCGCAAGCGGCGCGAGGAGGAGGAGGCCCGGCGCCTGGAGGCCGAGCGGCAGGCCGAGGAGGCCCGGCGCAAGGCCGAGGAGGCCCGGATCGCCGCGGAGGAGGAGGCCCGCCGCCTCGCAGCCGAGGAGAAGGCCCGCCGCGAGGAGCAGGAGCGCCTCCGCAAGCAGGCCGAGGAGGAGGCCCGGCTCCGGGCCGAGGCCGAGGCGCTCCGCCAGGAGAAGCAGCGCAAGGCGGAGGAGGCCCTGCTCCGCGCGGAGGAGGCCCGCCGTCTCGCGGCCGCCGCCGCCGCCGCGAAGGCGGCCGAGGAGGCCGCCAGGGCAGCGGCGGAGAAGGCCGCCGCCGAGGCCGCCGCCGAGGCCGCGG